>DATKPJ010000078.1:0-25647 GCA_035524195.1 Occallatibacter sp.
CGGCGTGGAGCACGATGTGCGCGGCCTCGGGATCGAACCAGAAGTTGAACTCATGGCGGGGGCTGTCGGCAAACTCAGGATCGTCAGTCTGCGGGTTGAGGCTGCCGCCCATCATCACGATGCCTTTCGTCAGCGCGGCAAAATCGGGATCGATCGAGATGGCGAGCGCGATGTTGGTCATCGGACCCGCAGCATAGATGGTGACTTCATGCGGATGAGCATGCACCTGGCGAATGAGAAAATGGGCCGCATCTTCGTCGAGCGGCTTGATGATGGGGTGTCCTTCCGGCATGGGCGGAATGTCGTAGGGTCCATGGGAGTGCAAGTGTTCCGGGGTCACCGGCATGACGCCTTTGGGCGTTTCGATGAGCATGGTCTGGCCCTCGCCCCATGCGCCGAGCCACGCCACTCTTCCATCGAGCGGCGTGGTCAGCCGCGTCTCCTGCTGGGTGCGAATGAGTGGAAAGACCGCGCCTTTGGCCACCGGCACATCGGCATGGCCGGTTAGCTCAAGCATGCGGAGCGTGTGGAGGGTTTCTTCGTCGCGCCACGCATTGCCCGTGACCATGGTGATTCCAAGAACCTCGACCTGGGGCGACTGCAACAGCGCCAGCATGGCCATCTGGTTTGATCCGCCGGGTCCCGAGCCATCCTGGTCGATGAGCACAAGACGCTTTTGCGCCGGGCACACGGGGGCGGCAAACGCGAGCACAAGAAGAAGCTTCGCAATTCTCATTCAGGGTATTTTGGCATACCGGTGCGGCCCTGGTTTATCTTCTTCCGAAGCCTCTTGGCCTGACCGGCGGCGTGACGGGGAGGTCCGTTTTGCCGGCAGGATAGACAGCGAGAAAGCGATCTTGCCCTTCGCCGGAACTGGCCGTCTCGACGCCCTCCATGGAACGAAATGCAAGATGGAGGAGACGGCGCTCGCGGCTGTTCATGGGTGGGAAGGCGTAAGGAATTCCGGACTTGAGGACTTTCTCCGCCGCGGTTTCAGCGGCCATGCGGAGTTCCTGTGCGCGCAGTGCCTTGAAGTTTCCGGCATCAAAGCTCACAAGGTCGTGCTCGCGCTGATCAAGCCGCAACATCTGCGCGGCGATGGTCTCAAGGGCGCGCAACAATTCGCCGTTATGCTGTGTGACCAGAGGAACATCGGGGCCGGCGAGTTCGACATAGATAACGCGGGCCTCGAGCCCTTCGGGGTCACGAGCACCCTCGCCGGCTGTGATGCGATATTTGAGGCGCATGCCCCCCAGCTTGTTCAAGCTGGCGAGGAACCCGGCAACCTTTTGTGCAGCTTCCTGCAAATCTGCGATTGGCATAACGGACTAGTATCGCAGAGTCGAGCGGGCGTCGTCTTGAAATCAGCGACGGCAAAAAGCTTCGGCTCCGAATGAAAAAGCGGAAGCCGCTGACTCGCTGTGGCTGAAACCGGGTGTTGAGTCAGGTCGGTGAGCGGATCGCGTGTATTCCGGTCTTTCTGCGCGGATCCGCCGAGCCTAATTCTGCATCTTGTAGTCCGCGCTCGGCGCCTTTGAAGAGACCTGTGATGGTGTGAGGAGCTGGGTTCGGTCCCATCCACCGCCAAGTGCTTGAACTAACTGGACCGCAGAGAGCATCTCGTCGACCTGAAGCGAATTGAGTGTGACCTGATTCCCGAGGAGTGTAGTCTGCGCGGTGACAACATCAACGTAGGGATCGACTCCGCTGTTGTAGCGCTGCGTTTCGAGAGTGAGAAACTCCTGAGACGACTTGACCGCATCCTGTTGACGCTGGATCTGCTGGGAATAAACGCGCGTGGCAACGAGGGCATCTTCGACCTGCTGGAAGGCGGCAAGCACCGATTGGCGATATGTGGCCAGATCAGAGTTGTAGATGGCTTCGTACTGATGCAGCTGAGCCCTGTAAAGTCCGCCATTGAAGAGTGTCTGTGCGGCACTTGGACCGATGGACCAGATGCGGCTGGGCCAGTCAAAGAGATGTTTAAGCGTGGCGCTTTCAAAGCCGCCGTCGGCAGAGATAGTGATCTGGGGAAAGAATGCCCCGTAGCCGATGCCGATGGTCGCGTTGGCTGCGGCGAGCGTGCGCTCGTTGGCGGCAACGTCGGGCCGGCGCTCGACTAATTGTGACGGAACGCCGGTGGGTATGGCCGGAGCGGCGTAGATCATCGGCTTGACGGGGATCGAGAAGTCGGTGGCAATCCTGCCCAGTAGCGTTGCGATGGCATGTTCATATTGACCGCGCAAGAGTGCCACATTGACCGCAGAGGACTGCGCGGATTGGAGAGTGGATCTGGCCTCGACGACGGAGATGTAATCACCGGTCCCGGCATCGTATGCACCCTGAGCGGAGTCAAGGGCCTTCTGATCCGCCGCGACCGTATCATTCAGGATCTGCTGAAGCATATCCTGGCCGCGAATCTCAAAGAAATACTCGGCGAGGCTGGCCTGCTCAGTGAGCTTTTCGAGCTCCAGATCGGCATCGCTGGCCTGCGCGCTGTACTGCGCCTCGCGAACCTCATTGCGGATTTTGCCCCAGAAGTCAGGCGTCCAGGAAACGTCGAGCGGGACGTTCCAAAGGGATGTGGTCCTGCCCGTGGTGGCCGAGGAGGACACACTCTGGTTGCTCGATGCGCGCGAGCGGCTCCACGCGGGATTGGTCGTGATGGTCGGCCAGAATTGCGCGCGAGCCTCGGCGACGAGAGCGCGCGCCTCCATGAAATTTTCGAAAGAGACCTTGATGTTCTGGTTGTTGATATTGAGCTGTTCTTCCAGCGCATTCAGTTCCGGCTCGTTGAAAATTTCCCACCATTTTCCGCGAATCATTGCGTCCTGCGGACTGGCGACTTTCCAGCCTTCCGCGTCGTGGAAATTGACCGTGGATTCCTTATAGTTTTGCGCGCTGATCGCCGGAGGCGCCGGCGCATGATAAGGCGGGCCGATGCGGCATCCGGAGATGACTGCTGCCAGAGGAAACAAGAGTGCAGCTGTAGCCACAAGGATTGCGAGTTTTGCGGGCGGAACCATGGTCATACTCCCACTGAAATCAGGATGCAGCACCGGCCGGACCGGGATTGAGCATCGCACGCGATTTACCCAATGCGCGAAGCCGCAGTCGATCCATCGCCAGATAGACAACGGGGGTTGTATAGAGTGTCAGCAATTGGCTCAGCAACAATCCGCCAACAATGGTGATGCCCAAGGGCTGCCGCAGTTCGGATCCAGTGCCGGTGCCGAATGCGAGGGGCAAAGCGCCGAAGATGGCAGCCATGGTGGTCATCAGAATCGGCCTGAAACGCAGCATGCATGCCTCGAAGATTGCGTCGTAGGTGTTCTTTCCTTCCTGACGCTCGGCCATGAGAGCAAAGTCGATCATCATGATCGCGTTTTTCTTCACAATGCCGATCAGGAGAATGATGCCGATGATGGAAATGACATTGAGATCGATGTGGAAAAGCATGAGCGCGAGCATGGCTCCGACGCTGGCGGATGGAAGCGTAGAAATAATTGTCAGGGGGTGAACCAGGCTCTCGTAAAGAATGCCGAGTACGATGTAGACGGCAAGCAGAGCCGTCGTCACCAGATACTTCTCCGTTGAGAGCGATTGCTGATAGGCTTCGGCGGTGCCTGCGAAGAAGCCATGAACGGTGGAGGGCATCCCGAGAGAAGCTTCCATTTTTGTTACTTCCTGGGTTGCGTCACTGAGCGACATTCCACTGGTCAGGTTGAAAGAAACAGTGACAGAAGGAAAAAGGCCGGTGTGACTGATTTGCAAAGGCGTCGTGCCGGTCTGGGATTTCACGGCGCTAAACAAGGGCGATATCGCGTTGATCCCCGCGACGGTTCCTGAGGAGGAACTCGATGGCTTGAAGTAGATGTTTCTGAGTTGCGAGGGATTCTGCCAGTATTTCGGCGCCACCTCCATCACGACGTAGTACTGGTTGAGCTGGGTGTAGATAACCGAGACCTCCGATTGGCCAAATGCACTGTAGAGCGACTGGTCAAGCGACTGCGAGGTTTGTCCGAGTCGGGCAGCGGTCACGCGATCATAGGTGAGCAGTTCCTGCAATCCGCCGTTTTGCTGATCGGTATTGACGTCGAGAAGGCCGGGCAGCTTCTTCATATTGGCCAGCAGAATCGGACCCCAGTGGAAGAGGTCAGCGATATTGTCGGCCTGGATCGTGTACTGGTAAAGGGCGGCGCTGGAGCGTCCTCCGATTCTGAGATCCTGGACCGGCTGGAGAAATGCCGATGCGACTGGAAGCCGGTTCAGCTTAGGTCGAAGGCGGTTGATCACTTCCATTGCACTGACCTTGCGTCCCTGACCGAGTGGCTTCAGGGCGATGTAGATGAATCCCCCATTGCTTGCTCCGTTGCCGCCGGTATAGGCGTTGACATGCTGGACCGCGGGATCCGCTTTAATGACCGCAACCAGCCGCTGAACGGAAAAATTCATGAACGGGAAGGATGCATCCTGGGGCCCTTGCACCATCCCAACGGCGGCGCCGGTGTCCTGCGTCGGGAAAAACCCTTTGGGAATGCGGGTGATCACGACGACATTGAGCGCGACGGTGAGCGCGAGCACGATCAGCGTGAGAGCTGGATTATCAAGAACCCATTTGAGCGAATGCCGGTAGACCGAGAGGAGCCCATTAAAAAAGCTTTCACTCGTACGGTAAAACCAGTTGTGTTTCTCGCCTTCCTGTCTCGTCTTCAAAAGGTACGCACACATGGTGGGAGTGGTGGTGAGCGAGATGACCATCGAAACCACAATAGCCGTGGAGAGTGTCACTGCAAATTCGCGGAAGAGCCGTCCGACGATGCCGCCCATCATGAGAATGGGAATGAAGACGGCAATGAGCGACATGCTGATGGAGAAGACGGTGAAGCCGATCTCTTTTGCGCCCTGCAGCGCCGCTTCAAATGGATCCATGCCGGCTTCAACGTGACGCGTGATGTTTTCCATCACGACGATGGCATCATCGACCACGAAGCCGGTGGCAATCGTGAGGGCCATCAGGGAAAGGTTATCGAGGCTGTAGCCGAACAGGTACATTACGGCGAATGTACCGATGAGTGAAACAGGCACAGCCACGGTTGGAATCAGCGTGGAACGCGGACTCCGCAGGAAGACGAAGACAACGAGAACGACCAGGATCACGGAACCGATCAAGGTCTTTTCAACATTGCTGACAGAAGCCCGCACCGTGGTGGTGCGGTCGAGCACAATCGTTGTCTGGACGCCCCGCGGCAAAATCGCCTCGAGGAAAGGCAATTGTGTTCGAATCCGATCCACCGTCTGAATGATATTGGCGCCGGGCTGCCGAAAGATAATGAGGAACACCGCGCGCGTGCCATCCATGTATCCGGCCGTTCTGATGTTCTGCGCTGAATCAACGACGTCAGCAACGTCGGAAAGACGGATCGCTGCGCCATTGTGATAGCCAATGATGAGGGGCCTGTATTGAGCCGCCTGCGAAATCTGATCATTGGTGATAATGTCCTCGGAGACCTGTCCATCGGAAAGCTGGCCCCTGGGCTCGTGCGAGTTCTGCAAGCTCAGAACGGATTGAACGGACCCCAGGGTGAGGCCAAAGCTTTCAAGTTTGGTTGGGTCGACCTCCACACGCACAGAAGGAGTGGCGCCTCCGCCCACCGCGACCTGACCGACGCCCTGGATTTGGGAAAGTTTTTGTTCCAGCACAGTCGAGGCCAGATCGTAGAGCTTGGTCACGTCGTACACCTTTGAGGTGAGTCCAAGAATCAGGATTGGAGCGTCGGCCGGATTTACCTTTCGATACGAAGGATTCGAAGGCAGATTGATGGGAAGGTAGGTTCGCGCGGCATTGATTGCGGATTCCACGTCACGCGCTGCTCCATCAATATTGCGGCTCAGGTCGAACTGGAGCGTGATCGATGTGGAACCGAGCGAACTGGACGAAGTCATCTCAGTAACGCCCGCGATGTGACTGAATTGGCGCTCCAGCGGCGTGGCAACTGAAGCGGCCATGATTTGCGCGCTTGCTCCGGGAAGGCCTGTAGAGACGCTGATGGTGGGAAAATCCACCTGGGGAAGTGGGGAAACTGGGAGCGCATAAAACGCAATGGCGCCCGCGATGGCCACGGCCATCGTAAGCAGCGTGGTCGCAATCGGCCGCCGTATAAATGGAGCCGAGATAATCATGCGTGCCCCGCTTCGGTCTGCGGCCCGTTGCTTTCAGGCTGGCCTGAAGGCTTCTTATGCGACAGGCGCTGACCCAGCCTGTCAAAAAAGACATAGATCACCGGCGTGGTGTAGAGCGTCAGGATCTGGCTGAGCAACAGGCCGCCGACCATCGCAATGCCAAGCGGACGGCGCAACTCCGAGCCGAGGCCGGTGCCGAGAGCCAGGGGGAGCCCGCCCAGGAGCGCGGCCATCGTGGTCATCATGATGGGGCGGAAGCGCAGCAGACTCGCCTCGAAGATCGCCTCAGTAGAGGACTTCCCCTCTTTGCGCTCGGCCTCCAGCGCGAAATCGACAATCATGATGCCGTTCTTCTTCACGATGCCGATGAGAAGGATGATTCCGATAATGGCAACGACGGACAGATCCTGGCGGCAGATGATGAGAGCAAGAAGTGCGCCGACTCCAGCCGAGGGCAATGTGGAAAGGATGGTGATCGGATGTATAAAGCTCTCATAGAGAACGCCAAGAACAATGTAAACGGTGACCAACGCCGCCAGGATCAGTAAGGCTTCGTTTGAGAGCGAGTTTTCAAAGGATGCCGCTGTGCCCTGAAATCCAGCCTGCAGGCTAGCCGGAAACTTGAGCTGACCTGCAACCTTGTTGATGTCGCTGATTGCTGTCCCCAGGGATGCGTTCGAGGCAAGGTTGAAGGAGACAGTTACCGAGGGGAATTGTCCCTGGTGGTTGATGGAGAGGGCTTCGGTTGTTGGAATAGCCTGCGTAAAAGCGCTGAGAGGCACAGCTCTGGCGCCACTCGATGATGTGACAGTGTTGGGCGTAGTACCGGCGGTAACGCCGCTGCTTGGCGAAGACGTTCCGCCTGCGCTGACTCGCGCCAGGGCACCGACAGGCGCTGTGAGCACAGAGGAAGAAGGGGTGTAGCGCACAGCGGTTGTGATGGCGTTGGAGCCCGCAGCAGCCGATGCTGAAGTCGAGAATGAACTCACCGCGCCCGCTCCGCTTGCTCCCGAAGAAGCGCCTGACTGGATGTAAATGTCGCTGAGCTTGGCGGGGTTCTTCTGCCATGCCGGTTGAGCCTCAAGAATCACGTGATATTGATTGGTCTGCGTGTAAAGAGTGTTGATTTCACGTTGACCAAAAGCGTCATAAAGGGTGTTGTCGATGCTCGTGGGGGCAAGACCCAGGCGCGACGCGGTGACTCGATCGATCACCAGAGAGATGGCTCGGGCGCCCGTCTGCTGATCGGTCGCAACATCTTCCAGTTGAGGAAGCTTGTTCAGTTGAGCGACGAATTTGTTTGTCCACTCGTTCAGTTCATCGGTATTGGGATCTTCAAGAGTGTACTGATACTGGGTGCGGCTTACTCGATCATCGACAGTAATGTCCTGCACCGGCTGCATGTAGAGGTGTATGCCTGAGACCTGCTGCAAGCTGCGCTGCAGGCGGCGAATCACATCGGATGCGCTCTCGTGCCGTTCGTTGAGAGGCTTCAGGTTGATCGAGATCCGGCCGGAGTTCAGCGTAGTGTTTACGCCGTCGGCGCCTATGAACGAAGTGAGGCTTTCGACGGCGGGATCAGCAAGAATCAACCGCGCCAGCGCCTGCTGGTGGGCGGCCATATCGGTGTACGAAATCGACTGCGATGCCTGCGAAATGCCCTGGATGACACCGGTATCCTGCACCGGGAAGAAGCCTTTGGGAATGAAGATGTAGAGAAGCACGGTAAGCACGAGCGTCGCCACCGCAACCATGAGAGTAAGCGTCTGGTATCGGAGCACGACGCGCAGCGTCCGGCCATAAAACGCGATCATCCGGTTGAACATCTTCTCTGACCAGTTATAGAAACGCGACTGTTGCTCCGGGGGTGTATGACGGAGGATTCGCGAACACATCATCGGCGTCAGGGTGAGTGAAACCACCGCGGAAATCAAGATGGTGACAGCCAGCGTTACCGCGAATTCTCTGAAGAGCCGCCCCACTACGTCGCCCATGAAGAGCAGCGGAATCAGGACGGCAATGAGGGACACGGTCAAAGAAACAATGGTGAAGCCGATCTGGCCTGCCCCGGTGAGCGCCGCCTCAAGCGGAGACATTCCTTCTTCGAGGAAGCGCGAAATGTTTTCGATCATGACGATGGCATCATCGACCACGAATCCGGTGGAGATGGTGAGCGCCATCAGCGACAGGTTGTCGAGACTGTATCCAAGCAGATACATGGCGCCAAACGTTCCCACCAGAGAGAGGGGAACGGCCACGAAAGGAATGGCGGTGGCCCGCAGGCTGCGCAAAAAGAGAAAGATCACCATGACAACCAGAGCAATCGTGAGCATCAGCTCGAATTCGACGTCATTCACCGAGGCCTGAATGCTGGTTGTCATGTCCGTCATTGTGGTCACGTGGATCGAGGCAGGGAGGTTGGCTTCGAGCTGAGGCAACACCTGCCGAATTCGTTTGACGACGGTGATCGTATTGGCGCCCGGCTGCCGCTGGATATTGAGAATCACCGCCGGCGTCTGGTTCATCCAGGCTGCTTCCTTGGTGTTCTCAACACCGTTAACAACCTTTGCCACGTTCCGAACAAAGACCGGGGCGCCATTGCTGTAGGCAACGACGACGTTGTTATAACCCTGGGCGTCGGTGATTTGATCGTTGGCGTCGATTTGATAATCCTGGCGAGGACCATCGAAATTGCCCTTGGCGGAATTCACGCTGGACTGCGTGAGTGCCGTGCGCACATCCTCGAGGTTGAGGCCATACGAGGCAAGCTGGGTTGGATTCACCTCGATACGGACCGCCGGCTTTTGACCGCCGCTGATGCTGACAAGTCCTACCCCGCTCAATTGCGAGATGCGCGGAGCCAGTCGCGTGTCGATCAGGTCCTCCACGTCAGAGAGCGGCATCGAATTGGACGTGACCGCGAGAGTCAGAACCGGAGCATCCGCAGGATTGGTTTTGTTATAGACCGGCGGGGTGGGCAAATCGGATGGAAGATAACTCTGCGAGCTATTAATCGCCGATTGCACTTCCTCTTCTGCTACGTCGAGATCGAGAGTGAGATTGAACTGAAGCACAATCACCGAGACCCCGCCGGCACTGGTTGAAGTCATCTGGCTGAGGCCCTGCATCTCGCCGAATTGCCGTTCCAAAGGCGCGGTAACGGTGGTGGCCATGACGTCGGGGCTGGCGCCCGGATAGAACGTCAGAACCTGGATTGTCGGATAGTCCACCTCAGGCAACGCAGAGATCGGCAGCTGGAAGTACGCGACGATGCCCACCAGGAGAATGGCGACCATCAGGAGCGCAGTGGCCACGGGCCTGAGAATGAAGATCCGGGATGGGTTCATGGAACGTCGCTCTCCGGAGACGACGACGCCGATGGAAGCGCCATCTTTGAGATGGTCACCGCTGAACCATTCTGCAGTTTCTCAAAGCTGCTGTTTGCCACCACGTCTCCGGGCTGAATCCCCTGAACCGCAGTATTTCCGTCGTCGGAGATTCCGGATTTTACCGTTCGCATGGCTGCTTTGCCGTTGGTGATGACATAGACGAAATCCTGGTTCCCGTTGTGCTGGATTGCCGAGGAGGGCACGATGGTTTGATTTTGCAGAGTGGTCACCAGCAATCGCGCATTCACAAACTGGTTGGGGAAAAGAGCACCGTCCCGGTTATCGAATTCTGCTCGCGCGTTCACAGTTCCCGTGGTGGTGTTGATCTGATTGTCGATCGTCGTCAGCTTGCCCGTTGACAGAAGCCTTGCCTGGGTTCTGTCATAAATCTCAACTTTGAGCTGCTTGCCGCCTTTGCGATGTTCCACCACCTGCGAAAGATCATCTTCACTGAGGGGAAAAATCACCGTGATGGGCTGGATCTGCGCTACGACCACGAGAGTCGTGGAGGAATTGGCGGTTACCAGATTTCCCGGATCGACGAGCCGCAGACCGACCCGGCCATCGATGGGTGAAGTGATGTGACAGTAGGAGAGCTCCACCTGGTCGTATGCTACGGTGCCCTCGTCGTTCTTTACGGTTCCCCGATCCTGGAGAACCAGCTTCTCCTGATCTTCAAGCGTTTGGCGCGGAATCGCATTGCGCGACCAGGCTTCCTTGTACCTGTTCAGATCCATCTCTGCTTCCGCAAGCAGGCCTTGGTCGCGATCGAGCAAACCCTGCGCCTCGGCCAGCTGGGCGGCGTAGGTCCGGGGATCAATATCAATCAGTGGATCACCTTTTCGAACGTTCTGGCCTTCCCGGTAATGCACCGCAGTGATCACCCCGGTCACCTGCGCCGTGATCGACACGGTGTAGACGGGAGTAACCGTGCCGATCGAGTTCAGATAGACGCCGAGAGACCCGCTTTTGGCGGTTGCAGTGGTGATGGCCACCGGACCTGTGACTCCGCGGCGACCACCCGTTACCGCCGCCTTTGTCTTATTGTGCTGGTTGATTACCCAGTAGAACAGCAGTCCAAACAACAAAAGAACGACCGCCCAGATCCAGTAATGACGACGGCGCTGCTCGTGTTGGGGGGAATCTCTGTCTGGCTTCGACCAATTGGATGCGGACCCTGTGGAAGTTTCTGGACTCATTTTCACACTCGTTCTGTCGGGTTCACCGGGGATTCTACCTGTCAATGGCAAATTGATCTATCGAGTATGGGGAATCGGGTTCGATCAAGCAAATGTGTTATATGACGACCACCGGGGCAATTTTGTCGCATCGCACGCTCGATTTACGACTTGCACTGAAGTTTCCCGGGGAGATTGTCATCGAGTAATGCCATCTGGCACTCATGCCTTTGGGCGGGTTCGGCGCAGCCGTATCCCGGTACGTGCGGTATGCAAATCAAGTGCGACCCGTATCGGTCGCTCGCCCGTTCTTTTCCTTTTCTTCGCCGCAATATTCTGCTCGACCGATTGTTCAAAGAATCGTATAAGGTCGAGAGGCAGACCTGCTCGATTTTTGGATGCAGAATGAAGAGCGACACTCGTTCAGAAGGCTTTGGAGACTCACTGGAGACTAAAAAAGGGCGCCGAAAGGAGTTCATCACTTCGCGGCCGCCCCGCACGATTTCTCCGATCCGCGTTGCATTTTCCTGTCGACAAGCCGACTTAACACTACCGATTTGACGACTCAGTGAAGTGCGGATCAGGTTCCGTTTCGTGTCTGTGATGGGAACTTCATATTGCGCAGTAAATTCTGAAACCGCGGATCGGAACGGAGCGGGTCCATGACAGGATCCACTTTCATCCAAACCATCCAGCCTCGGTCCTCGGTGTTGGCTTTCTCCAGCCATTCGAGTGCGTGTTCTTTATCGCCCATCGCGACGTAAGTCGCCGCGATGCGGTAAACAGGCACATACATCAGAGTGGTTCTTTGCTTTACCTCCTCCAGCATTGGCGGAACATCGCTGCGCCTGCCGTCGGATGCGTAAGCATACGCCAGGCTCATCACATCCCCTGCATCGCGGTCTGTAAGTGGCACAATTGTAGCGAAGGCGTTGATCGCTTCCTGCCACTTTGATTCTCCGACGTAGGCCCAGCCCAGGAGGAAGTTGTTCATAGGGTCCGAGCCAGCCGCCGGGCGTATCAACTCGACGGCCTTATCGTAATGTCGCGTCCAGTAGTAAATCGCACCCGCAGCGACATCGATCCGCTGTGCCCCATGCGCAATCTCGCGCGCCTTTTCGGCTTCCTCGATGGCTTGGTTCGAGCGCCCCATCGCGGCCAGGAATTGACCATAGTAGACGTGATACTTGGCATCATCCGGAGCCAGCTCAATGGCTTCTTTGAACTCCTTCTCGGCCGGCTCCCATTGCCAGGTATTGAACTCTGCCTCGCCGAGCAGTGCGTGTGCTTCAGCGAGGCTATTCTGGAGTCCAATCGCCTTGGTCGCTGCCTCCTTCACCTTCTGAAAACGCTCGTCTGGGGGCAAACCGGGCCAGCTCGGAAACCAGATTTCCGCCTCGGCCAGAGCTACATAGGCCTGAGCGCATGTTGGGTCTTTTTCGACTGCGAGTTGAAAGTAGGCGAGCGCCTGACCGGCAGCGGCGACAATCGGGGGCAGTCCATAACCGCTTTTGGGGAACGAGTCGTGACCCCGCCGCAAAAGCTGATTGGCTTCCTGATTGCCACACGGTGCTGACTGGGCATTTCCTTGCGCCGTCAGTGGGACACAGGCAAGAGCCAATACGATACCCGCAAAACATGTGCCTTGAACGCAACTCGCCATGACCTCACCGCTCTTTGTTTGATCTTCAAACGCCGCTAGCCGCGCAACTGGCGAATCAACCTGCGCTCCCTGCGGACTCCGCAGTCAATTGTTCACCCGCCTTCAGCCTTTCAACCTCGTCTTCCGTAAGCGGAGGGCCAGTAATCTGCATTCCACCGATCTCAGCCGCTGCAATAAGCTCAGGGATATCTGCGACGGTGAGATTCCGTTGCTGAATCGTTGGGAAGAACTCTTTGAATCCGCCGGGACCGCCTGGGGTAACGATCACTGTGAGGTGAACGCGCCGATCATCGATGGACTTCCAGGCATGGGGAATCCCGGAAGGAAGAGAGATGATATCTCCTGCATGCAAGACGCCGCAGCAGTCAGGACTCCAAACCGCAATCGTACCTTCGCGGACCTCAAAAACCTCGTCCTGAATATAGTGGAGGTGGCGAGGCGGCCCGAAACCGGCCGGCGCACGATAATCGAGAATACAAAAGCTGTTGTCGGGGTCAAGGCGGAGTGCCCGGATGCAAGCCATTTCTCCCCAGGAAGTAATGGCAAACTCGCCCAAACTCTGAGCCCTGCTTACGATGGTGGGTTTAGATGTGTCAGGCATGCGGCGGATTATAGAAATCGAGATTCAGTGTGGGCAAGATCTATTTGCGGCGGATTGTCGCCGATCCAGAGTTTTGGGCGTACAGGTGGGCACGGGTTGGGCTATCGCGGGTGAGCGGTCAGTCTCTTAGTTCATCCAGGGGGAATCCCGCGATGTTTGGCATACGCTACGAGCACCGCGAACCGCGCATCATTGTGCAGCACGTTGAGATCGGGATCCTTGCTCATCTCACGTATCACCCAGGCCGCGAGACCGTGATCGACTGATTCGCGCAACATGGCGAGGGCCTCAGTACTTTTGCCCTGGTGCGCGATGACGCAGGCGAGATTATAAGTGGAAAGAGCGGTGTCAGGATGGTCGGGACCAAGCAGACGACGCTGAATTTCCAGTGCCTGTCGTAAGAGCTTCTCGGCGTCGGTCCAGTTTCCGAGCTTGCTGAGGCTGTCCGCGAGATTGCTCATTGCCCGCAAGGTAAGTGGATGGTCAGGCCCAAGGACGCGGCGCCGAATATCAAGTACCTCGCTGCCAATCTGTTCCGCTTCTGCGTATTTGCCCTCCTTGCTCAGAATCGCCGTCAGGTTGTTCATCGACATAAGCGTCTCGGGGTGCTCGGGGCCGAGCACGCGCCTCTGAGTCTCCAAGGTTTCGCGGCACAGCTTTTCGGCTTCGGGTTCGCGGTGCTCGCGGTGAAGAACGTTGGCGAGATTGCTCATTGTCTTCAACGTGAGCGGGTTTTCAGGCCCGAAGACTTTGCGACGCTCGTCGATTACCTGCTCGTCCATGTTTTCCGCCTCGGAATAGTGGCCCTCGAAATACAAAACGTTGGCGAGATTATTCTCGGTGGCTATCGTATCCGGGTGGTCGGGTCCCAGAATCCCACTGCGGATTGCGATTGCCTCCTTGTCGAGCTTCTCGGCCTCAGGATAATGAGCTTCCATCTGGAGAACGGTACCCAGATTGTCGAGTGAAGCGGCTACATTCACTTCATCCGGTTTAAGGCTGCGACGCCGCAGGTCCAGGGCTTGACGCTGCAACTTCTCAGCCTCGGGATAGTGCCCTTCGTAGGTGAGAGTGACGGCCAGGTCAGCCATGGTTGTGACGGTATCGGGTTTCTGTGCGCCCAGAGCTCGCGTTTGAAAGGCCAGCACCTGGCGTTGCAAGGATTCGGCTTCGGTATATTTGCCTTCATGGCCCAACGTCCAGGCCAACTCGAGCATCGAGCCGGCAGTGTCGGGATTTTCCGTTCCCAATACAGAGCGCCGGATCGCGGTCGCCTGGCGTAGAAGTGCATCAGCCTGTGGATAAAGACCTAGATTGTCATAAACCTTTCCCATAACCATCATCATCTGCGCCTGCATCTCGGGGTCCTGTGCCAAGCCGGTTTTGACGTTTGCGGATGCTTTGTCCAGGATCTCTCGCGCAGTGATCTGGTTCCCGCGCTCTTCGCCCGGATTCGACACCTTGAACATTTCCGTCATGAACTGGGTGATTCTGCCGGCTCGGTCCCGTTCCCTTGCAATTCGGCGCAATTGAATTGCTTGAAGAATCGCGAATGCCGGAAGTAACATCGACAAAAGCGCCGTAACGGTTACGCCAAATCGATGGCGGCGAATATATTTCTGGATTCGGTAGCCTACGTTCCCGGGGCCAGCCTCCACGGGCAAATCGTCCAGATGCCGCCTTATGTCCCTGCTCAACTCGGTTGGGGTTCCGTACCGCCGGCTACGATCCTTTTCGAGCGCCCTCAGTGCAATCCAGTCCAGATCGCCCCTGAGTTGTTTTCCCAGCCTTTTCGGGTCGGACTTGCGATTCTCGGCCGCAGGTATCGCGGTCTTCATGTTTTGCACCGCTCGTTGGCTGGGACGTATCGGCTCCTGTTCTTGCATTAACCTCATGATTTGAAAAAGCGGAAGCTGTTTCAACTTCTCTGCATCGAAAGACAATTGGCCAGTAAGCAATTCATAGAGGACAACTCCCAATGAGTAAACGTCGGTGCGCGTATCAACGTCGCTGGACCCTGCTTGCTCCGGGCTCATGTACCCGGGAGTGCCTATCAGGACTTCTGCTCGCGTAGCCGGATTTGTGTCGTCCGCGAATTGGCGAATGACCTTGGCCAATCCGAAATCGATGATCCGCGGCATCGCGCGACCATCAACTTCAACAACCAAAATGTTTGCCGGCTTCAGGTCTCGATGGATGATGGCCTTCTGATGCGCATGCTGTACTCCATCGCAAACCTGGATAAAAAGTTCCAGCCGCTCCTCGAGGGTCAGCTTCCTTGCGTCGCAATATGCCGTGATCGGCTCACCGGGCACGTATTCCATCACGAAGTACGGCTGTCCGGCCGAGGTTGCACCCGCGTCAAATACCTTGGCAATGGCCGGATGATCCATGGATGCCAGCGACTGTCGCTCCGCCTGGAACCGTCGCAGCAGCGACGGATCAAAGATGCCACCATGAATCAACTTCAGAGCAACTAGTCGCTTGAGTGGCTCACTCTGCTCAGCAAGCCACACTTGCCCCATACCGCCCTCGCCGATTTGGCGAATCAAACGGTATTGCCCGATGACTTTGTCCGGTTCTCCCTCTTCAAGGAAGCGTCCTGACCATGGATGCACTGACAGGCCATCCGACCGGCCATACGCCGAAATGAGGGAGGCCACCTCAAGCCGAAGAGTCGGATTCTCTGCGCAGGCCTGGTCGAGAAATTCATCCCTCCGCTCGGGCGCGTACTCGAGGGCTGCCTCGAAGAGTTCCTTAACCTGCTCCCACTGCTTTGTCTTTTCCACTCGCACCTCTCGCCAGTTCGCGTGTGAGCCATGCTTTCGCCATTACCCAATCCCTCTTGACGGTTGCGGGCGAGATCCCCAAAATCCTGGCTGTCTCCTCGACTGAAAGACCACCGAAAAATCTCATCGTAACGATGCGTTCCTGCTGAGCATCACGCAGCGAGAGCGTGTTAAGAGCGTCATTGAGCGCGATGATATCGACGCTCTGATTCTGAGCAACATCTGCAGCTTCATCCAACTCAAGTTTGTATTCGGGACCGCGTTTCGCTGCTCGACGGGTTCGGGCGTGGTCCACCAGAATCTGACGCATAAGGCGCGCTGCGATCGCAACAAAATGTGACCGGTCCTGAATTGAGCCCGGCCCCTGGTCTAGCAGCCTCAGGTAGGCTTCATGCACCAGCGCGGTGCTCTGCAATGTCAACCCAGGCCTTTCGCCGCGCAAGTAATGATGAGCAAGCCTGTGCAGTTCCTGGTAAACGATGGGTATCAGGCTATCCAGCGCTGCCTCATCCCCCTCGTTCCAGCGCGCCAGTAATCCCGCGACGGTTTCTTGAGAGCCAGCCAATTATTGGACTTCCTTTGGGATCCAGGATGGGCGTGAATGTGCGTACTATAGCCTCACTCAAACCGCATAGTCAACGCGCAGATGGCGCGATTGCACTCATTTACCTCCGAAAACAAAACTGCAATTAGTTGTCCTTGAGCTTTTTCTGTCGGGTTTTACGCACTAGTAAGTAGCCCCCACGTTCAGGAGTACTTAATCCTGCTGAACGCCTGGTTCTCAAGAAACTGCTGCATCTGCGAACTTCTGACAAAACGCAAATTCCCGAGGTGATCCATGCACACTCATCGCATCCAGAGAAGCCTGCTCTTTCTTGCATTCGGCGTCCTGATTTCCTGCCTGGTCAACACCCAGGTCTGTGCCGCTGGGCAGCGTCCTTCTGGAGCTGTCGGAAAAGTCGGGCCTTTGTCGTCGGAAACACTCCCGCAGGGCTTTCAATCCTATAAGGATCCTCAGACCTCAGGTCGCCTGATCTATGTGAAGTCGTCAGATGGCCCGGCTTCTGCAAAAACTGCAATGCGCCAGTTTCTCGCCTCGCTGAATGGTGTCTTCGATGCCCCACTCCGGATCACAGCGGCCACCAGCGATCCCCAGGACACGGTTGTGCAGGCCATGCTAAGCACCGACGCAGGTGGCCAGCCGGTCGAAGCCGTTGCGGCAGTAGCAACCGCAAAAGGAAGCTCGATCGCCGGCCTGATATACGACAGGCCGGACTCTTTCCGCACCTCGTATCCGCGCCTGTCGAGCTACTTTTCAAAGCAGATCGGCCAGCCGGTTCAAAGCAAGCAGTCGTCCGCCAGGCCCGACCTTTCCACCTGGAAGCGGCAGACCGGCGGAGACGGATCGACAAACGTTCTCATGCCGCCGGATTGGCAATTGGGCCTCGTCAAGAGCGGCACCGCAATTCTGAATGGCCCGAATAAAGAGCAGGTCGTACTGGGTTTGGAGACATTCGTAATGCCGAACACCAGAGGATATGCCCCCTACATGCCTCCGGAGCAGGCACTGGCCTGGTTCCTGCGCAATAACGGCCTGCAACTGGTGCGCGTGCTCCAGCATGATCCCACATCCCGAAGGAATGGCGGAGGACTGGAGGAGCTCATGATGGCGGAGATCTCGCAACAGGATGGCTCCCGCTACAAGGCTGTCTGCCGGGTCATGACCATTCCCACGGGAATGAATATCTGGCAGTTTCACCTATCGTCCATTGCCGCGCCTGAGGACCGGTTCGAAGCCTCGCAGCCGACGATGGTCGCCATCTGGAACAACTGGAAGCTTGATCCTGAATACGTCCGGAAAAGCCTGGATGATGCTGCGAAGACCGCGGCCCAGACCCGCGCCATGATCATGGAAGGCGCTCAGCGCTCGATGCATGCTTTTGACAACGTCAATGAAGCTATCGACCAGGCGATTCGCGGCGTGAGCACGATGGAAAACACGGATACGGGCAAGCGCGCCGAGACGCAAATCGGCACGGAGCGCGCCGTCATCGAAGCCTGCAAGCGAAACAGCATGAGTTGCCGCGAGGTGCCGATCAACGAGCTGGTGCAGTAATCATCTTGTGTACTTTGTTCAGCTCGTAATGCTGCTTTTGCCTTCGATCGAAGTGACGCACGAATCGAGATGAAGTTCAGGGCGGCTCAACCGATCAGTTGAGTTGTCCTGGCTTTGACTCCGAAATGCGCCTTTCGGGGAATGAGCCGCATCGGCCCCTTCCCTCCGGGATCAGCTCTCGCCGTGTTTGTCGCTACTCGATGATGCGGAAGGTCAGCACCTGCCCATCGTTCGTTCCATTCTTGCCCGTCGGAATAATCGAACGGGTAAGGAACGCGTATTCGCCGGTGCCCTGGGTGAAGTCGATCTCGTAGACCTGATCGCCGATCTTCGCCGGACGAAAATCGACGGAGTCTTTGCTGGTCTTTCCGCCCAGCGCTACTTTGAAGTTCCGGTTGTCGTTCTTCTCGTGCAGATGCACCAGCAGATAATCCTGCAGCATCGCTCCATTGGCGGTGCGAATTAGAAACGAAGCGGGAGAATGCATGGTGATGGGACTATGGGTTCCGGCAATCTGGCCCGAGATCTCTGCGTGAATCAGTCCACCCTTGTTGAGATCATGCACGAAGCCTTCATGGTGCCAGCTGGCAGCTTCCGGGCGAAGCTGAATCCAGTTTGCGCCAACGCGATAAAAGACGCCCGGCTGACTGGGCAACGGCGCGCTCTCGCTCGATGGACCGGCAGGCTGTGGCGAGCTAAGATCCATGCCCGAAACCGCGGCGGAACGTTCGCCGCTGGGTGATTGGTAATGCGCGCGCACAGCGTCGATCACGGCTGCAGTAGCCCCGGCATCTCGGAGTTGTTGCTCGACCTCCGGCGTAAGCGCAAAATCCACGCCTCGGTTCCCGATGATCTCAACAAGCTCTGGTGGCGCCAGCCCGCCGATGGTCAGCGCGGTCACCAGCCCTTTCTCGGTGATGGGCTTTGCGGGCTCCTGCGCGCGGGATGCAGGCTGAAGAGAAAGCAGCAGAATTGCGGCCGAAGCCAGGACTTGGACGTGTTTTCTGAGATCAGTCATTGGTTGAGTGCCTTTAGCGATTCACTGTGAAGATCGTCTTGTTTTTTCCTGGGCGCGTGCTTTTTGCCTTCCTGAGCCGAAGAAAAGATCATCGGCTGGCCGACAACTTCCTGCGCGGAGATTGGCTGTTCCGATGTCGCGGCTGCGGGGGAGGAGGGCGGCTGCACAACGGCGGAGGACGCAGCTGAGGGAGACACAAGGGACGGGGCAACCGGTCGCGTGTGCCCCGGGACAATTGCGGCATCCGGTTGGCTTTCGTGACGCGCGGCCACTCCAATGAGGAGTCCCGCACCGATGCTGAGAATCACTGCGAGAACAGAAGCGAGCTTCCAATGTCTCCGCACGTAGGACGCCGCTAAGGTCCAATCGAGCTTGTAAGCGGGAGCCGATTTCTGGTCCCATTCGCTGACCATTTCCCTGGCTGGCTCAGAGGGAATCGCGTCGCTCGGCCCAGAAACACGACCCATACCGTGATCCGAGCCGCCGGCCGGAGTCACATGACCGGCGGTTCCGAGCTGGCGCACCGTATGAGCGCCCACGAGTTCGATAATGGCTTTCTTGCCAAGGACGAGATTGCCGGATGCAGTGCGGAGAGCCTCGATGAATTCATCGCAACTGCTGAATCGCTCGTCCGGAGATTTGGCGCTTGATCGACGAACAAGATTCTCAATTCCCTGCGGCACATCCACATGAATATCGCGAAAGGACGGCAAGGGCTCCTGGAGGTGGCAGCGCATCAGCTCCCATTCGCTGTCGCATTGGAATGGAAGGCGGCCGCTCAGCATCTCGAAGAGAACAACACCCAGGGAGTAGATATCGCTCCGTGCATCGGATTCCTTGCCTTTGACGCGTTCTGGGGCAATGTACTCGATGGTTCCGACCATCGAGCCTTCGCGTGTCATGCGGGCAGCGCCCTCCAAGCGCGCAATGCCGAAGTCCAGGACTTTGATTGCACCCCAGGTTGTAAGCATGATGTTGGCCGGTTTAATGTCGCGGTGCAGAATGCCGAGTTCGTGCGCCGGCTGGATTGCATCGAGAATCTTCTCAAACAGGGGAACAGCAATTTGCCACGGCAATGCGCCTCGTTCCCGCTCGACCTCTTCAAGTGTCCTGCCCGGAACGTACTCCATCACCATGAAGAAGTCCTCGCCCTCTTGCGTGAAGTTGTAAAGGGTGGCGATGCCGGAATGATTGAGCCTGGCGACCGTCGTGGCTTCGGCTCGGAATCGCTGGACAAGATCCGGGTTACGAGCGATTTCCGGGCGCAGCATCTTGATCGCCACTTCACGCCCGATCATGGTGTCAATGGCCTTATACACCGCCCCCATGCCGCCTTCTCCCAGTTTCTCGGTGATTCGATATTGGCCTACCAGTTGCCCGATCATGGATGCACCTCGATTTGCCGCGTGACGCGAGAAGCCTTCGACGCCGGCGCGGAAGGTTGCAACTCGATTACCGCAACTGTCACGTTGTCGGGAGCGCCTCGTTCTTTCGCGAGTCGAATCAGTTCTTCGCACGCATCCGCTGCGCTGCGCGGCCGGACGATGGCGCAGATCTCGTTGTCTTCAACCTGGTCATGAAGGCCGTCGGAACAGAGCAAAAAATGATCGCCGGCCTGCAACAGCAGCGGCTCTGGCCACGCCGACACCTCAACCTGGGGCCGTGTGCCCAGACATCGGGTGACCACGTTCTTATCCGGATGATGCCGCGCCTCCTGCAAGGTCAGTTCGCCTCTTTTCACCAGTTCCATCACCGCTGAATGATCTTCGCTCATCAGATAAATGGCATCTCTGCGGATAAGATAGATGCGGCTGTCGCCAACGTGCGCGGAATAGGCCCAGCCATCCTGCAGGAGCAATGCTGTACAGGTGGTGCCCATACCCTGCGTCGTGGAATCGTGAATCGATTTCCGATGAATGGTTGAGTTGGCAGCTTCGAGCGCTTCCTTCAGCTGTTCCGCCGGTTCACTGCGCATTTGTGCATAGGCTCCCTCGATGACGGAGATCGCTGTGGCGCTCGCGATTTCCCCGGCATTATGTCCGCCCATTCCATCTGCAACCACCACGAGCATGCGATTGCTCCGATCGGAGCCGGAGCCGTGCACGATACGTCCTGTGTCTTCGTTATTGGTGCGGGTGCATCCAACATCGCTCAGCAGGCAGGCGTCAAAAACAAACTGGGAATCGCCGGACGGAAGGGATCCTTTCCCGGCGGCCGCCTCGCCGTCAGGGCCGTTCTTCATGCGCAGAAGCCGTTGCCATTTCATCGCTGCGCCTCGCTTCTGTGCATCAGGTATATGTACTCGGAACGCTGGGTGACATCGAACTGAACCGGCAGGTCCTCATAGCCGGCCTGATGTAAAACCAGATTTACGGCATCACCATAACTCCGGGTAACTACAAACGGAGTCTCTCCCACCCGCTGCCCGTCCTGCCATACCTCCGCAACACCGTCGGGAACATCGATCGTGACCCGCTTCAAATC
The DNA here is from genome assembly GCA_035524195.1 of Occallatibacter sp. GTDB lineage: Bacteria > Acidobacteriota > Terriglobia > Terriglobales > Acidobacteriaceae > Telmatobacter. The sequence goes on from DATKPJ010000078.1 coordinate 21,422, forward strand.
CCCCTGCTGCGCGGCGCTCACAGGTGAATTCGGCGACAATAAAGAGACCGGAGCCGCCGATGAAGCACCGGTTTGCGACGATGTCGCCGGTGGCGAATTTGCCGGTATGCGCAGCGCAATGATCAGACCTGCTAGAAACAGGAGTGCTGCTGCCGATGCCAGAAGCACTCTGCCCTTCATTCCTGATTTCCCTGCTCTTTGGGTTCCGATCCTCGATGCCGCTTCGTCAAGGTCCAGAATCAGCGCCTCCGTGGAGGGATACCGGTCCGCAGGATTTTTGCGAAGACAGCGTGCGATGATCCGTTCGAAATCAACCGGTATGCCAGGCTTAAGAACCGAGGGCGGGGTAAAGCTCGCTTTCGTGATCTTGGAAAACAACTCCATCTGGGTCTCGCCTTCGAATGGAAGCGACGCGGTGAGCATTTCGTAGGCAAGCACACCAAAGGCCCAGATATCGCTTGCGGCCGTCGCCGATTCACCCCGTGCCTGCTCCGGCGAAAGGCTCTGAAATGTGCCGATAACAAAACCTGCCGTGGTAAGACGCGAGGCCATCTGCGCGGTGGCGATTCCGAAGTCAAGAAGCTTGGTTTCACCCCCAGTCGTGATTTTGAGATTGGCGGATTTCAGGTCGCGATGCACCACACCCTGCGAGTGGACGTAGGCAAGCGTGCCCGCGCAGGACCGGAGCACCGAGAGAGCGCGCTCCGCGCTCCATGCGCCTTCGCGCGAAGTAATCTCCTGCACGGTCTGGCCGTCGACATACTCCATGATGATCACGCTTCTGCCATGGTCCTCAAGAAAGTCATACAGCGCGGTAACTCCGGGATGGCGAAGGCTCGACTGGATGCGCGCCTCGTTAAGAAACCGCTGCACAATCAGGGATTCCGACGTCTCGCTGAGAATCTTGATCGCAACGGTGCGTCCGATCCGTGTGTGAACCGCGCGATACACCTGTCCCATGCCGCCCTCGCCAAGAAAATCGAGAATGCGGTACTCGCCGATCATGGCATTTCGTTGCAGGTGCATCGCAATGCTCCGCTCGTCGCAGTCGCGCTCCGTTTACTTGCTGGCCACATTCACGCCCATCAGCTCCATCCCATAGCGGATAGGAACCGCGAAAGAAACGGCAGCTCCCCCAACCGGGCTTGACCCCAGCGTGAAGATCCCGATGACTCTGCCCTGCTGGTCAAACACCGGGCCACCGCTGTTGCCGGCACCCGTCGTGTTGATCTGAAGTTGGTAATAATCCCCGATCTGGCTATAAGTTCCCTGTTCCAGATTGTTGTTCGGTCCGTTCCGCAGAACCTGCCCGATATTTCCGTCGGTGACAGTGGGATTGGGGATGGTTTCCGCAACGTCTGCGCTGTTCATGACATCCGTCGATTTCGTTATCTGGACCGCATTCGGAGAAACAGCAGGGTAACCCATTACAACGACCCGAGCGCCTGACTGCACAGCATCGTAGTTATCGTTCAACTCCAGCTTCGGCAACGAGCGCGGCAGATCGATTTTGATCATGGTGACGTCCGCACGATCGGAACTGCGCGCGACCTTGGCAGGTATCCGGATACGGTTGCCGGGGAACGTGACATTGAGTACGTCGTCGCGCCCCTGCACCTGCCGGGCAAATCCCAGCTCGTCGCGAGTCAGGCTGAGATTGTTCAGGCTGAATTTCCCCTCGGCAATGACCTTGGCATGTCCGGGAACCCATGCCGGGAACTCGCGGGAGGAAATCACGTTTACAGACATGCCTTTCGAGCCCGGAGAAAGAAGGAGACCCGCGGGAATCCGTCGTTCTTGCCACTGGTCATATCTGGTCTCCCATCCCTGCCCGACGTGCCGGTTTGTCAGAATGAAGCCATCGTTGCTCACTACAAAACCTGAGGCGCGCTCATTTCCTCCAATCGGTGCAAACTGACCGCCGCCATCCTCGGTCGACAAAACCGGCTCGACAGCCCCGTTGTATTGAACAAAGACGGGCAGCAGTGCGGATTTGTCGAGGTTTTCGATCCAAAGAACATCCTTGCCGCTCTTTTTGCCCTGGTCGTTGGGAACGTAGACCTGGCTGAGCGTCCGTCCGCTCTGAGCATCGATCAGGCTCCACGCGACTTCGATGTAAACCACAGAGGGAGTATTTGCAGAAGCAATCTGATCCGAGCCGAGCCCGTCAGCGCCTGCCTTCACAACGTTGTTAATGATCTGCGAATGTGGCTTCGGCCTGGTTAACAGATATCCTGATACCCCGCCGATAACCGCAAGCAGCACCAGACCGGCAGCAACAACCATATTGCGCGTCTGATTCCTTTGCTGGCTGATCATCCGTTCCACCGTTGCCTTGCCGACCACGGTGCTGCCTGAGGGCGTGTATGCCGGTGGGTTCGTTGGACGCGCAGTCGCGCCGGTTGCCGCGACAGCCATGGTAGGCGCCAGCGGAACCTCACGCGTTGGCGGGACGGCGACAGGAGCATCTGCCAACCGTGTTGGCTTGGCGACCACCGGCCGTGGATTCAAGTCGAACTGGAACTCCGGTCCGCCCGGTCCAAGCTGGACCACATCGCCGACATTCAGCCTTACCTTGCTGAAGATCCTCTGCTTGTTCACAAACATGCCGTTGCTGCTGCCCAGGTCGGAGATCACTGCCTCGATTGGATCCGTCTTCTCTACTACGATTCTGGCGTGCCGGCGGCTCACCAGGTCATCGCGATCCGAGTCGTAGCGAATCTTGCACTCAGCTTCACGCCCGGCCATGATTTCAAGGCTCTCCTTGACCGGGAACTCTTCCGTCTGGTTGGCTTTGCTGGCATTCAGATGCCGGATAACAATTCGTTGATCCATTTCGAATCTCCTCCTCACTTGCTGGTTATCGTCAAAGGGGCAAAGACGTTCGGATCCCTTCGCTGGTCCCTGCCATTCGACATTTGTGGTCGAACCGGCGGGATTGGTATGGGGACCAGCTGCTTGAATTCTTCCGTCTGCCGTTTAATGCGGAATCTCGAGTCAAAAGAGCTCAGAGGCGCACCATCGCTGGGATATGCAATTTGATTGGCGGCGCCAGGTTTCCCGCCTGGGTATGCGCCGTGATCGCCTCAACTTCATTTCGTACACCCTCGGCGCGCCCGCTGAGACGTTCGATTTTCTCCTGGGCGAAGATGCGGTTGAGCAGTTCCGAAGCTTCGGGCTCTTCTCGCGGAAGAAGCTGCTCGGCGATGACCGTAACCCTGGAGCCGAGCCTGCGTTTGCATTAGGCGCTTTTCCGCCTAACAAATAGTGGCCCATGACGTTGAACACTGCCGCGTTTGCTCTGAGACATAGAGCAAATTGGCAAGAAGATGGGTTCTGAGATGCACGACGGAAATGACACGGAAATCACGCTTGACGCCATTCGACAAATCACCATCCTCGCGAGGCGGGGAGTTCCACGCTTGCGGACTCTTGCGGAAGGCCTGGCGCTCTGATCAGAAAGCGAAGCTCGGTATCTTGTCGGCACGCGACACAGATCAGCGTAGTGACGCCTTGCGGAGCCTACCGAACCAGCCGCTGACTGCGATTGAGGTAAATCCCCTCTGGCGACTCATTCACTTTTTGCAGAAACAAGCGCTTTGCCCTGACCTCGTTCTTCAGATCCACGTCTGCGGTATTCGCCAGGGCTGGCCCCGACAAGTCGCTTGAACGCCTTACTGAACGCAGCGTCGGACTCGTAACCCACCGAGCGGGCAACGTCTATGAGCTTCTTGTCACGCTCTTCGAGGAGCTGGATCGCCTTAAGCATCCGCCACTCGGTTACGTATTCCAGCGGCGTTTGTCCGAGTAGCTCTTTAAAGCGTGCTGCGAATGCGGAGCGTGACATTCCGGCTGCTGTGGCGATCGATTCAACCGTCCAAGGGGAGTCCACGCAATTGTGAACAGCGCTCAAGGCCGTGCCGATTTGAGGATCAAAGATCGCACCCAGCCATCCCTTGTCGCGTTCCGATCCCGAAGCGATATGCGCCCGGAGTACCTGGATAAACAGAACCTCAGCGAGCCGGGTGGAGACGACTTCCGATCCCGGCGACTGTTCTGCCATTTCCGAAGCGAGCGCCTGCACGGTGTTGTGAAGAGCAAATGTGCGTGCCTCATCGGCCTTCATCAGAATGAAGCTCGGCAATAACTGAGTGATGGGCTTCAGGCTGGCGCGATCAAAACTCAAGGAACCACAGACGATTGTTGTCGGTGCGCCACCGCCTCCA
>DATKPJ010000079.1:0-6981 GCA_035524195.1 Occallatibacter sp.
CGGTCAGGAGTGGCTCACGCCTACCGAGATCAGGGATTCCCTCAAGAACATCGGATTCAATTTCGAACGGTACAAAGCCAACCCCCTGGCATCGATTCACACGACACTGCGGCGAATGGTTCCACATGAAGTAGAGTGCAAGACGCTCGATGGACGAAAGAAATATCGGTTAAAAACTGTGGAGCAATGGCGTTCCTCGTTCGGAGATGTCGGCCAGTGGCTCGAACAGAATAGTGTGAGGCTGCCTCAAAATATGGGCCGCATAGTCGTCGCGAAACAAAAGAGCGGGAGAGAGTGAAGCACGTGGCAAAGACCGTCTAAGGAGAAAACATGACCACATTGGAAACTCATCGTCTCTTCTTCGCAGAGTTGATCACAGCTAAGGTTGGAAAGCCAAAGAGTCGATTAACATCCGCCTTCGCGGCAACTCCTCGGGAGCGCTATCTCGGACCCGGTCCATGGAAGATCTTCACTGGACGTGGATATATATCGACTCCTTCCGATGATCCTGCATTGTTGTACCAGGACATTCTCGTCGCGCTGGAAGAAGAACTGAAGATCAACAACGGTCAGCCGACCTTGCATGCACTTTGCCTTGCCGCCCTCAACGTGCAGGAAGGCGAAACCGTTGTTCACATCGGAGCTGGCACGGGTTATTACACAGCGGTGCTGGCAGAACTTGTAGGTTCAGCCGGACAGGTCTTTGCGTTTGAAGTCGAACCAGAACTAGCACAGCGGGCGTCCACAACTCTTGCCGATCTGCCGAATGTGACTGTCTATCCGCGATCAGGAGCGGAAGCGCCACTTCCCATCTGCGACGTCGTGTATATCAATGCCGGAGCCACGGCACCCTTGGATATTTGGCTTGATGCTCTGCGTCCTTCTGGGCGCTTGCTCTTCCCGCTCACTCCAGATGGGGCTGCAGGTATGCCCGGAGCGGGGGGCCTGCTGCTAATCACACGTGTTTCAGAGAAGAGCTTCGACGCGCGTTTCATATCTCCAGCAATGTTCGTTCCCTGCATTGGTGCAAGAGACGAGGCGACGGCAAAAAGATTGGCTGAAGCATTTAAGCGCGGAGATTCCGGTAACGTGCGATCGTTGCGACGCAAGACAGTACCAGATGAGACTTGCTGGTGCTTAGGAACCGGATGGTGGCTTTCGACTTCCGAGAATAGCTGACAAGTCCCCTTTGGATTCCTAATTCAAAGGCTGTTGTTTGTATGTCTGTTTTTTCTCCTACCTGCCCCGGAATAACTGGCTGACTTTGGCCCAACCGTTAGGTCCGTGTGTCAAGGCTGTCGAAGGCACCGCGTAGCGGCTGCGGCCTTGACACGCGGCCAGGTTGGGCTACGCTCCAACCACTCGGGACAGGTAGGTTTAGAGGCTGTGTCCTAAGCCCATGCCGTGTTCGATGACCGGCGCGATCTCCGGCTGCGGCGGCGTGATGGATTGCTCCGGTTTTATCGCTGACATGTGGGCGCTCTCGTGGGACACGTCATGCCCTAACGCTTCAGGTAGCTTCGTGCGGTCGTTGGTGTATACCTGAGCGTCCTCTGCGCCGCGCGAGACGGCAACGTAAGCCATGCGGCTGTTGAGCAGGTCTTTCGCGGCCAACTCGGTATCGACGTGAATCAGTACGCGCTCGGCGGTCTGCCCCTGGCTGGAATGGCTCGTCACCGCATAACCGTGATCGAGATGCGGATGCTCGCGCGGATCGAGTTGCACGTCTCGGCCTCCGTCCATCTTGAGAGACAGACACCCATCCGGGCCGATGGCTTCCACCGTTCCTAATTCGCGGTTGGCAACCTTCAAGTCATTTGCCGGTGCGGTGAACTGGATGCGGTCGCCCACGGCGAAGCTGCGCGATTCTTCCCGATAGACGGAGACGCCCTGCTGTCTGCGAGGATCATAGGTCAGCTCTGAGCCATCGGCTCTAACGACCGTCAACAGGTTTTTCTCCGCATCCACGCTCTTGACCCGCGCGTATTCGCCACGCTCCATGCCTGTCTCTTTCGACGCACGGGCATAGCGCACAACATCGTTGAACTCGTACCGCGCGGCCCATGTCCGCTCCGGCCCGGTAAGGTCTTGGCGCGGCACAAGCGCCGCAATGGGATGCTCGTCTTTACTGACCAAGCCGCGCGCCTGCATCTCGGCACGAATCGCCAGATTGATTTCCACGCGGGAACGGTTGTCGGGCGAGACAACCAGCGTACCTTCCGGCGACTTTGCATATTCCTTCGCTATGGCTGTAATGCGGTCGTCATGTCCTGCAATCTCATGGACGCGGCCCTGCCGCTCCAATCCCTGCACTGCCTCGCGCACCTCGCCACGCGCAAGCTGCTCGACCACTTGTTTCAGCTCCGGGTTTTTCTGGCGGACGATCTCTTCGAGCTTCACCGTTTTCATGCCCGCGTCCTGAAGCTGTGCGAAGGGACGCCCGGCCTCGACCGCCTCATGCTGCCTACGGTCGCCTACCAGCAACACGCGGTCATTCGGATGTAAGCGATTCACAAACTCGTGCATCTGCCTAGTGGACGCGAGCGAGGATTCATCGAGCACATACAGGCGGCGCTCGCCGGTGTCCGGCTTTTCTCCACGCGCAAGATGTTTTTGCAGCGTGGATGTTTCCATGCCTGCATCGGCCAACTTTTGCGCCGCGCGGGACGTGGGCGCGAAACCTTCGACCTTGTAACCTTGCGCCTCCGCGCCTTCACGGATGACGGCCAGCGTCGTTGTCTTGCCCGCGCCCGCGATACCATCCAATCCCACTATCTTTTCGCGTGAAAGAAAAACATCATCGACCACTTGGCGCTGCGAGGCATTCAGCTCCGTGTGACGGTCTTCCGTTGCAATCCGCACTTGGGGAGAAACTAACATCGGGTCACTCATCCCACGCTGATTGCCTTCCTGCATCCGTTGAATAATCTCGCGTTCCATGCGAAGCATCGCGGCAGTGGTGTACTGCTGGCCCGCTCCGACCGTGCGGAACTCACCTCGCGCGGCCCGCTGCGCGAACTCCTGCCGGATGTGGGCATACGTTGTTTCTCCCATTCCGCGATTGAGAGCCGCTTCCAGAAGCTCACGCCGGTCCAGCACGGCGGAACGCTCGAAGAGATGATCGCGGGCATAGGTCACGGCCTGCTGCGCGATGCGGTCGGGTTCGTAAACATGGCGATGCTCATGCGCCCGCGCCTCGGCCACAACTTTGTCGGCCTGGTGTCCATACTGCGCGGCCAACTCGCGGTGCCGCGCTAATACCTCTTCCGACGATAGCAACTCTTTGCTGTCCCGCGTTCGGTGCGCGGCAACCTGCGCGGCTCCCGCTCCGTCTATCCCCATCTCGCGCAGATGGTCTTTGATCTGCTCTCGGCGTGGACTGCTGGCTTCCAGATACTCTTTCGTATAGCCCTTAATTTCCGGCTGTCCGTGCTTGCCACGCTCCAACTCATAACCTAACCCCTGCAACCGCATCGACAACTCGGAACGGTAGACGCTAGTGGCGTAGCGTTGCGATGCAAATAGCTCCTGCGGCTGCAAGGCGCGTGTCTGTCCGTTGTCGCGCTCGGTGACGTTGAAAATGACGGCATGAGTATGAAGCTGCGGCGCAGCGTAGCCGTCCACGGGCCGCGCGGTGTCGTGCTCAAAGGTAGCCGCAACGAATTTGCCGGTTGTCTCCGGCGCGTGGACGTTGCCGATGCGGGCCTGCGTGTACTTCTCCAACTCGCTAAGCGCCACGCGCACACTTTCCCGATGCGCCTCTCTTACGCGCTCATCGCCGCCGACAAGGGCAGTGAGCGAGACTGACTTCGGCGCAGAGAATGTGGCATCCCACCCGGCGCGGTGCTCCACGCTGGTCACTTCTTTGCCGAATTTGCCCTCATAGGTTTTGGAAACCTGATGGCGGACGAGCTGTGCTTCCGTGTGTGGATGCTGCCCTTCCGTCAAAAGCGCAAAGTGCTCATTGCCGACCGGACCTGACAAACCCCACTGCTCGGCCAGCTTGCCTTGCCACTCGCTATGTCCCTGCTGGTCGCGGCTCCAATAGTTCTGCCGCTCCGACGCAAACTCCCGCTCATGGTACGTGCGTACCTGGCCCGCTGACAACGGTTTGGACAGCGTCAGCATACAGAGATTCTATGCCGACTCGCACGGATCATCTATCTCGGCGAGCGCGTAGAATTGACAGAATATCGGACCAAGCCGTAAGGCAAGCAATCACGTATTCATACGAAAATATCGAGGATAAGGCATTGATTAAGTTTGACGGCTTCGACGATCTCAGTAAGAAACTGGAAAACCTGCAAGAGAGTGTGGAATCAGTTCAAGGCACTCAGGTGCCCTTGAGCGAGCTGCTAACGCCGGGGTTTCTGGCAAAACACACGCGTTTCCTGTCGGAGGATGAGATGTTCGAAGCTAGCGGCTTCAAGGTTGAAACCGCCGAGGACTTCGAAAAAATTCCCGACGAAGAATGGGATCGCTTCATTGAGCAGAACACACCCTTCACTACTTGGAGCGATATGCTTTCAGCGGCAGGAGCAGAATGGGCTCAGAAAAAACTTGGTTTCGATGGCGAGTAGGACGCTACTGGCTGAACTGAAGCCTAGCCTAGAGCGCGTTTCATGCTTGGGGATACGCTATACACATGCTTGTCCGCTAGCGTGTTGGAGACTTTCAGCCAGCCACGCGATGCGAACAGATCGAGCAGATTGTCCACGATAAAAGGTGCGAGTTGTGTCGCATTCGTAATTTCAGATGCGGAATCGAGGTTCTCGTTGAGAATTGCCAACCCTACCTTGCGAATCATTCCCTCGATTTCTGGCAAATTGGCTCTTGCGAAAACCATGAAGCCGTTCAGTGTTGGCTGAATGACTCCGATTCCACGAGGTAGACCACCCGCCAGCCTCTTGATCTTGATGTACCCTTGCTCCTCTAAGATTTCGAGCGAGTCAAGCTGTGCCTCTTGCGGCAAATCTTCAAGCCTCGAAGAGAATTCCTCGGGACTCCATATAGGGCGATTGCGATCAATCGCGTCCTCATAAATCATACGCAGTACCCGACTATCGGATGCATGAAGGCCAGGAATTGCCCGCTCCTTAAGATAGTTGGGAGCTTTGCCGATGGCTGGCTTTTCACGATGCTCGAAAATCGCTGCCACAATGCGATCAAGAGGAGCATCGTAATCATTGATGTCCGGTACTGATTCCCAGACAAGGGATCTTAGAGCTTCTGGGACTTCGGCTTTATCCAGGACAATAGGAATTACCTTCGTTTGTCGAGTGATGCGATTGACGATGGCCGTATTGAGTTCCTGCCTGACCCAAGGCTTATCGACACTTGTTGAGGAAACAACGATAAGAACCGCTTGGGCTTCCTTCAGACCTTCCTCAAAGAGCTTATCGACAAGACTGTCCCCCGGAAGAATCTCCCATTTATCAAGCCAGACATCTATTCCTTTTGATCGTAACGAAGTCGCAAATGGAATGACGAAACGCTGCTTGTCTTCACTTCCGTGGCTAAGAAACACCTTTGGCGCTTTCGGGCCGGTATCAGACATCTAAAGCTCCCTATTCATTCGAGACTCGCCTATTGAAGGTAACAGCATAGGGATAGGCAGAGCGTCATTCAATCCCCTTAGACTCGTCCCAACTGAATCCTTCACGCTTCACAGTGGGCTTCTCCTCCAGCGGCAACACTGCCTGAACAGGCTTCTTTGCCTCGGATGCTTTTGCGGGAGCCGGAGTCCTCGCAGCATCCACCGTGCGCGGTCGCGGCTGTTCTCTCGTTCGCTCCAGAAACTCCGACTGCTTATTCTGTTTCTTTGCCAGCCGGAACCTTGCCGGGACAACATGGTTCTCCAGCTTGATGAAGCCGGTGAGCGGAGCGAGACCGGCGATCTCGGAGGCCATGATGAGCGGCTTGGTGGCGATCTCCATCGCAAAACTTTTCTTCGACCGCAACAGCCCCATACTGCGCGATTCCTTCAAGCGCTCAACTTCGATCTCACCGATAGCGTCCGAAATCCATCTCGCCGCGCGTGGCTCTGAAGTCTTTAAGAAAACCTTTGTCGCGGGCTGCGAAAGCATGGCCTCGGCGTCCTGGCCGTACCGCTTTTCGATCTGGCTGCGTCCCTGAATTCCCATGACGACGGGATTGCCGTACTTGCGATTCTCGGTCACGGCGGTATGAAGCTGCGGCAGCTTGTTCAGGCTGGCCAGTTCATCCAGCACGAACCATACCGGCTTGGCGGAACGGTCTTCGCAGTAACCCATCATGCGCAGAATGAATAAATCCAGCCACGCCGAATGCAGCGGCAACACCTTCTCCCTATAGGCGGCAGAAGAGGTCAGAAAGACCCAGCGTTTGCGCTCGGTGTACCACTCGGAGGTCGCAAACGTCTTCCGCCTGTATTCCCACTCCGGTAACAGTTCCAGACTGTCGGCCACCATGTTCAGGCTGGAGAGAACACCGGCGCGCTGCGCGGGAGCGCCGGGATCAAGCAGAGCTGCGAGTGGCGTTCCTTTCACTGCCGCTTCGATGTACACCGGATCGGCCATCATCCGCAGAATGTCTCTCGGCTGCGGCTTATTCCTCAGCAAGTGAGCCAATACCCGGCGCGGCGCATCGGTAAAGAATGCCTTCTCATATTCCTTCTCTGGCAGCATCGCCGCCGCAATCGTAGTGGCCGTCTCAGGCCGGTCGATCTCATCGCCTAATCCCCAATAAGGGCACCGCTGGTCGAGCGGATTCAGAACCAGGTCGCCTCTCGTGGGGTTATAGAACTCGCCCAGGAAGTCCATCGCCGGGTCATAGACGATGGCGCTCTCACCTCGGTCTTGCACCTGACGAAGTAGCTGCCGGATGGCCGAACTTTTGCCAGAACCTGTGTCGCCCATCAGCAGGATGTGACTCGCCTCCAGCCGGCGCGGAACTTGGAAACTGCGGGCCGGAAGCCATCGGGCGAAAGTCCCTTCACGCTCC
>DATKPJ010000080.1:0-38479 GCA_035524195.1 Occallatibacter sp.
CCCAGCCGCCGGCCGGCGCGCTCTCGAGGGCCTCGAGCACCGAGGGTCCGTCGTACCAGGGGGCCGCGTCGGAGTGCTCGACGACGTTGTCCCCGTTGAGCGCCGAGACCGGCACGACGAGCGGCGACTCGATCCCGAGGCGTGCGGCCAGCTCGGCCACGTCGGCCGCCAGCGCCTGGTAGGGGTCCTTGGCCCACTCGGCGAGGTCCATCTTGTTCGCCGCGACGATGACCCGGCGCACCCCGAGGAGCGCGGCGATGCACAGGTGCCTGCGCGTCTGCTCCTTCAGCCCGGCCGTGGTGTCGACGACCGCGAGGGCGAGATCCGCCGTCGAGGCGCCGGTCGCCATGTTCCGCGTGTACTGCACGTGCCCGGGACAGTCCGCGATGATGAACTTCCTCGTGGGGGTGGCCGCGTAGCGGTAGGCGACGTCGATCGTGATGCCCTGCTCGCGCTCGGCGCGCAATCCGTCGGTGAGCTGGGCAAAGTCGATGGCGGCATTGTGCGTGACCGAGCGAATGTGGTCGTCGTACACGTTTCGCGAGTCATAGAGCAGACGGCCGATTAGTGTGGACTTGCCGTCGTCCACACTGCCCGCGGTGCTGAAGCGCAGCAGGTCTTTTGCACGGTCGGCGCGAAGGTGCGCCTCGATCTGCGCATCGATATCGTCTCCAACAACTTTCAGCGATTCCGGCAAGACGTCTTCTTCAGTGATCATCAAAAGTAGCCCTCGCGTTTCTTGATTTCCATGGAGCCGTCCTGGTCGTGATCAATGATGCGATTGGCGCGCTCGGAGTTTCGCACCGCCATGAGTTCTGCGATGATCTTGGGAACGGTGTCGGCGTCGGAGCGAATGGCGCCCGTGCAAGGACTGCATCCAAGAGAGCGCAGGCGGCACTTAACCCACTGCTCTTCGCCGGGCAGTCCCTTCACGAAGGGCTGCTCCAGCGGGATGAGGCTGTCGCCGCGAACCAGCATGCGGCGCTCCTTGGCGAGATAGAGCGGCACAATCGGGATCTTTTCGAGATGAATGTAGTGCCAGATATCGAGCTCGGTCCAATTTGAAAGCGGAAAGACGCGGATGCTCTCGCCGGGACCGATGCGGCCGTTGAAGAGATTCCATAACTCGGGCCGCTGATTTTTCGGGTCCCACTGGCCGGCGCTATCGCGAAACGAAAAAATGCGTTCTTTGGCACGAGACTTCTCTTCGTCGCGGCGCGCACCGCCAAAGGCTGCATCGAAGCCGTGTGCGCGCAGGCCATCGAGCAGTGCCTGGGTCTTCAGCAATCCGCAGCAGCGCTGCGTTCCCAGGCGAATAGGATTGGCCCCGTCAGCCAGCGCCTGCTCGTTGCGCCAGACGATCAGCTTCAATCCAAGCTCGCTGGTATAGCGATCGCGGAACTCGATCATCTCGCGGAACTTGTATCCGGTATCGACATGCAGCAGCGGAAACGAAATGGGAGCGGGATGAAAAGCCTTCTGCGCCAGTCGCAGCATCACCGACGAATCCTTGCCAATGGAGTAGAGCATCACCGGCTTTTGAAACTCCGATGCCACTTCGCGAATGATGTGAATGCTTTCTGCCTCGAGAAGCTGGATGTGATTGAGTCTTTGCGCGGGGCTGGAATGAGGATCGGCTGCAGCGCGATCCATGCCGGGGGCTAAACCGTTGGAGTCGTACTCGCGTGCGGGAGGATCCGTTGGAAACGCGCTTGCGATGGCGGCCATTGATTTTCTCCATGTTGTCGTACGCAGAAAATAGAAAACCCGCGTCAGCAGATAATCTGCAGCGCGGGCTTAGGGGAAATGATTCTGAGCTAAGGCTGGCTTACCCCACAGTCCGGCGCAATACGCAACAACATGCGCAACAAGTGGCCGGAGTGGAGCACAAACTCATGTGATTTACTCTACCGATGCTTCGATCCGAGGTCAAGCCGCCGAGCAGGGGGCTATAAGGGTCAGGGTAGCCTGTCGACAACGCCGGCGAGGCCGAAGTCCTTTGTTGTGAGGCCGCCGGCATCGTGCGTTACCAGCGCGAGACGCACCCGGTTGTAGCGGATATCGATGTCGGGATGGTGGCCGGCTTTCTCGGCCGCGTCGCCGACTTTGTTGACGAAAGCAAGCGCCGAGCGAAAGTCCTTGAAGGCGAAGGTTCGGGTCAATTCACCCGATTCGACGCGCCATTCCGGAACGTCTTTCAGTTGCGATGCAACCTGCTGCTCGGAGAGTGGGGACATAATACTCCTCCTCAAATGCTTCTCTCAATTTCGATGCTGTCGGCTGCAAGCTAGTAGTTAGACGCTCGAAACTACGCTTTTGCCGATCACCTCGGCCAGCGTCGCGCCGATTTCCGCCGGCGAAATGACAACGTGAATGCCCGCAGCGGTCATGGCTTTCATCTTGTCTTTCGCGGTTCCCTGCCCTCCACTGATGATGGCGCCGGCGTGGCCCATGCGTCGGCCCGGCGGCGCAGTCTGTCCGGCGATGAAGCCGACGACCGGCTTCTTCACGTTTTTCTTTACGAACTCGGCAGCGGCCTCTTCGGCGGAGCCGCCGATTTCGCCGATCATGATGATGGCTGCGGTCTCGGGGTCGTCGTTGAGAAGGCGGAGGGCATCGATGTGCGTGGTGCCGATGATGGGATCGCCGCCGATGCCGATGGCAGTCGACTGGCCGATGCCCCGCTGGGTGAGCTGGTGAACGGCCTCATACGTCAACGTGCCCGAGCGCGAAACAATACCGACCGATCCCTCTTTGTGAATGCGACCGGGCATGATGCCGATCTTGGCCTTGCCGGGGGAGATGACACCAGGACAGTTTGGCCCGATGAGCCGCGACGTCGAGGATTTGAGCCTAGCCCAGACCTTGACCATGTCGAGCGTGGGAATGCCCTCGGTGATGCAGACGATGAGCGGAATGCCTGCATCTTCGGCCTCGAGAATGGCGTCGGCCGCAAACGGCGGCGGGACGAAGATCATGGTCGCGTTTGCGCCGGTCTTTGCCACCGCGTCGGACACGGTGTTGAACACGGGCCAGCCTTCGTGCGTGGAGCCGCCCTTGCCCGGAGTCACCCCTCCAACAACCTTGGTCCCGTATTCCGCGCATCCCTTGGCGTGGAAGGTTCCTTCCTTTCCGGTGATTCCCTGCACGATGAGGCGAGTGTCGTTGTTAACCAGGACTGCCATTATGCCACCGCCTTTGCAGCTGCCTTCACCACCAACTCCGCGGCCTCTTTCATGGTTGCGCCTACCTGAAAATTCAAACCGGACTCCTTGAGAATCTCGCGGCCCTCTTCGACGTTGGTGCCTTCGAGCCGCAGCACAATCGGCACCGTAACTTTCAGGTTACGCGCAGCCGCGACCACCCCGGTCGCAAGCCGGTCAACGCGCAGAATACCACCAAAAATATTGATGAAGATCGCCTTCACATTGGCATCAGAAAGCAGAATCTCAAATGCGTGCTCGATCTGCTCCTGGGTGGCGCCCCCGCCGACATCCAGAAAGTTTGCGGGGCTTCCACCTGCATATTGAATGATGTCCATGGTGGCCATCGCGAGGCCCGCGCCGTTCACCATGCAGGCAATGGAGCCATCGAGCTTGATGTAGTTCAGCGCGTATTTGCTGGCCTCCACTTCAAGCGGATCTTCTTCGGCCACGTCGCGCAGCGCCTTGATGTCGGCATGGCGAAACAGAGCGTTGTCGTCGAAGGTGATCTTGGCGTCCAGGGCGAACAGCCTGTCATCTTTGGTCGTGATGAAGGGGTTAATTTCGACGAGCGATGCGTCGGTCTCAATGAATGCACGATAGAGGCTTTGGAAGAACGTAACTGCCTGGTTGATCTGCGTAGGTTTGAGCCCCAGCGCAAAAGCGAGCTTGCGCGCCTGCCACGCGCCAAATCCGACAGCCGGGTCGATCGTCTCCTTGAAGATCGCCTCGGGTGTTTTGGCGGCGACTTCTTCGATCTCCATGCCGCCGGCCTGCGACGCCATAAAGACCAGCTTGCCGGTAGCGCGATCGAGAACGATGCCCAGGTACAGTTCACGATCGATCGCTGCTGTCTCTTCGATCAAGAGCCGCTGGACCTTTTGCCCCTGAGGGCCGGTCTGGTGCGTGACCAGTTGCATACCCAGAATTTTCTGCACGTGGAGTTCGGCATCTTCGCGGGTTTTAGCGACCTTTACGCCGCCGCCTTTTCCGCGCCCCCCGGCGTGAATCTGCGCTTTCACCACCACGCCGCTCGCGCCTTCAGCAAACAGTTTGCGGGCCACGGCTGCCGCTTCTTCGGGGGTGTTGGCAACTTCACCTTTGGGAACGGGCACGCCGTATTTCGCAAGGATTTCTTTCGCCTGATACTCGTGAATCTTCATTTGGTTGGGACCGCCATGTCCGCTGGGGTTGGAGTCACGCGGTCTGAGCCCGGCGGGACAGGTCAGCGCGACCATAACAGCGGCAAGAAAATACTATCTTGCGCCACGAAGGGGTCGCAAACGGCGCCGTGGATGTCAGCAGTGTTTGGACTCGCGGTATCGCAGTGCAATTACCATAATGAGAGCTATGTCGGTTTTGAAGGAACATCTGAAGCTGCTGGCAGAAGACGGCGCCGCGCTCACGCGTGAGCAGGCATCTGCCGTGCTCGATGAGGTTCTGTCGGGCGAAGTGCCGGAGGTGGAAACGGCGGCATTGCTGGCCGTGATGGCCACACGCGGGGAACAGGCTGCCGAACTGGCGGGCTTCGTCGATGTTATGCGGCGGCAGGCCCTGCCAATTCCGTTTACCTCAGAAGAACGCGACAGCCTCGTTGATTGCGTTGGAACCGGGGGCGGCGGACCGCTGACCTTCAACATTTCGTCCGGCGCGGCGCTGATTGCAGCTGCAGCGGGAGCCAAGGTCGCCAAACATGGAAATCGCGCCGTCACTTCGCGTTGTGGCGCGGCCGATGTGCTCGAGGCGCTTGGCGTTCCCATCGACCTTCCTCCTGAACTCGCCGTGGAGTGCTTGCGTGAGACGGGTTTTGTGTTTCTCTTTGCGCCTCGCTACCATCCCGCCATGCGAACCCTTGGACCATTGCGACGCACGCTGGGGTTTCGGACAATTTTCAATCTTTGCGGACCGCTCACCAATCCAGCCCAAGCGCGCATTCAGGTGGTGGGGGTGCTCGCCCCGAGCCGCGTCCTGTTGGTGGGCCGCGCATTGGCTGCGCTGGGCGCCAAGCGAGCCTTCGTTGTGCATGGGTCCGATGGCATCGACGAACTGACCACCACGGGCGAATCGGTTGTGGCACGGGTTGAGGAACCAGAGACCGGTGGCGAGCCCACGCTCAAGGCAGCTCGCGTAACGCCTGAGATGGCTGGACTGCCGAGGACAACGCTGGATCAGTTCATCGGCGGCGACATAGAAACGAACAAGACGCTTCTATATGACGTGCTCACCGGAATTCCGGGGGCACGGAGGGACATTGTCTTGCTGAACGCGGCCGCCACGCTGGTGGCCGCGGGGTTGGCGGGCGATTTGAGAGAAGGTGTTGCAAGAGGAGCTGAAGCCATCGACTCCGGTATGGCTGCGGCGACTCTTGCCAAGCTGCAACAATTCGGCAATAGGTTCGCGAAAGCCCCGCTTTAGGCGAATGCGGCGTGAAGGAACGGCAGCCTCGATAAGCACTCGCCTGAACATTTATCGCAAGAGCTGTGAAGCTGTCCCGTTCCTGGATAGAAGGAGTTTCTACGATGAAGCTTGCAAAGATTTTTACTGGCGCTTCGGTATTGGCACTGGGACTGGCTGCTGCCGCTCAACAGCCGGGTCAGCCGGAGTTGAAGATCGACGCGACCAATCGCACGCTGACGGTGACAGCTACTGAAACGGTCAACGCCGAACCGGACGTCGCGATCCTGCACATTGGATTTGAAACCATGCCTTCCGGCGCAAAGCAGGCGTATGCCGACGGAGCACGGAATTCAAACGCGATCATCGATGCGCTCAAGCAGGCCGGAATTGCCGAAAGCGACATCCACAGCGAGTCGCAGTACCTGGAGCCGGACAGCACTCCGAAGTCGCACAAATTCAAGCTAGCGCAGCAATGGACAGTAAAGACCACGCCGGCGCACGCCGCGGAGATCCTCGACGACGCCGTGACGGCGGGCGCGAACAACAGCGGCGAAATCGACTGGACCGTGAAAGACGAGCGCGCTCTTGAAGAGCAGGCACTCGATAAGGCCGCAGCAAGGGCAAGAGAGAATGCCGCGGTTCTGGCCAAGGGGATGGGCGTGCACCTGGGCGCGGTGATTTATGCCAGCAACCAGTTATCCTCGCCGATGATTCCGCGACCCATGATGCGGTCGTCGTTTGCCATGGCGCCCCAGGCCCAGGCAGGCCCGCCGCTGGCCATTGAGCCGCACAAAGTGACCCGCGAAGCCACCGTGTACGCGGTATTCGCGATCGAGTAGATTTCTATAAGAGGCCCGAGTTCCCGGCGAGGCGGCGCGCAAGCAGCCACGAAACCAGTGCAGCGCTGAGCGCCAGTGCAACCCATCCCGCGCCTTCAAGCGGGTGCAGCGTGGCAATTGGAATAGTCGCAGGCAGCTGGCTGGCCGCACTGATCGAAGAAATGCTCTCGCGAACAAGCTCAACAGCGCCCCATCCCGATGCACAAACTACCACGATGAACCCCGGCAGAGCCCTCTTCCATGGAAACGGGATCGGCGGAAGGGCGATTGCCTCTTCGTGAATACGCTGCATCACGGAATCGGCGAATCCGGAGGAGGGCACGATCTCTTCTTCTGCGCCCAGGATCTCATCGAGCTTGTCCCGCTTCATCTCAGGCCTCCTTTTCGGTTAGTTCTATAGCCGCGTGCTCTTCTTCCAAGCGCGGAAAGCGTCGTCGCAGCAGTTCCCGCGCCCGAGACAATCTCGCTTTCAGCGTGCCTGTGGGCATTCCCATGGTGCGTGCGGCCGCGGCCACATCCATCTCCTGAAAGTAAAACAGGATCACCGCTTCGCGATAGCGTGGGGGCAAGGCCAGCACTGCTCGCTGGACCGCATCGTGGCGCGCCCGCTCCGCAACTTGGCTTTGTTGCCCCGCCGGGCGCGAAGGTTCCGCCACTTCGTCTATCGGCACAAGAACGGTCGGGAATTTCTTGAGTTCGGAGCGGAACACATTTGCGGCCAGCGCAAACATCCATGTGGAGAAGCTCGATTCGCGCCGCCACTGCCCCAAACCACGCCATGCGCGCACAAAGGCTTCCTGAGCCAACTCCTCGGCACGCCCGCGATCGCGGCAATAGCGCCATGCCATGTTCACCAGCGGACCCTGCCAACGACGCACGATCCCCTCAAACGCATTCGCGTCCCCGGCTAGCACCCTCTCGACGATCGCGAGATCGGAATCGGCCAAGTTTTCTTTCGCGCTTGCAGCCGTCTTGTCCACAACCGGGTCTCCGTTTGGTGGGACCACAGTCCCGCCCGGCAGGTTGCATTTTATTCCAAGCGCTACAGCTTCGGATGTGCGCCCGCCGCCAAGGCGGCCGAACGACGCCGGATCGATTTACCATAGAAGGGTTATGCCATTTCCAATTAAAGTCTGCGCCATTTGTGGAGAGGAGTTCGAACTGAAGCCGGATAAGCCCGGCTTTGCCAACCGCTGTCCTGCCTGCAGCGAACCGGAAGAAGCGGACCTCGGTGCCAAACCGGGCTTGGCGGGCGCCGCCAAAGCTCCTAGCGAGCTGAACCAGGCCAGAAAGCGAGCGATCCGCGACCTGCTCTACCGCAAGGATAGCTAGGGTCGGTTACCAAGCTCCTCGTCAACGCACATTGAGGCGTGTCTCTTTCTCTCGCCGAAGAATTTGCAACCGCTTTGCGCTCGACGCTGTCGTACCGGTCGGAAGGAGACAGAAGACAGTCTCCGGCAAGACAGATCAGGAGAACGACATGACGCATCTGGCGATTTCACTTCTCAGCGATTCCGACTTATTCCATGGCGACACAGCCCTGTGGATGTTTCTATCCATTGGCGCGGTGGCGCTGTTCGGAGTCTTTCTTCCCATCACTCAATGGACGGAAAACCGACGCAAGGAACGGGAAGCCTTTTACAAGGCAGAGATGATTCGGCGCGTATCTGAAGCATCAGGCGAAGGCGCCAAGGCCGCCCTCGAACTGCTCCGCGAAGACGACAGACTGCGGGAATTCAAGAAGATTGAGGGAATGAAGGTCGGCGGGCTGGTAAATATCGGTGTCGGCATCGGTCTGGGTTTTCTCCTATGGTCGCTGGGCGGTACGGGTTCGCCCTATCTCGTCGGCCTGATTCCGGCCCTTATCGGCGTAGCCCTGCTGGTCTATGTCTTCTTCCTCCATTCACCCGTAGAGAAGTGATTCCTCGTGAATCCAATGGGGACCTGGCGCGCCTTAAAGGTGCTTCCTGCCGAATTGCAGTCCGCTGTCAATCAAAACGGCGATGCAGCCGAAGAGCATGGACAAGTCTGTTCTTGACTCGTGCAGAAAGCTGAGCAAACCATACCGGCTCAGATGAGGCGGTGCGAACCGGCCCACCGAGTGCCCTAGCAGAATGGGCAGCTTGGTGGTGATCAGCGCGGTGACGATCACGCAGAGCAGCAGGAGCGCTGCGTCACTCACAAAGAACCCCAGCATCATGGCCGCTCCAGCCGCAATCTCAACGACCGCAACAAAGGGAGCAAGAAGATGGGGGTATGGGAGCCCGATGTGCGCAAACCGTCCCGCTCCCAGCTCACCCTGTTGAGCGAACTTCAGAATTCCTTCTGTAAGGAAAACAAGGCCCACAATGAAGCGAATGAGGATAATCGGAAGCCTCTTGCGCATCGGTGATCCTCCTGCTAAAGCTGGTCGCTAGCTACGAAAGCTGGGCGAAGCCCCGGCCGCAGTTCGGCTGCAAAGAGCATATCGCAGCACGGGAGTTTTATCGGCCGGCGAGACACGCTTCAACGACACGAGCCAACTTTTCGGGCTTGGTGACGGGAGCGTATCGCTTCACGACCTCGCCATCGCGATCGACCAGGAACTTGGTGAAATTCCACTTGATTTTTTCCGTTCCGAGAATGCCGGGTTTTGCCTTCTTAAGGTGACGATACAGCGGGTGCGTGTCTTCTCCGTTCACATCGATCTTTGCGAACATGGGAAAACTGACACCGTAGTTCTGCCGGCAAAACGCGCCGATCTCCTCGGCCGTGCCCGGTTCCTGCCCGCCAAACTGGTTGCAGGGAAAGCCGAGCACTGTAAACCCTCGATCCCTGAAAGTGCGATAGAGCTGTTCCAAGCCGTCATATTGGGGGGTGAAGCCGCATCTGCTGGCGGTGTTCACGACGAGCAGTACGCGCCCCTGGAACTCGGAAAGGCTAACCTCACTGCCATTGAGCAGGGGGGCCGAGAACGCGTAGAGGCTGCCGGCACGCTTCCTCATTTTCGAGAAACCTCACAGGAATCAAGATGTCCTGTCTGAGTATCGCGCGTCTAAAAGGGATGCTATTCGAACACTTGGGGACCTAGCTGCCTTTCAGGCCGTTTGGGTCCGGTAGACTGGAAAAGGATTCATCCATGTCAGGTATTGCCCCCCAAATGGCAATGCCGGCCTCAAGGTCTTATTGCCGCTTCTGTAAGCGGAAGGAGCAGATAAGGTCAGGTTTCTGAAGTACTGGAAGTGATGGATGATTCTACAGTTTTGGTCGCAGGTGCAACCCAGTTTTGAGCCCGCCCGCAGCGGCAAGAAGGTGTCGTTGGGGTGATAAAATCAGTCTTTCCGCGAAGCAGTACCAGACTTTAGCAATGAGGGTGTGCAAATTCTTCTCGTGAAGCCTAACCATGGACCGTATTTGTGCTCGTCGCAGGGTAGTAGCCCGGTGAAGATCAAGCACACTTCAATATTGAACGCATCGGCCAGGCTGGCGTGCCTCTCGCTGCTGGTCCTGCTCGTGTTTTCGGCTATTGCCGCCCTCGCCCAGACGCCGCAGACGATTGATCAGATCCGGGTGATCGGCAACCGGCGTATTCCCAAGGAAACGATCCTCGCCCGGCTCTTCACCCATCCCGGCGACACCTATGACCCCGTTTCGATCGAGCGCGATTTCAATTCTCTCTGGAATACCGATTATTTTGAAGACATCCGCATCGAACGCGAAGACACCCCAAAGGGCATCATTCTGAATATATTCGTGCGCGAGAAGCCGACGATTCGCGAGATCAACTACAAGGGGAACAGTTCGATCAGCAACTCCGACATCCTTGACCGGTTCAAGAAGGAAAAGGTCGGGCTTTCGGTTGAAGGCCAGTACGATCCTACGCACATCAAGCGGGCTGAAACCGTCATCAAGGAAATGCTCGCCGAGCACGGCCACCAGTTTGCCACCGTGAAGGAGGACGTTAAGACAATTCCTCCGGCGTATGTCCAGGTGAATTTCATCATCAAGGAAGGTCCCACCGTCAAGGTGGGCGATATCAGTTTCACCGGCAACCGGCATTTGAGCGCCCTCTACTTGCGGCGGTCGATGAAGAACCTGAAACCCATTGGCATTCCATATTCGCTTATCTTTGAAAACCTGTTCGCCAAGACCTTCGATTCTTCCAAGCTGGAAGAAGACACAGAGCGAGTGCGGCAGGCTTATCGCGACAAGGGCTATGCCAACGCGGCCGTAGAAGAGCCGAAGACGCATATTCGCGACGAAGGCGGATTGAACTGGTTTACCTTCCGGCCTCGCAGGGGCAAGCGCATCGATATTTTGCTGCCGATCGAAGAGGGCGGGCGGTACCGGCTGGGCTCGATTACCTTCTCGGGAAACACGGAAAACCGCAACCTCAAGGCTTTGCGGGCGACGTTCCCGCTAAAAGATGGCGACTGGTTCAGTGCAACCTTGATTGAAAAGGGGCTGGACAACCTGAAGAAGGCCTACGGACAACTGGGCTACATCAACTTCGGCGCCGTTCCAAAGATCACTTACGACGATCAGAAAAAGACAGTCTCTCTGGACGTCGACATCGACGAAGGCAAGCAGTTCTATGTTTCACGCATTGAATTCTCGGGAAACACCATCACACGCGATCGCGTCATCCGCCGTGAACTCCTGCTGCAGGAAGGTCAGGTCTACAACTCGCAGTTATGGGAGTACAGTTTGCTCCGACTCAACCAGCTCGAATACTTTGAGCCGCTGAAGGTGGATCAGGACTCCGAGGCCCATCAGAATCCCGAGGCGGGGACGGTGGACCTGCTGTTGAAGGTGAAAGAAAAGGGAAAGAATGCGATCGGCCTGAACGGCGGCGTCAGCGGACTTGCAGGCGCTTTCCTTGGTGTGAATTACCAGACCAACAACTTCCTCGGCCTGGGAGAGACGCTGAGCCTGCAGGCCAACCTGGGCAACGTAAGCCGTCAGTTCCTGTTTGGATTCAGCGAGCCTTACGTCCGCAACCGTCCTATCAACGTCGGGTTCCAGATCTACAACAACAAGCAGGACTTTAACGCCGCAAAGAATTATCAGGCGACGACAGGTCAGTCGGTGAACCTCTCCGCGGCTCAACAGTCGCTCACTCAGAATTACAATCAGGCATCCACCGGCTTGAATCTCTCGGTGAGCTATCCGCTCCGGCGTCATTCTTTCCAGCGCATCGGATTTACCTATTCGCTGAGCAAATCGACCATCTCCGCGTTCAGCACGGCGTCGCAGACGTTCTTCCAGACCATCAGCTTCAGGTCAGGAATTCAGGGATCGAACGCTCTGGCCGGTATCATCAACAGCTCAGCGTCTTTCAGCTATATCTACAACACGGTCAGCAACCCGCTCAGACCCCGCTCCGGCAAGGAATACACGGCTGCTTTTCAGTTCTCAGGCCTATATGGCAACCTTCGCTACTTCTCGCCTCTGGTGGCGTACAAGAGCTACCGCTCGATGCACTATTTGACTCCGAACGCCAACGGGCGGAACGTGCTGGCACTGCGCGCACAACTCGGATATGTGCAAGGATTCGGCGGCGACGTGGCTCCGCCGCAAAACCGGTTCTATGCCGGCGGCGAGAATGAACTGCGCGGATTTGATGTCCGCGGCGCAACACCCTATGGATATGTACCCAATCGGGCGACTGTCCAGTTGACCAATCCTGACGGCTCTTGCGTTCCCCGCGATCCGACCAACCCCCAACTAGGCCAATGCATTCAGGTACCGATCCCGGTTTACGGAATCGCTTCGATTGGCGGCGACACACAACTCACCACCAACGCTGAATACCGGATTCCCATCGCCGGTCCGGTCACGTTCTCTTTCTTTGATGACTTCGGGATCGATTCGGCCGTGAACAAAGGCCAGCTCAAGCAGAGCCCCGAAGGCTTTGCCACGTTAATCGCTCCACTCTATGGCTGCCCGGTTTACAACAACGGTGCATGCCAGGGCGGCATCCCAGGATCGAAGGTCGGATTCCTGAAGGATATCCGTCCGATCTCGGGCACCAACTTTGTACCACGCATGTCACTCGGCGCCGAACTGGGCGTCATTATGCCGGTCGTCAACGCACCGTTCCGCCTCTACTTTGCCTATAACCCGCTCCGTCTCTACGAGCACCCATATTGCAACGACCTGAAAATCGGCGCCAAGGTGCAAAGCTGCTCGGCTGAGCTGATTACGCGCGACATGTTCCCTCCCGGGGGTGCGGGCGACTATACCTATAACGAGGCTATTGAAGCTTACGGAGCCCAGAACCTGTTCAGGGAGCCTCGCAAGACGTTCCGCCTCACCGTCTCCACCACCTTCTAGGGTCCACAAGACAAGGGTGCGGCTGGGTGCGGGCAAGAGGAGTTCAAGAAGGAGTATTGATTTCAATGAAGCGTTCAATTGCATCGATTGCTGCACTGCTCGGATTAGTGGCCGTTGGCGCGGCCGCTCAAACGCCAGCGGCTTCCGCTGGGCCTGAGAAGGTCGCAGTGATCGCCTTTCAGGAAGCAGTGACCCAGACCAATGAGTTTCAGCGCAACTTTGCTGATCTGCAGAGGAAATACGATCCGAAGCGCCAGCAACTCAAGACCTTGAGCGACCAAGTCGATGCGCTGAAGAAACAACTCCAGACGCAGGCCGCCACGCTCAACGACGCGGACCGTGAGAGCCGCGCCCGGGTCATCGACGACAAGGAAAAGGAGTTGCAGCGCGACGCCGAGGATGACCAGAATGACTTCAAGCAGGATATGCAGGAAACGTTCAATGGAGTAGCGCAGAAAGTCGGACAGCTCCTCATTTCCTACGCCAAGAGCCACGGATATACCGTCGTACTTGACGGAGAGACCCAGCAGCAGGCACCCGTCGTGCTCTACGCCAATGAGTCGGTCGACATCACCAAGGCGATCATTGACGCGTACAACGTGAAATCCGGCATCCCGGCACCGCCGCAGACCCCTCCTGCAGCTCCGAAGCCGGCCTCTGCAACGCCCAGGGCACCCGCACCTCATTGAGAACTGCCAGGCGTCGCGTTGGTGGCGGACGGGTTTGACGCTCATCCGCCACGACCCTATAATTCGTCTAGTTCCTGCTGATGTCTCCATCCGCGTCTTTTACATTCCTGCTCAGCCCTGAGTGGGGGTTCCCTGAGGTAAAGACCCGCGAGGTTAGTCAGGAGGCACAGGTCTGTTTGCGCAGGCGCGCGAACAACCTTCAGGGAAACCCTAAGGAGTTTTGCATCAGAATGAAGCGCTCGCTTGCAATTGCAATTATCTTCGCGTCAGGCTTTGGCCTGAACGCCATCGCACAAGTACCGGCCGCCCCGATGCCCGCGGGAGCAACATCCGCGGCGCCCGCTGGGCCATCTAAAATTGCTGTCATCGCATTCCAGGTAGCCGTTGCTCAGACCAACGAAGGGCAGCGCAGCTTCGCCGATCTACAGAAGAAATATGATCCGAAGCGCCAGCAACTCAAGGCTCTCAGTGACCAGATCGACACCCTGTCAAAGCAGTTGCAAACGCAAGGCGCAACCCTGAGCGACACCGAACGAGCTACCCGCGCAAAAACGATCGACGACAAGAAGAAACAATTGCAACGTGACGCAGAAGACGCCCAGAACGACATGCAGCAGGAGATGCAGCAGCTCTATAGCACTCTGGCGCAAAAGGTGTTCGACGTGCTCAGCGATTACGTCAAGCAGCACGGCTACACCCTGGTGCTCGACGTCTCGCAGCAGCAGAGTCCCGTCCTTTATTTCCAGGATTCCACCAACATCACGAAGGCTGTTGTTGAGGCTTACAACGTCAAGTCCGGTGTGCCTGCTCCCCCGGCACAGCAGCCCGCCGCGCCCGAGCCGGCGCCCAAGGCACCAGGGTCCCGCTAAATCCGGAGCGCCCGTAAAGACTTCTTTTATCGAGGTCTTTGCGGGCCACTTCGACGCCTGACGCCCCCTCGGGAGTCCTGCCTGCGCAGCGTCTCCAGGAACTGCGCCATCTGTGGAAAAAACTGTGGATTTCGTTTGCGATTTTTCCCAGGAATCCTGCGTTTTTCCTGTTGCCAACTTGTCTCTCTTTTTGATAGGGGGAGGAAACCCTTATTTTTCTATAACTAACGTTGTTCCACTGAGTGTTCCCAAAGGATATCCCCGGAAGTACTGAAAATATCGCCTGCAGCAAGCTTTCCACAGATTGACATTAAGGTTTTATGACTGGGGGGTGCGCCAAATCACTCAGAATCACTATGAATTGCTATTTTTGCTGGTCTTCACCCACCCTCAAAACGGCTAGAAAGGCTTCCTGCGGAATATCCACTTTACCGATCCGCTTCATGCGTTTCTTGCCTTCTTTTTGCTTTTCCAGCAACTTGCGTTTGCGCGTGATGTCGCCGCCATAGCACTTCGCCAGGACGTTCTTGCGTAGGGCGCTCACCGTTTCGCGCGCCACCACCTTTGATCCGATTGCGGCCTGAATCGCGACTTCGAACTGTTGCCGCGGAATCAGTTCCCGCATCTTGGACACCAGCGCCTTGCCGCGCTCGTAGGCAAAGTCGCGGTGCACGATAATCGACAGGGCATCCACCGGCTCGCCCGACACAAGAATGTCCAGTTTGACCATCGGCGATTCCCACTCGCCGGCCAATTGATAATCCAGCGAAGCATACCCGCGAGAGAGCGACTTGAGACGATCGTAGAAGTCGAGCACGATCTCGTTCAGCGGCAGTTCATAGGTCAGCATCACGCGGGTCGAGGTCACATATTCAAAGTTGATCTGCTTGCCGCGTTTCTCCTCCACCAGCTTGAAGATGCCACCCACGTACTCCTCATTGGTGAGGATCTTGGCCGTGATCACGGGCTCGCGAATGCTCTCAATGCTGGAAGGTTCAGGCCAGCGTGAGGGATTGTCGACGTCAATGACGCTGCCGTCGGTAAGCGTGATGTGATACCGCACGCCCGGCGCGGTTGTGATCAAGTCGAGCTCATATTCGCGTTCCAGGCGCTCCTGGATGATCTCCATGTGCAGCAATCCCAGAAATCCGCAGCGGAAGCCGAACCCCAGCGCGACCGAGCTTTCCGGCTCGAAGAAGAACGATGAATCGTTCAGGCGAAGTTTCTCCAGAGCATCGCGCAACAAGGTGTGTTCGTGCGAGTCCACTGTGTATAGCCCTGAGAAGACCATCGGCTTAATGTCTTCAAAGCCCGGCAATTGAGATGTCGCGGGGTTCGCGTCGTCCGTGACTGTGTCACCGATGCGCGTATCGGAGACATTCTTGATGGTCGCCGCGAAAAATCCCACCTCGCCGGCAGACAGTTCGCCAATCTCGACTGGCTTGGGCATCAGCACGCCCATCGACTCAATCTCAAATGACTTGCCGTTCGACATCAGGCGGATTCGCTGCCCCTTGCCCATCGTGCCCTGCATTACGCGCACCAGTACGATCACACCGCGATAAGCATCGAACCACGAGTCGAAAATCAACGCCTGCAGCGGAGCTTTCGGATCGCCGGTCGGCGGCGGAAGGCGCTTCACGATAGCCTCGAGGACATCGGCCACTCCTTGGCCGGTCTTTGCACTCACAGGAATGGCATCCGTTGCGTCCAAACCGACGGCCTGCTCAATTGCCTCCTGTGTGCGCGTAATATCCGCGGAGGGCAGATCGATCTTGTTAATGACAGGAATAATTTCAAGTCCGTGGTTGATGGCCAGGTAGGCGTTGGCGAGAGTTTGCGCTTCAACTCCCTGGCTCGCGTCCACCACCAGCAGAGCGCCCTCGCACGAAGCAAGGGAGCGCGAAACTTCGTAGCTGAAATCGACGTGTCCCGGCGTGTCGATCAAATTCAATTGGTAGGTATTTCCATCGTGCGCCTTGTACATCATGCGCACAGCGTGGGCTTTAATGGTAATACCACGCTCACGTTCCAGGTCCATAGCGTCAAGAATTTGCGCCTGCATTTCGCGGCCGGTCACAGAGCCGGTCAATTCAAGCAGGCGGTCGCTTAGCGTCGACTTTCCATGGTCGATGTGGGCAATGATGGCGAAGTTACGTAGGAAACGTGCGTCCATTCGAGGTAGGCGAGATAGGCCAACTGCGGGAACCGACGTGTTTGCAGCGTCCGACCCCCACCGCATAGCTTATCATCGGCTAAGGGTTCCATTTCGACTCTCCGCTTTCTGGTGGTGATTGAGGGTTTTGCATTTTTGATTTTGTCCATGAGTAGAATTCCGTATCGCCCGGCAGTTGTCACCGCGCTGGTCTTTTTGCTGGCAGGGTGCACGCCGACCCAACGCGTGACGGCTCCGCAAAACTCCCGGCCACAGGCCACTGCGCCTGCCATCGCCGCGGTGCCGCAAACCGCACCAGCCGCGCCGCAACCAGCCACCGCGGAAGAGCAGCGCGTAAAGCTCCTCATCGCACAAGTTGAAAAGGCCTTCGCCGCCGGCAGCGAGGACTACCGCAAGGGACGCCTGCCTGAAGCCAAGACGGAGTTTGACCAGGCCGTCGACCTGATGCTCTCCAGTGGCATCGACATCAAGGGCAGTCCCCAATTGCAGGATGAGTTCGACCGTATCGTGGACCAGGTGAATGCCCTGGAGATGGAAGCACTCAAGCAAGGGAACGGATTTGTACCAAAAGAAGAACCGGCGCCTGCAGATGTGGCCAACGACGTAACATTTGCGGTCGACCCCAACCTGGTGGCAAAAGCGAGAACCGAACTGGCCACTACCAAGTCCGACCTTCCCCTGGTGATGAACGACTATGTGTATGCCTTCATCAACTTCTTCGCCAACACACAAAAGGGCCATAACACCCTGCTGCACTCGTTTGAGCGCGCCGGCCACTATAAGGCCATGATTCAGCGGGTACTGGCCGAGGAAGGTGTGCCGCAGGACCTCATCTACCTGGCGGTCGCAGAGTCGGGCTTTCAGCCCAGAGCGATCAATGCTCGCTCCCACGCCGGCGGGATGTGGCAATTCATGCCATATGGCAATTACGGCCTAACCCGGGATCGCTATGTCGATGAGCGCTTCGATCCGGAGAAATCGACACGCGCCTATGCCCGCTACATGAAATACCTCTATGACCAGCTGGGCGACTGGTACCTGGCAATGGCGGCATACGACCACGGTGCCGGCAACATGCAACGCGCTGTGGAGCGCACAGGCTACGCTGATTTCTGGGAACTCTACAAACGCAATGAGCTGCCTCGCGAGACCGAAAATTATGTTCCGGAAATCCTGGCCGCCATCATCATAGCCAACCACCCCAAGCAATACGGGTTTGATGACATAACCTTGGACCCTCCACTGATTACGGATACGGTCAGCATCAATTATTCCGTGAACCTGCAGCTTGTCTCCGATCTTGTGAACGTGCCCGTCGACGAAATTGAAGCCTTAAACCCGAGCCTGTTGCGGATGACCACCCCGCCCGATGGCTCCTTCGATCTACATTTGCCTGCCGGGACCGCCGCGCTCTTCGAGCAGCGCGTGGCCAGTATTCCCGAGAGCAAACGTGACTCGTGGCGTTATCACCTGGTGACTGCGGATGACACACTGGCCTCGGTTGCCCGCTCGTATCACGTTTCTGAGTCAGAACTCGCCGCGGCCAATCAACTTGGAGAAGACAACAACCTGAGCGGTGTCGAGGCGCTGGTTGTTCCCCTGGCACCTGCCGCAGTCGCATCGCGCGGAATCGTCTACATTGCGCGCAGGGGTGACACGCTGGTCTCCATTGCCGACCGATTCGGCGTATCACTTAGCCAATTGCGCCGCTGGAACCGGCTCACGGGCATCCATGTTTCCCCGGGACGCAGATTACACGTCGCGGAACCGGCCTCGATGGCCCGCACCAGCGTGAGCCGCCGTCATCATACTTCCGGGGAAGAGGCAAAGGGAGATCCCCCGGCGACCAAAGCAAAGAATGCCTCGTCCCGGGAAAGAAAGGGCACGTCTGGCTCCTTGAAAAAGGAGCACACTGTTCATCCAGCCACGCATGCAAGCTCGTCCGGAACGAAGAAATCAACTGCTCGAACACATCGCTCGCATCGAAAGACCGCGAAGCACGAACAAAATTAGAGTTGCACGGATAGCTTTGCGCGCGGGCTCTTGCTACAATAACTGCGCAAGCGGAGCAGTACTTCCGCGATGCAAAGATGCGAAACCCCTGAATGGGCAGCGGTGAGCCGCTGGAGGCAATGGGATGGAAGATGCGCTCAAGATGTACGCAATGAATGACGGCAATCTCGATCCGGAACCTGCCGAGATGAGCTCCGATCACGAAAATGAGTTTGAGGAGGACGAGGAGGTTGAAACCTCCGGCGTATTGACCTCCTCCGACGATGACGAAGGCGCCGTTGAGGAAGCTGTCATCGTAGTCGAACCTCTACCTGTTCCCAAGCCGGCCATAAAGAAGGCCGCCAAAAAGGCCCCCGCAAAGAAAGCTGCCGCCAAAGCCCCGGCAAAAAAGACTCCTGCCAAGAAGGCTCCGGCAAAGAAGGCAGCCGCGAAAAAGTTTGTGGCCAAAAAGGCCGCGAAGAAATCCGCCGGAAAGAAACGCAGTGGCGCAAAGGGCGGAAAGGTCGCAGCCAAGAGAGCTGCGGCTGGCAAGCGCGCCACCAAAACCACTCAACGAGGTAAGAAGTTGGCCGTTAAGAAGACAGCAAAGAAGGCGGTTGCCAAGAAGAAGGCCCCCGCAAAGAAGGCAGCGAAGAAGGCAGTTGCCAAGAAGAAGGCAACGAAGAAGGCTGCCAAGAAGAAGTAAGGCAACAACCAACAATTCAAGGCAAGCAAAAAGGCCCGGCAGTGCGCCGGGCTTTTTTGCGTCTGCACTCAACTTTTGCCGGTTTTGCTCAACGCCGTTTCATTCCTATTCGGTTTGCGGAGGCTTCACAGAAAGTTCCTCCGTTTGCGGAGGCTTGAGTGACAAATCCTCTGCTTCCAAGCCCTCCATTGACTCTTCCTCCGTTTGCGGGGGCTTCAAAGAATCTGGGTCAAAATGTTCTGCCATAACTGCTCCTTTTCATTTGTCGGGTTATACAGCTTCACGGTGCCCGCCTCGTGGACAAAAGCTGGCGCACATCGCACCGCTTTGTTACATCTTGCCGGAGCCCTCGCTGGCTGCCAGGGCGGCAAGTACCTCTTCGGAGTGGTGGCTGGGGTCAACCTTTGTCCATACCTTAACAATCTTGCCGTGAGGGTCGATCAGGAAGGTATTCCTGTTGGCAATGGTCATGGTGCCGAAATGGCCCAATGATCCGTACTCATCCACTACCTTGTGATCGGGGTCGGCAAGCAGGTGAAATGTCAGCCCGTCTTTGGTGCAGAACTGCTTGTGACTATCTACGGTGTCCACGCTCACCCCCAGGATCACAGCGTGATCGGCTTCGAATTTGGAAAGATCGCGCTGAAAGTTATGTGCCTCGATGGTGCATCCAGGTGTCATGTCCTTGGGATAGAAATAAAGGACCACCCATTTGCCGCGGTATTCCTTTAGCGAAATCGGCGCGCCGGTCTGCGACGGCAGCGTAAAGGTGGGGGCTTTCTGGCCAACGGCTGGCATGGTTTCATTGTCCGCGTGCACGGTAACGAGCGCGACCGCAAGGACCAAGGCGGCCGCAAAACTGAAAGCAATGGCTTTTCTCATGAGGGACCTCCGGTTGAATCGACGGAAAGAAGTGGGCGCCACGGGGAAGGTTCGCCGCAATCAGTATCCGCGCCGGACCGCCTCAATGGCAATCCCTGCCTCGGCGGCACGCTTCAAGAGGGCTTCGCGATCGAACAGCAGGGTCCGCTCAGCTTCCACTGAAAGGCAGCTCGCGCCCGCCTCGATCATCGTCTCCACGGTTCGAACCCCGATGACGGGCACATCGAACCGCATGTCCTGGTTTGGCTTTGCCACTTTGACGACAGTGAGCCGCCGCTCAAGGGTTGACGCATCTTCCCCGAGAGATTTCATCAGGCGTCCGGCCCGCTCGATTGTGGCATCGGTGCCTTCCATCGCTTCCACTGCCACGCAGGCCTGAGCCGCCACCACGACAGTCTGGCCGATGTCGAATCCGGCCACCGCCCGCGCTACGCCCAATCCGTACTCGATGTTTTTCCGCTCTTCCTCATCGGGAGCTCGGCCGCCCGGCACATTTTCTGTCTGCGGCCCTTCCTTGGCCAGCAGTGGCTCAAGAAACGCAGTCGAGCTGATCAGCTCGATACCCTCATCGGCCAGCACCCTGGCCACGGCGCTCAAAAGCATGTCCGTGTTCCGGGTACGCAGATTCAGCAGAAGTTTAGCCAGACGCCAGTCTGGTCGTATGCTCGAAAAAATCTGCTTATGCTTTACCTGACCCGCCATGACGGCTGCCGTCACTCCTTCTTTGTGAAACACCTCGATCAGCTTCGACAGCTCGCCCAGCGAGAGCCAGTGGAGAGAGATCTTCTCATCACTTGCTGCCCGGTGATTGATTTCCGGATCGGCTTCCTCGCGGATTGCGGCCACTGTCACGCCAAATCCCTGCGCCCTTGCTGCATCCAGCAGCAGGAACGGGAATCGGCCATTGCCGGCGATGAGGCCGAGCTTCATATTTACTTGATTACTCCGCGCTGGCTACGCGCGATGAATTCCGCCACGACAGCCGCGTCAGGCCCTTCGAGCTGCCGAATCTTCTCGACTGCCTGCGTGGTGTTTAGTTTCGCCGAAAGCAGCAGACGAAATGCCCGCTGCAAGACCTGCAATCGCTCCGGCGAGAAGCCGCGCCGTGTGAGCCCGACCCTGTTGATGCCGAAAGCCTTGTTTTCGCGCCGCGATGAGGTGAGCGAATACGGCAGCACGTCCTGCGTCACGATCGTTCCCCCACCGATGAATGCGTACTGACCCACGACACAGTGCTGGTGAACTGGACAGAACGCTCCCACGCTCGCGAAATCCTCAATGACGACGTGGCCGGCCAGCGTGGCGCAGTTGGCCAGGATGCAGTGGTTGCCCACGAGGCTGTCGTGACCGATGTGCGCATACGCCATTAGCAGGTTATTCGAACCAATCCGCGTGATACCGCCGCCGCCCGTCGTACCGCGGCTGATCGTCACGCACTCGCGAATCGTGTTGTCGTCGCCGATCTCAGTCTGGGTGGGTTCGCCTTTGTACTTCAGGTCCTGCGGCGGCACCCCAATCGCGCAGAAGGGATATAGCGTGTTGCGCGCGCCAATCCTCGTGCGTCCGTCCAGTACCACGTGGGAAATGAGGTTGCAGCCTTCGCCCAGCACCACCTCGGGACCAATGGTCGAAAATGGCCCCACCGTGCAGGAACCCGGCACCACAGCGCCTTTGGCGATGACTGCGCTGGGATGAATGCTCACTCGGCCTCCGCAGCCGGTTCATCTCCGTGTGCACGCCGTTCCCTTGCCCGCGTCACCACCTGGCAGGTCAGCGTCGCCTCGCAGGTCAGCTTGTCGTCGACCAAGGCCCTGCCGTGAATGCGCCCTGCCCGGGTCCGAAACGATAGCACGTCGACCTCAATGCGCAACTGGTCGCCCGGCGTCACGGGCCGGCGAAACTTTGCCCGCTCAATTCCGGTAAACACCACCAGCCTTTCGAGGCGATCGGGCAACTCATGCATGATGATGATGCCCCCGGCCTGCGCCATTGCCTCCACAACCAGGACCCCGGGCATGATGGGATAGCCAGGAAAGTGCCCCTGGAAGAACGGTTCGTTGATGGTGACATTCTTGATGGCTACCAGGCGCTGCTTGGGCTCGAATTCAACAATCCGATCAATCAGCAAAAAGGGGTATCGATGAGGGAGGAATTCCAGGATTTCCTGGATGTCGAACGTCATTCTATGGCTCCAAAGCGCATGCGGTCATGCTCTAGATTGCTCGTCAGCGATTATATCGGAGCTTATGGAGTGGTCGTATCGAGCACCGGGCGCGGACAGGCGAGTTGCCGAAAACCCAGTTGCCGCAGCCTATCTCTTGATCTTGCGTGCCGTCGCGTCTACATCCCAGAAATCGGCAGGAAGCTGGCGGTTGTATTCCACATGATCCACGTAGTATTGCCGGGTCATTTCGTCGTTTTTGAAGCGCGTAATGCTGAAGGCCGTCGGAAATCCATCGATCGTGTGGTAGTCGGCGTACTCCTCCAGGTCGACATTCTTGTCCTTGTAGACAGGATCGCGCCATTGAAAGCTACGGCTCAATGGCAGGTGCGTTTGCTCGTCGATGAGGATGGTGATGGCCTCGTTCTGGGGCGAGATCAATGTCACTTGTTCGCCCAGTTTTCGCTCCACCATGTGCTGTCCCTCATAAATAAGGATGGTCTTGGGGTCGTTCATCCAGACCTTGACCGCCATCTCAATGGAATGGTCGCGCCGGCGCAGAAAGTCGTCCAGCAGGTCCTGTTGCATCGGCTTCTTGCCACGGTATGTTACCTCCCATCCCTGGCGGCCGATATAGAACTCCACCACATCGCGATGCTTCGTCACTTCAACCCGATCGTGATCGGGCCACTGGTGAAAATCCCAGAGTAACGTCGTTCCAAGGTCGGGCTGACCATGAAAGAATGCCGCTACGTGCTCCTGCCGCATCTCATTTTTCAAATTCAGCCAGGCCTGCCCGCCCATTGCCTGAACCATGGCATTCAAAGCGGCGCGAGCCTTAGTCGCATTCTGCGTCGCGGCAATGTCGTCGGCTGCCTGCGGATACGTAACGTGCGGAGCCGCCATCAGAATTCCCGCGAGCACCGTGACCAAAGCTTTCCGACTCATCAATCTCCTCAGAATTCCCAAAGTCTTTCGTCCCCAGCATCGGAGCAACCAAGGACGTCGCGGCGTTCACCTGCCAGCTAGAGCCAAATCGCTTGTCTTAACCGATCAGCACCGCGCCGCCATTCACGTTCAGAACTTCTCCGCTGATGAATCCAGCTAGCGGCGTACACAAAAACAACACCGGCCCTGCAATCTCCCGAGCTGTGGCCACTCGCCCCACGGGGATATCCTCGGCAATTCTTGGCCCAAGGTCGGGATCATCCAGTGTTGCGGCTGACATCTCCGTCGCCACCCATCCCGGAGCGACGCAGTTCACCCGGATTCCTCTCGGCGCCAGCTCACTCGAAAGGCTCTTTGTGAGACTGATGAGCGCACCTTTCGTCACGGCGTAGTCGGCGTGATACGCCTCGCCGCGTTGTCCAGCGGTCGAGCTGATCAGCACGATGTGACCTCTTGCATCGTCGCTTCCAGTCGGCGGAGGTCCCTGCAGTTCCATCTGCGTCACCGCAGCCTGCACCAGCCCGAACACCGAGTCCAGGTTCACCGCAAGGGTATGCCGCCATTGCTCTTCGGTAATTAGCTCGATCGGCACATCATCCGGTTCCCAGATGCCATGATTAGCCACAAGCACGTCGAGGCGCCCGAAGGCCTTGATCGCCGCGCCCACCAATATCCGGCCATCGATCGGCGAACTCAGTTCCTGCTCGATCGCCACGCATCGGCTCGGCCCGCCACACTGCGTCATCAGCGCATGCGCCTGCCCCTTGGCCTGCCGATAGCTGAAGACCACGCGGGCACCCGCCTCAGAGAACACCCGCACTGTTTCTGCCCCGATTCCCCGCGATCCCCCCGTAACGAGGGCAACCCGGCCCTCAAGTGACAACTGAACACCGGCCATAGGCTCACGCTAACGCATTGTCTCGGGCGATGTCGAGCACTCAACGGCCCGCAATGACGCCGTTTTCAACTTCAGCAAAATGTGCTTACGGTTCGATCGAAAGCAGCCCCTTCTCAACCAGAACCGGAGGCCGCCTCAAGTGCGTGGCCTGCTCGAACGCATAGGCCCACCCCAGCAGATCCCCATCCCGCCAGCGCCGCGTTGAAATTTCGAGGCCAAACGGCAGCCCACTTGGATAAAACCCCGCCGGAACCACTACCGCGGGAACGCCGATCATGTTCACCCAGCTTGTATCGCTGTGCGGCCCGCTGCTCAACCTCCCGTCCTGGGGCATCGTCTCGTCCACAGGAGGCATCTGGATCGCCGGATAGACGTATCCGTCAAGGTGCATGCGGTCTAGCGTTTCGTTGTACAAGTCGAGTGCGTGCCTCCGTGGCTCCAGGACCTCTACGTCGGCCTGCGGATTGCCTTCAAACCGAATCTGTGCCACTGGGGGTCGAGGATCGCGGGAATCGGTGTTTCCGCCAATAATGACAGCTGGCAAAGGCGACCCTACCACCTTTGCGTATTCCTCGGCCGAATGGTATTGTGCCGGCCCGTAGTGGCCCAGGAAGTTCTCGGTCCCTTCGCGGATGAACGGAAACGTGAATACGCGAGATACCGTGTCAGCAAAGCTCTCGGGCAGAATCGAGTCATCGAAGACCACAGTCGCGCCGGCGCCCCGCAAAGCTTCGACCGCCCTCATAAACGCCGCCAGTGTCTCCGGACGCAAGGCAATCCGCGCTTCCCTCTGGGCAGCAGCAGCCCCTGCCGCTGTGGCATCGGCGGGAATCCCCTCAAATGGAATCCCCGCACCCTCCAGAATGAAGGCTGGCACGCCGAAACGTTTGCCTTTGAGTGCGTCACGCTTCAAATAGTTCGTGTAGGGTCCCTGCTCGGCCTTTTCCGCCGAGCCTGCCGTTGCTGCATCCATCGGATCTTCGCCCGCCATCACCGTAAGCGCAATGGCTGCGTCGGTCACATCGCGAGCAATCGGTCCGGTATTATCGAGCAGCCAGTCCAGCGGCGCGATCCCGGCAATGCTGACCAGCCCGCGGGTTGGGAACACGCCAACCACCGCACTGGTAGCAGCGGGCATACGGATCGAGTTGCCCGTGTCTGTACCGTTGCCCAACAATGCCAAGTTTGCCGTCACCGCGGTTACCGTGCCACCCGATGAACCGCCAGGGCTGAACCGTACGTCATATGCGTTGCCCGTGCGCCCATATGCGCTGCTGCGATTTGTATCGCTGGCAGCAAAGTCCGGCATATTTGTTTTGCCCAGAATCACGGCTCCGGCAGCGCGAAGTCGCTCAACCACCGTGGCATCGCGAGGCGCAACCAACTCATGGCCAGGAATTGTATAGCCCTTCCACCCATCGCTTGTCACCAGTCCGTGAACGCTGGTGTTTTCCTTGATCACAATCGGTACGCCCCACATCGACCCGCGTTTGGAGCTTTTTGCGCCGGACTTCGCTTCCGCGTCTTCCCGTGCCGCGGTCGCGAGCGCCCCTTTCGTGTCCAGGTCCTCGATCGCCCCATAGATCCCGTTGTATGTATGGATTCGCTCGATGTACCAGTTCACAACCTGGGTTACGGTGTACCTGTGATCGCGATACATCTGCTCCAGTTGGGGAATCGTGACCTCCATCAGGTCATGGTCCATGACCGCCTGCTTTGGCTTAATCCGCGTGGCATCGTTCTGCGCGAGTAGCGGTAAGGCTAGGGTCAACGGGATGAGCAGGGAAATCCCGAGGACGGCGCGGGTGAGAGTAAACATGGGAACATGTCTCCTGAATCAAGGTTCATGGGGTTGAGGCACCTTGAAGGAAACATATCAGACGCTCTGGCCCTGGCTGGGGGGCAGGTCCACCTAAAACAGGACGTCGAACGCCGACATCAGATCGCCCGCAGCATCCGAGCCGGGAGAAAGATGATTGCACTCACCAGCTCCAGCACGCCGCCTACAGCGATGCCCACCAGCCGGAAGGGAAGCAGAATAAGCCACACGAATGGGTAGGCCACCAGCGCCAGCAACGCCAAGGGCCAGCATAAGACCAGCAGAATGCAGAACAAAAGAAACTTCGCCATAGGATCAGCGCCTCACCGCACCTGAATTGAAACCGAACCATTCAACTTGAGGTACGCAAGTTCTCATGAAGCGGTTCCCTTTCGACTTTTACTCTTTGATTTGGTCCCCTTCGAAACATTCTTCTTCCGATCTTTCAGAACTTTCTTACGCTCTCGAATCAGCCTCGCCCGCTCCTTCTCAGGCAAGCCCAGCAGAGCTTTGGTGCGCTTGGGCAGCTTCTCGAATACCAGCGCGTGGGCACACCGCAGTTCGTCCTCGTATTCTCTCGGCCGAAGCACATCCCAACGCTCCACCGTCACCCATCCGGCCCTGGCCAGGTACGGAGAACCGATGATGCCATCCCGCTCCACGAGCTCCGGGAACCGCTCCTTGCCGCAATGAAACCAAAGCACCCCGGTTCCGGTGCCATCCAGATCCGTCATGGCGAACATCTTGCCGCCGATTTCCCGATCGCCCGTCCAGTACACCAGGTGATGTCCCCAGTTGAGCGTCTCCACTACGTACGGCAGTGCGAGGCAGATTTCGCGAATCCGCTCGTTATCCATGGCAGACAGTTTATTCCGGATTCCCGTTGCGCGGCTGTGCAGAAGCTCGCTCCGCAACTCTCCGGCTGACGTATCCGGTGATTTGGTCAGAATTGCGATTCGAAGGCCCGGAACCGCCGCTCCAGTTCCCACTGTGCGCTGGCCTTCTGGCTGCCATCCACGAAGACCCGGCAGCTCGCGGCAGCGTGTTCGGCGCCGAGCACCTGCCCTTTGCATGCGGCGACCGGAGTCGTAAATGAATCAGGCGCGGCCCACAGACTTGGCCCAGGCAAGAAACTGTGTTCCAGGCCGGTGCGAGCCAACTGCTTCAGATCGGCATAGCTCAGATGATAATCCAGCGCCGCGCGCACATATTCGTGCGTAAGGTCGATGCGGCTCACTCCTTCATCATCCGTCGAAAGGGCCACGGGCACATGGTATGCGCGGTAGATAGGGAAAGGATGCTCGTTCCCCTTGATGCCCAGGATGCCCTCATTCGAGCTCAGATTGATCTCAACCATAATATGCTTCTGCGCCATCTCTTTCAGAAGCTGCCGGGCATTGTCCTCGTACATCACATCCACCCCGTGCCCAATGCGTTCGGCGTGCCCCAGTTCCACGGCCTGCCGGATGTGGAAGCGCAGTCCTTCCGGAGGAACCAATCCAAACGCAAGCTCGCCGGCGTGCAGGCTGATATGCACCTTGGGATAGACGGAGTGAAGATAGTTCAACATCTTCATTTGCAGCGTGTAATCCCGCATCGAGATGAAGCCGTCCTCGGGCATCACGAAATTGATCCCAACCCACGTATTGTCGTGCGCGTCCATCGAGGCCTGCACGGTCTCAAATCCCAGCAAAGCCTGCGCAAATACCTGCTCGGGTGCGTTGCCACGCAGAACCTGATAGAGATACCGCACCTGTACGTTGCATGCGGGGGCAGCCCGTGGCGTACCGCACTGCTCAATGTCTTTGCGCAACTGTTCAGCCGCGCGTACATCCTCGCGATCCTCGTAGACCTCTTCGCGCACTCCGACAGAGAGAAGCGTGCTTCGATATTTGGCAAAGTCCATGTCGAGCGGATTCTGATGGGAGAGATACGCGGCATGGCTGAAGGGCGGGGTCTCCATCAGTTCCAGATATTGCTGGTTCTGCGCGGCGGCGAGACTGGCAACTTCATCAACCCACTCTCCAATGTGTTTCTTGTTGAGTCCATGCACACGGTCAAACGTGGAAAAGAACTGGTCGTGCCCGCTGAACCCCGGCGTCGCCACGAAACTGCGCATTGAAAACGAGTCGACCAGCCTGTCGTACAGGTCCTGCTCACGCGGGGTCATCACGCCGTTTAACTCCTTTGCCGGCTCGAGCGGAGCGCTGCACGGAGGCATCGCAAACGCGAGTTCCCGGGGGTCGACACACAAACCGTCTTCCGCGGCATCTTTGACAAAGGTTTCGGCATACACGGCGCCGCTTAGGTGGACATGCAGGTCGGCACCTTTGGGAAATCCCTCGAGAAATGCCCGCAGCGTCAGCGGACCGCCCTTGACTGCAGCAACGTATGCGCGCGCCGCTCTTATTTCGCTCGCGGGGCGCTGAAGCGCAGGCTGGGCGCAAACAGAGAGGCGGCCGGCAACTATAACAACAAAAACCACAAAAAACCACGAACCCGATCGACACATAGTTGCCTTCATATTATTCCAGCGGCGCCCGAGCGACCAATCACTACGCCTTGACCCGAAACTGCCTAAAATCCCGGCAAGCAGATGGCCGGGGGCCGCACAGGGTTGGCGCGGATCCTGCACCGAACATCGGTTTTCCAGTTGCGCCCTCGGTCAGGCGACCGGGTTTGGCGGTAGGCAAGGGAGTTGGTATACTGGCAAGGTTGTTGCAGCGCACTGTTCGTGGACTTGTCCCATCCTCTCCGACGCCCGCCGGAATCCCGCACAGGAAAGTGCAACGAGAAGTTTTTCACTGAGGCCAGGTAGCTCAGTGGTAGAGCGCGGCCCTGAAAAGGCCGGCGTCGGCGGTTCAATCCCGTCCCTGGCCACCACATATAGGTTTCAGCCTGTCCCGCCCGATCCCAAGAATATTCTCCTTCAGTTGCTTTTCCGGCCCGGTTCCGCTCAGACTGCCCACGTGTTCTTAGGGCAACTCAGCTTTTCTGCATTGAGTTGCACAATCAGCCGACACAGCGGTCGGTGGAAATGACTCGCTTCGACAGATTCACAGCATGAACTTGATCGTCCATGCGGATTGCCGCCGCAAGTTTTCAGGAAGGTCGGGAAGCTGAGCAACTACGCCGCCGTCGGTATTCCTGATTCTCAAGAGCGGTTCATAACCGATAAGGCGAGCTCCCTTCACTCCAGCAATGTCTCTCAATTGAAAAGTCGAATCAGGCCATTCCGGGAGGATCGCGAAAACTTCGCCATCCTTTGCGGTAATGAAAGCTTCCACCCTCGCTTTACCGGGCTCGGGCTTTGCAGTCAGCTTCGAAATGTCATATGGATTGTCAAATTCGCCATTATAGTTGGCCTGCGGAATCTCACCTTTGCTCCACTGCCGGGATGATTTCCATGGCTTGGTACCATAGATCGCTTCACCGTTAGTCTTCAGCCAATCGCCAATCTGGGTGAGTCGTTCCTCCATGATGATCGGAATGGTCCCATCCGCAGCAGGGCCGATATCCAGCAACAGGTTTCCGCCACGGCTCACCGTGTCAACAAGGATAAGAATCAGTTCCCGCCCTGTGTGATATCCGTCCAGGCGCTCCGCCCGATTGAGTCCGTAACTCACACCCATCCCTCTGCTTTCCTCCCAGGGATGGTTGATTCCCTTCATACCCGAGGTATACTCGGTCGTCCAATATCCTCCATGTTGATGCCGGCAATCTTTGCCCCAGCGATCATTGATTACGACCTCGTTTTTTACCGGAGACTCATTGAACAACCACGTCAGCAACTCCGTGCTATGCCACTCCGCAGAGTCCATCTCCCATTCGCCGTCACTGAAAATGATGGATGGCTGATAGCGCGTGACGAGGTCTTTGAACTGGGGGAACATGTGCTCTCTGACAAATCGCTCTCTGTCCGTGAGCCATAACGGGTTGTACCACTCATACAGAGAGTAGTAATACCCCATGCGCAGATTCTTCTTGCGAACTGCTTGCGTAAGGTCACCGAGTAGATCGCGCCGCGGTCCGGTGTCGACTGCATTCCATGGCCGCGCCCACCCCGATGAGGCTTCTTTGCTGGGCCACAATGCAAATCCCTCATGGTGTTTTGAAGTGAGCGCAATGTATTTGGCGCCTGAATTTGCAAAAATGCGGGCCCATTCATCCGGATCGAAGAGCTCTGCACGAAACTGCGGGGCGAAGTTCTGATATGGATAATCCGCACCGTACCATTTCTTGTGAAACTCCCACGTGCCCTTCTCGATCGGGTCCGCTTTGGGGTTATCCCTGCCCTCGGTCATCTGGTGCCAATACCATTCCGCGTATGCCAGTTTTCCCGGAATAACCGGCGCGTACGCGGGAACAGAGTAAACACCCCAGTGGATAAAGATGCCAAACTTATCGTTCGTGAACCACGATGGCGTTGGCCGCGCGTCAATACTCTCCCAGTTCGGCCGATAGGTTTCAGCATTCAGTTTCTCTGTCACACCTTCCATTGCCACGGCTATACTTGCCGCACTCGCTGCCTTCAGAAAAGTCCGCCTGTCCAATCCGCTCCGCATGTTGCGATTTCTCCATCTCTTTGAGTACGGCCAAAACTAAAGGGCTTCGAATTCCGTGTCAAGCGCAGAACCAAGAATGTACGCTCTGACGATCCTGGCGCTATACGAAAATCAGATGGCTTGCTCAATTTCTCTTGCCTCGTTACCGTGGGCAGCAGATTTAAACCGCTCTCGGTAACCAAGGAGCACCAGAGCAGCCAGCGGTTTCAGCCTTACGGCTTCGGTAGCTCTCTACTCGTCTTGTGGTCCTCGCGAATTGCTTCAATCGTAACGGGGCTGGTTTTCGACTTTCGGTAGACGTTTGCGACCGCCAGTGTCCACAAAGGGATAACGTCGACCCCAGGCACAAGCTTGGCAAGGAAAGACGGCATGAATTCCCAGTGCCACCCCAAGAGGTACACCAGCAGGGCTGCTATCCCGAAGTCGAGGATGTCGTCCGCAGGCGACACGGCGCCCTCGATGAACAACGGAAAGACAACTATCTGGAGAAGATCCGCTACGATCGCCATGATCATCGCGGCCCGAAGGCGCACAACCCGCGAGCTTCGAACGTCGTGCTCAGTCATGGCAGCCTACCAAATCCATTTTCATGCACGTGCCATACGTCTCACTCGAAAAGAATGGAATCGAGCACATCAATGCCGAAGTAACGACCGCCTCCGGACTCATCCTTTCTTGCGGTTCTGACCACCATGGACGCTCGGTCAGTGCATAGCTTCGAAATGGCTCTTCGAAATCCAGCTCAAGCGCCTTCGGCATTCTCTTGCGCGCATAGGGCCAGTCCATGCGCAACCGAAGTGAACTCGTGGCCTCCGCGAATCTTTTCTTTGCCAAATCGTCTCGTGAATATCCGGCGCACAGCCGGCACGAATGAACTTCCTCCCGTCAGAAATATGCGATCGACGTCTCGTGGATCGACTTCCGCACTCCGCAACAGCGAATCGACGGCTCCTTCGATCACTCGCAGGTCCTCCTCAATCCAGTCTTCGAAGTCGCGACGCGTCACGGGAATCCGCAGATCGAGACCACCCTCGTGAAAGCGAAACTCAGCATTGTCGTGCAGCGACAAGGCAAACTTCACGCGTTGGACAGCCTGGTGCAGTTGGTATCCCAGGTCCTGTTCAACAACTGCTATTAGGGCTTCGATTTTTTCCGGCTCAAGGGCACGCATACGAGCGCTCTTCAGTATCTCCCTTACATTATTGGTGCGCAGGAATGAGAGATAATGCCAGCGCTCCAGGTTGGCATAGATCCAGGCCGGAACAGCCGGGAGAATCTTGTTAAGCGACCGCGCTTCGGAGTTCGAGCCAAGAGCCGGCGACACCAGCTTGCGAACAATCCGCGCATCGAAAGCATCGCCCGCGAGTCCGACGCCGCTGTAGCCAAGCAAATCCCGATGCTGGCGACGGCCGTGAATCCGCGCCTCCGGACCCACCCGCAGAAGCGAGAAGTCACTTGTGCCGCCTCCGAAATCGCCGATGAGGATCAGTTCGTCATGATCAAGCGTCGACTCGTAGGAGTACGCCGCCGCAACCGGTTCCAGCTCGAAGAGGACCTCCTCAAAGCCGGCAATCTGGAAAGCCTCGCGCAACCGGGTTACGGCAAACTGGTCATCTTCCTCCGTTTCGGCTCCGACGAATCTGACCGGACGTCCCACCACAGCGCGACGAATCGGCCTCTCAAACTGCCTTTCTGCCTGTTTGCGAAGATCGCTCAGCATCCGCGAGATCAGTTCTTCAAGCCGATGACGGCGCCCGAATACTTCCGTCCCAGTCAAGGTGCGACTCGTCAGGTGAGACTTCAGCGACTGAACCAGCCGCCCCTTTTCATCCGACTCAAGATAGCGTTCAATCGCCGGAGGTCCGGACAATGTCTGGGTTCTCTTCATCCCAGCGGGCGATTTGACCTGTTCGAAATAGAGCACAGAACGCGATGAGAGCGTCTCGCTCCCGGCGAAGGTGAAGCAAGCGAGTTCTACCTGCGAGTCACCTGTGACGAGGGCGACGGAACTGTTTGTCGTTCCAAAGTCGATGCCTGCAACGCTCAGCGATTCGTCCTCCTTGTTCAGCGGTGCTTTGCCAAGCATCAGGGATCAAGATACCAGGGCTGGCTTCCCGAGCATCGCCTTGATCCCCCGCAGCGCCTGCCTTGTCCGCTCCTCGTTTTCGATCAGCGAGAAGCGCACATGCTTGTCGCCGTACTCGCCAAAGCCAATGCCCGGCGACACGGCCACCTTCGCCTCGGTGAGCAGCAGCTTTGAGAACTCGAGCGAGCCGAGCGCCGCGTAGGCCTCGGGAATCCTGGCCCACACAAACATGGTTGCCTTGGGCATCGCCACCGGCCAGCCCGCCTTGTTCAGCCCTTCAACGAGCACGTTGCGGCGGCTGCGATAGGTCTCACAGATCTCGGCAACGCACTCCTGCGGCCCCTCAAGCGCGAGAATCGAAGCCACCTGGATGGGCGTGAAGGTACCGTAATCAAAATAGCTCTTGAGCTTGGCGAGCGCGTTCACCAGCACCGGGTTGCCCACCATGAACCCCACGCGCCAGCCGGGCATGTTGTAGCTCTTTGAAAGCGTGAAGAACTCGACGGCCACATCCTTGGCGCCGGGCACTTCAAGCACGCTGGGCGGCTTGTAGCCGTCGAACGCAATATCGGCATAGGCCAGATCGTGAATGAGGTGGAAGCTGTGCTCGCGCGCCAACTCGACGAGCCGCGCCAGAAAGGGTAGATCGACGCATTGCGTGGTCGGGTTCGACGGGAAGTTGACGATGAGCGCCTTGGGCCGCGGCGTCATGCGCGGGATCAGATCTTCAAGCTGCGCAAGGAACTGGTCGCAGTCCGTAATGGGCACGCTGACCACATGCGCGCCGGCGATGACCGGCCCGTAAATGTGAATCGGGTAGCTGGGATTCGGCACAAGCACCGTGTCGCGCGAGTCGAGAATCGCCAGGCACAAATGCGCGATGCCATCCTTCGAGCCGATGGTGACGATGGCCTCGGAGTCGGGGTCGAGCGAGACGTTATAGCGCATCCTGTACCAGTTGCAGATGGCCTTGCGCAGCCGCGGCAGTCCCCGCGAAACCGAATAGCGGTGTGTCGCGGGCTTCTGCGCCGCCTCAATCATCTTGTCGACGATGTGTTTGGGCGTGGCCCCGTCGGGATTGCCCATGCCGAAGTCGATGATGTCCTCTCCGCGGCGGCGCGCGGAGACTTTCATTTCGCCGGTGATATTAAACACGTAGGGCGGGAGGCGCTGGATGCGGCTGAACTCTTCCATGATGGATTCAGTTTACAGC
The DNA here is from genome assembly GCA_035524195.1 of Occallatibacter sp. Classification (GTDB taxonomy): domain Bacteria; phylum Acidobacteriota; class Terriglobia; order Terriglobales; family Acidobacteriaceae; genus Telmatobacter. Next base: position 33,759 of record DATKPJ010000080.1, read on the forward strand.
CACCCCAGCCACGAAGGCCTATGTCCGCGAACTCCGGCGCAATCAGAGATTCGCCAGTAAAAGAGGAGCCAACCCTTCTCTCTGAAAGCTGCTCCGCTGACGTCGGAACCTGGAGCTAGGAACCCATCTTCAGGACCACCCGGAACCGCGCCTTGCCGCTCATCATACGCGCGTAAGCTTCCTCGGCTTTTTCCAGGGGATAAACCTCGTTCATCGACTTGACGCCGGTGAGCGCGCTGAACTTGAGGGTGTCTTCCGAATCCATGCCCGTACCTGAGGGCCAGCCGGCAACGGTACGCCGGCCGAGCAGCATGGGAAATGGATCGATGACCACCGGGCCGTCGGGCGCACCCAGCAGGAGGAACTTGCCGGCCGGAGCAAGGCCGTTGATCACCCACTCCAGCCCCTTGGCGCTGGTGATGGTGGAAACGATGAGGTTGGCGCCGCCCAGTTTCTGCAGTTCCCTGGCCGGGTCCTGCTTGGTGGAGTCGATGTAGACGTGGGCGCCAAGCTGCCTGGCCAGCGGGCCTTTGTCTTCTCCGCGTGCAACGGCGATGGTCCGATAGCCGCTTCTTGCCGCGTACTGAATGGCGAGGTGGCCCAGGCCACCGATGCCGAGGATGGCGACGGTGTCGCCCGTGCGGGCTCCGCTGTTGCGCAGGGCGTTGAAGGTCGTGACGCCGGCGCAGAGCAGCGGAGCTGCGTCTGCATCGTCGAGTTCGGGAGCCATGAAAGCGATCGCGTTAGCGGGGGCGATCACGTAGTCGGCATAGCCGCCATCGAAGTGGATGCCGCTGACGAGGCCGTTTTCGCAGAGCATGAAGTCGCCGCGGCGGCAGGGGGTGCAATAGTTGCAGTGGCCTCCGTGCCAGCCAAGGCCCACGCGCTGGCCGGGCTTGAAGAGCGGAACGTCGGAGCCGACGGCATCGACGACACCGGCAACCTCGTGACCCGGTACGCGCGGATACTGAATGCCCGGGAACATACCCTCCTTTGTCAGGACGTCGCTGTGACAGACCCCGCAGGCACGTACGCGAATGCGCACCTGCCCGGGGCCGGGGTCAGAGAATTCTCTCTGGATGAGTTGAAACGCTCCGCCTGCGGCGGGTACCTGCACGGCACGGCCAGTCACTGTCGACATGACAAGTCTTCTCCTGCGAGTTGGATGGAGGTAGATCTGTGGAAGTTCCACGAGATTGATGAAAGTCTGACCGCTTTCCATGGCGTGCGCTTTTGCACTTGCTGCACAAGCGCCAGCCATCGCCCATTTTTCTGGTGGCGAGGCTTGACACCAGACTATTTGAGATATATCTTAAGATATATCGTAAGATATCGGAGGAAATACAATGTTTGAACAGTTAAGAGGAATGCACACAGAACAACCCGAGCACAAGCGCGGCGAGTGCCGTCATCGCCATGGCTGGTGGGGAGACCGCGGAGAACGCTGGGAAGGTTTCGGCGGATTTGGCGGAGGACGCGAGCGATTTTTCGACAATGGACACCTGCGGCTGGTGATTCTGCGGTTGATTGCGGACAAGCCGAGTTATGGTTACGAGATCATCAAGGCGATAGAAGAGCGGCTTTCGGGCGGCTATGCGCCAAGCCCCGGAGTGATCTACCCAACACTGACGCTACTGGAGGAAGAGGGTCTCGCCGTAGTGACCTCGACCGAAGGCAACAAGAAGCGATATGCGGCAACGGAAGAAGGTCGCGCACACTTGAAGGCGAACCAGCCGCTGCTGAAGGCTATCTTCGGGCGCATGGAGGAAGTCGGTAAGGCGTTTGGCCGCGGGCGGTCACCGCAGATCAGGCGGGCGATCATGAATTTGAGATTCGCTTTGAAAATGCGCGTGGAACCCGGAAATCTGAGCTCTGAACAGGTGAGCAAGATTGCCGAGGCGATTGACGCCGCGGCGCGTGCGATCGACGAAGTGTGACGGAAGTGATGCGAACGATGCAAGAACAAAGCAGGGTGCCGGAAGAGCCGCTCTCGCTGGAGGCAAAGCACGCACGGCTGCAGGCGCTGGTGGGCGAACTGCTGCAGACCAACCAGGAACTGCGGTTCAAAGTGCGGGAACTGGAGCGGGAGAAAGACAGCGCGGAACGCGGCCTGAAGAATGCATGCGCAACAGCCGCGCTGCTGTTGCCGTAACAAGCGGACCTTATACTGAATACGGCATGAGCACGTTTCTACCGGTTGATGGGCAACTTGATCTGCTTCAAAAGGGCGCGGCCGAAATCATCCGCGTCGCCGACCTGCGCGAACGGCTTGAAGAGAGCCGCAAGACCGGCCGTCCGCTGCGGGTAAAGGCGGGATTTGATCCCACGGCTCCTGACCTGCACCTCGGACATACCGTGCTGATGCGCAAGCTGCGACACTTCCAGCAGCTGGGGCACACGGTCATTTTTCTCGTAGGCGACTTTACCTCGCTCATCGGCGATCCCACGGGCCGCAATGTGACACGGAAGCCGCTGACGAGAGAACAGATCAATGAGAACGCGGAGACCTATAAAGAGCAGGTGTTCAGGATTCTCGATCCGGAGAAGACCGAGGTTCGCTACAACAGCGAGTGGCTGGGCAAGCTGGACTACGAAGGAACGATCCGGCTGACGGCGCACTTCACGGTTTCGCAGATGCTGGAGCGCGATGAGTTTCATAAGCGGTTCCAGGCTGAGCAACCCATCAGCCTGCATGAACTGCTGTACCCGGTGATGCAGGGATACGACTCGGTTGCCCTTGAGTGCGACGTGGAGTTGGGGGGCACGGATCAGAAGTTCAACCTGCTGTGCGGGCGAGAATTGCAGCGGCACTACGGCCAGAAGCCGCAGATCGTGTTGATGACGCCGATTCTCGAGGGCACAGACGGCGTGCAGAAGATGAGCAAGTCGCTCAACAACGCCATCGGCATCAACGAGCCGCCCCAGGAGATGTACGGCAAGCTGATGTCCATCTCAGACGAACTGATGTGGAAGTACTGGGTCCTGCTCTCTGACCTGAAGCAGAGCGAAATTGACGCCCTCAAGGCGGATGTCGCCGCAGGCCGTGCGCACCCGATGGACGTGAAAAAGCGCCTGGCGCGGACGATCACGGCGGATTTTCACGGCGAGGCAGCCGCGCAGCATGCAGACGAAAACTGGGCGCGGATGTTTCAGCAGAAGGAGACGGCGGAAGATCTCGAAAAAGTTGCGGTCTCCATGGCGGATGTGGCTGGTCCGGAGCCGAATCAGATTCGCCTGCCGAAACTGCTGGTCGCGCTGGGTCTCGCCGCAAGCGGTGCGGAAGCAAACCGCAAGATCGCGGAAAGGGCAGTGAAGCTAGACGGTGAAGTGGTCTCGGATGCGCTGGTTCGTTTAATGGGCATGCCTGCACAAGTGTCAGTGCGACTCGGCAAGCGGGCAAAGGTGGCGGTAATCTCCTGACGGCTGCGCTACCAGCCGGGTTCCCGATGGCAGCCGCGGTCTTCTCTATGCCTCGAAATCCAGTTCCACTGGATCGATGAGTGGGCGCAGCCACTTGAGAAGCGCGAGATGCATGGGGTGAGAGGTGTAGGCATCGGCCGCGGCCTTGTCGGTAAAAGTCATCAATCCGCAGAAAGTGTAACCCTGGCCGCGTGGAGAGAGATTGGGGCCGACATGCACATCGATGAGGCCGAGGACGTGGTCGCGAAAGGCTGCAATGTCGCGCGCGGCGCGGGCTTTATCGGCCTCAGTGGCCTCGGGCTTCCAGCGAAAGCCGAAGATGTGGATGAACATTGTTTTCCGCCTTAATCGCCCATCGCAAACGCCCGCCCGGCTTCGAGCAACCGCGACACGCTTTCTTTCGAGCAGGACTCGGTATAAATGCGAAGCAGCGGCTCGGTGCCGCTGGCGCGCAGCAGGATCCAGGTTTCGGCAGCGTTGGGCTTGGTTTTCGCTTCGGGGTTGTCGAGGTAGAACTTCACGCCGTCCATGGTTTCGATGCTAAGCACCCGCATGCCACCGAAAGCGATGTCCCCTGGCTTGAGTGCTCGGGCTCGGTTGATGGCGGCATTCTTGATTTCGTCGGGAATGTGCAGATCGATCCGGCCATACTGGTGCTCGCCGTACTCGGCCTGAAGATCGGCGACAAGCTCGCCCAGCGTCTTGCCTTCTTCGGCCATGACGTTGGCGAGGAGAAGCGCGTTGAGCAGGCCGTCGCGCTCCGGCAGATGGCGTTGGAATCCGATGCCCCCGGATTCTTCGCCGCCCATGACGATTTCGCGCTCCAGCATGTAGTCGCACACAAACTTGAATCCGATGCCGTGCTCGATCAGTTCCCTGCCATGTTTGGCGCAGATGCGATCGAGCATTTTGGTGGTATTGACGGCACGGGTGACGGCTCCCGGCCAGCCCTTGCGGCGCAGCACCCAACTGAGGAGAACCGAAAAAATCTTGTGCGGATCGACGAAGTTGCCATGTTCATCCGTAGCGCCGATGCGATCGGCGTCGCCGTCGGTGCAGAGGCCGGCATGGCAATGATGCGCCACCGTAGCCTCTCCCAGCGCGCGAATATGCGGCTCGATGGGCTCCGGATTAATGCCGGGAAAAAGCGGGTCGACATTACCGCGAATCTGCACATGGTCCACGCCGAGTCGGGTGAAGATATCGCAAAGGATGGTGCCGCCGGCGCCGTACATCGAGTCAACGCAGAACTTCATGCCGGAGCGGGAGATGAGATCGAGGTCGGCGAAGCTTTCAATCGC
>DATKPJ010000081.1:0-78256 GCA_035524195.1 Occallatibacter sp.
AAGACTCGATGATGCGATCCGCCATTTCGCGGTCTTCACGGCGGGAGCTTTCGACCAGAGTAATTGCCTGGGCGAGAATCGATCGATCACGTTTCAGGATGCCGTCGACGTACTGCTGGTATGAAGGGAGTCTCTGGCGCAATGAGACGCGCCGGCGCTGATCCGCGTTGCTTTCGGAACCATCCTGCGTTTCGGTCTGGTTGGCTTTGATCAATCAGGATCTTTCTCCCACGAGACTGCCGCTGAGCGTGCGTAAAATGCGTTGTGCCGCCGCGGGGATCACGGTGCCAGGGCCAAAGATGCCGACGACGCCCGACCGATATAGAAATTCGTAATCCTGCGACGGAATGACTCCGCCGACGACCACCTGGATGTCGTCTCTGCCAAGCCGCCGAAGTTCCTGGATGAGTTGCGGAACGAGCGTCATATGACCCGCCGCCAGCGAAGAAACGCCGACAAGATGGACATCGCTTTCGACCGCGAATCGCGCCACTTCGGCTGGAGTCTGAAAAAGCGGGCCAATATCCACGTCGAAGCCGATGTCAGCGAACGCCGTGGCAATCACCTTCGCCCCGCGATCATGACCATCCTGCCCCATCTTTGCTACAAGGATCCTTGGCCGCCGGCCTTCTGCCTCTTCAAATTCAGCGGCCATCTTTTGTGCCTGCCTGAACTCTTCGGAGTGGCAATTCTCGGCAGAGTAGACTCCTGTGATGGTATGCGTCGAGGCCTCATAGCGACCCCAAGCCTTCTCGAGAGCAAGAGAGATCTCACCCAGGGTGGCGCGTTTGCGTGCTGCGTCCACGGCGCATTCGAGCAGGTTGCCATGATGAGCCCTGGCACACTCTTCGAGCCGGTCAAGCGATTCGCGCACGGCCGCGGAGTCGCGTTCCCGCTTCAACTTTTCAAGACGCATCATTTGAGACTCCCGGACCGAGGTAGCGTCGATCGAGAGGACCGGAATTTGCGTTTCGTCCGGCACGCGAAATAAATTCACGCCTACGATTCCGTCCCTGGCGGAATCGATTCGGGCTTGTCTGCGGGCTGCAGCCTCTTCAATCCTCATCTTGGGGATGCCGGTCTCGATCGCCTTGGCCATGCCCCCGAGTTTCTCGACCTCTTCGATAAGTTGCCAGGCCGCGTGCATGAGCTCATGGGTGAGGCGCTCGACATAATAGGAACCGGCCCAGGGATCAATGACGCGGGTGATGCCGGTTTCCTGCTGCAGATAAATCTGCGTATTGCGTGCGATGCGCGCCGAAAAATCCGTTGGAAGCGCCAGCGCCTCGTCCAGTGCGTTGGTGTGCAACGACTGCGTGTGCCCGAACGCGGCGGCCATTGCTTCAATACATGTGCGCACCACGTTGTTGTAGGGATCCTGCGCTGCAAGGCTCCAGCCTGAAGTCTGCGAGTGCGCACGGAGCGCCAGGGATTTTGGATTCCGAGGGTTGAATCCCTTGACGATCTTTGCCCATAACACGCGCGCGGCGCGTAGCTTGGCAATCTCCATGAAATGGTTCATGCCAATGCCCCAGAAGAACGAGATGCGCGGCGCGAATTCGTCGATGTTGAGGCCGGCCTTGATGCCGGTGCGCAGGTATTCCAATCCGTCGGCCAGCGTGTAGGCCAGTTCAAGGTCGGCGGTCGCGCCCGCTTCCTGCATGTGATACCCGCTGACGCTGATGCAGTTGAACTTCGGCATTTTTGTCGCGCAGTATCGGAAGATATCCGCGATGATGAGCATGGATGTGTCGGGCGGATAAATGTAGGTGTTTCGGACCATGAACTCTTTCAGAATGTCGTTCTGAATAGTCCCGCTCAGCTTTTCGGGCGCGACGCCCTGTTCTTCAGCCGCAACAATGAAGAAGGCCATGATCGGCAGCACCGCTCCATTCATGGTCATCGACACCGACATGCGATCGAGCGGAATCCGGTCGAACAGGGTCTTCATGTCAAGGACCGAGTCGACCGCGACGCCCGCCTTGCCGACATCGCCCGCGACGCGTTCATGGTCAGAATCGTATCCGCGATGCGTGGCTAAATCGAAAGCAACAGACAGGCCTTTCTGGCCGGCGGCCAGATTTCTGCGGAAGAAGGCGTTGGATTCTTCCGCGGTAGAAAACCCGGCATATTGCCGGATGGTCCAGGGCCGCGTTACGTACATGGTGCTGTATGGACCGCGCAGGAACGGAGGAATGCCTGCGGCATAGGCGAGATGCTCCAGATCGGCCAGGTCTTCGCTCGCGTAAGCGGGTTTCACCGAGATATGTTCAGGGGTAAGCCATTCTTGACCGTGCTCTACGGAAGAAGCAGTCGAGCTCGATTTGTATTCCATTTCTGAAAAATTCGGCCGCATCATGATTCCTTGATCCCGACGAGACGCTGGACGTACGCGAGCACTTCCACAGCATTGCTTCGTATGTGAATGAATTCTGCAATACCGGCGGCTTTGAGCTGGTCCGCCGTTTCGGGAAGACCGGCAATAAGAACTGGCGTCGCTCGACGACATGACTTCAATTCCTGCATCAACGAAGAAACGATGACCAGGTATTCCGCATCAGAACTGCAGAGCACAATGAGATCGGGATGTTCCGAAGCAATATCGGATGGGTTGTTAAATCGAGCAACGTGGCTCTCGAATCCGGCACAGGCGAGAAAATCCGCTGAAAACTGCGAGCGAGCAGTACAGGCCTTTCGATCATCGCCGATCTCCGCGAGCAGGACGCGTGGCTTGTTGCCGGTCTGAAACAAATGGCGTTCGGTCTGCAACCGAAGCCGCTCAAACACGTGTGCAGCTCGATGTGGGCCCTCCGCATCAACGAGCGTAATCCTGTCGAGGGCCTTTTCCGACGCATCGGCAAAGCGGTTTGTCCCGGTAAGGATGCGTTTGCGATGCGCAATCGCATGCTCTCGCTGCCTGGCGCGCTCGTTCAACTGCGCAGCAATGGTGCCGTTGGCGACGACCGCCTGATAGCCGCCGTCCGATTCGATCTTCTGCAACAATTTCCAGGCATCGCGGGCGATCAGGTCGGTGATCGCCTCGAGGCAATACGATCCGCTGCCCGGATCGGCAACCTGGGCGAGATAGGCTTCCTGCTTGAGAATGATCTGGGTATTGCGCGCAAGCCGGCGGCTCAGATCGTCGGGGTGGCGAAAGCACTCATCAAAGGGCGCGATGCCGATGGAATCTGCGCCTCCGAATACCGCGGACATGGCTTCTGTCGTTGCGCGCAGGATATTGACGTGGGGGTCGTAGGCGGTTCGGTTCCACCGGGGAGTACGAGCGTGGATGGATGTCCTGGCTGACTCGCGCGATCCACCAAAACTCTCAACAGACTGCGCGAATACCCTGCGGAAGGCGCGAAGTTTTGCGATCTGGATAAAGAAATCCGGGCCGATTGCGAATGCGTACCTCACCGAGCCTGCAATGCGATCAATTGCGACATCGCGCTTCTGCATTTCCGCAAAAAAATCAACCGCCGCGGCCAGCGCGAAGCCAATTTCTTCCACAGCCGTCGCGCCTTGCTCCTGGAATGGCTCGGCGTGAAACTGGAAGGGCACAAAGGATGCGGTCCTGGTGGCAATGACGTCCGCGCTGAGATCAAGATCGGTGAACGGATCAAAGCCCGTTGAAGTCGAAGCCTCCCGTTTACGGTGCCGCAGCCATTCGACGAGGAGTTGAATCGCGGGTCTGTCAATTCCCTCGAAGTGGACTGGTATCTCGTCGAGATGTAGGAGCAGGAGCGCCAGATCTGAACTGCTCTTGATGATTGGCTCGCGAAATGCGATCTCCTCTGCACCGGCAGCAACGGCGGCACACGCCTGACGATTGGCTTCTTCAGGTTCGGCGGCAACAATTTCTTCGCGAATTCGCCACGCAACCGCAGGACGAGCACCGCAAGCATGGGGGAAGTCACCCAGCTTGGATTGGATCGGCCCAAGGCCGGCCAGATCCTCAGAGCGGTAGTACGGCTTAAGCGTCAGTCCTTCTTCGGGAGACCACTTCAGTTTTTTGTCGTAGTCCACTTCCTTGAGGTCTTCGCGAATCAAACATTCCCAGTCTTCGGTGCTTACCGCCGGGAACTCTGATAAGAAACCTGCGTTCGACATAGTCACCCCTTGCTCACGGGCGCTTCGACGATTTCGAACAGGACACCAAAAGGGCTGTCTTCCTTCGACTTGGGGTGGACAAAGAAGACCGTGGTTCCGCGTGAGCCCTTGCGGGGAGCCGCATCAATCAATCGGAATCCGCCAGCCTGCATGGCTTCATACGCCTGGCGGGCATTCTGAACGCGAAATGCGACATGAGCCAGGCTGGGACGGCCCGCATTCCTCTCGATGGTCTTCTGCACGGGCGAACTCGAATTCAGCGGTTCAAGCAGCTGAATCAAGTTGGGGCCGTCGCCAATCTGCAGGAGCACTTCCCGCACCTGGTCGGAACCGAGAACTTCCTCACGATGGATTTCGCGAAAACCGAGAGTCTCGTAAGCTTTCACCTGCGCTTCCAAATCCCCTTGCCGGACGGCGAAGGCCAGATGATCGACAAACTGGATTCCCGGAACGTCCGCTAATACTTCGTGGGTCATGCTTATCACTTTCTTTCCGCGATCGATTGATCCTGGCCTTTCGACCTTCACCAACGCGGTTCCTCAAATTCAATGAGAGTTTGATTGATCTTCACCGAGTTGCCGGGCGCGACAAGTACAGTCTTGACGGTCTCGGCGTGATGCGCCGTTACTTGGGTTTCCATCTTCATGGACTCAAGCACCAGAATCACGTCGTTCGGCTGCACCGTTTGACCCGGTTCGACATTCACCTTGATCACCAGTCCCGTCACCGGGCTTCGGCAGATGGATTCTCTCTCGGGGATTTCGGATATTTGCGCATCTGCAGCCACCGCGGCACTGGCCGGGGGCTGATATTCGACTGAGATCGGCGCATACGGAAGGTCGTCTAATCCACTCTCTTCGGCATCGATCATCTCAACCTCTGCCTCGTAGGTATGCCCATCGATTGTGATTCGAAGCTTCAACTGGAGCTTCCTTTCTTCATGACGTCTCGCTCCGCTCATCTTCTCGATGGAAGATTATGGGATGTTTGAACAAGAACCCGTCCCTGCTGAGACCACGGGCTTGCGCCGTCGCGAGCTTCGATTGCTTTGGCTGATCGGACGACCGCGTTCTTTCCTAGAAAGGCGGTCGCTGCTGCTGCGATCGCCGCCCGGATTCCCGGCTTGATTATTTGCTCTTCTCTGGGCGTTGCATGACCGGCGTCCGCTGCCGTTTCGGCTCCGCCTTCCTGCGCCGCGCGGAGCGCCGAGGCATGTTCGGCCATGCGGGTTTCCAAAGCCCGAATGGCGTCGTCCAGGGCAGCCAGCTGATCTGCGATTCTCAGCTCACGTTCGAGAAGGACCCGGCGAAGTTTGCGTGTCGAAACCACATAGGTCGCTGCGCAAACGATGACGATCATCGTGAATGCCAGTGCCAGGTCTGCCCAATGCAAGATCACGTCCGCTCCGCGTTACAAGGGGATAAGTCCATGCTTCTTCTGTGGCCGCAGTTCCCGCTTTCCATGCAGCGATTCGAGAGCCAGGGCCAGGTATCTTCTGGTGTCGGCGGGTTCAATGATTTCGTCGACAAGTCGACGGCCCGCGGCGACGTAGGGATTGGCAAATGTTTCGCGATACTCTTCGACAAGTTCCTGCCGGCGTGCAGTCTGATCGTGCGACGCTTCGATCTCGTGGCGGAAAACGATCTCAGCAGCGCCCTCGGCGCCCATGACGGCGATCTCAGCCGTGGGCCATGCCACAACACGATCGGCACCGAGGCCCTTGGAACACATAGCGATATACGCGCCGCCATAGGCCTTGCGCAACACGACCGTGATTTTGGGAACGGTGGCAGCCGAATAGGCAAACAGCAACTTGGCGCCGTGGCGAATGATTCCACCGCGCTCCTGTTCCACCCCAGGCAGAAATCCGGGCACATCGACAAACGTGAGGAGAGGAATGTTGAACGCGTTGCAGAAGCGAACGAAGCGCGCCGACTTGTCGGATGCGTCAATGTCGAGGACGCCGGCCATGACGCTCGGCTGATTGGCCACGATCCCGACGGGACGCCCCTGCAGCCGCCCGAAACCAATGACGATATTCGCGGCAAAACCCGGCTGAATTTCGAGGAAGTCCTCGTAATCAACCACGCGCGAGATGACTGCGCGGACGTCATATGCAACCTTGGGGTCGACCGGCACGATAGCATTCATGTCTGAATCGGATTTCAGCCGCGAATTGAAGTTCATGCGCGGCGGATCCTCAAGATTGTTCGCGGGCATGAAACTGAGCAGGCGGCGACAGAGCTGCAGTGCCTCCTCGTCATCCTTTGCGATCAGATGCACAACCCCTGAGCGGTTCATTTGCGACTGCGGACCACCGAGTTCCTCGGAACCAACCTCTTCGCCGGTGACCTGCTTGATGACCTGCGGACCGGTGATGAACATGCGGGCCTGCCGCGTTTGAATGACGAAGTCGGTCAGCGCAGGACTATATGCGGCTCCGCCGGCGCAGGGTCCGCAAATGACCGATATTTGCGGTACGGTTCCAGACAACATCACATTCCGGTAAAAAACGCGGGCATAGCCGTCGAGGCTGTCAATGCCCTCCTGTACGCGCGCTCCGCCGGAATCGTTGATGAAGATGAACGGGCTGCCGGTTTTGAGAGACATGCTCATCATTTCGACGATCTTGCTGCAATGCATCTCGCCTGCCGCGCCGCCAAGGACGGTGAAATCCTGGCTGGCAAGGTGGACAAGGCGTCCGTCGATGGTGGCCGGACCGGTGACCACTCCATCGGCCGGCAATTCTTTCCCGGCCATGCCGAAATAGGTCGCTCGATGCGCGGCGAAGAGTCCGATTTCTTCAAAGCTGTTCTTATCGACCAGAGCGGCGATGCGCTCCCGCGCAGAAAGCTTGCCTGAGGCATGCTGCTTTTCGATACGTTCCCTGCCGCCGCCAAACTCCAGTTCGACGCGCCGGGCACGAAGGGCGACAACCTTGTCCTGCATGGTTTTCGCCGCTATTTGATCCTGGTGCTTTGCCATCCGCGCTCCATAGCCGACCTTGGGGTATCGCGCCGCTGTGTCATTTAGCTGTTCCGGCGTCGGGTCTCGAACCGGGCGGGAACAATCCACGCCAACGGTTCCGCAAGCGCACGCGGTTTCATTGGGCCGATCCGTTCCAAGTCCTCGCAATTCTAACGCTGCGTATTTGAACAAGATGTGACCAACTTCACTCGTGGCGAGGCTCCTGAACACGGCCAAGCCGCAGGACGCCAGGCCATGTGCTCTGAATGGCAAAGAAACGCGTTGTTGAGGGACCCGGGGCGAAATTTGGTGAACTCCAGCCTCGAAAAAGGGCGATACAGGACCCTTGGCCACGTTGACCTTCACCGCTAAAACCCGGTAAACTAGATTGGTTTGGCGATTCCTGCCTGTCGCCGCAGAGTTGTGCTCGCCCTAGAATCAGGCGCTTGAGCATCTGCGGTGCGGAGGTTTCCGCCTTAGCTATTTTGACTGATGAGCGCACTCGCTCAGGCGCGTGCCGGCTCCGGAGGGTTTATGTACGCGGTGATTCGCACGGGTGGAAAGCAATATCGGGTCGCTCCAGGCGACGTTTTGAGAATTGAGAGCGTTGCAGCGGAGAACCAAACCGTAGAGTTCAGCGACGTGCTGGCCGTTTCCGGCGAGGTTGGTTCGGTGGCAAAGCCATCGAGCGCAAAGGTTACCGCCGAGGTCCTCGGCGAAGGCCGCGGGGACAAGATCTTGGTCTTCCACCTCAAGCGCAAAAAGCAGTACAAGAAGCTGCAGGGACATCGGCAGAACTTTACTCAGGTGCGCATCAAGACAATTGAGGCCGACGGCGTCACATACACTTCCGCTGCAAACTAGGCGCGGAATCAGAATTCAGAAGGGGATTCGGCAATGGCACACAAAAAAGGTGGCGGGAGTTCAACAAACGGGCGCGATTCCAATGCACAGCGGCTGGGCGTGAAGGCTTTTGCCGGCGAACTCATCACAGGCGGCTCCATCATCATTCGGCAGCGCGGCACGCGCATCAAGCCAGGCGCAAACGTAGGCATTGGCTCAGACGATACGCTCTTTGCAAAGGTGACGGGACGCGTGAAGTTCACGGATCACGGCAACCGCGGGCGCTATGCGTCAATTGAGCCGATTGCGTCGGAGTAGCCTAAGCATCTCATCTCTCGTATATGAAAAGGGCCGGTCGCACTTGCGACCGGCCCTTTTCATGTGCGATCTGGAGAACTGCGTCTACGACTTCGATTCGCTGTTCTGCAAGTTGCGGTTTAGTACCTTGTCAACGACCTTCTCCACATCCGACAGGAAGAAACTGTTCGCGGGCTGCTGCACTGCAACTTGCGTTCCATGTCCCAGCGCTGCGGCAATCTCGTTCCATCGATAGATGGTGGAATTTGCCGGCATCACAACTGGCTTCCGGGCACGCTCGGGCAGAAGGCAATAGGTTAGCCACATTCCGAGCGTGAAGAGGATTGCCGACTCATAGATGTACTGTTCAGGCGCGATCAACGAAGCGAACCGCGAGATTAAGGAGGCCTGGACGAAGTCATTCGCGGCCATGATCCCGAATCCCAATGTGATTCCGAATGTCAGTTCCCGCGCAGACAACCGAAATGCATTCATGGTCAGGCAGAGGAAAGCGAGAAGACAAAGTTCAAGGATGCTCACAGACCGCATGAGAGCGTACGCGATATCCGGAAGGACCAGAACTCCCCGGTGGCTCCAGGAAATCGTGACGAGACCAACGATCGCCGAAACGAGGGTCGCCCAGCGAAAGGCCATGACTCCGAGCCTCATAAGACCGGCAAAGGAAGACAACACCGATCGAAAGATCTCAATGCAGATGAAAAACAACGTGATGGCGCTGGCAATATAAACGGCCCAGAAGAGGAAGAAATACGCAATGAGCCAGAGTTGTGAGGCGAAAAATGTGTTGCCGAACAGCAGAAGGAGCAATATCGGCATGGAACCGACTCGAAGCCCCAAATACGTCCCCATCGCGGGGAAGCGGCGCTGCAGGCCTTTTCTCCAGAAAACGAAAGCAAGCGAAGACCAGAGCAGGAATTCGGCTCCGCTCAGCAGTGACATTGGGGAGTTCAAAGGCATACAAAAACCCTACCATCTTGAGGGTTCCCTCAGGATAGCGCCTTCAACTCAGACAATTCAAATAGAAAACAACAGGATCGATAGCACTTCCGTGTTACCAGATTGGCTCCTAGCGACCCTGATTGGAGCACATTGGCATCCCCGGTACGCAACCCGGTGTGGGCAGGCCGGCAGTTGCTGATTGTTGACTCGCAATTGCATGCGAGGTTCTGGGAGAGACGGAGGCTGCAGCGGCACCGGCGACGACAACCGCGAAAGCGAAAATCCGAATGGCAAGTTTCATAGTTGGTTACCTCTTCTCTACGTTGATGAACTGGGATCTTGTCCCCGTAGCACATAAATGGTAGAGCAACAGATCCAGTAAGTCCATCTTTTTCATCATCATCTATGATGAGTAACCATACTAGTTACTAATGTCACCTAACGCCTTGGTAATGTTCCCGTTAGTAATCAGTCGGCGAGTGACCGGCCAGGCTGCTCCGACGCGGCAGCCGGTCGAACCGCATGGTAAAATAAGCATAGGCGAATTCGCTCAAAAGCTCCGGCATTTCAAGCGGTTAATCCCTAAACCTGAGTCTGTGAAAGCACCTTGAAAGGCGCCCCGGCGAGCAGAGCGGGAATTTTCTGTGATTAGGATCCTATGGCAACCAAAACGACGGCGATCGAGGCACCAAGCGAGTATCCCATGTCCGACGGTAACGGTGAAAACGGCAGTTACACCGGGGAAAATATCAAGATTCTGGAAGGACTCGAGGCCGTCCGCCTGCGTCCCGCCATGTACATCGGCTCAACCGGCGAAATGGGGCTCCACCATCTTGTGTATGAAGTGGTCGACAACTCCGTCGACGAAGCGCTGGCTGGCTATGCAAAAAAGATCGAAGTTGTCATTCATGTAGACAATTCCATTACCGTCACGGACGACGGCCGCGGCATTCCCGTCGACATGATGCCTGTTGGGAATGGTCAGATGATGCCCGCAGTGCAAGTCGTCCTGACCAAGCTCCATGCCGGCGGCAAATTCGATGCATCGACATATAAAGTATCCGGAGGGCTGCACGGGGTGGGCGTCAGTTGCGTCAACGCCCTCAGCCAGGAATTCAACGTGGAAATCTGGCGGGACGGGCACACCTGGGAGATGGACTTCAGCTGTGGACTTCCCACGAGCGAATTGCGCCAGGCAGGCACCAGCAAGAAGCGCGGCACGAAGGTTCACTTCTTACCCGATAAGACCATTTTCGCTACCACTGAATACAACTACGACACGCTGGCGCAGCGTCTTCGCGAGATGGCGTTTCTTAACAAAGGCCTCGAAATTACGCTGACTGACGAGCGCACGACGGACGCGAAAACGGGTGAATCGAAACGCGCCGAGTTCCGCTATGCCGGCGGAATCTCAGAATTCGTCAAGCACCTGAACCGCGGCAAATCCGTGCTCCACGACAAACCAATTGTGATGGAAGCGATGCGGGACGGCGTCGAGATTGAAATTGCGCTGCAATACAACGACAGCTATTCAGAGTCGGTATTCAGTTTTGCCAACAACATCAATACGGTCGACGGTGGCACGCACCTCTCGGGATTCCGAACCGCCCTGACACGGACGATCAATGCCATTGGCCAACAATTCGGACTTTTCAAGGATCTGAAGGAGAATTTGAGCGGAGACGACGTCCGCGAGGGCCTGGTTGCCGTTGTCAGCGTAAAGCTGCCGCAGCCGCAGTTCGAGGGCCAGACCAAGGGCAAGCTCAACTCGGATATTGCTGGAACCGTGCAGGCGTTCGTCAACGAGCGACTGGGCGGTTTTCTGGAACAGAATCCGCCCATCGCGCGACGCATTATCAACAAGGCGATCGATGCAGCGCGAGCACGCGAAGCGGCCCGCAAGGCGCGCGACCTGACGCGCCGCAAAGGCGCGCTGGATGGCGGCGGCCTGCCAGGCAAACTCGCGGATTGTTCGGAACGCAATCCTGACCGCTGCGAACTTTACCTGGTGGAGGGCGAGAGCGCAGGCGGTACTGCGAAGCAAGGGCGCGACCGGCGTTTCCAGGCAATTCTTCCCTTGAAGGGCAAGATTCTCAACGTAGAGAAAGCCCGTTATGACAAGATGCTTGGGCACGAAGAAATTCGGGCCATGATCACCGCGCTCGGCACGGGGATCGGCAAGGACGATTTCGACCCGGCGAAGCTGCGCTACGGCAAGATCATCCTGATGACGGATGCCGACGTCGACGGATCGCACATACGCACCTTGCTGCTCACGTTCTTTTTCCGCCACATGACTGAACTCATCAAGCGGGACAATGTTTTTATTGCGCAGCCGCCCCTTTACAAGATCAAAAAGGGACGCTTTGAGCAGTACATCAAGGATGACCGCGACTTCGTGAAAGTGATGGTAAAGCGCGCCGCTGAAGGCATGATCGTGCGGCATGGGGAAGAGGCGAGCCGCATTGAAGGGTCCGATCTGACTCGTTTTATGGGTACTCTGAACGAATATCTCGGCTTTGTCGAAAAGGTCGACAAGCGCATGCGGAACGAAGATCTCACGGAGTTGCTGGCGCGCACAGAGCTCACTCATCGGGCCGACTTCACATCAAAATCTGAAAGTGAAGTACCTGCAAAGCTCGCCCAGTTGCATGCCGACCTGGCCGAGCGGTCCGACGAATACGGTTTCAAGTCACTTGGCAAGCCTGTCGAGGACGAGGAGCATCATACCTGGTCGATTTGTTTCACCGATTCCCAGGGTGCGGCTCGCTGCATCGATTGGACGCTTGCTTCCAGTCCGGAATTCCGTCAGATGATGGCCAAGTATGTCCAGATCAAGAATTATCTTGAGCCGCCTTTCCTCATCGAGTACGCAGCGAAAGCTTCGCAGGAGACGGCAGGCGACGAGACGGAGGGCGCAGAACCAGAAGAAGGCGAGACCGCGGCAAAAACGAAGACGGAATCCAAGGCGTCCCGACGATCGGCTCGTGTTGCGCATGAACCGGTGGAGAAGTCGACCGCGCGCGAGCTCTTCTCGTATATCGTCGAGCAAGGGAAGAAAGACTACGACGTGCAGCGCTACAAAGGACTCGGGGAAATGACCTCGTCTCAGCTTTGGGAAACGACGATGGACCCCGAACGACGCACGCTGCTCTCAGTAAGGCTCGAAGACATTGCCGAAACGGAAGCAATCTTCACCACTCTCATGGGCGAAGATGTTGAATCGCGCAGAAAGTTCATCGAAGACAACGCGCTCGACGTGAAGAACCTCGACATCTGAAAGAACGCCGTCGTCGTTGCCGTCGTCTCGAGCGGCCTGTCGCACTTCGATTCAATCGATATCGTGGTCAGCGATAGCGATGCAGAGGAGGCTTTCCCCGGGGTCGTTCTGGAGCCGATTCAAGCTCGCGGACCTCGGCGCCAGGGCGCAACTCTGCCTGTCCGGGAACCGGCGAAGGAAGAACCCGATTTACTGCCCCCATCACTCGAGCTGAGACCCCTGGAGCCAAATTGGAGAGCCGCGATGCAGCGATGGCCGGAACCGTTATAGCAATCTCTGTTTCCCCAAGGATGGCTGCCCGCACAATCCGT
Source organism: Occallatibacter sp. (assembly GCA_035524195.1). Taxonomy (GTDB): domain Bacteria; phylum Acidobacteriota; class Terriglobia; order Terriglobales; family Acidobacteriaceae; genus Telmatobacter. Next base: position 12,769 of record DATKPJ010000081.1, read on the forward strand.
CGCGCCGCACGTGCCGCTGAAGTCGAGATACCAGGCATATTCGCCAATAAGCTGAACCACTGGTACTCGCGCGCCAGATCGCCCGTGAAGAGTGCGTGGATATGAGAACCGGTACGCATCAGACCCGGGCAAACTGTGAGGACGTGAATTCCTTTTGACCGCAGCTCAGCATTCAGTCCCTCAGAGAACCCGACACACGCGAATTTGCTCGCTGTGTAGGGCAACAGATGGGGGAATGCAACTTTGCCGCCAATCGATGCGATGTTGACGATCACTCCATCTTTTCGCCGGAGCATTTGCGGAGCGACGGCGAACGTGCAGTGCACTCCGGAAAAGAAGTTGGAATCCATCGCATCATGAAAATCGCGCACCGTCTGATCTTCAACCGGGCCCACAGTGATAATGCCGGCGTTGTTGACAAGAATATCCACCCTCCCGAAGCGCTCCGTCGCGCTCTGAACGACATAGTCTGCTTCCTCGGGTTTTCGCAAATCAGCCGGCAGAACGAGAATGTCAGCCGGATTTTCGATCGCATTTTGGCGGATCAGCAGCGATTTGGCGCGTTCAAGTTCTTCGATATCACGAGCTGTCAGGACCAATTTCGCGCCGCGCCGCCCAAACTCCTGCGCCAAAGCGAGTCCGAGACCACGTGATCCTCCCGTGATCAAAACAACCTTTCCGCGTAGCCGCTGTGAGGCAATTCGGATAAGTGACTTGAGCAAGACCGCCGCAGTCGCGCCGACGCACAACGCGCCAAAACCAGCCACGGCTGCCCCGGATACTAATGCGACTTTGATTCGGCTCACTTTGTCCTCCAAACTTCAGATATTGCATTGGATGCTTCGTTCGAGGAACCACGAAGGAATCCGTCGAGTTCTACCGACTGAAACCGTGCCAGATAGCGGTGAATCCGAATATTGAGCCCCTGCCTTGATGCGATAGTCTATTGGCAGGAATGGGTTCTCCGTTCCCTGTAACACTTGTCTTTCCTGCGGGATCGTTCGTTGCCGTTCGTCGTATTGCGAGCATTCTCCTCTTCCTCCAGGAGGCAGCACAAATGAATTCCACGATCAGATTCAGTTCCCTCTCTATTTTGGCACTGGCAGCGATGCTCTCGGTTGCCGGATGCAAGAGCAATCAGCAATCCAGCAGCCAAAAAGCACAACCCGCGCCCGACGCACAGTCCGCGCAGAATTCGCAACAGCCGTCGAATTCGCAAACATCTTCGCCTTCCAGCAATGCGCCCGGAGCGAATACCCAGGCAGGAGGATCCACTTCCGCACCAGCCGCGCCGCCGCCTCCGGCGGTCATCGATCTCCCTGCAAGAACAGAAATTCGGGTACGTCTTGATCAGGATCTCGGATCAAAGATCTCGCAGCCGGGCGATTCGTTTTCCGCCAGCGTTGCCGACGACGTCAGGGTCAACGGACAAGTCGTGATTCCGCGCGGCTCGCGGGCTGAAGGCACCGTCATCGACGCGAAGCCCCTGGGTCGATTCAAGGGCGGAGCGCGGCTCTCTGTTCGCCTGGAACGAGTGCGCACGAAATGGGGCAGTTACCCAGTCGCGACCAGCACCGTCGAGCGGGCCGAGAATGGCAAAGGCAAGCGCTCGGCGGGTTTCATTGGAGGTGGAGCAGGTCTTGGAGCTTTGATAGGCGGCATTGCGGGTGGCGGAAAGGGCGCGGCCATCGGTGCACTCGCCGGGGGCGGCGCTGGGACTGCAGGGTCAGCCTTTACCGGGAACAAGCAAATTGTGCTTCCCGCGGAGACGCTCCTGACGTTCCGGCTCGAGCACTCCGTCCACATCACTGAGCAGCCACAGAACCCGCCGCAATTGCAACAGCCTCAGCAGCAGTAGCGATAGCGTTGTGGCAGAGGCCTCATCCCCGGGGCTGCGGAATTAGTCGGCAATTCCCTGCCCCGTGGGTCAATTGGAGACCATGCCCGCGGAATGCCTATGGAGGTCGCGGGCTTTCATTTTGCGACGTCAGCCTCGCAACGTCAGACCCATTCGCCCTGCCGCATGAGTGGTTCAGCGATATTCGATGCCGTGATTCCATCGATGTCGAGCTTATTTGAACCAATCATCCAGTCCACATGGATCAGGCTGTCGTTGGCTCCTTTTGCCGCGAGTTGTTCAGGCGTCAACTTGTCTCCATCACGCAGGCACGATGTGTAGGCCTGTCCCAGCGCTATATGTGAAGCAGCGTTCTCATCGAAGAGCGTGTTGAAGAAGATCATCCCGCTATGCGCGATGGGCGAAGAATGCGGGACCAGGGCCACCTCGCCGAGACGTCTTGCACCGTCATCGGTGTCGATGAGCTTTTGAAGCACTTCCTGTCCGCGCGTGGCGCGCGCCTCGACAATGCGCCCCGCTTCAAAGCGCACCCGGATGCCTTCAATCATGGTTCCCTGGTGCGAGAGCGGTTTGGTAGCCGTGATCGTGCCTTCGGCCCGGTCCTTGTGTGAGGTTGTGAAGACTTCCTCGGTAGGAAGATTCGGGATGCAATACAAACCGTTTCCCGCGGTCGTACCGCCGCCCATCCAAAGATGATCGTCAGCGAGCCCGAGACGGAAGTCGGTCCCGGGGCCGCGGTAATGCAATGCTGAGTAGCGTTTTTGATTCAGAGCCGCTGCCCGCCGATGCAAACCGGCATCATGCTCTTTCCATGCAGCCACCGGATCTTCACGATCGACCCTGGATGTTTTGAAGATGGCGTCCCAGAGTTTTGCGAGCGCAACCTCGGGACGATCATCGGGAAACATAGCTTTCGCCCAGGCTGGAGTCGCACTGGCCACGATGGTCCAGTTAATCTCGTGCCGGGTAATCAACTCGAGCGCCGGCCGATACGCTTTTGAAACGGCGCGATTGGCCCGCCCGACCTTGTCCGGGTCCTCATTGGAGAGCAGGTTGGGATCGGCACCCGTAATTGCCAGCCGTGCCGAGCCACTTTTGAAGGCTGCGCCCATCCCGTCGTATAGCCATTTAGCAGCGTGATCAAAGCTTTCGTCGGGCGCGAGGTGATAGCGCATCAGGGTCGCTTCATCATCGGAATAGAGCGTCGTGACCAGCGATGCGCCGGCCTTGTAAGCTTGCTCAGTGATTCGCCGAGCGAGTGGCAAGGCGTCGAGCGATGCCGTCATGAGAAGTTCCTGCCCTTTGGCCAGGCCGAGTCCGACTCGCACAGCGACTTCAGCGAGTTGGTCGAGTTTCTGTTCGTGCGTAAGCTGTTTTGCGGCGGGGATTGTTTGTGTAGCCATGTCTATTTTTCCTCAAAACTCGAAGGTCTTCGTATCCTTGCTTGCTCTAGTCTCCCATATCGCCGCCCTCGATTAACAGGTCGCATTCGAGGATGTCCGATGGCCATTCTCGGTGTGGAGCACGGGGCGTCTACCTCCCAGTTGCGGCAAGTCTAATGTGTGCAGCCGGGCGTGGGCACAGGTGAAGATACAGGGAGATCCAGTGGATTCTGCGCTCGAAGCTTGTCGTTAAAAGCATTCCAAAGACCGAGCGCCTTGTCGAGGGAACTGCAGATTGTGGTCGCCGCCTGAACCTGGGGCTCCGTGGGTCGTTCGTCGCCCGCTTCCACGCTGAACAACATTCGGCTGAGATCGCGATTGATCGGACCCAAGCCCGGAGCGTCGTGCGTGCCGTCCTGAATCAGCTTGATCTGCTTCTCGATATCGTCCTGAACCGGAACGGGATTCTTTGCCTGCTTCTGCTGCTTTTTCAGAGCGGCCGCCAACGAATCGAGCTGGTGATAGATGTCGAACGAGATATTCATGCCGGAAACGATGCTGCGCGCCGTGGCAAGTTGGTCTTCGAGATCGGCCTGCGAGGCGGATACACGCGGGTCGAGATCAACGTGCAGAGATTGCTTCTGGGTCTGACCGTCAGCTGTAAACTCGACTGTATAATCTCCGGGCGCAACAAGCGGGCCTTGCGGCTGCTGGCGCGGTGTTTCATGAGGAATGGCGTGGTCGGCGAGGGTGTACTCGGTGTACTGCAGGATTGGCCCATAGTACGAAGCGGGAAGAGCCTTCGGCTGGTCGTAGCGTAGATCCCAGACAAATCGATGCAGGCCCGTAGTGCCCTCTACAGAGGCGGTCCTTTCGAACCAGTATTCGGGAACATTGGCCGGCGGCAAATTGGGCTCGGGCATTTTGCCGGTGTATCTGCGAACGATGTTTCCTTCCGCATCGCGGATGGTGATGGAGGGATCGCCGGCGCCGGATTTGAGCCAATAATCGATCATCACGCCGTCGGGCGGGTTCTTCACGGTAGGCGTCTCGATGGGCAAGGGTGTGTCCTGCCAGGTATCCCAGCGCACGCGCGTTGCATGCACTGGCTGAAAGAGATGGACAGAGGAACCGAGTACATCGGGTGTCCATTGGCGCAGGGGCGCCAGATCGTCGAGAACCCAGAGACCGCGACCGTAAGTGGAAATGACAAGGTCATCGCCGTGAATGTCGATGTCAGTCACCGGCGTGGCTGGCAGATTGAGCGTGAGCGGATGCCAGTGGCCTCCGTCATCGAAGGAAAGAAACATGGTAGAAGCCGTTCCGGCAAACAGAAGGCCTTTTCGAACTGGATCTTCGCGGACGACGCGCACACTCTCAGCGGGCGGCAGGCCATCGATGATCGGCTGCCAGGTTGCGCCGTAATCGCGCGTGCGCAGCACCTGAGCCGGAGCGGCCTGACGGCTTGATCCGATGGAAAGGAAAGCTTCTGCGGGATCAAAGTGCGACGGTTCAATGTAGAAAATCTCGCGCGCAGAGTCGATTCCAGCGGGCGTGACGTTCTGCCAATGTCCGCCGCCGTCTCGCGTCACCTGCACCTGGCGGTTGGTTGTCGCGGCCCACATCTCTGCAGCGTCGAGCGGCGACTCTGCGAGAGCATCGATGGCCGGGGGGCGCTCTTTGGTCTTCTCGGGCTGCGTTGTCTTTGTCGTCTCGACCTTGGTCAGATCGGGGCTGATAGGAGTCCAGGTCTTTCCGTCATCTGTGGTCTTCAGGACGAACTGCGTTCCCAGAAGCAGCGCATGCGGATTGTGCGGCGAAAAGAAGAGCGGCGGCATCTGCGCTACACGATACTTGTCGCCTTTTTCGAATACGGACGCCGTCTGGCCAGTCTTGCGGTCATAACGGACGACGCTGCCATACCAGCCGCCAGAGTAGATCCAGTCTGGATGGAGAGGGTCGGGTGCGATGAAGCAAAACTCAAATCCGCCGACGGAGGTGACGTCGCTGGGGGTGATTTCGCCCTTTTCGCTGCGGATGGGCACCGATTGCGTGCCGCTGTCCTGCTGGGCCGCGTAGGTGCGATACGGAAAGGCCTCATCGGTGGTGACGTGGTAGAACTGGCCGGTCGGCTGGTTGTACCACGTGCTCCAGGTCTTCCCTGCATCGACACTGAGGATTGCGCCTTGATCGACGCCGAGAAAAAGCCGGCTGGGATTGCCGGGATCGATCCATAGCACGTGAAAGTCATCGCCGGAGGGAGCTCCGACGAATGCGGTGAAGGTACGACCGCCATCAGTGGAGCGATAAAGCGAGGTCTGCGCTGCGTAAAGGATGTCGGGGTTCTTCGTATCGGAGAAGATACGGCTGAAGTAGGAACTACCCACGATGCGCGGGTCTTTGGTCGATTGATACCAGGTTTCACCGCCGTCATCGGACCGATAGAAACCCTGATTGATGATGACGTAGAGGCGCCGTCCATGAGTTCCAGCGGCCACGCTGATGCCGAGGCGTCCCCGGCCCGTTGGAGGCAGGCCTTTGGCCGCCATAAGCGTCCAGCTAGAACCTTCGTCGGTGGATTTGTAGATCTCGGAATTGTCATCGTGTTCGAGCCCCGTCGCGTCGGGCTTGGGCTCGGCATGCGCGGGAATAAGAACAGACGCGTATAGGATCCTCGGATCGCTGGGATCCGCAACCATATCGAAGACGCCGGCGGAGTCGTCGCGACTGAAGGTCTGCTTCCACGTCTTTCCGCCGTCGGTGGTTTTGAACACGCCACGAGCAGTGGACAAAGTTGTAGGCGAATGAACGACCGGCGGCGCGATGACGAACATGCCGACCGAGTTGGCGCCAGCAACAAGAATGTTGGGATTGTGCGGATCGACAAGGACAGCCTGGATAAAGCGGGTGTTATCGAGACCGTCATGCGTCCAGGTTTGGCCCTCGTCAGTGGATTTGTACATGCCGTCGCCTGGCGTTTGCTCGCCTGTGCCGGCGTAGAGAGTCTTTGAATCAGAAGGCGCTATCGCCAATGCGCCGATGGAAGCGACGTGCACCTGGTCGAAGATGGGCGTCCAGACTCGGCCTGCGTCGGTGGTCTTCCAAATGCCTCCGCCCGGAGTCCCAAAATAATAGATGTTGGGATCGCCAGGCACACCGGCCACCGCCGTCACGCGGCCACCGCGGAAGGAACCAAGGAACCTCCAGTGCAAGGCATCAAGAGGCTTTGTATTGAGATCCTGCGACCAAGCGCCGGCGGAGACGAACAGAATGGCGAACGCCGCAGCAACGAATTTTTCCAAGTTGCTTCCCTCCCCCTCTCAGCTCAACGCATCAGGGATCGTCCGCAGAGGACCAGGTACAGACTGCAAAGATTTTCCTGCGCCGGGAAAGACGCGCATGGCAAGAGTTCCCATTTTAGCAGTGAGAAATTGCGCATGGAACGGAAGGCGGCCGAAGGAGCGCGAAGAACGTATTGTGCGATCGATGCCTCCGCCGACTCGCCGCTCTTTGGGTGGCATCGAACTTTTTTCGGAAGCATCGGGATGATCCGCTCTGTCTTTGCTATCGACGTTTCTATTGTGGTGCAACTTCGATGCGGATCGTCTTTGTTCCCTCGCGCGCGCCGGCCGGGTTGATTTCCGTAACGACATTGGTGGCAGGAATCTCGATTGATGTGGGCAGCAGCAAATAGGCATCGCACCCCGACCATGGAGTGCAGATGAGCCGAACCTCGCGCAGAAGCCGGGCCTTGGAACCGGCGGGCAGCGCGGGCGAAAACGGATGAGCCTGCAGCGCCGCGGTCATCCCCTCAAAGCCCTTGTCTCCGTGGAGCAGGTTCACCTTGACCGGTTTGCCTTCTTCGAAGGCCACGGCATACAGGCCTGACCCCGTCAACTTAGTGGAGTGAATGATTTGCCTGATCTCCTCTTCCTTATCAAGTTCGGCGCGCAAACTGCCGTTGTACTGGCCGTTGTTCAGGGAAACAGTCCGCAATTCCCTTCCCGTCACGCGCTGGTACGCCGACGCCAGGCGGTCGTTGAGGTTGTAATTGGAGGCGAGAAAGCTTCCCAGCGGATTCTGGATGCCGGTTGCGTGCGCAAGCTCAAACTGGTGCGCGGCAGCCGCTTTTTTGCCTTCGGCTTCAAGGGCGCGTCCCAACTGGTAGCCGCTCATCCGGTCCTGTCCGAGGCGCCATGCCGCGCGCAGATAGGCGTCGGCAGTCGGCAGGTCATGCGCCTCAAGTGCGGCCCAGCCGCGCGTGCACCAGGCATATGCGAGCACCTGCGCCCAGTAGAGGGAATGGACGTCGTTTGCGGGCAACGTCAGCGTCTTCGCTTCGATGACTTCGACTGACTTGCGCGATAGATCCACCGCCCTGGCGACGCCGTCGGCGCCAGGCGCTGAATCGGATTCGAGAATGTCCGTCACGTCATGGAGCGGCTGAATCGCTGCCAGCAATTGCTGTTTGGATTCATCGGTAAGGATACCTGTAAATCGGCCTTGCAGAATCTGTGGCGCGCCGGCAATCTCGTTGTTCATTCTGCTCTGGAAGTTCCGGGCATCCTGTGCGCCGATGATCGGGGTCGTGCGCACTTCGTCTTCATAGATCGCACGCCGGAAAGCGAGATATCTGTCCCACTGGTTGAGCGGAATCTTGTTCTCCTTGGTCACCAGGCGCCGCTCCGCAGAGTACGTTCCATTCTTGAAGCTATAGGTTGCGTGATACTCCGCCCATGTTTCGTTCAGGTCGACATTCGTCTGTGGAATCAAGGTCCAACCTGCGGGAAGTTGAACGCTCGCGGTATACATCTGCACTCCGGGCGAACCAATTTCCACATCGTCCGCCGGCTTGATCTGCTTGACCCCGGGCGCCAGTTCCCAGCCCACCGGAGGCATGGGCGGTGTGATGCGGTGCTCCTCCCAGTCACCATATTTTTCGCGTGTGTAGTCGTACGAGAACCGAAATGGCTGGCTGGTTTGCTCAATCGGAGACACATCGGGAGTCTTCACTTCTCCGGCAAATCCGGTGGCGTTTGAAAAGCGCTGCACCAGCTCTTTCCATTGCGACTGAGGAACAGCTCGAAACGCGGCGCGGATCAGAAATTCGACATCACCGTGATATGCCTGCACGAAATGTCCGGTGAAAACTCCCTGATCTGAAAGTTTGCCTTCAACCTCGAACTGGGCCGACTGAGGATACGGAAGGTTCACCGGCGTGTGTTCCAGATAGGCAGGCCTATCAGGCGGAATTGCCAGCGCCTGCTTGTCGCGGAGGGTTGCCATCAGAGTACCGATCGGCGCAATTTCCTCGGTGGAATCCATCCACAGCAGCTTCTTGTCGATGGGAACTACGGTGATGACATGATCGAATTGCGCGGGGGAAGGCATTGTCGGATCAAGCTCGCGGCTGCTTGAAATCAGCACAGGCCAAGCCTCGATGCCGGCAGCCTTGAGCATAGATGCCAGCAGCGTGTGCTTGTCCTTGCAGTCTCCATACTCGTTTGAGAGCACATCGTCAGCCGGATGCGGTTGATAACGCCCTATCCCGAATTCCAACCCGACGTAGTGAATGTGGAGCGCAACATCGTTGAAGATGGCGCGCACCTTTTCGTCCTCTGTCGCGAGCCCTCGGGTCAGTTGGTCCGCGCGCGCCTGGATCGCGGGTGTAATGGTAAGCGGCTGTTGCTGGAGGGCTTGGTACCACGCACCCACCTGCTGCCAGTTTGAAAAGGTGGTGACCTGTATGGAGGGCTTCCAATTCTTGGTTGACTTGGGCGGCGCATCGGGATCGGGCCGGGCAAGATTCGAGCTTGCCCAGTGATACAGCTTTCGCCCATTGGCAGTGGTGATCACCGGCTGTGAATCGGCGCTGGCCACGTTGACGGCCTTATCCGCAGGCACATCGAGATCGACCTCTTCGTCGAGGATGATCAGGTTCTTCTCGAAGGTGTACTCGAGCCAGAACTGCCCAGGGACTTCCGGCTTCAACGTCCGCTGCGTCACCTGGTATTCGAGCGTGTCGCCCACACCGAGGCCTTTTACTGCGACGTGTTTCTGGTGGATATCCGAGTACATCGGGGCCTCACGCGAGACGTCGGCGGGCATGTCCTGCACGTTGTAATCGGGCGTGACTACGATGGTGCCGTCAGGCTTGCGCACGCGTACGTAGCCGATGTCCATCTGCTGATTTGAGGCCGTGTAGGTAAAGGTGAGAACGGCCATCTGCTTCACGCCCGCGTCGGCGAGGATGCGGACCGCAGCCGTGGTCTCGCGCGTGCCCGTGCCGTCTGCTTCGAGGCGGATACGGCTGATGAGCTTGTCGAAAACCAAGGCTTCTCTCGATACGTCAGGGCTCTTTTGCGCAGATGAAGGAATGGCTTGCGGCGACTGCTGTGTCTGCGCTGATTGGTTGGTGGACGGCGCGGTTGACGCAGTTTTGGCTTGGCCGTGGGCCGCCTGCACGCATTGCGACGGGAGCATGGCGGCTAACGCAAGCGCACCCAGCCTGGGGCACAGGAGAAAAACACGGGGCCGCGAACCGATGAGGTAAGGCATTGAATGTCAACCGATTACTGGAACGATACCAGACTTGCAGCCGGCGCGACATGACACGAAAGGAAGGTGACTTTCCGTACGTAACCACTGCCGTGGTTCCCTGCGGAAGCGGCCGGTCGGAGTTTACTGCAGGACGGAGAGCTGAATGAATTTGTACGCGGCTGGCCCGGAAGAGCACCGCTCGGGAACTCGCCCGCGGGCGGCACCTGGGCGGCACCGCTCGCGGAAGGGAGTCGGTCACCCGGACGTTATTTGTGTGTTCCATCTCCTTTGATCAGGGCATCGCGATGGGCGCTGAAGTCGGTCATGGAACTGAATGCCGGACCGTCGAGGGGATGATCCTTGAGCGTGTCCCGAATCGCCGCGTCAACCTTATCCAAGCCCTCCGGTTCGGCCGCAACGTACGAAATCCAAAACGTGCCGGGCGCCGGAAGTGCACACAGAGCTAGCATCGTGAGCGCGTACAGTACTGAGAAAATGCGACCCAGTTTTCTGCTCATCTTTCGATCTCCAAGTGTGATTTAGCCAGCATTGTTCCGGGGAGAGTCTGACCGAGGGAAGTGTACAGGAGCCAACGATGAGTGAGAACAAAAGTTTGAGCGCTCCGGCGCACACGGAGACGGCGAAGATCAGGAAACTTCTCCAGCTTTTTGAGGGAGAAGCATCGCCGGGATGCGGCGCCTTGTATTGCCGCACGATGCCCGGACCTGACAAGATGGCGACTGTGCCCATCGCGCCAAGAACGCAACTATCCATCTGCGCCGTTCTGTCCGGCTGCCTGGCATTTGGGCTTTGTGCATCTGCGGCTGCGTCGCCGGAGCCGGTCACTCTGGCCAACTCCAGCGTCAGGATGACCTTTACGCACCAGGGCAACCAGCCACGACTTGATTCGCTTCGCGGTGTTGCCGGCCTTGACTTGCGAAACCAGGTGGACGAACCGCTGCCCGGCACCGTCGAGATGAATGGCACTGAGGTTTCTCTGCAATGGCAGTTTGAGCCAAAGCTCAGTCGCATCGACGGCCGGCACGTCATCTTCGTGTATGAGTCCTCAGAACCGCATCTGCGCCTGAGCTGGCAATGGGAGATGCGCGCGGATTCCGGTCCGGCGGAACATCGCATCACCATCGAAAACCTCAGCGAGCACGAGGTATGGCTGCCGATGGTGGATTCACTGCGCCTCAACTGGAGCACGCCCACGGCGAAGGATCTGCGCGTGCTGTATGTCGAGAAGGGAGCCGACCGGCCATCCGGGCAAGGCACGCATGTTGACGCGGTTCGAGAAGGCTACCACTGGATCGGCAAGTCATCGACCTATGCATCTCCGTTGCCTGGCGAAGCGCGCGAAATCATTCCGGCCGAGATGGTCTTTGGCGCGGACCGGGCGCAGGCAGGCTGGTATGCCGGCATCGAGTTCAGCGGCAGAACACGCATCGCTCTCGAGCGTGACGGCGACAGTCTCAAATCCGTGCTGGGCCTCGACCCCGATCCCGGACCTTATCGTACGCGGCTCGATCCTGGCGGCAGCTTCGAAACGCCCACCGTGTTTCTGGGCGCTTTCGCGGGTGGTCCCGATGGAGCGGGCAACCAGTTGCGGCCCTGGGTGCGCGCCGTGCTCGGCAATCCTCTCACCTGGCGCGATCCCCAGTACCCACTGACAGTAAATAACAGTTGGGGCAGCGGAATGCAGGTGGATGAAGTGCTCGCGCTGCGCATGATTGCGGATTCAAAGAAACTCGGCCTGGAGATGTTTCACATGGATGCGGGCTGGTTCAGGGGAGTTGGAGACTGGTATCCCGATGCGAAGAAGTTTCCGCACGGGCTGGCCCTGGTTGCAGACGCGGCACACAAACAGGGACTGCGTTTCGGCCTGTGGGTCGACTGGACGCAGGCAGCACTCGATACGGAACCGGGCGCCTTCAACGTAAACGACCCTCGAGTGCGCAATTGGCTGGTGGCCGATACGCCGCCCGACTGGAAACCGGAGGAGTTCAAGGGGCAGACGATCGACCTGGGAGTTCCGGCTGCCCGCGACGTCCTGGGCCGCGAAGTGAAGAGAATCGTCGAAGACTATCATCTCGACATGCTGGAGCACGACGGCTACCTGGTGGCCAAGGGCTGCACGCGCGACGATCATCCGCACGCGCCACCGGATCGCAGCACCATGAAAGTGATTCACGACTGGGGCTCGGATTTTGTGCTTGCTTCCAACTCCACCGACGTCAGCTATCACGCGGTGCGCGCGTACTACGACATCTATGCGCAGACGCGCCGCGAGCATCCGCACCTGCTATTTGAAATCTGCAATGACGGCGGAAGAATGGTGGACTTCGGCTCAGCGGCGCATGGCGATTACTTCTCCATCACCGACAGCTACGATCCGTTGTCGAACCGTCGCGCGTTTTACGACACAAGCCATTGGCTTCCCGCGGCGATGCTTGAAAGCTACGTGGAGAAATGGCCCACGCCGCGGCGCGAGAACTTCCTCTACATGCTACGCAGCGGAATGATGGGCTGGGTAACCCTGATGCTCGATACCACCGGGTGGACGCCGGAGCAACACGAAGCGGCGCGAAAGGCGATCGCGGTATACAAACACGATCTGCGGCCGCTGATTCGCGATGCGCGGCTGTATCACGTGTCGGATCGTCCCGACGGCGTGCATTGGGACGGGATTGAGTACTGGGATCCGGGGCGCGCAAAAGGCGTGCTGTACGCCTTTCGCGGCAGCATTGCCGATGAGCCGGAACATGGCTTTGTACTGGCCGGGCTGGCGGCATCAAAACGGTACCGGCTGCACTTTGAAGACGGATCAAGCCCCGATGCCGAGGCATTGGGAAGCGAGTTGATGGACGCGGGGCTGAAGGTGCATCTCGCGCAGCCGCTCAGTTCGGAGCTGGTGTTTGTTGAGCCGGCCCAGCATTAGGCGGTATCTGGCGAATCGACGAGAGCCGCGTGTTTCAAGCAATTCGCGCCCTGAAGCACGCGGCCCTGGCCTGTTCTAACCAAGCCCACCCCGGCCTGGATGGATGGCTCTAGCGGTGTGGCTTGCCGCCTCCAGACCGCGGCTGGGGCCTGACGTTGCGGTCGGCCTGAAGCGGCTTGCTGACGGCCGGACTGGCGGGCCGGCCGTGATTGGTGTTCGCATATTGTCCACGATTCGACTGGTAGCTCTGCGCGTGCTGAACCTGCGAACTCATGCGCGGAGCAGTTGGCTCGCGCCACGCTGCCGCTTCAGATGGACGCGGCCGCGCCTGCACGCCGCCGGGTCCGCCATGATAGCTGGCGCGATTGTTGTTGAAGGAGCGGTTGTCAACGTGCGCGTTGTACCCGCGATTGACAATGGCGCGATCGTTGGCGCGATAGCTGTAGACGTTGTGCACGACCCGCTCATCGATGTGGTTGTAGACGCGGTTGTAGAAGAAGTGGCCGGAGCGCCAGTAACCGCCCTCGTAACCGAGGCCGATGTAGCCGAAGCCGTAGTTGATGCCGCCGTAGAAGCCGATGTGTGCTCCCCAGTGGCCGGGATAGAACATGTAGCGGCCGCCATAGAATCCCCAATAGCCGGGCGTCCAGAGCGCGCCCATATAAGGTGGCTCAACCCATGCGCCGGGAACCCAGTAGTAGCCAGATGGAGCCCAGGCCCAATAGCCGGGTGTCCAGAGGTAGCCATCGGCAGGCGGCGGAGGCTGCTGGTAATCGGGCAGTGCCGGCGGAGGCTGAGGAGCGGTTTCGGTTGGCTGTTCAGCGTATTGAGAATCATCACCCTGCCCTGACTGGTCGGGGGGCGGGGCCTGCGTGGTGTAAGAAGGCCCTGTAGGCGCCTGGTTGACCGCGGCGGGGTCCGGACCCTGATCCGGCGGGGCCTGATCCTGAACGCCCACTGCACTGGCATAAACAGTTGGGATGATGGGGATCAGCTTTTGGTGACTGACGGCCATGCAGAGAGCGGCGGCCAGCGCAAAGGTGATCCAAGGCGCCAATCGAGGAATGCGGTTCATAACCCCTCCAGGTTTTCGGACGCTATTTGATGTTTCCGTAGACGTCCAAGAATGTTAACACCGGGCGGAAGAATAGGTTTCGAGTCGTTCGACCCTGCCGAGCGATAAAGGGTGCAGATCGCGATCAATCATGGTGGGCCTCCCGGCGGATTGTCGGAGAACCTGACAGCAGATCTGGACCGCCGATGTTCGTGCTTCGGCTCCCGAGCCTGGTCCACTTGGGCCGGAGACAGTAAACTTAATGGAATCGATGGGAAACAGGAGGAGCAAGAATGAAGGCGTTGGTCAAGGCGCGACCGGAACGCGGACTTTGGTTGGAGGATATTGCTGAACCAGCGCTGGGGATCAACGATGTCCTGATCCGTGTTCGCTACACCGGGATCTGCGGGACCGACGTGCACATTTATCAGTGGGACGAATGGGCGCAGAAAACCATCCCGGTTCCTATGGCCATCGGCCACGAGTTTGTTGGTGAAATCGTTGCAGTGGGATCAAATGTCAACGATTTCTTTCCAGGCGATATTGTGAGTGGCGAAGGGCACGTGACCTGCGGCAGATGCCGCAACTGCCTTGCCGGGAGACGGCATCTCTGCGTCGCCACGCAGGGAGTTGGCGTGAATCGCCCCGGTGCCTTCGCTGAGCTCATCTCGCTGCCAATGACCAACATCTGGAGGCATCACGCCGGCATCAATCTTGAAGTTGCCGCGATCTTTGACCCTTTTGGGAACGCTGTTCACACTGCGCTCTCCTTTCCCGTGCTGGGAGAGGACGTTCTGATCACCGGGGCTGGGCCCATCGGCATTATGGCGATCGCCGTCGTGCGCCATGCGGGCGCAAGGCATGTCGTGATCACCGACTTGAATCCGTTCCGGCTCGATCTCGCTCGCAAGATGGGCGCCAGCATCGCGGTGAATCCAACGGAAACGCCCCTGATCGAGGTTCAGAAACAGCTCAAGATGACGGAAGGATTCGACGTGGGCCTTGAGATGTCGGGCAATCCGCAGGCTCTGAGCGAGATGATCGCGAATATGAGCCATGGCGGCAAGATTGCGGCGCTCGGGATCCCGGCCAAAGATGCTCCGATGGACTGGCGGCCGGTGATTTTCAATATGCTCACGATCAAGGGCATCTATGGACGGGAGATGTACGAGACCTGGTACAAGATGTCAGTGATGCTGGAATCAGGTTTGGACATCTCGCCCGTGATTACTCATCGATTCACGTATGACCAGTTCGAGCAAGGCTTTGACGCGATGATCTCGGGCCACGCCGGGAAAGTTGTCCTGGACTGGACTGGTGCGCGGTAATCGCCCACAGGCAGTTTTCTCTTTGCAAATGGATCTCCGAAGACCAGAGCCTGTCAGAGCTCCCTCGACTTGCTCTCGACCAGTGCCCTGGCCCTGGCGATGAAATCGGCGAGGGGCAGAGCGCCCTGGTCGCCCTTGGCGCGGGTGCGCACGCTCACAGCGTTTGCCGCTGCTTCCTTGTCGCCAAAGACGAGGATATACGGCGTCTTCTGATTGGCAAAATCGCGGATCTTCGCGTTCATCTTCTCGTTGCGGGTGTCGACTTCGACCCTGAAGCCAGCCGCATTCAATTCCGCTTCAACCTTCTTTGCGTAGTCGAGATGTCGCTCGCTGATGGGCACCAGTCCGACTTGCACCGGCGAGAGCCACAACGGAAAGGCTCCGGCGTAGAGCTCGATGAGGTAGGAGACCATCCGTTCCATGGTGCTGACGATGGCGCGATGGATCATGGTGGGCCGGTGCGGTTTGCTGTCCGCGCCGGTGTACTCCAAGCCAAACTGGCTGGGCAGATGAAAATCGACTTGAATAGTTGAGTAGGTTTCCTCGTGGCCCATGACGTCGGCGAGTTGAATATCGAGTTTCGGCCCATAAAATGCGGCCTCGCCTTTGGCTTCGCGATACTTGAGTCCCAGTGCGTCGAGGGCCTCACGGAGCACGCGCTCACCATGCTCCCACATCGCGTCGTTATCCACGTACTTCTCTTTGTTGGCGGGGTCGCGCAACGAAAGCCGATAGCTGTACTTCGTGATGCCAAGATCGCGGTAGGCACGTTCCACGAGCTGCATGACCTTGGAGAACTCTTCTTTGATCTGGTCTACGGTGCAGAAAATGTGCGCGTCATTAAGCGTCATGCAACGGACGCGGCTGAGGCCGCTTAACACGCCCGACCGCTCATAACGGTACATGGTACCCAGCTCGGCAATCCTGACCGGTAAGTCGCGATAGCTGCGCGGCTTCGACTCGTAGATCAGGATGTGGTGCGGGCAGTTCATCGGCCGCAGGACCATGCGCTCGGTCTCCAGCTCCATTGGAGGAAACATATCTTCGTGGTAATGCTCCCAATGACCGGAGCGCACATAGAGCTCAACTTTGGCAAGGTCGGGTGTGTAGACATGTTCGTATCCCGACTTGCGCTCGAGATCGAGGATGTACTCCTCGAGGAGGCGGCGAATGGTCGCGCCTTTTGGCAGCCAGAGCGGCAGCCCGGCTCCCACATCCTCATTGACGGTGAAGAGCTCGAGTTCCTTGCCCAGGCGACGGTGATCCCGGCGCTTGGCATCCTCAATACGATCGAGATAATCGTCAAGGTCTTTCTTCGAGAAGAACGCCGTGCCGTAGATTCGCTGCAATTGCGGATTCTTCTCGCTGCCAAGCCAATAAGCGCCGGAAATGCTCATGACGCGAAATGCTTTAACGCGGCCAGTCGAAGGCACATGCGGTCCGCGGCAGAAGTCCACAAATTCGCCGTTGCGAT
This sequence comes from Occallatibacter sp., assembly GCA_035524195.1. GTDB lineage: Bacteria > Acidobacteriota > Terriglobia > Terriglobales > Acidobacteriaceae > Telmatobacter. Next base: position 29,346 of record DATKPJ010000081.1, read on the forward strand.
AGAAGCTGACCTGATCGCCGGGATGCGTGAACCTGGTGACGAAATGGGTCTTCATGAAGTCGCCGTCTTTTTCGAAGCTTTCCAGGCTCTTCTCTCTTGGAACAAATTCGTGCACGAACGGCTCGTCGCGCGCGACCACTTCGGCCATTTTCTTTTCAATTGCGGCGAGATCTTCGGGCGTGAAGGGCTTTTCACGATAGAAGTCGTAGAAGAACCCGGAATCGGTCGCCGGACCATGGCCGAGCTTGGTTTCGGGGAAAAGTTCGAGCACCGCCGTCGCCAGCACGTGTGATGCAGAGTGGCGAACAACCTTGAGCGCTTCAGGATCTTTCTCGGTGACGAGTTCGAGGCGCACGCCCTCGGCAAGCGGAGTGCTAAGGTCGACGAGCCGCGGTGCGGACGCGTCTTCGGCCGAATACATGGCTGCCTCGGCTGATTCGCCGTCAGCCGCCGGCTTGACGGTGGACTTTTCGGCGACGGTCAGCGGCGTGATCCGAGCGACCACAGAAGCGGCCGCCAGGCGAGGCGAAATCGAGTTGGCAATTTCCAGCGGTGTTGTGCCTTGCGGCACTTCGCGAACAGATCCGTCGGGCAAATGAATAGAGATTGTTTGCTTGCTCATATTTGGTTTGAATGCCGGGAATTGACGCAGGCCGAAGCCGTGCGCCGTAAACAACGGCTACACTTCAGGATATACCGGCACTTTGGAAAGTATTGCATTGCATTGGTTCCCGCTTGCAAAGGGCCCGAATTCCGGTCTGTCTCGCGCTCCCGCTTGCCATATCGGGCGCGGGGGTCTACGCTACGGGTATGCGTCGATGTCGCTAACGCCGACCTGGTGTCTGCCGCGATGCACTTCTGCGCCCGACTGGCGCACGCTTTTTCTTGCCACCTAGCCCGGCCGTCACCTCCCAAGAAACCTCTGACACATGTCCGTGCATTGCTTCCGGACGAAAAGGAGATCATCCATGGCTCGTATTGCTGCGAATGTAACTGAATTGATTGGAAACACCCCACTTGTGCGCCTGAACCGCGTGGCCGCCGGCTTGCCGGCGACGGTCGTCGCCAAACTGGAAGGCCAGAACCCGCTGGCCAGTGTGAAGGACCGCATCGGCTTTGCCATGATCGATGCGGCCGAAAAGGCAGGCAAAATCAAGCCCGGCGAGACGATCCTGATTGAGCCCACCAGTGGCAACACCGGCATTGCACTTGCGTTTGTGGCCGCGGTCAAGGGTTACAAGATTATCCTTACCATGCCGGAAACGATGAGCGTGGAACGCCGCGTGCTACTGAAGGCTTTTGGCGCCGAGATTGTTCTCACTCCCGGACCGAACGGCATGAAGGGTGCGATCGTCAAGGCCGAAGAGATCAAGTCGGAAACGCCGAAGGGCTATATCCTGCAGCAGTTTGACAATCCTGCAAACCCGGCCATTCACCTGGCCACCACTGGCCCGGAAATCTGGAACGACACGGATGGCAAAGTCGATATTCTCGTGAGCGGCGTGGGAACCGGCGGCACCATTACAGGAGTGTCACAATACATCAAGCCGCGCAAGGCGTCTTTCCGCGCCATCGCTGTTGAGCCGGTTGACAGTCCGGTGCTTTCAGGTGGCAAGCCTGGCCCACACAAGATCCAGGGAATCGGCGCGGGATTTGTGCCCGGAGTTCTCGATACTCATCTTGTCGACGAGGTCGTCCAGGTCACTAATGATGAGTCCATCGAAATGGCGCGACGCCTGCCTCGCGAAGAAGGCCTGTTTGTCGGCATCAGTTCCGGCGCCGCGCTGGCAGCAGCGCTCAAGGTGGCTGCGCGGCCTGAGAACAAAGGTAAGCTGATCGTCGTGGTGTTGCCCGACTTTGGTGAGCGCTACCTGTCGAGTGTGCTGTTTGACGCACTTCGCCAGGAAGTTCTGGCGCTGCAGCCCGAACCCGTCGCGGTATAGTCGCGATTTGCGGCCGGCGAGAGCGTGAGGGTCTCCGCCGGCCTGTACGCTGGACTCGAACGGTATGTCCATGTTTGAACGCATCCGCGAAGATGTGAACTCCGTGCTGGAGCGCGACCCGGCCGCGCGTTCGCGCCTCGAGGTTCTGCTCTGCTATCCGGGCCTGTGGGCGGTGTGGTTTCACCGGGTGGCGTTTCTGCTGTGGCGCGCGAGGCTGTGCCTCATTGCGCGACTCGTTTCGCAGATTGCCCGTTTCTATACCGGCGTCGATATTCATCCTGCCGCGCTGCTGGGGCGGCGCCTGTTCATCGATCACGCCACGGGCGTCGTCATCGGCGAAACCGCCATTGTGGGCAGCGACGTCACGATCTACCAGGGCGTTACGCTGGGGGGAACGGGCAAGGGCCACGGCAAGCGCCATCCCACGGTCTGCGATGGCGTCTTCATCGGCAACAATGCTAACGTTCTCGGCAACATCACGATCGGGCAGAACTCACGAGTCGGCGCAGGATCGGTTGTGCTGACCGATGTTCCGCCCAATTCCACTGTCGTGGGAGTCCCAGCGCACATCGTCTATCGCAGCGGGCAGCGCGTGCTCATCACCGATCCACACGACATCAAGGATCCGCTCTCCGATGCGCTCATTGCGCTCTCTGATCGCGTTGACGAAATGGAAGAAAAACTTGGGGCGCACGTGCGTCGCGTGAAACCCTTCACCGCCGAAGAAGAAGAGCGAGCCGCGTACCGCGAAGAACTCGACCGGCTTCAGGATTACGTCTCGATGGGCGAAGGCATCTGAGACGACGATCACGTACCTGATGCTAGAGTGATTTCGTCTCCAGTTTTTCATCGGGGTTTCGCTTGTTGCTCTTTTTTCGCGCCCCTCGTTTTGCTGCGCTGACGGCTACCGTTCTCGCACTCCCCATCACGGCTCTCGCCGCTGTCCGGGTGCAGCCTGTGAATGTTCCGCCGGAGATGCGGTCAACTGATTTCACGGTCACGGTCAACGGAAAGGCTGTCGACGTCGCTCATGCCGCGGCGAGCTATTCATTTGTAAGCTTTGACTTTACGGGATCAGTGACTGTAGCGATCACCGCCACGCAGCCGGGGTTTTGGGCTCGCGGCGTGGACGTTCAGCCCTGGCGGCTGGGCATTCGGCCTGTACGCGATGGGCAAACGATCCGCCTCAAGCTTGAGGGCCCTGCGAAACTTTCCATTTCACGGCCGGGCGACTTCCTGAACCACGCGACGATGCTGTTTTTGTTTGCCGGTGCGCCCCCTCCTCCTCCGCCGCGGCTCACCCCCTCAATGCGCTACTTTCAGCCCGGGGTATATCACCAGAGCCTCAATCCCAAGTCGGGCGAGACGTATTACCTGGCCCCCGGCGCCTACTTCTTCGGCAGCCTGAATCTGTGGAACGTGAAGAACGTAAAAGTAATGGGGCGCGGGACCATTGTGTATGACGGACCGCAGGATCCCGGCTCCGATGAGGGATGGATGCAGAAGCCCGACTGGCACTGCATCGGCTCGATGGAGTCACAACACGTCGAGATTGAGGGGCTCACCTGCGTAGTCCGGTCGCGCACCTGGTCGATCCAGATGAAAGATTCGACTGGATTCGTTTTCGACGACCTGCGCGTGATGGGAGGCAATCCCGGCAACGCCAACCAGGATGGGATGGACTGGCTGGGCGGAGGAGACACCGTTGTGCGGAATTCGTTTCTGCGCTCGTCTGACGACGTGTTTGCCATGCAGGGCAATTGGGACGGGTACAGCGACGAGGACATGCTGCGCCCCGGCAAGGACGTACAAAACATCCTGATCGAAAACAGCGAGCTATCGACGAGTATTTCCAACGTTGTGCGCGCGGGCTGGCCGGGCAAGACCTTCAACTCGCGCAACTTCACTCTGCGCAACTCCGACATTCTGCACGGCGGCATCGGAGCCTGCGGCCAGACCTTCGGGCTGTTCGGCTTCTGGGGCGCAGACGGGGCGAAGGGTAATCACTCCAATTACACGTTCCAGAACTTGTGGATTAATAACTGGTATTCGCTGGCGCAGATTGAACAGGAGGAGCCCGCGCTGCACGGGTTTACGTTTCGAAACATCTGGGCCCTCGACCAGCCTCCACTGGCTGCTTCAACAATCTCAGGCAAAGTAAGCGGCGTTACGTTTGACAACGTGAAATACGGTGCGCGGCGCGTCACCGACGACGCCGCAATGCCGCTCGTCATCGGCGAAAACGCATCTCCGGTCAGGTTTTCAGAACCGTCGGGACCCGTGGCTGAGTTTTCCGTCGATCCGCCTGTGATTGCACCCGGACAAACCGTGACCTTTACGGCCATGAATTCTCCGCATACGAATTTCACCTGGCTTTTCGGAGATGGAATTGAGGCGCACGGCCGCAAAGTGAAGCACCGCTTCGAAGACTCCGACGGCACGCAGTTGGATGGTCGCAATGGCGCTGGGCGGTTTCGCGTTTTATTGAAGGTGGAGGATCGCCAAGACCGGCAGGATTGGGCGGCGCGCGGAGTCGTCGTTGTCAAAAACTGGCATGAGGCGACCGAACATCCGGGACCACAGTCGGCGGGACTGAGATGGCACCTTTATCCCGGAGCCTGGACGGAGTTGCCGAATCTGGCACGCGAACAATCGGTCTTCGATGGAGAGTCTCCGGGCATCCAGGTGGACTCGCACGGGTTTACGCGCTACGCAACGGCCTGGGACGGGTACATCGACATTCCAGCGGACGGCGGCTATACGTTCTACCTGACGGCGCGTGACGGTGCGCGGGTGGTGATTGATGGGATGGAAGTGGCGAAAACGGGACCGCCGTTTGCGCAGGTGTGCGGGTCGCCCGGGAATGCCGTCCGCTTTAGCCTCGGCTCGCTCGGCTTGCGCGCGGGGACGCATCGATTCCATCTCGAAGGGCTGCACTCAGTGAGCCAGGGCGTGCCGCGACTCTTGTGGGAGGGTCCTGGGCTGCAATTGACCGAGGTGCCGCCAGCCGCGTTCAGTCATCCCCGACAGGACTCCGTCGGCTCTCAGTGAGCCTTCATTTCGGTGCCGTAAGAAATCCACAGGTTTTGCTCCGCAAAGGGATTTTTTCGGCAAATTCGATCTTGCGTATTGAAGGCTTTCGAGCGCATGATTTGCGCAGAATTGGCGGATTGAGAGCCGTCGCTCCCCTGAGGGAGCGAAACCACGGGCCGTGACCGAATGCCTTCGCGACATGGCCCGTGGTTGAGCGCTCCGCTTCTCCGCCCCGCGCGAGAAATCCTTGCAAGGCAATTGCGATACCTGCCTCTGTGTCTCGATCGGGTGGCTACCTGCTCTGCCGTTTTCAGGTCGCGTGCACCTGCGATGTCGGGTGATTTTCGTCACTGGAAATCAGGCGATTCCGGGAGACACTCATGATCCTGAGGCCACCAGGATGGACACAACTTCGCTCTTGCAGAAACTGATCGAAATCGAGCAAGCCGTAGACAGCGAAGAGCTCGCCACCATTCGCAGAATGATCATCGAAGCCCAGGAATGTCTGCTGGGGTTTCAAAAAAGCGCACTGACACGGCTTTGCCCGGTGCCCAAGGCGAGGCAGCAACCTCTTCCCAATTAGAGCATTCGGCCGATATTGCGATTGCGCAGGGAGCTCGCAGCGGGCGAGTCGGGCCCCGCGATCGGCCTTTCCTTACTGCTTCGTATCCAGCGGATGCTGCGCCTGCTCGTAGAATTCGTTCTGCAGCTTCAGGCTTTCGTTATCGGCTTTGATTGCTTTGATCGCTTCAGCGATCTGGCTCGACCAAGCCTTCTGGTCAAACTCACCCAGCGCTTTGGTTGCGTCGGCGCCCTTGCCCGCATAATGATTTGGGAATCGCGCATACCACCAGATACCGGTGTAGACGCCCTTGGGCAGCGGATCGCGGTTCTGGTCCGCTCCAGACTCCTCGTTGGCGCGATCCATGTGCACAAGATCGGGCCGGGCGATGAGCATGTTAGACGTCTCGGTTTCGCCGGCGTGCATATCTTCAGGGTCACGCTTGGAGGGACGTCCCGGTAGATTGGTGTTGGGCAGGCCGAAGACGTAGACAACGTAATCGCGCGGGCTGGCGAGTTGCGACTGCGCGAAGAGCGGAAGAAGGCTCTCGTTGCCGCCATGGCCGTTGACGATGATGACCTTCTTGCAGCCGTTGCGAGCCATCTCGCTGACCGTTTCCTGCAGCAAAGTAAGCTGCGTGGAAAGGCTGTAAGCGACGGTACCCGGCTGGTGGCGCGCTTCGAAGATCTGGCCGAAATAATACTGGGGAAAGACGACGGCATATTCCTGCTTGACAGCGTTGAACACCGCGTAGCGCACATCGAGCAAATCAGTGCCAATGGGCAGATGAGGGCCATGTTTCTCGAGGATGCCGAAGGGCAGTACGCACACGCCCTGCGATTGATGAATGGCCTGGATGAAGTCAGGGCCGGTGAGCTCTTCCCACTTGGGCGAGAGGCTCGTCTGCGCGAGGCAGGCAGCGGCGGAGAACGTAAGGGCGAAGAAAAATGAGGCGGGACTGCGCAGGAACTTCACTCGTAACCCCCGAGGCGATTTAGAACAGGCGAATGATAGCACTCGCGGCACCAGGGAATGATTCTCGGTACGCGCACTGACGATTGAAACATGGACAATCCGCAGGGATGCATTACTCTAAACGCTGCGGCTCAAAACAACTTACGGACCAACTTGTGCGCATTGTCCTCTCGAACATTGGCACTTTGGGCGATATCAATCCGCTGGTCGCCCTGGCGCTTGAATTGAAACGGCGGGGACACCTGCCGGTGATGGCGCTTCCCAACGTCTACCGGCCAAAGATTGAGCCTCTGGGCCTCGAGTTCCATGCCGTTCGTCCGGACATCGACCCGACCAACTCGATACTCGTCGAAATGGTCTACGACGTGAAGCATGGCACCGAACATGGGCTGCGCGATTTTCTTTTTCCTTCGTTGCGGCAAACGTATGACGACCTGCGGCAGGCAGCCACCGAGCCGGTGCGCGCCGACTTGATGCTGCTGGGCGAACTGAATTATGCAGGTCCCCTGGTTGCCGAAGTGACTGGGATTCCGTGGGCGAGTTACGTGCTGGCTCCGTTATCATTCTTCTCAGCATTCGATCCACCGGTGCTGCCTCCCTATCCAAGACTGGCGCGAGCCGACAAGGCGGTCCCCGGGTTCGGCCGCGTGATCAAGCGCGTGGCGCGGTTTGCGAGCCGCAAGTGGCCTGAGCCGATTTACGATCTGCGCCGCGAGTTGGGGCTGGCAAAAGGCACGAATCCGCTGTTTGATGCCAAGCACTCGCCGCTCCTTGTACTGGCTCTGTTTTCGCGTGTGTTGGGCGAGGAACAGAAGGACTGGCCACCGAACACGCTGATCGCTGGATTCTGTTTTTATGACTCGGACGCGGGCAATGCCGCGCTGCCCGCACATCTGGAGAAATTTGTTTCAGCCGGCGATCCGCCTGTGGTCTTCACGCTGGGATCGGCCGCGGTGCTGGCGGCTGGAGACTTCTATGAAATGTCGGCAAAAGCGGCAATACGGCTCGGGGTACGTTCTGTGCTGTTGATCGGGACGGATCCGCGTAATCAGATAAAGATGCCGCTGCCGGAATCGATTTGCGTGGCCGAGTACGCACCCTACTCCGCACTGTTTTCGCGATGCTCGCTGGTGGTGCACCAGGGCGGAGTGGGGACCACGGCGCAATGTCTGCGTGCAGGCAAGCCGATGCTGATTATGCCTTACTCGCACGATCAGCCCGACAATGCGCGGCGCATGAAACGGATCAAGGTGGCTCGTGTGATTCAGAAATCGCGCTATTCGGCCGCCCGCGTCGCGCGGCTGCTTCAATCCATGCTGAGCGAGCCTGATTATGCGGCGTGCGCGCACGAAGTGGCGCTGCAGATTGCGCGGGAAGACGGCGTGAAGACGGCGTGCGACGCGCTGGAAGAGCTGTATCGTCGAGCGCACAAGGCGAATTGAGCTCGTGGCATCGCAAGCTTTGATTCGGAACAAACCGTCGTAAGGATGGCCACCCCGGCGATGCCGATTGAAACCGGTGCGCCACAGGCGTTATGCTTCGCCCAATCGAAGGGATGCTTCAGCATGCTAAACCAGCGCTTCACTGCCAAGTTGCAGAAGAGTCCCAGCAAGGGTGGCTGGACGTATGTTGTCTGGCCTGAGTCCGTCGCCTTTTTCAAAACGCGTGGGCTGGTGAAGGTACGTGGCAAGATTGACGGCATTCCGTTTCAAAGCTCATTTATGGCACTCGGAAATGGCACACACAAGTTGCCGGTAAGAGCAGAGTTGCTTCGTTCGCTTGGCAAGCAGGTGGGCGACCCAGTGCTGGTGCTGCTTGAAGAGCGGATTGCGAAATAGGCCCTCTCCGTCGCCGAATGCCGCTTATGCCTTCGCTTTTGTGCCGGTTGCCACTTTCTTTCGCGCTGGTGGCACGAAATGGAAACGGATGAGATAAAAGTTCTCGCCTTTGCCATGTTTGGCCACGTTGAGCAGATCGAGGACACCAAGGAATCCGCACTCGCGCGCCAGTTCCGGAGTGATGTCGGGGAACCCGATGCGTTCGATTGAATCAATCTCAATCTCGCCTTCCTCCATGCGATAGCGCACGCCGAGCTTGACATGCGGGCGCACCCAGATGCGGACGCTTGAGGTGATCTCTCCGCGGCGAACCCCGTCGCGGAGGCGCTTCGTGAACTGCATGGTTCGAGTCTACCCGGCACGAGACCACGCACGCGTCGCGCCATGTGGTATGCATGCGGCTGAACGCCCCTGACAAACAGCCTGACGGGTCAGGTGTTTGCCGGCCCTGCGGTTGCGGCGGCGACGTATTGCGAAGCTTGGAAGGCAACTCCCCGGCGACCAAGATGCATCGCAAAGTCGATTGAAGGTTGCCCAAGCCCAACGTCATAACGTCCGGGCCGAGCATTAGAAGGGAGTATATCTATGGCTAAATCGCGCATTTCGAAGCGAATTCTGATCTGCTCAGCGGCCGCGATTTTGACAAGCGTTCCGCTCATGGCGCAGATGCAGTCAGGAGGGCAGCAGCCAAGCATGCCCCAACAACAACAGCAGCCCCAAGGAAGCATGGGCAATCCGGGAGTGAATGGGCCCGTGAACACTGCGGCTCCACCCGATTACGCTGCACAGGCCTTTGTATCCCAGGCGATTGAAGGTGACAACGCTGAAGTCCAGCTTGGCCAGATTGCGCAGCAAAAGGGCCAAACTGCCGATGTGAAGGAGTTCGGCCAGAAGATGGTCGCGGACCATACGCAGATCAACGATAAGCTGATGAAACCAGTAGCGAAGCAGCTTGGAATTTCCGTTCCGAAAGGCACCTCAAAGAAGGAAAAGAAAGAGATTGCCAAACTGCAGGGTATGTCTGGAAAGCAGTTTGACACAGCCTATATCCAGATGATGGTGAAGGATCACGAAAAGGACCTGAAGGATTACAAGGACGAAGTCGAATCAGCGCAGAACCCAACAGTGAAACAGGCGGCACAGGAAGGTGAAACCGTGATCCAAAAGCATCTCCAACTGATTGAGCAAATCGCGAAAGAGAACAATGTTCCCATCCCGGGAAAGGAGATGTCGAGCCTGAAGTAGCGGAATACCGGAATCAAGGCGAAATCAATCAGGGATGCTCAGACACTAGCTGAAGCACCCCGTTCCTGCCTTTGCCAGAGCCGCTTTCAGGCCTTGCATGCTGATGCGGCTTGAGGCCTCGGGCGTACCGGCGCCGCGCCAGTGCGTTTCGAGGCTCACGGCGTGGCGATAGCCATCATGGTCGAGCGCACGTAGCTGGCCGGCCCAATCGACCACGCCCGTTCCGACAGGCGCCCACTCCCATTTGCCGCCGGGTTGGCGGATCACATTTTTAGCATGACAGTGGCCGATGCGGTTCTTAGGCAGTAAATCGTAGCCTTTTGGATACGGATCGCTGCCGGGGAAGGTCGCGGCATTGCCTGGATCCCAGTTGAGCATGAAATTCGGTTCGGGGATGGACTTGAGCGTCGCCGCTGCTTCAGCGCCTGTTGCCGTGTTGCAGCTCATTTCGTTTTCAAGCAGCAGGATCAGATTGTCTTTTGCGCAACGGCGGGCTGCCTTGCGCAGCTTGTCGTTGATGGCCTCGCGATACGGCTTTACATCGTCGAGGCGCCAGAAGTCGAAGCAGCGGATGCGGTCGGTGCGGAAGGTTTTCGCCAACTCGATGCAATGCTCGAGGAGAGCGTCCTGTTGCTTGAATCCGAAGTCTGCGTTGAACTGGTCGCGACGCTCGCTCTGGTGGGAAGGCGGCGCACCGGGCCAGTCGACTTTGTAAAGCGGGCTGGCGATATCGGTGACGCGCAGACTGTATTTGGCGAGAATCTTTTGCGACTCGGCAATTTCGCCTGCAGTGAGCTCAGTAATGTTTTTCTTCCACATGCCGCGCAGTTCGATCCAGTTGAGTCCGAAATCATGCGCAGCTACATGGCAGGCGTGGTCGAAGTCTTGCGAGATCTCGTCGTTGATCACAGCCACGCGGAAGGGACATGCCGCGCGAGCAATGCGGGGCAGGGTCATCATGACCCCGACCGCACTGAGCCCGGCGGAAAACTGCCGTCGCGAAAAGGACATTGGTTTCTCCTCAATTGCGGAGCACCTTCCGTGGAGCTCCCCGTTGCGCTTGCCATTGTAAAAGCTGCCGGCACGCCTTATCTCACCGGATAATCCGTCGTCTTTCCCGTGCGCGAATTCATGACACTGAAGCCGCCGTTGGTTGCAGCGACTACCTTGAAATATGCGCCGTCGCTGCCGCCCTTCAGATTGGCAATGAGCGGTTCGGCGCTGTTGTGCGCCGCATCAGACCCCTCCGCCGTGTGCAGCATGTAAAGAGCTTGGAGACCCGGGCTTTCATGCACGGTTTGCCAGGCTTCGGGGCTGCCGGCTTTGTGCGCACCATTGTTCATGATAGCCACGCGCGGATGAATCGCGAAGACAAACGCTCGCGCGTTGGAGAGATTCATGCCGTGATGGTTCACAAGATAAAGATCAACGTGACCGATCAGGTTATCAGGACAGACCAGCGGAATCTCTTTGGCCTTGGTCAAATCGCCGAGGTCGAGAAAACGGAATTTGCCGAAGCGAACCAGGATACCGGCGGAGCGCGGGTTTTCACTGCTGTCAAGTGCCCACCTCGGCTCGGTGGCGCAATACGGATTGGGCGCCGGCTTGATGCCCGGCACGGCAGCGATGTGTTCGCCGTCCGCAGTGAGGACGATGATGCTCAGACCGGGAATGGAGATGGTGTCGCCGGGATGCACGACATGGCGCGGCTTTCCCTTGATGGCCGCGAGATATGCGGCGTAGTCGTGGCGCGTGATGTCGGAGTCTTCGCGATTTTCGCCGTGATCGAGGAACTCGCCCACTTCGACGCGCTTGACGAGATTGGGCACACCTCCCACGTGATCGACGTGGAAGTGCGTGATGAGAACCTTGTCGAGCCGGGTAATTCCGGCGTCGTGCATCGCCGCCAGAATACGGTCGGTGTCGCGGCCATTATTATCGGGCCAGCCTGTGTCGACGAGCAGCGATGCGCCCGTGGGACTCACGAGCAAAGTCGACTGGCCCCCTTCAACATCAATGGTGTAGATGAGAAAATGACCGGCGCGCGGCTGCGCCTGTCCGCCCTGCGAGGCGGAGCTTGAAAGCAAGATGACTGCGCAAGTGAACACGACGGAAATGAGAGGTGCACGGTACAAGATCGTATTTTGCGTCGGCAGAGAGCGGAGAAGAGCTGCGATTCGCATTTGCGGGGATTGTAGTCGACGATGCGTAGGCGGGGAAAGCTGTGATGCGTTGCCGCCCAAAAACGAGCCGGGGAAGGCGCGATGCGAGCCACGACTTCGCGGTTTTCAGCATCCAACAAGCAAGACGGCACAGATCAAGGGAGCGGACAATGAATGGTTCGGCGGGCCACCGTTTGGCGGGAAAAGTTGCGATTGTCACCGGGGCCGGTTCCGGCATTGGGCAAGGCATTGCCAAGCGTCTGAGTTGCGAGGGTGCCAAGGTGGTTGTCGATTACATTGGGGACCCAGAGGGCGCGCAGGATACCGAGCGGATGGTCAAGCAGGCCGGCGGCGAAGTGGAGATCGTTGAGGCCGACGTAACCAAGATCGCCGACATCCACAAGCTGGTGGATACAGCATGGAGCCGCTTCGGGACGGCCGACCTTCTAATAAATAATGCCGGCATGGAACACCGCGCAGATTTCTGGGACACCACGGAAGCGGATTACGACAAGGTGATGGCGGTGAATCTTCGCGGACCGTTCTTTCTGACACAGGCGTTTGTGCAGCGTCTGCGGGATACGAAAAAGCCGGGCAGGATCATCAATATCAGTTCGGTGCATGAGGACATGGCTTTCCCGGGATTCTCGACGTATTGCTGCAGCAAAGGCGCTCTTCGGATGCTCATGCGCGACCTGGCCATGGAACTTGGTCCGCTGGGCATCGCCATCAACAACGTTGCGCCCGGAGCGATTGCGACGCCGATCAATAAGGCGCTGCTTGAAGACAAGCCAAAACTGAATGCGCTCCTTGCGAATATCCCTCTTGGGCGCATGGGCATGCCTGATGACGTGGCGGGCCTGGTGGCATATCTTGCTTCGGACGATGCCGCCTACGTTACCGGCTCAACATTCGTCATCGACGGCGGACTGATGCGCAACTATCGTGAGCAATGAAACCATGACCGCACGAATCGAAGACTATGCATTGATCGGCGACTGTGAAACTGCGGCGCTTGTCGATCGAAACGGCTCGATCGACTGGCTCTGCTGGCCCAATTTCTCATCGCAGGCCTGCTTTGCAGCGCTGCTCGGGACCGACGAGCACGGCTATTGGAGAATCACGCCTGCCGAAGGCGGATGGAAGACAACACGCTGCTATCGTGAAGACACTCTCATCCTGGAAACCACGTTCGAACACGCGGACGGGACCGTACGCGTGATCGACTTTATGCCGATGCGAGAGAAGAACTCCAACATGGTGCGCATTGTCGAGGGCCTTCGAGGAAGGGTCGCCGTGCGCATGGAACTGGTTCTTCGCTTCGACTACGGTTTTACAGTGCCGTGGGTCACGCATGTTGTCGACGGTGTGCGCGCAGTTGCCGGACCGAATCTGGCCGTGCTCCATGCAACGGTACCCGTGCATGGCGAGAACCTGAAAACCGTGGCGGAATTCGATGTCCGCGAGGGAGATCACGCAACCTTCACGCTCACTTACGGTGCTTCGCATCTTGCCGATCCGAAGTCCATCGACGCAAAAAAGGTGCTGGACGAGACCGAAAAGTTCTGGAGGAAATGGGCTTCTCGGTCAAAGTACAGGGGGCAGTATCGCGAGGCCGTCGATCGATCCTTAATGACGCTCAAAGCATTGACTTTTCAACCCACAGGCGGCATTGTGGCGGCTGCTACTACTTCGTTGCCGGAACGGATTGGCGGCAAACGGAACTGGGACTACCGTTACTGCTGGCTTCGTGATACGACGTTCACCCTGTTGGCGCTGGCGAACGGGGGATACTTTGAGGAAGCGGTTGCCTGGCAGGACTGGCTGCTGCGTGCGCTTGCGGGAAGTCCGGAAAAACTGCAGATCATGTACGGACTTGGAGGCGAGCGGGAACTCATCGAGTGGGAAATCGATTGGCTGCCGGGATATGAAAAATCCAAACCGGTGCGCGTTGGGAACGCGGCTGCATTGCAGGTGCAGCTGGATATCTACGGTGAGATGCTTGACTCGTTTTTCCACTCGCAGCACAGCATGCGGCAGCATGGCGAAGACGATTTCAGGGTGCTTGTGCTGTTGCTTGATCACCTTGAAAAAATCTGGCAGGAGCCAGACGAAGGCATCTGGGAAACGCGCAGCGGGCCAAAGCAATTCACCTATTCCAAAATGATGGCATGGGTCGCGTTCGACCGCGCAACTCTGCTGGCCGAGCAACTGGAGTATGAAGCTCCGGTGGATAAATGGAAGTCAATTCGCGCGACCATTCACAAGGATATTTGCGAGAAGGGTTTCAACAAATCCAAAAACAGTTTTGTGCAGGTGTACGGTTCTCATCAGCTTGATGCTTCGCTTCTCTTAATGCCGCTGGTCGGGTTTCTACCCGGCAATGATCCTCGCGTGATTGGCACCGTAGAAGCGATCGAGCGCGAACTGATGCGCGACGGCCTGGTGCAACGCTATGACACGAAGGCAGCCAAGGATGGATTGCCGCCAGGCGAGGGGGTTTTTCTCGCGTGCAGCTTCTGGATGGTTGGCAGTCTTAAGGCCATCGGTCGCGCGGACGATGCGCGAAGGCTGTTTGAAAAGCTGCTCACGCTGCGAAACGACCTTGGCCTGCTGTCTGAAGAGTACGAGCCCGAATCCAAGCGCTTCGTAGGCAACTTCCCGCAGGCTTTTTCGCATATTGCGCTCATCAATGCCGCATTCGATCTGGACGATGGAGCCCAGGTGCGATCGCGGTCACATCGCAACGCGCACCACACGGGCGCGACTTCGCGCCAGACGATTGTTCCGCAGCCCGCCGGAGAGGAACCAGAGCCGGCAAAGTGAGTTTGATGAGTTAGCGCCTCTCTATCGGAAGATTCTGAGGGCGCAAATCGCGATCTACCTCGCCTCCAAAGCGCACAACGAGGGGCGGGACAGCCTCAACATCGGCGAGCGTAGTGCGGAAGTTCACGATGCAGGCGCGCAGTGCGAACTTGCCGTGAATCACTGCATTCGACAAGTATGCCTCGCCGCTGTTTTGCAGCCGTGTAAGCAGCTCGAGATTCAACTTGTCAAGATACTCGGCCACCTTCGCATTCCCACGGTCAAGATCGGAGGGAACATATCGAAGTGTGGCGATACTCAGCGATTGCGTGAGTGTCTCAAGTTCCGGATAGCGCGAGGCGCACTCGAACATTGCACGGGAAAGACGAATGTCTTCGGCGATCATCTGCTGGTATCCAGAGCGTCCCACTTGCTGCAGCGCAAGCCAGACCTTCAAGGCACGAAAGCCGCGCGAGTTCTGAGGGCCGAGATCGAAGTAGTTCGTCGCCTCGACGCCGAAGTGGTAGTAGACGGGATGGTAGGCGAAAGCATCGCGCAGTTTTTCGGAATTTCGGACCAGGGAGCATCCAGCTTCAAGCGGCGTATAGAGCCATTTATGCGGATCGACGGCCACTGAATCTGCTTCGCGCAATCCTGCCAAGGCAGCGGGTGCATCAGGCAGCACCGCAGCGAGACAACCATAGGCGCCATCGACGTGAAACCAGAGATTGAACTCGCGGCAAAGCACTGCCAGCTCTGGCAGGGGGTCAATTGCGCCCGTGCTTACAGAGCCGGCGTTGCCCACCACCATCACCGGGCGGTCGCCGGCCTCTCTGTCTTTTCTGATCTGGCCGCGCAGTGCCTCAAGATCGATGCGCATGTCGTGGTCCGTCGCAATCCATCGGATTGCATCCGTGCCCAGGCCGGTGATGTCCGCAGCTTTTTGAATCCAGGTATGCGCTTCCTTCGAGCAGTAAACGCGCAGCTGCGGCCCGTTCATGCCGCGGGTGCGCACGTCCCATCCTGCCTTTGCCTGGCGTGCGGCGAGAAAGCAGACGATGTTGGCCATGTTGCCGCCGCTCACAAACAAGCCACCGCAATCGGTCGGATAGTCAAGCATCTCCGCGATCCAGCGGATGGCCTGGCTCTCGATCTCACTCGCCATGGGAGAAAGCAGCCATGCCCCCACGTTGGGATTCACCGCGGCCGCAAGAAGATCTCCCAGCGCGCCGATAGGCGCGGCCGATGAGGTGATGTATCCCCAGAAACGAGGATGACTGTTGAAAAGCGAGTGGTCGAACAGAAGATTTGCGGCATGGTCGAGAAGTGTGAGGGCATCGCAGCCTTCGCGCGGCAGCGGCCGCTCCGCCTCCAGCACGCTTCGCACGGCTGAAGGAGATTCGGCGGGTGTGACCGGACGCTGGGGAAGGGACTGAATAAAATCGGCAATTCTCTCCACCAGTTGATGGCCCGCCGCGCGGAAATCCGCGGAACTCATGGCCAGCGGAGACTCACGCCGCACAGAAATGTCGTTTGTCGGCATCGCGACCTCTGGGCATTCTACTCGAATAACGCAAGGCAGAGATGGCATCCTTGCGGCTCGTGCAACGAAACGTCCTTTGCGGCGCAGCACTTTTTCCTTCATTTTCCCCGTGCGCGGACGATACAATGACCCGAATTTGGAGGTCGGATCGTGGGAAAGAGATATGCCAATATTCTTGAAACTGTCGGCAACACTCCAGTTGTAAAGATCAACCGGCTGGCGCCGCCCGATGTGAATCTCTACGTGAAAGTCGAAGCCTTCAATCCACTGGGATCAGTGAAGGACCGGCTGGCACTGGGCGTTATCGAAGAAGCGGAAAAATCAGGAAAGCTGAAGCCGGGCCAGACGGTGATCGAAGCCACAAGCGGCAACACGGGCATTGGCCTGGCCATGGTGTGCGCAGCGAAGGGCTATCCGCTGGTGGTGACGATGGCGGAAACCTTCAGCATTGAGCGGCGCAAACTGATGCGTTTCTTGGGCGCGAAGGTAGTGATCACGCCGGCGTCGGCACGAGCCGTGGGCATGGTGAAAAAGACGGTGGAACTCGCCGAGAAACACGGATGGTTTTATACGCGGCAATTTGAAAACGAAGCCAATGCCGATATGCATTCGCGGACAACGGCGAAGGAGATTCTGAGCGATTTTGCTGACCAGCGGCTGGACTACTGGGTGACTGGATTCGGTACCGGCGGGACGCTCAAGGGCGTGGCTCGGGTGCTGGCCAAAGAGCGGCCAGAAATCAAGGTTGTGGTCTGCGAGCCCGCCGACGCGCCGATGCTGTCGAGCGGAATTGAGCAGGAGCGCAACGAAGATGGATCTGCCGCGGCAGCGCATCCCTCATGGAAGCCGCATCCGATGCAGGGATGGAGCCCGGACTTTATTGCGAAACTGGCCGGGGATGCGGTCGCATCAAAGGCCATCAGCGAGGTACTTCGCATTGAGAATGCGGAGGCGCTGAAGTGGAGTAAAGAATTGGCAAAGAAGGAAGGGATCTTCGTCGGCATCTCTTCGGGAGCGACATTTGCCGGGGCGTTGAAAGTGGCAGCGAAGGCGCCGAAGGGGTCAACGATCTTGTGCATGCTCCCGGATACGGGCGAGCGCTACCTGAGCACTCCGCTGTTTGCCGATGTGCAAGTGGACATGACCGACGAAGAGATCGCGATTTCAAAGTCGACACCCGGATGCTGGATGCCGGAGGCAAAGTAACGCATGGTTGGCGTGCGCCGCTGGAGCTCGATGCCGCCTGCGGCAGCGAAGCTTGTGAGAATATCGAGGACATGAAAAAGGGCACTGACTGGACCTCCGGCCGGTGCCCTTTCCGCGAAGACTCTCTCTGTTGCTAGACGAAGTGGCCGGCCCAGGGTGCTTGCATCTCTTCCATCTGTTGCTTGAATTGTTCCATCTGGTGGCGGAACTCTTCCATTTGCCTGGGATCGGCCTTGAAATTCTGCCGGAACTGCTTCATCTGCTGCCGCCACTCATCCATCTGCTTCGGATCGACCTTGAAGTTCTCGAAATCTTGGGATTTGAAATTCTGCCGGAACTGCTTCATCTGCTGCTTCAGTTCGTCCATCTGCTTCTGGTCGAACTGGAATTGCTGGCCTTTCAACTGGTCGCGCAGCGTCTCGGCATCCTTTTGTAGCTTCTCGGCCTGTTGCTGCATGAGACCCGGCTGCATAGTCCCAAGCTGATCCTGAAGCTGCTTCTGGAGTTCCCGCATCGCATCGGCTTGCTCGGCAAACGGCTGCGCCATGGCCGATGCCATGTCGGGATTCAGTTCCGCAAACAATGGACCGTTTCCATCGGGAAAGTAGTCCTCGAGTTCGGAATGATGATGTTTTGAGTCGACCTGCAAGCTCAGGGTTTGCTGCCTGCGATCGCGAAGAATCGTGATGGCTACAGGCTTGCCCTCGTTGGAGCGCAATGCGCGATCCCAGTCTGCCGTGGTGGCGATGCTCTCTGCGCCCACCTTGAGAATCACGTCGAATGCCTTGAGTCCGGCCGTCGCCGCTTCACTTTTGCGTGTCACCTGCTTGACCATCAAGCCGCTCGGCACACCCAGGTACTCGGCCATCTGCGAAGTGAGAGGCTCAACGAGAGCGCCCACGTTGAGAGTGCTGCCAAAGAAGGGGAAATGAAAGCCCCCGGGCATCGGAGCGTCGCCGCCGCCAGAGAAGATCCCCATGCCGGTCACCGGAGTGATGTCGTCGCCGCTGTTGTCGAGCTTGTTCCAGACGTCCTTCTCCATTTTCTTGTGGTCGACGAGTTCAACAGAGAGGGTTTGCAGGTTGCCGTCGCGGCTAATGACAATCGACACTTTGCGGCCGGCCGGAATTTCACGCAGCATGCGACCGAACTGTTCAGCGCCCTCCACGGGCTGGCCGTTCAATTCAATCACGACGTCGTTGACGCGAATACCTGCCTGCGCCGCCGGAGCATCGTGGTCGATCAGCGTGACGACCGCTCCGCGCACTTCCTTGAGCTTGAGTTTTGCGGCTGAATCGTTGTCGACGTCTCCGACGAGGACGCCCAGGTAGCCGGGCGAACTGGAGTGCAGAATCAAGCTCGGCGATTCCAATAGCTTTGCAATCCCGGATGATTGTGCGACAGCGCCTGGCGGCGCCGCTGCCATGCCTGCGTACAGCAGCATGACGACTCCTAACACTTGATATGGCCTCGAAAAGTGATTCACTTTGATGTGTTCTCCCGTTCTTCGTTTCCTTTCGGGCCCGCGCTCTTTCGACTCTTTGACGGCGCGATGCACCGAACGATAGTGCGTGCTACTGAATCTCCGGCGCCCGGCTCAGTACCTGCCGGGACACATTTCGGATCTGGGGATTCTGGTCGGAGGTAGCAACCGTCGACAGCACTTGCCGCACGGTTGTGTCCGCTTCCACCGGCTCTAGAATGTTAATGGCCGCAGTGCGGATGCGGGCATCGCTGTCGTTGAGCAGAGCCTCGAGCACCGCATCCCGCACGCGCATATCTTCCGCCACGTAGGGCTCAAGGCCCTTCAACGCCTTTTCGCGCACGCCAGCATTCTTGTCATAGCGCAGGGCAACCATCAGCGCATCGCGAATGCCCGCAGCATTACAGCTGTGGCCGGCGCGGCACTCCGCCGCCAGCAGGCCCACTGAATCGTCACGGATGCCCGCGGACGCTGCGTCTTCCGACGCCATCATGAGGAGCTGGCGAATCGCCGGATCGTCGAGCGAGCCTTGCAGCCGCTGTGGCACAAGCTCGTTGTAGCGCACTTCGACGATATCGCTGTTGGGCTGCTGCACAATGCTGGAGATGCTTGCGACGGCAGCCGGCGCAACACTCGCCGGCTGCTGCGAATCTGCAGCGATCGATGGCGCGGCACGCAAGCTCGCGTGGACCGCGCGCGCCTGCGCATATTCATAGCCGCCCAGGGTGCCCGCGCCCATTCCAACCACGAGAAGCAGGGCCCCCGCGATGGGCGCCGCCTGCAGAATGGCCACATTATTGACGAGTCGAGTGCTGATCCGTTCGTACCAGCGCTTGGGCGGCAGCGCGTCTAATGCTTCTTCAAGCCGAATTCGCGCGCGCGCTACCAGGTTTGGGGAGGGTTCCAGCATGGGATGCATGGAAGCCAGCGTTCTGAGCGCCAGCAACTGCTCGCGCTCGTCGCGGCAGTCCACGCAGGCGGTCAGGTGCCGATCCAGTTCGTGAACCTGGTCATCAGGCAACTCTCCATACGCCGCCAGCACGATCTTTTCGTGAGCCAGTTCGCAATTCATTCCTCTACGTCCTTCCAGCCTCAGTCAGTCTTGCAATGCGCGTCTTCAAGCTCCGCCCTTCCTGCGACGGCGGTAACGCCTTACCGTAGTCCCGCCAATTGCGTTCTCAACTTTTTTGTCGCTCTAAAGAGCGTGTTCTTGGCGGTTTCTTCCGTGGTGTTCAACATCTCTCCAATGGTGCGCAGGCGGAGCCCCTGGTAGTGCTTCAGTTCAAAAACCATGCGCTCGCGCGGGGTGAGCTTGCCCAGCGCGGTCTGAATCCTTTCGCCCAGGAGTTTCCGATCCAGTTCCCGGGCGGGGTTGGAAAACGAACGATTGTCCGATACCGATGCCAGCAGATCGATCTCGTCGCCCGAGTGATCCAGCATCACAGCCTGGTCCTCGCGCCGCGTCTTGCGACGCCGCAACTGATCGAGACAAAGGTTTGTGACAATGCGGTAAATCCAGGTGTAAAACGAGCACTCGAAGCGGAAATTGCCGATGTAGCGAAAGGCCTTCAGAAACGCTTCCTGGTAAATGTCTTCAGCGTCGTGTTCAGAACCGGTGAGGTGCAGGGCCAGACGCAGAACCTGTTGTTCATATTGGCGGACCAGGGCGTCAAATGCCACGCGGGACCCAGCCTGTGCCTGTTTGATCAGTTCCATCTCGGGCGCACGGGCCTCTAAGCGCTCCTGCGCACGGTTCGGTCCGTCCATTGCCCTTGATGCAGCCATCCCTTGGGAGGATTGTACCCTCGATAAGGTGGGCCATGCCAAGGAAACCGGGATCCCGGTGGGGGGCGAAGGAAAGCTTGCGGTGTCAATTGCCATCGGAACCTCGCTCCGAACCTAGAGAACTGATCGCATTGGAGTAGACGCGCCCAAACCGGCTTGGTGAGCGCGTTCTCGCGCATCCCGGACCGCCTGCCGGTACACTGGTAACCAATGAGCGAGAACCTGTTTTCAGCGCTTGAACCTGACGCCGCGGGAAAGGCGGAGTGGTACATCGCCCACTGCGATGGCGGCTCGCGGGGCAACCCGGGGCCGGCCGGCTATGGAGCGGTGATTGAGGGCCCTGACGGGCGGGTAGCAGTACAGTTAAGCGAGTTTCTTGGCCGTCAGACCAACAATTACGCCGAGTATTCCGCCCTGCTCGCGGTGCTGGCCTGGGCGCTGGAGCACCGCGTCAAGCGGTTGCGGGTGATCTCCGATTCCGAGCTGATGGTGAACCAGATGAAGGGGCGCTACAAAGTGGGCAGCCCTGGACTGCGTCCCATGTGGGAAGAAGCAAAACGGCTCTCCGCCCGGCTGGAACGGTTCGAGATACGCCACACCCTGCGCGGCGGCAACCAGGAAGCCGACCGACTTGCCAACGAAGCTATGGACCGGGGAATGGGTGGAAAGAGGCCAAGCGGGATAGAGACGCTGGCGCCTGGAACGTCTTCTTCTCTCCCGAGGACGAAACCTGGCGCATCTGGATCCGGAGCCAGTGAAAGGCAGCGGCAAGTGTTCGAAGGACTGGTGAAAGATGGAGTCGTGCATCTGATCGAGGGCGAATTGCCTGACGGAATCCTGGTGAAAGTAATCCGCGAGTAGCGTCCTCTTTCGGGATTGGCAGGAGAGACATGCAGACACCGCTTGCACAGATGGCCGCTGTTACGTGCCATGGCAATGCCGCGGTTCGTGGCATGCAAACGCCGCAGTTTTTCCCTGGCAACTCCACCTGCCAGTTCTGTGAGTCGATCACGTTTCTTGTCAGCGGTAAACCCGCCGGCGGAGAATCGCAGTCGGCGGTCTTCGCGGATACGCCGGATGCGTGGATCCGCGACCTGCGCAGACGCAGCCTCGTGGGGTTCAGGCTTCGACAACAACCGCAGGACAGGCCCGGCTTCTCCGATCGCAACTCGTCGGGCTTCGTGGGCGGTGGAAGACTGTGGATGATTGAAGCCGTCCGCGAGGGCAAGGTGAGCGAATTCTGGCTGAACAAGTGGGAAGTGGGTAACAGAGACGCGCCCGACCGGCGCATCTGGAGGGTCACTTACGGGCTGTACCAGGTCGTGCCGACTCCTGGATTTGCTTTGCGCCCGCTGGGCGCGATTATCGACGACTTTCGAAGCGCGCTGAAGGAAATTCGTGCATTTGCCGAAGCGCATGAATGCGGGAATTTCACGCGCTTCTTTGATGACGCGCTCCGGGCATTCGACGATCCGCAGGCAGACTTGGGCTATCACAAAGACCTCTTTCCGCAGGGAAGCCTGGGCGACAACGCGGCCGCCGTTCTGAAGGCCGCACAGTGCGCGTGGGTCTTTGGCGGAATGGGCTCATGGAACGACATGAGCTTTCGCGACGAAACTCAAAAGGAGTACGAACGCGTCTCAGACGCTCTGTTTGGGCTGCTGAATGAATCCGTCGAAGCCGCGGCAACGAGCTCTTTTCCAGCGAACGAGTGATTGCGGGCTTGCCGTTGAGACGAAAAGCACTT
Organism: Occallatibacter sp.; assembly: GCA_035524195.1. Lineage (GTDB taxonomy): Bacteria > Acidobacteriota > Terriglobia > Terriglobales > Acidobacteriaceae > Telmatobacter. Next base: position 51,673 of record DATKPJ010000081.1, read on the forward strand.
CTCGCCGAAAGCCGCTTCCGTTTGATACCTTGGCTGCAGGGAGTTCCAGCACATGAACATCACTTCCCCGTTCTTTGTCGTTCCGCTTATCCTTGGTGTTTTCGTTGTTTGCATCCTCTGGGGAACCAGCAGCAAAGCGGACGACGAAGCAAACCACGCCCACTAAGCTCATCCATCGAAGAAGGGGCAGCCGTGTCTCTCGCGCGGCCGCCTTCTCGTGGTCCTGGCCGCTACGCCTGGCACCCTTTCGGTGAACCCTCCCAAACCAACCAGTTAGGCCTTGGGAACAAAGTAGTGAATGGGCGCGTTTCGTAGCAGCTGGTTGAAGGAACCAAGCGGGGCCGATTGGCGTACAAAGTTGGAGAGGGTGAATGTCATGATCCGAAAGGCGATGGTTCTTGTAGCTGGATTTGGTTTGGTTGCATGGATTGCAGCGTGCAAGGTGCACGTGGAGAAGGATGCCAATGGCGACGAGAAGACAGTTCAGGTGGATACGCCGTTTGGCGGCGTGCACGTGAACACCGACCAGACCACGGCCGCTGACCTGGGCCTGCCGGTCTATCCTGGCGCCGATATTGTCAAAGACAAGGACGGCAACCAGTCCGCGGACGTGCACATGGGCTTTGGCGAGTGGCAGTTGCGCGTGCGCGCTGTGAGTTACGCGACGTCGGACCCGCAGGACAAGGTCGTGGCGTTTTACAAGAGAGCACTCGCGCGCTATGGCGACGTGCTCACCTGCCAGGATAAGACTCCTGTAGGCACTCCCACGGTTACGGCCGAGGGACTCACCTGCAGCGACGACGGTCACGGGGACCACTTCAAGTTCAATGGCAAGGACAACGGCATCGACCTGTCTGGAGGACTGCAACTGAAAGCTGGCTCCAAGCGGCACCAGCACATCGTCGCAATGGAGCCGCCGACGAACGGCAAAACGCGCTTCGGAATGGTCGCCCTCGATCTGCCAACCGATGTAGATACGGGCGGAGGCAAGAGCGACTAGGGCACACGGCCTGGCTGTGCCCACTCCTCAAATTAAAGGTTGCGCTGCGCGGCCGATACCCTAGAATTCGAGCAACAGTCCGACGACCTTTCTTCCGGAGCCAGCCTAGATGCTTAATCGATTTCCTCGCTTTTCCGCCGTGCCCCTCCTGTGCGCGGCGATTGCCTTACATGCGGCCGACAAGCCCAAGTCCGCTGCCCAGGCACCCATTGATGCTTACACCGAAGTGCAGCCCGCCACCGAATCGCTTGACCTGAACATGTATCAGCGAATTCGCGACGAGGGGCTGAACCATTCGCACGTGATGGAGTTTGCATCGGCGCTGATGGACGGCATTGGCCCGCGTTTGACCGGCTCACCCAACCTGCAGAAGGCGAATGAGTGGACCCGCGATACCCTGACGAAGATTGGCCTTGAAAACGCGCACCTCGACGACTGGGGCGAGTTCGGTTTGGGCTGGCAGCAGCTCAATACCTGGGCACGGATGGTCACGCCCGACACCGCGGTCCTGATTCTGCAGGCCACGCCCTGGTCGCCGCCGACGGACGGAGCGGTGACCGGCGACGTGGTCTTCGTCAACATCAAGGACGAAGGAGATTTGGATAAGTACAAGGGCAAGCTGGCGGGAAAGATTGTGCTTTACGGCGCGATGCGCGATGTTCCGCCGGTCGATAAGGCGATCTTCAGCCGCTACACCGACAAGGAGCTCGAAGACCTGGCTGAGTATCCGGTGAGTGCGGGCGGGGGCGGCATGTCGCCGGAGATGCAGGCGCGGATCCGTGCCTACATTCAGCGCATGAAGCTGGTCGACAAGGTGGCACAGTTCTTTTACGACGAGAGAGTAGCCGCGGTCATCGAACCAAGCCGCGACGGCAAAGACGGCGGCGGCTCAGGCGGGACTTTCTTTGACGACAACGGAGCGACGCTGGGCCGCACCCCCTACATTGCCGACAAGCGTGTAAAAGTTCCCGTTGCCGTTGCCGCTATCGAGAGCTATGGCCGTCTCTATCGGCTCACGCAGGCCCACGTGCCGGTCACGGTGCAGATCGACATCGAGACGAAATTCACCGGAGAACACGAGCACGGTTACGACACGGTCGCCGAGATTCCAGGGACCGATCCGAAGTTGAAAGACCAGGTGGTGATGCTGGGCGGCCATCTCGATAGCTGGATTGCCGGTACAGGCGCCACCGACAACGGTGCCGGGACCGTGGTTGCGATGGAAGCAGTTCGCATTCTGAAGGCCCTCGACGTAAAGCCGCGGCGGACGATTCGTATTGCTTTGTGGACCGGAGAAGAACAGGGGCTCTTCGGTTCGCGCGGCTATGTGAAGGAACACTTCGGATTCGCTCCTCTGTCGACCGCACCTGACCAGCTTGCCCTGCCCGAGTTCCTGCGCCGGGCCGCGGGGCCGCTGGAATTGAAGCCGGAACAGAAGCTCATCTCTGTCTATTTCAACGTGGACAACGGTTCGGGCAAGATACGCGGCGTATACCTGCAGGGCAATGCGGCCGTCGCGCCGATCTTTGCCCAGTGGATGGCTCCCTTGAAGGACCTGGGCGTGACCACGCTGACCATGCGCAACACCGGCGGCACCGACCACCTGAGTTTCGATGCGGTGGGCATTCCGGGATTTCAGTTCATCCAGGACGACCTGGATTATGAGAGCCGTACCCACCACTCCAACCAGGATGTCGTTGAACGGCTGCAGCCCGCTGATCTGAAGCAGATCGCGACGGTCGAAGCCATCTTTGTTTACGATGCGGCGATGCGTGACCAGATGATGCCGCGCAAGCCGCTTCCGGAACCGGATAAGGAAGAACAGAGGCGCCAGCCGCTGGAGGGAATCTTCCCCGGCGCGGTGCTGCCCCCTTCACCGGAGAAGCAGTAGCGAGAAAAACTGAGGGCTCAGGCACAGATGCAGCGCCGGAGCCCTCGCATGCGATAGTATTGCGCTGCAGTGATGTATACGATTACATCGCCGCAGGAGTGGTCCCTGTATGCACGTGCTTCCTGCTTCATGCCGATTCGCTCTTCGCAGCATTGCTGCGGTCGCCCTGCTCGGTTGCCTTGCTTCGCTTTGCGCCTTCGCGGCCGAAGCTCCGCAAATCGTCAAGAAGGATGGCCGCTATGCCCTGCTCGTCGATGGTCGTCCATATCTCGTCCTTGGCGGCCAGATTCATAACTCGAGCGCATGGCCCAGCGAGTTGCCCCAGGTGTGGGAGTCAATGGCTGCGCTGCACGCCAACACCATCGAGGCCCCCGTCTACTGGGAACAGCTCGAGCCTCAGGAAGGTCACTTCGACTTTACGAATGTCGATCAGATTGTCGAGGGCGCTCGGGCGCACAACCTGCATGTGGTTCTTCTCTGGTTTGGCACCTGGAAGAACGGCAACAATCACTACACGCCGGGCTGGGTGAAGACCGACACAAAGCGCTTTCCACGCGTGATTCGACCAGACGGCATGCCCATCGACGTCATGTCGCCGCTCTCGCAGAACACACTCAACGCGGATAAAGCTGCTTTCGTCGCGCTCATGCGCCATCTGAAAGAAATCGACGGCGAACAACATACAGTCCTCATGATGCAGGTGGAGAACGAATCAGGAAACATCGGCAGCGTGCGCGACAACTCCGCCGAAGCCAACCAATTATTCGCCGGGAAGGTTCCTGCGGATCTGTTGGCGGCGGCACACAAGGAACCCGGCACGTGGTCGCAGGTCTTCAATGCCGACGCGGATGAGATTTTCCAGGCCTACTACCAGGCCAAGTACATCAACATCATTGTTGCCGCCGGCAAAGGCGAGTTCGCGATTCCCTGCTACATCAATGTGTGGATCGATTATCCGGCGGGCGAGTTGCCGCAGCGGCAAGTGGAGATGCCGGGTATTGCCTATCCCAGCGGAGGAGCGGTGCAGAAGTTAGTCGGCCTGTGGCGTAAGCTTGCACCCGCGATTGACATGATCGGTCCGGACATCTACACAGATGATTCGCCGTTCTACCGCGAGACGATGCACGCCTACAATCGTCCCGACAATCCGTTGTGGATTCCCGAGACCGGGCGCAGCGACAGCTTTGCCAAGTTTTTTTTCTATGCTCTCGGCGAAGGGGCGATCGGCTTTTCTCCGTTCGGCGTCGATCAGTCGGGATGGAACATCCTGGGCAACGAGCCCTGGACCGCCCACGCAAGAAACTTCGCGCTGATCGGACCGATGGATCGCGAGATCGCAAATCTTGAATTTGAAGGAAAGCTCAAAACGGCGGTCGAGGAGCCAGGACAGGCTACGCAGGAAATAGATTTCGGCGATTGGCAGGCCACAGTGGCTTTCGGTTTCCCGCAGCCCGACGGCCGTCGCGCTCCGGGCACGAAAGATTTCCATGGTGCGGCCGTGGTGGCGCAACTCGGACCCGATGAGTTTCTGGTGACGGGCGTAGACGCAAGCATCAGTTTCCACCTGCCCGGAAAGCTGCCTTGGATTCATAGCCAGATTCTGACTGCGGAACAAGGTGCCTATGAAGATGGCGCATGGAAACCGCTCAGGCTGTGGAACGGAGACGAAACAGACCGCGGCCTTTGCTTTTACGAGAAGCCGGAAATTGTGCGCGTGACGATGAGCCGGTTCTGAAGGACGCCAACCGATGGCGTGAGGAATCTGGAAATTACAGATCGTTCCTGGCGGCTGACGAGCAATTTGACGAGATGCCGGACCTGGAATTTTGTGAGCAGGAGAACGGCGTGACAGACCAGTACATCCGACCTGCTGCGGGATCGGGAAACTGCGGCTTCTGCTACACTAAGCGAAGCGTATCAAGCGGGAAAACGGACCAGGCCACGCCTGCTGATGCGCATCTTCAAACCATGTTCGGGGAGTGGCTCAGCCTGGTAGAGCACCTGGTTCGGGACCAGGGGGTCGGAGGTTCAAATCCTCTCTCCCCGACCATTTACTTTCAATAGCTTACAGCCTCCAAGAAGCCTCTGAATGCCCCGACTGTAGTCGATTTTGTAGCTGTAAGTTCCTCCGAGAAAAACAAGTGAGCCCTCCGGCATAAAGTTTGGCGCGTTCTCCGAACAATCTTCGAACCCGGTCAGAATCCGAGACTGGAATAAAGTTCGTCGATTCGCAGAATAAACGGAAGTAATCAATAAGGCGTGGCTCGCTCGCCGCGAGCTCAAGCTAGAGCCAAGACGGGTGGTGCTTCTCTTCAAAATCGAGTGATTTTGTCACCGCGTGTAGGATAGTAGCATGCTTTTTTGCTGAGCAAAATATGACGGAGGCACTTTCACCGTCGCTTCGGGGTTATGCGTCGACCATGACAAAAACGAGGTTGTTCGTTTTCTGGAGGACATGTGTCTGATGGCGCTGCGCTTTCTGCATCTCTCCGACATCCACTTCGGCCAAGAAAAAGATGGCACGTTGATAACGCATGAGTTCGTTCGCGACGAACTCGTCAAGGATGCCAAGAAATTGGCGGATCGGCGAGGGCCAGCATCGCGCGTCATTGTCACTGGAGACGTGGCTTATTCCGGAAAACCAGATCAATATGATCAGGCGACTGGGTGGTTGGAAAGAGTCACAAGTGCAGTTGGTCTTGGCGACACGCATGTCAGCACTATTCCTGGAAATCACGATTGCGACTTAACTGCGATTTCGAACCAGGCCAAAATGATTCAGGCGAAGTTCCGCTCGAACGATGCCGACCAAGTCCGGGCCGATCTTCATGGAATTTACCAGGACGGCGAGGCTGCGAATCCTTTTCTTCCCAAATTGCAGCAGTATCGGACATTCGCACGAGGTTACGGATGCGATTTTGAGTCTCACAGCCGGCCCTTCTGGGTCAAATATTTCGACCTGCCCGGCGGAGTTCGTCTGAAATTGATTGGCCTGACCAGTGTTCAGGTCAGCGACCTGACCGATAGGGAAGGCAACATCATCTTGGGCAATGGGCAATATACGATTGCCGAAGAAGATAATGTCGTCAATGTCGTTCTGGTCCATCATCCTCTGAACTGGTTTATTGACAAGCACGCAGCTCAGGAGCATCTCCACAACAATGCTCGCATCATCATGGTCGGCCATGAGCATTTGTTGAATATTCAGAAAACGTCGGACGCCCTCTCCGGCAAGGAGTGGCTTGTCATCTATGCCGGCGCAACAAACCCGCCTGACAAGGGATACAGCTACCAATACAACTGGCTGGAATTTTCCTGTGCGGAGAAGGATCAGAAGCAGCATCTTGTCGTCGAAGTTTTCCCGCGCATATGGGTGCAACAGAAAGTCCAGTTCGATGCTGATAGAGCGCGTCTAGGCGACGCGGGCGACTCCGTCAAAATCGAGATCGCGTGTCCTCATCTGCGTATCATCGCTGAGGAGGAGCGATCAACTTCAACAGGCGCCGCAGCTGAAGAAAATGCGTCGACCCCGGCCGCTTCGGTGGCCCAAGTAAACAGCGGGGCAAACATGAGCAACGACAGCGGATTCGACCGACTTCGATATCTTTTCTGGCGATATTTGGACTGGCGGCAACGACTACAGGTACTTGTGCAGGTCGATGCTCTTCCCAAGACGGCAGATGAACCATTGCCTCAAACGATGGAACGTATAGCATTGGAAACCGCCGCGAAAGATAGCACCAAGCTATTTGAATTATGGGAAGCCGTAATGCCTCTCATTCCCGAGCCGAAACGTGGTCCCAATCCGTTTGTATCAAAGAACAGTTAGGTGGCTTTCATGTTAGACAAAGGTTTTGAATTTCTTCGAATAGCAGATCCGCAACCGAGCAGCGAGAAGGTCAAGTCGCGCGTCAAGTCCGCTTCGGGTCTCATCAACTGGCTCGCAACGGATGCGGGGCGAGCAGAGCTTATGCCGCTAATCCAGGGCGTCGTCTCCGGTTTCGACAGCGCAGTTTTCAACCAGGACTCGGCGCCGGTCAAAGCCGTTCTGAAAGCGATCAAGGATGAGGACACAGCATTCCCGGTCGACCTCAAAGAAAACGCTCTCGAACTGAGAGCGGTCGCCGGAATCGCTGTTGGAGAGCTACTGAAGACATTGCACGATCAGTCTTCTACTTCGCTGGCGCTGGCGGCCGCACTGGCCGTATCAGCGGCGGGACTGATCCCGGACTCAACCGAGAAGCATATCCACTGGATGCAAGATGAGTTGCGTTCCTCCGCACGGAAAGGCTTGGTTTCACGGGCCAACCTACGTCGACAACGTGCGACCCCCTCACTGGAGGAATTCGATGAGCTTGAATTGTCAGAGGATGGCGACACAGTTGAAACGGCGTTAGCCGAGATATTGCCAGTATTGAAAGCCGCACTCCAAGAGGCCAAGGCGCAGGCAGTCATCGATCGGGAGGAGCTTGAGACTCTTTGGTGGATGTTTGGCGAATTCTCCGATACAGAACAGAAGCCGTTTGCAAAATTGCAGCCAGCCGCGGCCGCGCTTGCCGCAGGGCGCGAGTTGGCCCAGCGGTCTCTGATACCGCCGTCGCAAGCAGCAACAACGATGATTCAAAAAATCGTGGAATCAGGCCGTAAAGCCGCCACGTTGGCTCCGCTTTCATTGCAGGATATCGCCGGAAAATGGACAGCTTCCGCCCGAGACTCATTCCTTCCTGCAAGTGCAGAAGCAAATGATGCCATTTCTCATTGCCCGTCTTTGCTGCCAGTGTCCTGGGCGTGCAGGCGGCTTCGAGATGTTGGTAATTTAGGCAAGGATTTTGCCGCCTTCACAGGCCTTACTTCGGATGTTTCCGTTTCCCCGGCGGAATGGGGCGCTCAGGTGTTCCGCGAGGCGATCCTGTTGCGGTTCCAAATAGACGATAAGGAGAGCTAGGCCGATCGTGACGACAGGAGCCTGCCAAAAACCGGATTGCACAGTGGCCGCCACTGGGAGATGCCTGATATCTCATCCAGATCCGCTGAACTGTCCCCATTTTCGCTCCGGAGGCGATGTTGTCGAACTTGCCGAAGAGCAGGAAGAGCCGGAAGCGATCGAAAACAAGCCGGAAGATGAAGTTCGCCCTCTCGTGGCTGTGGGCAGGACATTTCATCAAGGGGTTGAACTCGGCTCTGATGATGCCGTTGAAATCATGCGAGCCCGCTACACGCATCTTATCGGCGTTCTCGGATCGACAGACGCGGGCAAAACCTGCCTGCTTTCGTCGTTGTATCTCATGGCTTCCGGAGGGTCGTTGCCTGCGGGTTATCAGTTCGCGGGAAGCCTTACGCTTCAGGCCTTTGAAGACCGAGCGAGGGGGTTGCGGGAATGGGAAAGGGGGGCTCTGCCTTCTCAACTTGTCGATCACACTATACTGGCGCATCCGCGACAGCCAAGTCTATTGCATCTCGCAATCCGTGAGAAAGACGCCGATCGCCGCAGGTTTGACCTGCTGTTGACTGATCTACCTGGCGAGTGGACGGATCATCTCGTTCTGCGCGCGGCCAATGCCTCCTCGTTTGATTTCTTGCGTCGTGCTGATGGCATCATCATCGTCGTCGATGGCAAATTGCTCGTCTCCGATCAACGATTTTTGGAAGTACAGCGCATCCGCCAGTTCATTGAACGACTCTCAACCGATGTTGGCATTAGTCGCGATGTGCCGTTTGTACTTTTGGTAAGCAAATCGGATGAAATTGCAATGCAAATGCCGGAAGGGGCGATCGAGCTGAAGAGTTATCTTGAGAGCCTGGGCTATAGAGCAGCAGCCCTCTCCGCCGCTGCTTTTTCGAGAAAGCCAGAGGACGTCAAAAGCGGAACGGGAGTTTTTGAAGCAATTGAAACTCTAATCAAGAGCGCCTCGATTGACATAAACGATTCACCACCGCATGCATCGTCTACCGGGCGCTCCTTCATGAGGTTCAGATCGCGAGCATGAATATTCCACCACATTTTAGATCGGTTCTTCTTATTGGCGTGCAAGACGCCGGCAAGAGCAACTTCGTGTTTCGGCTGTGGCTTATGCTCGAGGCAGGTACGGGGCTGATGGCTCGCGACGGCCTGCCTGCCGATCTCGACTATCTCAATGGTGGCGGAAACCATCTTCTCAAAGGCGAGTTCGCTCCACGTACATCGCGGGAAGTGCATGACCAGACCGAAATCCCCCTGAAAAGCACCGCAGAGGGAAGCGATTTCAAAGGAATTTTGATCGTTCCAGATTTACCAGGAGAGCAGATCGTTTCGATATATCGGAACCGCCAGTGGTCAGAAGACTGGGAGAACAAAATCAAGGAAGGCTGCGGTTGCCTTCTTTTCATCAGAGTGGATTCCAAAGAGCTTATCGCTCCTCTTGACTGGATGACGGCTGTGAGTCACTTCGGCGGTGCGGTGCCTGCTGCAGCACCGGAGAAGGACGAGGACGGTAAAGATAAGCCTCCGACGCAGGTAGTTCTGGTTGATTGGCTTCAGTTTTTACGCAAGGCTTTCACGCGAAAGGTTGGTGGCGCGTATAGGCCGCGAATCGGGATCGTGGTGTCAGCTTGGGATCGTGCGCCCGAAGACCAAAAAAGCAAGGGACCAGCGAAATGGATCGAGGACAATCTTCCACTCTTGTCACAGTTCGTTTCTGCGAATGACGACGAATTCGATTTTCAATTCTTCGGAATTTCGGTAACTGAGGGTGATTTCGGCGCGGACCCCGATTTCAAAGACGAATATATCCGGCGTGACCCCCGCAAGGCGGGAGAGGTGACACACGCGCTTTCAGGTTCCATCGAAACAACGCACGACGTAACATTGCCGGTCGCCTGGGCTTTGGGGCTTCCTACATCAGCTGAGACGGGGAGCGCAGCAAAGTCGTGACTTTGATTGTGCAACAGCTTCTTCATGGCTACCGCAGCGGGCACGGCCAAATCGCAGCCAGCATCAAGTTGGCTGGCAGGGATTCAGAGTTGATTACGCGGTTGAGTGATCTATCCGGGAGTCTGTCATCCGGGCTGCAGATAGACCCATATTTGACTGTGTATCCGCTTCCAAGTCGCCAGTATTTTGCAGTCGCCCGAACCTGGCCTGATCTGCAAGCCCCCCGCGCAGGATGTGTTCTGACGCACACACTGTTAGTTCCCACAGATACGTGGGCGACGCTCCATGATGTGCGAACCTTGAACGGCCTGTTCCGCAATCCACATGACGCTTCAGACCATGATTTTTCCGAACCAATCAATCTGCAGGTGCGTCCGGCAAGAGTCGAAACTCAAGCGCTAAAGGTCGACGTTCCCCGCGCGCGCGCATTCGTTTCGCGATATTTCGGGCAGGGACTTAAACCTATAGTCTGGTTCAATGTCAGCGACGCCGAAGAATACCTGTGGAGGCTGCTCGAACATCTCTGGCCGAGGCTGCGCACCGCTTTCTCATCGTGCACATTCAGTCTTCAGCAAAGAGTCCTACACGATCGTCCGTTTGATCTGCTTTTCGCGCCTTCCGTTGTTTACGCTCGTTTCACGAAGCTTTCCGCTGATCTGCTGATCGAACCAACCGCCGATCGAAAATCGACAGGAAGTGAGAGCGAACCGTGGTCAGAATACTGGGCGAAGGCTCTTTTCTCTGCTGATCCTGGGCTTCCAACCAACGAAAGCGAACTGCCGATATGGTCAGAATTAAGCGAGGATCCGACTGCGGTCCGGAAGTTATCACTCGTTCATGAACTGCGCCTACGCGCCGCACAATCGCCGACGGCAGGCGTGGGAGCGATCGATGTTGTCGAGTCACTCGCATACGACGCAGCAGCGGCTGTGCCCCTTAAGAAATTGATCGTGAGAGATGCCATAAATGCGACGATTACAGCGACCTCAGCTGAAGATGCACTGACGTCTCTCAAACTCATTGAGGACCGTTTGCATCGAGAATCTTTCCGGAGTGTCGCGGACGAATCCTATTCAACTCTCGGCGACGCCGCCTTTAAGATAGCATCATGCGAGCCGGAAACAGCCATCCGGGTAAGCCCTTCTTGGTTTCCCGACACGCACATCGATGCAAGGAACGCACTCATCAATGGTGTCCTGGAGGGGTTAGCGAGCGCCGCAAATTCATCGCCGTCCCGATTGGCTGCTCTTCAGTCCCACCCGAAGATCGCTATCGAGTTGCTACGGATTCACCCGGGATTTGCTTCAAAATACCTGGAGATCGGCGGAGAAAACGCTTCGTGCGTACTGGCAAGTTGGCTTTCGACAGATATCGATTTGGAGACCTTACAGCAGATCCGGCGCTCTCTTATCCCGTCGCTGATGGTTTACGATTCCTATCTTTTTCCCGCGATCCTACGCGATGTGACCGATGTTGAGGCTGCTGCTACACTGGATGCCCTATCCAAGAGCAGCAATGGCTTCTCTGATCGAGATATACAAATTGTCGTCGCGGATCGAATTTCGCTCATCCATCCTCAAGCGGTCAGAACGTGGGGCTCGAAGACCCCGCTGTGGTCGGCTGGGACGGCGGCTATCGTTGCCTCCGCATACGGCCGCAGCAAACAGGGATTTGACGAGATACTTCACGGCTCCGAGATAAAGGGGTCTCGCCAGGCCGATGTATTGGCCGCAATGTTGTGCTCTCACGACTCCGATGACCCGTACTGGCTTCGTGAACTCATGTCGCGCGATGCAAGGCTGCTGAGCATTTTGTTATTGAACAGAGGCGAAAGTCTGGACGATATCGACTGCGCCTTAATCAAAGTGCTGAATGAGGCGTCGGAACTCTTCCTTGCCAGTTCGGATGAGCTTCTCTCGTCGATTTCGGGCTTCAAGGGAAGGTCCATTTTTCGGACGCTCTCCGATGCTGCCGCAAAAAGTGCCATCGCTGTTTACATTGCTGAAGGCAGAGACTCCTCCACAATGCGCGATTTCATCTCCGGCCCGATTTCGATGCAGTGGCTCGAAAACGTTCCAGCTGCTCAATTGGGTGCCGTTATCTCGCGAAGCTGCAGCAATGGGGCGGCATCGGTAGAGAGAGCTTTGAAATGGATTGCGGAGGCTTCGAATGCCCTTTACGCGAGAAGACCTGCGATCCTCCCTGATCTATGCGAAAACCTATTGCCCCGGATCAGACAACACAATCCTGCCGACGCTCAATATTCGTTGATTCAAATCGTCCGCAGAGCAGGCTCGCTGCCGGGTTACGAGCTGAGGCAGGTTCTATCGGCGAAAATGCTTCGTTTTTGTTTGGATAATGTGCATCTTCCACTAGGTGTGCTTGTCGCAGAAACATTCCCCGATGTGTATTTGGAAGCGATCAAAGACAATGGTCGCAGGCCGTCCTTCCTGGCCAGTCTCTTTGTAAACTACGACTGGGATAAGGGGAAAGACCTGCGAATTAGCCTCATCGATTCGTTCCTTCGATCTCATTGGGTTTGGGCTCCTGGAGACCTTGCTATTGCAGCTGGTAGAGCGGGCATTCTACGGAAGGTATTCAAAAGGCTGCTACGCAAATCTGACGGAGAGGGTTACATCCGCGCAATGCAAGCCGACTTAGCACAACGAAACAACGCTGACGGTGCGTCGGTACGGAACGATCTAGATCTTCTGATGAAGGACCCGGATTTCTACGAAGAATGGGACTGAAACGTGTCCTTTCGACGGAAACTTCGAAATAACAATCGCACCCCAAACAAGATATGATATGAGCCGTGCAGGCGGTCCGCTTTTCGGCCGTGTTGACCTGAACCTTCAGCTGGATCCGGAACTTCTTCTGTCTTTCGGATCTCGTTCATGCGGATTTGTTACTGTCACCAGAACCAGTGCTATCTTATGGAAAAATCACTTTCCTGTACTGAAAGTTGTCTCCAGATAGTCCAACCGTTTGCGATCCTGAAAGAAATAGGTAATATTTCTAACTGGTGCGCTGGGCCGAACAAAGGGATTTAGGCGACGAGAAACGGCAATTGGTGATTCTCCTCAATGAGAGAGATAAACCGCTGGACAATTGCCGGATGTAATGTTTCCCCTTTCGCAGTGATTTGCTGTCTTGCAAATGGTTAGATCGCCGTACCGGATGCAACAAGCCTCATGTAGATAAAGTTCTGCCTGAAACGCCGCCGCAGCCTTTCCTTCCATGTGTGCAGCACGTAAAGGTCGTTGCCGCTGAAAACTCCGTCCACCTCCAAGCGCATAAGTTCGTCCGGCAGGCCCGTGTTCTTAGCCTCGTCCCAGTACCACCCCATTACCCGCGCGAGGGTATACCCGCTGAACATCCGCCGCATTTCGTCGATGGTCCTCTGGATCAATACCCCGGAAATCGGCTTTCGATAGCCTTTTGAGTCCGGATTGTGAAACAGTGGCAAGAGGAGAATAAGGGTTTGCCAATGGTGTGGGTTGTCTGTCCACTGCGCCTTGTTCGCGGTCGTAGCGAGGGCCACGCCGCTTCCAATCCGCCCTCGTTCTGGCAACGTTGGCTTTGGCATCGAGCGTCCTCGCTGGTGCAGCATGCCGTCTATCTCGAAGGCAACGATTGGCATGGCTACTTCCTCGTGGCATCGCCGTTGAGATGAACAAATTCACAAGAAATAGCAAATCGGTAGGTCATCACATTTGAGAGTTCAGTGTTCTCCGAGACGAGGATTTCCTCGGGCAACGTGGAAAGCCCCATAGCCTTGAGCGCCTTGCCTAATTGCCAACGCAGCCGCTGGATGTACACTTTGACTGATTTGCGAGCGAGCCTGACCGCCGGCCTCGGTGCACGTGAAGCACTTGCGCCCAATCGGACATAAAATGGGTCTGAAGAGAGGAGGCGTTCGATCTGTGCGGCGGTGAGGAGCATCGGCCTTTTCCGCGCAAGAAGATCTGCGAACACGAGGCCGGTTGGAGAAAGACTTAAGGGGGTCACCCTGGAATGAACGGCGAGACCGACCTGTTCCACGGTCTCACCAGGGAGGCAATTCGTCAGCGGTTGATGCGCTCCATGCACGACAACGAGATGCGGGCTAGCGGACGCAACCTGTGCCCGCTTGGCGCGCAGGTATTCGATCTCCGCTACGACCTCCCGAATGCCGCTATTACTCATGGAGCACCCTCACATTCAGCTCATCCCCGAAAAGGCGATCGGTAGGTTCAATCGACGGCCAGCGCAGCAGGCAGACGACATCCATCTCGTACTTGGCGTTTGCCACCGATTCGCAGAACGCCTTCAGATCGTTCCGCCACCAGGAAGGCGACGATGAGACGAAAACCACCGCCCTGATGCCTTGAGAGACTACCGCCTGCATCGCGGTCCTTTGATCGCGATGAACCGAGACAATATAATCCGCTGTTTCCAGGGCTTCCTTCAGGGCTGTCGCATGGACAGGGTCCGGATCGACAATCAGTATCTCTTCCATAGCAACACAGCTCCTCTTTGAAGTTGGGCTGGAGGACGTACGAGCCCAGGGTTGCCGTCACATCATGCCGCAGCCGCCTTCGAGATCACGGGCAGGTTGATAAACTCGTCCGCTGATTTCTTCAGGCACCATGCCGTTCCCTCCCTGACGCCAATCACGACCACCTTCACGGGCCGCCGCTGATTCTTTACCAGACGGATCACATCGATCATTGAATGGTCGCCGCCCATGCAGATGAGCGTGTCAGCGACGAGACCGGCAACGACACACTTGCTGACCACGCGGTCATCGCAGTCGGGCCCGAGTCCGCGATCAACGGTGTAGCCGAGGCGCTCAATACGCTGCGCGACGTAGACGGGTAAGCCCGGGTTGGCGACCATAGTTGCCTCGTGAATTGAGCCGTACGTTCTGGCGATATTGAGCACTGCTGCCAAGTCGGGCCGCGCACCTTTTCCGTATACGGCTTCAACCCTTCTGGCTAGGTTCGGGCCGTCACCGACAAGGCATACTTTGGGCTGGGTGGTCTCCGCTTCCTGTTCCGCCAACGCAGAAGCGAAGCGGGCCATCTGATCTTCACTCAGAACCACGCTCATGTTCTTCTCCTTTTTGTGCACATCTCAGATCCCCAGGCGAGCCGCTTATCGCGTCTCCGGTGGTCTCGCCGGGCTTGAGAGGTGTGATTGATTTGTTGTTGGAGAACAAGACCGCACAAATACCTAGCTGTCCGGGAAAATCTTCCAGAAGTGGGCTTTGGTTCAGAAGAAAAGGCCGAGACTCAACCTTGAAAGCGCCATATCTACTGAAAATAGAGAGGTTATGATATAGAATTCCCCATAATGACGATGGCAACGCTGTTGATCGCACACATAGGGGGCGGCAGTGGACCAGGATGTCCCGTTCGCAAATCCTGATGAGGACTTAGCTCTGCGCTTCTTGGAGTCTCCGGAGACGCACCGTGATGCTTTTGCAGAACGTTGCGCCAATTTATTGCGCCGTTATGTCCATAGGCTGGTCTGTAGTGAAGGTATCTGCCCAGGATCTGCCAGCAAGGAAACATTTGCCAAAGACGTTTATGCATTAGCGCTGTACAAGCTGTCCCGAGCACTCCCTCAATTGAAGAGCGCAAGCGCATTGCATCCGTGGCTTCGAGCGATTGCGAGGTCGACGGTCATTGATGAGATGTTTTCTCGAATTCGAAGAACAACGGAGAACGTTCGAGAGGAGTCGCTAGACGATATGATTGCGCGCGCCGCTGAAGAACCAAAGAGCGCTCGCGAACTCGGCGATGTTGAAATTGCGTTGGCGCGTTACCACTCTTGTCACTGGCCTGATCCAGAGACGGTTGCCATCCAGAGTGAACGATTAGGCATCCTGAGAAGCGTGTACACCGAGCACTCGGCGGCGTCGAACAAGGGCGCCGAATGCGGCGTGATTGTTGCCCTCATCTACAGCGAAGAAATGACAGTAAGGAAAATTGCCGGCGTTCTAGGGAAGCCGAAGAGCACGATTCATGACATTTTGCACAACAACATGACTGCCTACCGTGAGATGTATACGCGCGCCATTGATCGGAAGCCCGCGCACTGCAAAGGGAGTGCATCATGAGCCCGTCTCAATCTCAGAAATGTCAGGAACTGTTAGAGGACATTCATCGGTACGTGTGGAATGATCTTTCGCCTTCAGAGGTGGCTATCGTTGAACGCCACCTTGAGGAGTGTGAATCCTGTAGGGGCATCGTGGAATTCATGCGTGAATTTGGCCGCAATCTCGGCGGCAACATCTTTGACTCGGAGGAATCCAAAGAGCCCTGCCCGTTAACTGACCTTCTCTCAAGTGTCGAAGCAGAACTCGCCGACGAAGACGAGGCGCGTCACGTTCGCGCGCACGTCGTACACTGCCGTGAATGCTCAAAGAAGTTCTTGATGCTACGCGGGATTAGAAACAAGGAGAAGGCAGCCACCGACGTGCCCGAACAGCCTGGGACTGCGCCGCAACTTTCGTGGTGGACACAATGCTATGAGAGAGCGTGTCAGGTTTTGATTGACATTGGAAGGCAGTTTGACCCAGGCACACTCATAGGCACCATCCGCGTAACTGGTCCAATTCCGGCACTGGCGCTACGCGGTGAATCTTCACAGGATCGCACCGGCTTCATGTTCGAGGTTCCCGTTGGGAACAATGTTTACGGCTTCGATCTCAGACTTCATGAAAACGAACTCGCCTTTGACGTTGCAGGTTACAAATGGGCCGATAAAATCCCGGCGACAATCACGGTATATCGCGAGAGCGGCGCGGTTCTCGGATCAACAACGACCGATTTGTACGGCAACGCGCACTTCTCCCTTGAATACAACTGGCACTCAAAGGAAAAAATCGTACTGGCAATCGCTCTCAGCGATGATGTTTGGGAATCCCTTTCTCTCGCACTGGGTGATCGAGACGGGCGATAGCGTCCTTCAGCCCAGGCCATTGATCGTAAACCCTGCCCACCAGTAAGGTTCCGCAAACGGGAGCACGCCTGCGATCCGGAAGACAGGGAAGTTTTTGAGAACATTGTCCATTTCGTGGCTATCTGGCACGCTTCTCTTTTCCGGCAATCTCGCGTTGTCCCGTAACATAGTCGCGACTTCGTTCATTGCATCATCCTTAGAGAGGGCACGAAGCCATTGCTGAGCGATCTTAAGTGCTTCCGAAATGTCCGTGCTTTGCGCAAACTGTCGCACCAGTCTGGTCATTAGTAAATACGTTGCCGGGTCGTCCACAGGCCACAAAGAGCTAACAACTGTTTTTGCTCCCGCGTACAAGAACCCAGCCGGCAGACCGATATACTCATCACGGGACTGTTCGATCTTGCTGATCCCTGATTCACACGCGCTCAGTACGACAATAGGCGCACGGTTTAGGTGGGTACGTTCGAATATCTCCCCGAGTGTGAGGCGGGCCGGGCGCGTTAGTTCTTCCTCAAGCGCCTCTTGATTTTTGTTTGGATCGTCATTCCGAACGAAATCGAGACCGCTCAACATCGGAGAGGAATGGTCGTAGCTTCCATGGCAGGAGAAATGAATGTAGTCCGCATCCATAATGTCTTCAATAATCTCAGTGATGCTCCTTTCGGTGCCACGTAGTATAGAGCCGCCAAGTATTTGCGAAACGCTTTCTGCCTCCCTTTCAAATGAGTGGTTGTTGGACAAACCTGCAATCGCAACAGCCTTCGGTGTTCCCGATTTCCTTTCAACAGCCGCCTCACCCCGCGCGTCGTGGACCAAACGGCAAAGAACCGATGCCGAAGGAACATAACGTATTGCAATGGTGTCACCCCAAATCTCGCCTGAGGGGAGTCGAATTGCATGGAGCGGAATCGAGTGTAATAACTTGTGTGGCACGAGAATAAGCCGTTCCACTCTTGCGCCCGTGGACTGCTCCCATTGTGCGACAATCCTAGCCGGGTATTCCGCCAAAGCACCAAGCCGCTCAAGCGTCTGCGGCAGCCTACTCTTGCCCCACTGCCACCAGTTCCTCACATTCCCGTCTTGCGTCACGGCATTCGTGCCGCCGCCAATCATTTCCGTCACTACTTCGAAATCGAGAGCAAGCTCTTTCCAATAAATTCTGTTTCGAAAGCGAGGAACTCTCGGCGTAAGCATGACCATATATATTCGACTATTGCTCATATGGTACTGAACGAGCACAGTCGTTTTCACTTTTGCTAAACTGTTTACAACTTTTTGAATCTCATAAAAGTGTGCGGGCGCGACCGGCATATCGGGGTCATACTGCGGGTCGTTGTATTTCACTCTGATTTCAGCCAACGCCTTAAAGTGTTCGTCTTCTAAATCATCCCGTTTCTTCCTAAGACCAGTGACCGCCCGTTCATCGGCGAGCGTTGTGTCTCTCGTCTGCAAGTCAATCTCTGCCTGGTGCCACGCCCTCCGTGACGCTAAGAATGCACTCATCGCCTCTGCGTTCCCTCCTCGAGGCAGGATGGCTCTATTTACCATCTCTTCTTGCAAAAACACCGCGCGACTGCACTCGGAGAATGTAAAGAGACGTCGAAGAGCGATATTCTCTGCCGCAAATTCGCTCAACTTCATCTCTGGCTTACGAGTGCGTTTGTAACGAACAGCCGTAAAAAGCAAATTGTTGTAGAGGGATGACGTTGTTCCGATTCGATACCACTTTAAGCGTACGGTCCGCGATGACCTTTGGAGACGATCCAAAAGCCGAGAAGACAGCGCAAATGCCTTGTACGCAGGCGCATACTCGCGTTTGTTCATATGTACCAACCCGAGCACATAGGCTGCTTCCTGGCATAGATCGGTCCTCTCCTTCTTTCTGGCCTCCCTCATGGCAATATGAAGATTTTTTGCCATGACATCGAGTCGTGGCATCATTTTGGTCCGTTCGGTGTCCACAGCTATTTCGGTCAGTCCCACAATCGCATATGCATTGCCTATAAGGGCACGGATCAGAGGCTTGATGAACTTCGTTTTGCCTTGTAGCTCAATCACCTTGTCGAAGTGGCTTATCGCGAGATTCAAGTCCCCCTTATTGCTCGATCGGCCACACTCTAGATATGTGTATCCGATTTCGCAGTTAATATAAGCCGATTTGTCGCCATCTTGCGTAAAGTCGGTGAGCGCGGCTGTAAAGCATTCGATTGATGCCGCCAAATTGCCTTGCTTTCGATATACGGCTCCCAACTGGCAGTTAATCCTGTACATGAGCGGCGCAACCTCCCACCAGGAATAGGAGGGATCGACATGTCCGGCCCGGACGCGTTTACGGCTCTCAAGCACTTCGCGTAGATATTCCAGTGAGCTGCGAGTTGACATCGAACCGGGTGTGGTACGCGAGTCTCCTGGGTATATCATCGGCACAGGCGGTGGCTTCAAAGTGCCAATGTCTCGCACGACAAGCTCTCTCGCACGCAACAGTACCTTCCGCGCATTCTCGAGGGAGTCTGGCTCATATGGATGTGCCAGATAGGACTTCCCAAGCTCACACCACATCCCAGCGGCATCCCAGCGTACTTGGGGATGGATCACACCCTCCAGTTCCAGGTACTCAGCGCCTCTGCGGAGATGCTTGAACGCAGTCGCGCAGTCATATGCAGCGTCATTTGGATGCAACTCCAGATAGGTAGAAGCAAGAAGTTTGTAGAGCGATGCGACAGCCCTGGACTGCCTGACGACTGGCGGGGTTCTCTTGCTGCGTATGCTCCTCTCCGCAACGTAGTCCTTCGCCCCACTGCGATAGAGATCGATAGCCAATTCGCAATAATGCACAACTTGTTTCGCGACTTCCACGGGTAGCCGTCCGCGCATCTCCTCTGGGATCACTGTGACAAACCACGTGATCATAGCGTAATGACCAAAGCGAAGCCAGAGTCTGTATGGACGCATGTGCGCGTCCTTGGCAGGTAGGGGACGCCGTTCCATCTCGGCTGCGCGCGCGAGGAACTTGGTGACAGCGAGTCTGTACGCCTCCTCGCTTGATATCTTCCTCTGAGTCACTCGAATGAGAATTGGAAGAAGTTCAAGGCGAACGCGAAGGAACAGGCTTAGATGAAACCAGATAGCGCCAACCCTGAGCCACCACAATCGCTCAAGAAATCTCATGGGCAGGTGCTCCACAGATTTTGAAATGGATCTATTGTAGCTCGTTTGGACCGGGGGATGCGGAGAATAACCAAGGATTATGGCCTGGAGAGTTGATCGACTGACCTTGCCGCGGGAGGCTCAGGAGAGAGGCAATACGGCGAGCTTACCGGGTATAAGCGGGATTCGTATCGGATGCTGCTATGCATCCCTCAATAATTCTCAAAAGGGGGCTCCACATCGGAACCTTGAGCGGCTCCTGCCAATCACGCCTTTCACATCGCTTCCGCATATTATTTAACTTTTCGGGAGTATACGCTGCTCCGAATATCGCACGAAATCGCTCCGGGTCGTACTCGGCAAGTTTTGCGTGAACTGCCAAGAGTTTAGTTGAGCTATTGACGATGGAGCCCTCTACAGTTCCAATTTCCTTGAATTCCGTATCGGAGAGCGTGACAAGATCGCGCGTAAATACGTCCGGAGCCAGCACGTGCAATGTCCAGAGGCTATCGAATGTATTACGCTGTGTTTCGGTGCGGGGTTCATGCTGTGCCCCCCATGTGCGGTATTCCTCGACAATCTGCAACGCTGTCTTTGACTGGGCGCTCACCTGTTGGCGAATACCATCGAGCGCCTCTTGAGAAAGATATTCGCGCCAAGCGTCAATTTCCAAGAGCGGCTCTTCAAGATCGTAATAACGCCAGGACGCCAACTCGCCTTCTGGAACTCGGATGTGCTCGCGCGCCCAATCCTCTTCACTGGCATAGCTGAACGCCCGGCGGAGTGTTTTGGTGATCGACGGTAGGAGTGCGTTCGACTTCTGCTTTAGTATCTCTGGCGCTCTTTTGACGAGATCTTCGTGGATGGATCGATTAAGCTCTTCACTCTCTCTTCTTTGTCTTTCAAGAGATTCATGAAGTTGCTTACTGAGTTCTTCCATCGACCGAGATTGTGGCCCAACGAATGAAAGGTCGAGCGGCTTTACCTCCGGCGTGCTTTCCGCAGCTTGCTCTTTTTCCACTTCTTGGTTTTCTCGTTTGTTGAAAAACGAGTGGAAGGATTCAAATGGAATGGTAGTGGTATATAGAAATAACGACCTTACTTCAATTGTAGCATTGGCGTCGACAAACACAACCAAGGCACCTCATGCCTCGGTGTCTGTTAATGAGGCCTATGCGGGCCAATTAACCCGAGTGACGACGAAGATCTTTGCCGGCACGAGCATCAATCAGTTCACAATGGATGCACCTTGATATGGCCGTCTACGGGGTTGAGCCAAGAAAGGCTCGGCAAACTCCTTGGATATCCGGACGGCCGGTCTCCCGTCATGAGCGGCTGCGGTCCGTGCCACCATTGCAAATTGCCCTTGGATACCAAGCAATCTTTCAGATTCCGGTCTCGGAGTTGTTCCCTTGCGTATACGAGAGGATCAAGCAGGATGTGGAGGCTCGCCTCGCGGAACTTGAGCGGACACTTAAGCAATCGAACGCAAGGGGAGGTGATGCAACGCCAATCGCCTCAACGCTCGAATGGCTTGGGGAGCGGCAGAATCGGTAACAAACGCAACCGACGGTGTCCATCAGAGGGCATAGAGGCTCAGCCCGACAGACGCGAGGCCAGCGCATCTTGCGTGGATACTTTCCACTGTGCCCCTTCCGCCGCCAATGTGACCAGGAGCAGTTTGCGCTGGTTGTTTGGCAGGACGGCAGCTGTAAGCCTGTTGATGTCGGGATGGAAGAGTGATCTTGTCATGTTGTCTACGCGATCGAATGGATTCGAAACGTTCGGTGAATTCGCGTTCGGAGTTTCAGACCTTGGCAACGATCTCTAATCTAATACCCCGTACTCGAATTGCTACGACCGGGTTCTTTGAGCAATTTTGGCAATCGAAAGTCGGAACTCGTGTTCCCCTTGACCGACCAGCACGGGGTCCAGTTGCGCCACCTCACAAGCGAAGAATTGCTTCGCTAGAGAACGAATGAGTCGCAGCGTCGCTGCATCTTGTGATGCTGTAAAGGAAATCGACGTGGCGCCGGTATGCTCGACCAGATCCCGAAGATAGGCGGTGAAATACTCCAAGGCAAAGCTGTGACTCGGTGTGGCAGCCGCGACCTGCCAGAGGGCAATGCCATTTGTTGGTCTGCTTGTGGGCATTGCAAGTAGGTATGCCCTCAAATCGCCAGTTGATTGCTCCAGCACTCGGCAATAATCTGGATGGAAATGAGTAAAGAGCCACAAGACGTATTCAGAGGGAACGGTAAACGTCGGAAACTGGGCAGCCAGCGAACGAATGAAAGCAAAGTCTTTCACCTCCACAGGTCGAATGCGCGCGTTAAAAAGAGGGCGGGTGGTCTTTTTCATATAAGAACTCGGCGTGCGCTTAGTCTAAGTCATTCTTGCGCTCCCAGAACCACTCTACGCGGCGGGCAATTGGCTCGGCGGCCCGACCTTTCACGGTGCTGCTGCTCAGTTCATTTTCAAAAGCTGCAAGACGCTCTTCGACTCCACTTTCGACCGCATAGTAAAGCCCCGGGAAAATATCGGATACAGGCTTTCGAAAAACCGCTTGATACCCGAACGCGGTCAGTAAACCTGGAGGAGTGACCGATCGCTCGTGCCGCGAAATCTGGGTGGCCGTGGCGCTTCCCAGTATCTGTGCCAACTCCTGTTGAGTCAGGCCGCTCTTTTTCCGGAGGAATCGCAGGTATGTACCTACCGAACTTTGGGTCATTGGGATACGTGAAGGGTTCGTTTATCGACTCTTTCCTAAAGTTTAGCAAGCCTGCATTTCTACTCAAGGCGGCAGGAGTTGCACGGCATGCAAGCGACGTTCTCGGAAAAAGCCGAGATTTCCCGCAGTAATGGGGTCTGCGTGTGATGGATTTGCAGACGATTTCCAGATCCAATCCACAGATCGCTCAACCCGCCCGACGCAAAACAGCGGCGTATGAGCATCGTTGCTGTGGAAAGCCGAATAACATTCGTGCATTTTCTTGCCTTGCATGACAATTTCGGCGTCTTGAGCGGGGTCTCTATTTTGCTACGCTTAGGGCAAACGTCGATGAAGGCGACCACCATTAACAACGCAAGAACGCCCACGCAGCCCGTGGCAAACTACCTTCGCTTTTATCGCCTACGGTCCGGATTGAGTCAGCGCGAACTGGCTGAACTTAGCGGCCTCATCGCAGATCACCAAGTTTCGACTCACGAACGCTCGGTTGCGATCCCGTCCCTCCTTGTTGCCCTCTCATACCAAGCGGTCTTCGCTGTGCCGGTAGCAGAGTTGTTTCCCGGCATTCATCAGACGATCCTCGTGGGCGTTGAAGAGCGGCTTTCGCAATTCGAACAATCGCTCCACAACAGTTCTGGCAAAGGTCGGGCAGCGCAGGTCGTCGCTCGGAAGCTGGAATGGCTCTGCGAGCGGCGAAGCGTGAACTTCGCTAATTCACCCGGATGACACGCCATGTTGAAACCAGAATTTTGGCGGTTGATGCACGCCGTAACCGATTCGGGTATGTTCTTTTTGAGGGGCCGGAGCGTCTGCTCGACTGGGGTGGCAGCGAAATCTCGCCAGGTCTCAACGATAGAGCGGCGGTGGGAAGAGCGCGCAAGCGGATCCGTTCCGTGCTCAGGCTTCGCCATCCTATGGTGGTGGTTCTGAAACGGCCACGCCGCATGATAACCGATAAAATTTCGGCACGTGGGCCGGTCCTAAAAGCCATAGTCAGCGAAGCCACGGGGTTGCAGATTCCAACGCATTTCGTGAGCCGAAAGGATATTAGGGAAGCATTTCGCATCCTTCCCGGGCACAGTAAATATGACATCGCCAACAGGCTGGTTCAACTCTTTCCGGAACTTGTCACCCGCCTTCCGCCTAGGCGCAAAGCCTGGCAAAGCGAGCCGAGATCGATGATCGTCTTCGATGCAATTGCAGCCGGTTTCGCCTACTGGCAGCGAAACGGAAAACAACTCGCGCCTCCTGACGCGAGGATACCATGAGCTTTTCCGCCGGCCCCTCCCTCCGTTGGCCTAGGACTACCAAATGGTCCGCCAAATGAAACAATATGAGGGGCCGACGAAAGCGCTTATGGAATCGATTGACGGACGGGACTCCGAAATTAAGTTGCTGAAGTCGGATGACAGGCGTCAGCCAGCAAAAGGTTGGGCTGCCTCTCGAAACAGAGATGCAAACGCTTCGAGTTCATCTGCCAACTGGTTCCAACAAGCACCCCCGAGGGGCACCAAACTTGAATTTGAGGCGTCTGAGCGCATGAGAAGCGAGAAGAGACGGCCCTTCCGAGCGGTTCCAACACTTCCGAATACATACCCGTCAGGAAGTGCCATGAGTTGGAACCGTCGCTGGAATTCGACCGGAATGCTCTGCCAGGCCGAAGCCAAATCCATGAGCGGCGCGCAGATCAGGTTGATGTTTCCGAGTGCAGCTTCTGCATCGAAGGTGTGTGCACTCTCTTCTGATTCAAGCTCGGCTAGACGTGACGTCAACAATGACCGCTGCGTGAGAAACTCTTCGTCGGAAATGAGCCGATCCATCTTCATGTGGATTAACTGTTGTTGCTGGTCAGCGACCCGCTTGATCTCCAATGCTCGACGCTCCGCTAGCAATCGTCCGCTTTCCGCCAAAGTCCCAGCCGCGTGAGCCACATGCCGCCTCAAGCGATCCAGCGCCTTAGCGTCCGGGCTCCCTGCGTTGAGGAAGGATAGGAACTCACTGTGCACCCTGTCTAATGGATAATTCCCACGTGCGTCGCATACGCGGTTGTGGCAGTGGTAATAAGGATAGACGTTGGAACGCCCTCGCGAAAACGATCCCGTAAGATAGCATTCGCAATTCGCACAGCGCGTGAACCCCCGTAAAGGAAACTCCGAGCGGATGCCCTTACGCGGAGCCGAATGAGCACCGTTTCCGAGCATCTCCTGAACCTTGGCAAATGTCGCTCGGCTCACCATCGGAAGATGTCGGCCTGGATACTCCTCACCGGACCATGGATCGTGCAGGATGCCTGCAAAAAAAGGGTCCGCAAGGATGTTGTCAAGTGACTGCTGTGAGAGCGGCTTTCCGGCCTGCGTGTGGAGACCCTGTTTTGTGATGCGGCGCAGGATCTCAACCTTGGTATACCGTCCAGTGGCGAATTCGTTCCATGCGCGTTGAAGGATTCCGAACGTGGGCTGCTCGGGTTGGTCGGGTTCGGTCTTCTTGCTACCCAAGGTGACGCTCCGGTACCCGAGCGGCGCCTTCCACGGGAAAAGTCCTTCCTGCAGCTTGCGCCGCATCCCTTGCACGGTCCGCGCGGCGCGCAAATCGTTGTCGAACTGGGCAAAGCCCGCGAGAATTGTTTCCAGCAGCTTCCCTTCCGGGTTTGTATCGATTGGCTCCGTGGCAGAAATCACGCGGATGTGCTGCTTAAGCAAGCTGGCCTTGATGTGGAAATGGTCGCCGACATTGCGGGCGAGACGGTCCACTTTCCAAACAAGCAGGCAGTTGATTGCTTTTGATCGGTCGTGGCAGAAGGCGAGCAACTCCAGAAGTTGTGTCCGATCAGCAAACTTCGCGGACTCCCCGCGCTCGACGAATACCGTGACCACGTTGATATGGTTCCGCGTAGCGTACTCCCGGCAAGCAAGCTCCTGCGATTCGAGGCTGGTGCCGTCCACCTGTTCTTTGGAAGAAACGCGGCAATAGATAACTCCGTTCATATTTAGTTTATGGATTGATTTATGATCGACCTTTCCTCAAATCGTAGCCGGCGGAGGGGAGTTGTCAACCTTTACGTCTCCTGGATTTTGCCGCTCCTGCTGGAGCTTCCATAAATACACCTCAAGCAACAATTGGGCCAGTTCCTCAAATTCGCGGTCCAACTCGGAGTCGGCCTGGTCCACGGGCAGGTGAACCGCCGGCCTGTCCGGCACGTCGCATTTCATAGTCTTTGAATTGCTCATGTGGTCCATGCGTGAGTCAGTATCCACCGAGCGGCTGGCCAACGAAAGACGCCGGAACTTGGGCGGGACGACAGCCTGCGGCCAAACGATGAAAAGACAGCCGTCAAATGAGGGCTGGATGGACCGCAAGGGCACTTGATCAGATGATTGACGTGGTGGGCGGATCGGAAAGGCGACGTTAGCCACGCCGCTCGCTTATTTCGCAGCCTTCTTCTGCGCTGCCCACCGCTTTCGTACGGCTTCCGCAATTCTGGCTCGACCTTCCGGCGAAAGGTTCCGTTTTTTTCGGCGCGTTCTCACTTTCTTAGACGGTTGGGAATCAGACGCTCCGATGCGAGCGATCAAAGCTCGCGCTTCCTTCAGTTTCTGGATTTCTGCATCCAGTGCAGAAATGATGCTCTTGTCGACCATTGATTTGTCTCCCTCCACTGCGATTCCACAGAAGCCCCTTTATAGCGATCTATGAGTGACGGGGTGCGTTCACATTCTCATGTAAGCACGGTTGTCGTCCAGAGCAAATTTCGGCGTCTTTTCTTTTGGCCCCAACGCAGTAAGGTGATCTCACGCTCCGGTTATCTCTAAAGGTCGAATCGGAGCGCTCTCACTCCTACCTTCCACCCCTCCCGCCCATGATTGGGCCGCTCAGCTACATCGGCGGTAAACGCGCCATTGCGAACCAGATCATTGCGACGTTTCCGAAACACACAACCTATGTCGAAGTCTTTGC
>DATKPJ010000082.1:0-17598 GCA_035524195.1 Occallatibacter sp.
GCATTTTCGGAAATGACCGTACAGTGACCGTACAGTAGATTTGGCAATCACGGAAATCATGCCGATTCGGTCATTCTCAGAATCAATAAGTTGTGCGTTTTCAACACCGATGTCCGGTTCGACTCCCGCCGCCTCCACCAGCACTAACCCATTGCAACGTATAGACTTAAGTGCGCTCTTGAATTGGTCTGTACCTATTACGTACCTCGAAAGCTGACAAATACCTGAAAGTCAATCACTTACCTGAAGTGCCAGCCAGAGTTTCGCCACGGCCTCTTCGGGAGTAGAGCCCTCACCTTGAACATCGACATATATAGGCGACCAGAGATCGCTTCTCTTTGAGAATGCGCGATAAAACACGTCAAAATGATTGTCCTCGGGATTCCCAAAAGGCTCTCGTAGCAAATCGAAATCATCGCCGCATGCTTTGATCAATTCGGATAAAGTGGGTTCGTAGTATTTGTCAATGTGATTGCCAACCGTCAGTTCTCGTTGCGGGAATCCGGCGTCCTTAAGCTTTTTCGCGAGTTCGTAGGTCACGACTCCACTAAAGCACACTGGCCGGGAATTGCAAGCTAGACTTGTGCACAGGAGGAAGGATGAGTCTCTATAACGCGATCAAGAAATTCAAAGAAGTGTCAGAAACTTCGATGGACCCTGGTGTGGCAGAGTTAGCCCACGGCCTCTCGGAGATGGCGCAAGGGATAAACAATGAGCTGAACTCAATCAAGCGTGACGTCGATGAAGTCAAGAGAGAGTCCCATACGATTAAGAACCGCGTGAACTCGATGCGGGGCTGATGGCCGTCCATGACAGAAAAACGACCTCGCCCCCTCGAAGAAACGCACCCACATTTGAAGGAGTTCACCGCATTTCTCGATTCCTTAAATAAGGAATCTGATCGTGGTGCTGTGCTGATCGCGGCAGCGATGTTGGATGACCTTCTTGGGAAATCTGTCCGCGCATTCCTTATTGATCACAAGGAAGTCGAAAACCTTCTCGAAGGATTCAATGCTCCCCTTGGAACGCTCTCGTCTAGGGCTCTAGCGGCGTTTTCTCTTGGTGTGATTTCCGAGAGGGAATATCGTGAGTGTGATCGACTTAGGAAGGTACGAAATATTTTTGCTCACAATGTGCATTCGGCATTCAAAGATCAAAAAGTGAAAGAAATTTGCGCCAACCTTGAGTTCTCCGCAAAGGGACCTCCCGAAGCTCCAGTGGACGCAAAAGGGCAGTACACGACGGCTGCAGTTGGGCTCATTCTTGGCTTAACGAATCGCCCTCATTATGTGGCGCTGCGCAGGCTGAAATATGGAGATTGGAAATACTAAGAACCCACGTACTTCACACGTCCTTCGTATGCGCTTTTCGGGAGGTTCGTGCGGTTTTGGCGATGCTTATTTCTCAATAAGTTGTTTGGAATCAGTGGTGGGAGATAATCCGACTCCCGCCGCCTCCACCAATCTATTTCGCCCGGCGGAAAATCCAAACACACCATTCGCATGGCGGATCCCGGGAATTGCGTGGCACGATCCGCACTTGTGAAGATCGTCCGGCTTGAAGATTCAGACATGAAATCGGCATCCAGATGGCTTTGGGCGCACAATCGGGTGATGTGCTCAGGAATGTGGCTCTGTGGGGATTGAAGCCGGTAATCGCTGGCATGCTTACCGGATTAGCCTGCGGAGCCGTAGTCTCAGCGGTTCTGCACAGCACGTGGCAGGTACTCGTGTGGAGTCCGAATCGCTTACGTTCCCGGTCGAGGGAGTGGACGGGGGATCGGTTTCGATGCTTGCGGTGCGCGTGGGCTGAAGTTTTCAAGGAATGGATTCCGGTTTCCTGAAGGAGAACGCGGAATGTTCAAAAAGATCGCTGTTGGGTTTGATGAATCTGCCGAAGCTGGACGCGCCTTCCGCGCCGCGTTGGATTTAGCTAAAGAGCTTGGCTCCGAGCTTTACCTGATAACGGTCATCGAAGATCTGCCGCCATACGTGGGCTACATCTCGACGGTGGCACCGGAGGTGCCGGGACTGCTGAGAGCCGACCGGCAGGCGTTCTACGCAGATCTTCACAACAAGGCGAGAAGCACGGCGGAACAAGCCGGTGTCCCCCTTCATTCTCAGTTTCTGGAAGGAGACGAGATAAAGGGTCTTCTTCATTTCGCGGAGCGACTACAGCCCGATCTGTTGGTTGTCGGTCTTCGATTCGAGCCCGGCGGTCTTAGCCAATATGTCGGCGGCACCGCGCATAAGCTGGCCCTGCATGCAAGCTGCAATATCCTCGGAATCCGCTAGACACATCGCCTTCCTTATTTATCTGATGGGATAAGTAATTCGGAACGCGAAACAACGCCGATAACGAGTTGCACTTACGGGTTCGACTCGGGAGGTCAAAATCATGAGCGTAAAGACCCAGGGCTCATCGGCAGCAATCTTCGCAGGTTTGGGCGGCCTGCTGCCGGATTTGGAATCCCTCTACAAGGATATCCATTCCCATCCTGAACTCTCGATGCAGGAGAAGCGGACTGCGGACATCGCCGCACAGCGTCTTCGTGCCGGCGGCTATGACGTGATTGCCGGCATTGGGAAAACTGGAATCGCAGGCATTCTGAAAAATGGCGACGGTCCGACCGTCATGCTGCGGGCCGACATGGACGCGCTGCCGGTCCGCGAGGCGACCGGCCTGCCCTATGCGAGCAGCGCGACTGCCATCGACAACGAAGGAAAGACCGTACCGGTGATGCACGCCTGCGGGCATGATATGCACGTTACCTGGCTGATCGGGGCGGCAACTCTGTTCGCGCAGCATCGGGAGGCTTGGAGTGGGACTCTGATGCCGGTTTTTCAGCCTGCCGAGGAAACAGGCGAAGGGGCACGGGCAATGATTAATGACGGGCTCTTCAATCGTGTTCCTAAGCCGGACGTGATCCTGGGGCAACACGTGATGGTAGGCTCCTCGGGCGTAGTTAGCTACCGTCCGGGCGTCGTCACTTCTGCTGGAGACAGTTTGCAGATCCGCATGTTTGGTCGAGGCGCTCATGGGTCGATGCCTCAAGCGAGTATTGACCCCGTTGTTATGGCCGCATCAACTGTGCTTCGCCTGCAAACCATCGTTTCCCGCGAGGTGGCCCCGACCGACGCTGTGGTCCTGACCGTTGGCTCTCTTCAGGCAGGTACGAAGGAGAATGTCATCCCTGATGAAGCGATTATCAAACTGAATGTGCGCACCTTTGATGACGGTGTCAGGACACGGGTGCTGGCTGCGATCGAGCGCATAGTCAATGCTGAAGCCGAAGCGTCAAAAGCACCAAGGAAGCCCGAGATCACACCCCTGGACCGCTACGCTTTTGTGAAGAATGATCCGGAAGCAACGAAGCGTGTTGCGGATGCCTTTCGGAGCTATTTTTCAGTCGGCCGAGTCCAGGAGACGCAACCGACAACTGCGAGCGAAGACTTTGGCTCCTTCGGAACGGGCTGGCATGTTCCCTCGGTGTTCTGGTTTGTGGGCGGCAACGATCCCGACGAATTCGCGAGAGCCAAAAGCAGCGGGAGAATTGCCGACCTCCCGACCAATCACAACCCCCGCTTTGCGCCAGTGATTCATCCGACTCTGGAGGCAGGTGTCGAGGCGATGGTGGTAGCCTCCCAAGCCTGGCTGAGCGCATGACCCTGCTCGAAGCCGGAAGTCACAACGTGGTGAGTACGTTCCTGGTGGTCTTCGATCTGACCGGAACATTTGTCTTCGCACTGAGCGGTGCGACCGCTGCGGTCAAGCACAGACTCGATATTTTCGGGATTTTGGTCTTATGCTTCGTTACGGGTAATGCCGGCGGCATCACGCGAGATGTCATGATTGGTGCCATTCCGCCGGCGGCGATCAGCGAATGGCGGTATGTAGCTGTTTCCGTTCTTGCCGGATTGATCGTATTCTTTGCCTATCCTCTCATCAATCGGCTGAGCAGTCCCGTCCTGCTGTTCGACGCCGCCGGACTCGGCCTGTTCTGCGTGGCTGGAGCGGACAAAGCGCTCACTTTCCATGCCGGCCCGGTCGCCGCAACCCTGCTGGGAATGGTTACAGGAATCGGAGGTGGAATGGTTCGCGATCTTCTCGTGATGGAGGTTCCGACTGTGCTGCGAACTGAACTTTATGCGGTTGCGGCTCTCCTTGGCGCGGCATTTACGGTGGCTGGTCAGAGATTCGGAATGCCTCTGCATATGGCTGCGCCGATCGGAGCGGCCCTCTGTATTACCCTTCGCCTTCTGGCGCTGCATTACCACTGGCACTTGCCTGTTGCTCGATCTGCACTCTGATCAAACGGCAGAACCGATGAACGAGCGCCGTCCGCTCTCGCATCAGGACCCTTGCTGCGGACATTTTTTTGTATAGGACCAGTGCGCGAAACCCGGTTGTGCTGGCGACTCTTTGCGGGTTGGTAACAGTGACCGGATTGCTGGCCGCATATCTGCCGGCACGAAGGGTAATGAGAGTCGATCCATCGGTAGCATTTGCGAAACCCCTTAACAGAGAGAAGAACTCCGGCGTGCGCAGTTCTCTCTTCATCCGCCCTCAGCTATCGCAATGTCTCAAGATAAGCCGCGGCGTCGCGAGCTTGCGACTCAGTTAAGCCCAAGTCCGGCATGGCCGTCGCCGGCTTCATCGTCGTCGGCGACTTCACCCAGCGCGTAAGTATCTCAGGCTCATTCGGAAATTCACCCGCAAGAATGCTTCGGCGTGCGATTTTATTGAGCGGCGGTCCAAACACGCCATTTGCATCGCGGATTCCGGGAATCGTGTGGCACGATCCGCACTTGTAGCTGGCAATTACCTGCTCCCCGCGCATCGCGTTGCCGCCGGTCGCCACCTCGTAACTGCTCACAGCTTTTCCCCCCGTGCATCCGGATAATAAAACCACGGAGAAAAGCACACTAAGTCGCCAATATAGATTGCGCATGTCAGGGTCTCACATGCCGGATATCGAACGAATCAAAATCGGACGGGAGAAATCTTACATCAGACGCTTGGATGCATCGGGCAGCTTAAGGGGTAGGCTGCTCGTCGCGAGAATAGCACCAACTCTCCATTCCGAGGCATTTGGCTCCATTTGATTCCATTCAGCCTCGTTGCTATTGCAACCTTGCGCTCTTCGCCGGTCATAAACATCCATGCGCCGACGCGCAGGCATCAAAGCTTGCGTGAAGCCGAAGAGAGCATGGAGGCGACTCTCGCGGCGTATTGGCGCAAGTTTCGTTGCTTTCCTCACTATCCTTTTCGCAACTCAGGTTATGCATTCCCAGCAGGTCGCACGTCAAAATCCTCCGGGGAAGGCCATCTTTGAGCAAAGCTGCGCCAAATGCCACGGAGATCTTGGCCAGGGCAGGAGCGCTGTTATCAGTATTGCCGGACCATGCCTGCAGGCCGAGCACAACCCTGGCAGAGTTGTGGCCGCGATTGAACTCGGCCCCGGGCACATGCCAAGCTTCGCCCGCACACTCTCCATTCCCAACATTCACGCAGTTGCCGACTTCGTGACGCAAGACATCGCCGTCATCCCTCTCACCAGCGGCAATCTCAGCGATGGAGGGATGCTTTTCCGCCGCTATTGCGCGACTTGCCACCGCACAGCCGTGCGCGGCGGTGCGCTCGCCTTTGTGGGTACCAATGCGCCCTCTCTCGCTAATGATTCGGCAGCCATCGTGGCCGGTACCATACGCTGGGGCCCGGGACCGATGCCTTCCTTCCCGCCCTCGGTCATCAGCGACAAAGATCTCGCCTCCATCGTGGACTACGTCCAATTTGTTCAGCAGCCGCCCAGTCCCGGAGGTAATCCTCTCAATTGGTACGGTCCGGTTGCAGAAGGGTTCGCTGCGTGGGCCGGTGTACTCGCACTCATCATTCTCACAATGTGGATTGAAAGAGGGGGCAAAGGATGACCAGGGACGAGAAGTCGAGAGGCTGGGCCCTGATTCCGCTACTTTTCCTCGGATGGCAAATGATGTTGTCGCTCGCGCACGCGTTTGAGCGAATGCTTCGCCCTTCTCGAACGGAGTCTGCTCTTGATTCGGATACGTTGCACCTGGCCGATTCCGTAGCTGATCTGGTCTCAGCCGCTTCCCCGCCTCCCGATCGCAGTCGTCAGCCGCCCGATAGAACTGCCGCCGCTCTCCAGGTCACTGGACGCGGCGCCGATCGAAACCTCGACGCCGAGGCAGGAGTGGACCTCATCAAGCGGGAGCGATGGGGAACGCTGATCGTTACCGTATCGCTCGCCCTCGCTTTCACCGGAGGAATCGGGTTTCTGATCGCTTACTGGTCCGACGGAAGTAATGTGCTCATGGGTGGAACACTGGCTTTGTTCTTCGGCGGCCTTGGCGTTGCCCTGGTCGTCTGGTCGCACTTACTCACCGCCAACAAAGAGGCGATTGAACCGCGCGAACCACTCTCGCATCCCACCACGGACTTCGAGCCCGCCATCAACGACTTTCGTCTCGGCGAATCCGATGTGCGTCGCCGTGGTCTGCTCATATCTGCCGCAGCCGCCGGCTCGGCGATCATCGGTGCGGTATTCATCTCCATGCTTCGATCTCTGGCCTTCGCTCCAGGGTCCGACCTGTATACGAGAGTCTGGAAGCGCGGCCAGCGTCTCGTAACCGCTGACGGCCACCCGGTGACCGTCGATTCGCTTCAGCCCGGAAGCACAACCATCGTCTTTCCTGAAGACAGCATCGGCTCCGAGAGGTCCCAGACCGTTCTTCTTCGCGTTCATCAAGATCTCTTGCAACTGCCGCGAGAGCGTTCCCGATGGGCACCCATGGGCAATCTTGCTTACTCGCGTGTCTGCACTCATGCCGGGTGCACCGTGGGTATGTACGAGGCGACGACGCACCTGCTGATGTGCCCTTGCCATCAGTCCACGTTTAACGTGCTTGACGGCGCTCAGCCCACTGGCGGCCCAGCGGCGCGCGCACTGCCTCAATTGCCCCTTTACGCCGATAGCCAGGGGTTTCTGCATGCCGCCGGTGGATTCACCGAGCCTCCCGGCCCCGGCTTTTGGGAGATGCCATGATCGCATCCACCACCCGCTCGCTCGATTCTCGCCTGGGCATCGCAAAATTTCTGCGCGAAGCCCTTGATCACGTTTTTCCCGATCATTGGTCGTTCATGCTCGGCGAGATCGCGCTCTATTCATTCGTCATCCTCGTTGCCACCGGCGCCTTTCTCGCGCTGTTTTACAACGGCAGCTCCGCACAGATCATCTATCACGGTTCCTATCACCCACTTGATGGAGTCAAGATGTCGGCGGCCTATCGCTCCATTCTCCATCTCAGCTTTGACGTGCCCGCCGGCCTGCTCATGCGCCAGATGCACCACTGGGCAGCGGATATCTTCATCGCCGCCATCGTCGCCCATCAGGCTCGCATCTTCTTTACCGCCGCCTATCGCCGTCCGCGCGAAATCAATTGGACAGTTGGCATGACGCTGCTGGTCCTCGCGCTGGTCAACGGCTACTTTGGCTACTCTATGTGCGACGACCTTCTCTCCGGCGCCGGCTTGCGCATCGGCTACGCAATCGCGATGTCCATACCCATCATCGGCCCCTGGATTACTTTTATCCTCATGGGAGGCACGGTGCCCGTGGATGCCACTGTTCCCCGCTTCTACGCCCTGCACATCTTTCTCATTCCCGCCCTTATTTCCGTACTCATCGGCATTCATCTGGCAATTATCTGGCGCCAATATCACACCAACTATCCGGGTCCCAGGCGCACCAATACTTCCATCGTCGGATCCCGCCTGTGGCCCGCATACACTCTCAAGTCTCTCGGCCTCTTCACGCTGCTCTGCGCGATCGTCGCAGCGCTTGGTGGCTTCGTGCAGATCGATCCCGTATGGATCTACGGCCCCTCGAATCCCGCCGCCATCCTTCCCGGAGCGCAGCCGGACTGGTATCTCGGATGGATCGAGGGCGCAATGCGCCTCTTCCCCGGCGTCAATCTCCGCCTCGGTCAATATCTTGTTCCCGAAGTGTTCTTTCCTGCGGTCCTGTTCCCCGGCGCGTTGTTCGTCATACTCTATGCATATCCATTTCTCGAAGAGGCGGTCTCGATCCGCGTCCGCTCGCACAATATCCTTTCCCTGCCCGCCCAACATCCCTTTAACACTGCTCTCGGATGCTCGGTCTTCTCCGGACTCGTCGTGCTGCAATTGGCGGGCAGCGATGACATCATTGCTGTGGCCTCAAGCAGTTCTGTCGTCGCGCTTCGTGCTCTTTTCCGTGTTCTGTTCTTTGTCGTTCCCGCGATCGTTGGGCCAGCGGTATACATCCTTTGCCGAATCGTAAAGAGAAAGACTGCCGAGCTGCAGTCTTCCCGCGCCGGCAAAATGACCGCCGGAGAAAACGCGACAGCCCAACCACAATAGCGTGCATCTTGCCATCCAGTCGGTGGCAGCTCGCGTGCTCGTTATAACAAGTCGGAAGTGACAATCAAGGAGGTGAGTTACACGGGAGAAAGAATATCTGCTATCATGAAAACGTTCGCCGGGCCCCCGGTAGCATACGATCCCCAGTGAGATAGTTCGCTGAATCAATCTATCAGTATGCGTGAAGGAGCTAACAGTGTCGGCTCCAGCCCCACTATCTCTGTGCGCTTGCGCAAGCTTAAGACGGGCAAGTCGCGCGATTAGTCATCTCTATGACCTGGTACTCGCCCCTACAGGTTTGCGGATATCTCAATTCCTCATCCTGTTGGAGATAGCCAAGGCCGGTGAGAGTGCTCACTGTGAACTGGCGCGGCGTTTTGCTGCCTCTGAAGAAACTTTCTCCCGCAGACTCGCCTCGGCACGTAAAGCCGGTTGGGTGCAGATGAAAATCGACGCACGGCGCCGGCGAGTCTACTCACTCACCGAGGCTGGTCGATCCTTATTGCTATTGGCCATGCCCTACTGGGAGCGTGCGCAGGAACGATTGCTGCGCCAACTCGGAGAAAGAGACTTGAATTTTCTGACCGACCTCATTGAACGAGTTACCTGTGCGGCGATCGCGGCGGAGAAGGCTCAGTCGCGCAATTCTCGCCCCGAGGTGGGGCCTGAGTGCCTGTCCTGGACGATCGATCTTCAACAACGCCGCGACTCCACGCTGGAGCCGGCCGCGAATTCGCCGTTTTCCTTACCGCCGATTCATCTCGCCAGTAAGTAGGTGAGGCTTGGTCGAACTGGCAAAGCCCTGAAAGCCGCGACCCAAACAAGAGCAACCGTCCGATGAGACGAGGCATCTCAGATGCACAGTAAGTGTTTCTTCCCCCCGTTCTGGGCATCAACCACATAAATGTATTGGAGTTGCAGATGGCCGAATTGGCAATCGAAAGTCAACTCACGGACCTTTGGGAAACTCCCAAGACAATTCGTGGATGGTTTGCCACTGTTGATCATAAAGAGTTAGGCATGCGTTACTTAGTAACTGCTTTCCTCTTTCTCATTATTGGCGGTTTAGAGTCTCTCTTGGTGCGCTTGCAGTTAGTGCATTCCAACATGAATCTGCTTTCGGGTGAAGCCTATGATCAGATTTTCACCCTGCACGGCGTCACCATGATCTTCTGGTACGCCTCGCCCATCCTTTCAGGATTCGCCATTTTTCTCATCCCGCTCATGATCGGCGCGCGCGACATGGCCTTCCCGCGGTTGAACGCTTTTACCTATTGGACCTTTCTGCTTTCGGGCGTCTTCCTGTATATCTCGCCATTTTTTCGTCAGGCGCCCCACGCCGGGTGGTTTGCCTATGTTCCTTACACGCTGCCTGCTTACTCGCCTGGTCTCGGCATGGACTTCTATGCGCTGGCATTGATCTTTCTCGGCATTTCCACGACCGGCGCGGCCATCAATTTCATCGTTACCATCCTGCGCCTGCGCGCGCCCGGGATGGCCATCAGCCGCATGCCGCTTTTTCTCTACAGCACGCTCACAATCTCGTTCGTCGTCGTCTTTGCCATGCCTGCGCTCACTGCGGCCTGCGTTTTTCTTGAACTCGATCGCCACTGGGGCACGCACTTCTTCACCGTCCCCGACGGAGGCAGCACGTTCCTCTGGCAGCAGCTCTTCTGGTTTTTTGGCCATCCCTGGGTTTACGTCATCTTCTTGCCTGCAACGGGAATGATCTCACTCATCATCCCTGTCTTCTCGCGAAGGCCGATCGTTGGATACGCCTACATCGCCGTCTCCACGATCCTTACCGGTGTCGTAGGTTTTGCTGTATGGCTTCACCACATGTTCACCGTCGGCATGTCCGATCTCGCCATGAGCATCTTCTCGGCCGGCAGCATGACCATCTCCATCTTCACCGCCATTCAGGTGTTCGCCTGGCTTGCGACCATTTGGAAAGGTCGCCCCGTCGCCACTACCTCCATGTACTACGCCGTTTCCTCCGTCATCCTGCTCGTCGTCGGCGGACTCAGCGGAGTCTTCACGGGAGTCATCCCCGTCGACTGGCAGGTGCACAACACCTATTACGTTGTCGCCCACATTCATTACGTCCTCATCGGCGGAAATGTGTTTCCCGTGTTCGCAGGCCTCTATTTCTGGCTGCCGAAAATGACCGGCCGCATGATGAACGAGAAACTTGGCAAATTGAGTTTCTGGGTTATGTTCATCGGATTCAACGTGGCGTTTTTCCCCATGCACATCCTCGGACTGATGGGGATGCCGCGCCGCATCTACACCTATGCTGCCGGCCTCGGCTTCGACACGTGGAACCTGGTGGTTACCATCGGCGCTTTCGTTTTCGGCTTGGGGATTCTCATAAGCATTGTCAACTTATTCGTCAGTCTGCGATCCGGAGTTCTCGCGGGACGCAACCCCTGGAACGCTGACGGACTTGAGTGGCTCACCGACTCTCCGCCTAAGGCCTATGCCTTTGCCCACATCCCGGTCGTGGCTTCGCGCCATCCGCTCTGGGACGATTACGAGAACCTCGACGACCCCGAGAACGATCGCGTGCTCGATCAGGGCCGACTCACACCCACAACCACATGGCTCGACGCCGTGCCGGTGGGCATCGCCACCATTCCCGAAGACTCGCTTGCTCCCCTCTTCATGAGTCTGACCATGTTCGGCATTTTTGTTGCTTTCGCATTCCATTGGATGTGGGCCGTACTCGCCATGCTCATCCTGACCTTTGCCATCGGCTGCATATGGATGTGGCCCAACACCAGAAAGGAGGTCCTATGAGTTCCCTGGTTCAGATCCCGCCGCCGGCAACAAAACTGGCGCTTCTGCCTATCGACCAGGGCCGCGGCCTTGGAGCAGTGTGGGCCGTCATCGCTACGGAGGCCACGCTCTTCGTATGCATGTTCGGCGCCTACTATTACCTCGGGAACAACAAGGACCGCTGGGCCCTGCAACAGCCGCCGCATCTTGTTTATCCCTTCGTCCTCCTGGCTGTTCTGCTAAGCAGCAGCGTGGTGTTGCACTGGGGGGAACGCCAGGTTGAGAAAGAGCGTTACCGCGCCGGCAGAATTGCCCTTTGGTTCAGCGTCCTTCTCGGTCTCACGTTTCTCGTGCTGCAGGGATTTGAATACGCCTCAGAGTGGTCCGATCTTACCCCCGACAGCAATTCCTATGGATCCATCTTCTATACCATCACGTCGCTTCACGGAGCACATGTCATTGTCGGTGTTCTGATCCTCATGTACGTCGGCTGTCAGCCGTTTTATGGTTTTGCGCGCCGCAGCCCTCATATGCCTTATCAGGTTGCCTCAAGATATTGGCACTTTGTAGATGCGGTCTGGGTCTTTATTGTCGCGTTGCTCTACGTCATTCCCAACATCCAGAGGCACCTTCATGTTCACTGATCCAAGACAGCAGCCGGAGGTGTCGCCCCGCAGATTGTGGTTCGGATTTGTCGCGACCGCCATTGCCTGGGCATCGGCTGGTTGCCTCGACGTGATCATCGCATGGCGCGCATGTACGCATCAGGAAGACTTTGGAATTCCCCCCGAGCATTCTTATGCCCGCATTCTCGCCGGCCTCCTTGCGCTGGCTCTGCTCCTCATCTCCGTCGTATCTGGAATCATTTCCTACCGGAACTGGAAGCGCCTCTCCGCTTCCAAGGCTTTCCTTGATGCACAGGCGGTTGAACGGCGCGAATTCCTGGCCGTGCTCGGCGTCATCATCACTGTAACCCTCGGCATGGGCATCGTGTGGCTCGCGCTTCCGCCTATCTTTATTGATTTCTGCTGGAGGGCACGATGACTCGGCCGCGAGTGAGCGCGGTCGTCGCGAGCGCAGCAATCTGCCTGGCTTTGGCGGGATGCGGAGACAGCGACAACTCACTGACCGGCATCGGCAATCCTCGGCGTGGAAAACAGCTTCTCAGCAGCTATGGATGCGGCGCGTGCCACATCATTCCCGGCATCCGCACTGCCCGGGGCCTGGTGGGGCCTCCACTCTACTTTTATGCGGAGCGCACCATGATTGCGGGCCAACTGCCCAACACGCCGCCCAACCTGGTGCTCTGGATCGAGCACCCTGAAAGAGTCGATCCCAAAACCGCGATGCCCGACCTCGGAGTGAACGATGAGCAGGCGAGCGATATGACGGCATATCTCTACACCTTGCGAGGCCAC
Organism: Occallatibacter sp.; assembly: GCA_035524195.1. Classification (GTDB taxonomy): domain Bacteria; phylum Acidobacteriota; class Terriglobia; order Terriglobales; family Acidobacteriaceae; genus Telmatobacter. The sequence continues at coordinate 12,615 of DATKPJ010000082.1, forward strand.
AGGGGACCGCAATGAACCAATTCACTCAGTTCCGTTGCTGCTGGCTCGCGCTCCCTTTCGTCGCGGCATCAGTCGTGACCTTTGCCCAGGCCAAACCCGGCGTTGGAATGACAACGGCCATTTCCGGCGCGTTAGCTGACGTTCATCTCGTTGCCCCGGTCGCCGATGGCCAATGGACTATGCCCGCCGGCGACTACGGAAACACGCGCTATAGCCCGCTCGATCAGATCAATAGCGGCAATGCGGGCAACCTTCACGTTGTGGGCAAGGTGAGCACCGGAATCTTCCATGGCTACGAGGGTTCTCCCCTTGTTGTGGGCAGCACTCTCTATATCGTCACTCCATTCCCCAACGACCTTATCGCCATCGACCTGACCAAGCCTGGCTTTCCGGTGAAGTGGAGGTTCCATCCCAATCCCGAGATCGATGCGATGGGCAAGGCATGCTGCGACGTTGTCAATCGTGGCGCCAGCTTCGCCGACGGCAAGATCATCTACAACACCCTCGACGCACACACCCTGGCTGTGGACGCCAACACCGGCAAACAGGTCTGGAAGACCCAAGTTGGAGACCTTCAAAACGGCGAGACCCTTACCATGGCGCCCGTGGTTGTCAACAACATCGTCTTTGTCGGTAATAGTGGTGGTGACTTTGGCGTCCGCGGTGCACTCACCGCCCTCGATGCCCGCACGGGAAAGATTCTTTGGAAGGCCTACAGCACCGGCCCTGACTCCGACGTGCGCATCGGTCCTGATTTCAAGCCCTTCTATGCCAAAGACCAGGGCAAGAATCTCGGTGTCTCTACCTGGACGCCCGATCAATGGCAAAGAGGCGGGGGCACAGTGTGGGGATGGATTTCCTACGATCCCGAACTCAACCTCATCTACTACGGCACCGGCAATGCAGGCGTGTGGAACTCCGACTCTCGTCCCGGCGATAACAAATGGTCCGTGACCATCTGGGCGCGTAACCCTGAAACCGGCATGGCCAAATGGGCCTATCAAATCGAGCCGCATGACTCCTACAACTACGACGAAGTGATGGAGAACATCCTGGTTGACATGCCTTGGCAAGGCCGCATGCGAAAACTGCTCATCCATCCTGGCCGTACCGGCTTCGTTTTTGTGATGGACCGCGAGACCGGCGAGTTGTTATCTGCTTCGGAATTCGAGCCGGTCACCTGGGCCGCGGGCTACAACCTCAAGAATGGTGAACCAATACGTAACCCGGACATGGTGCCACACTACGGCCAGTACACCGAGCACATTTGCCCATCGGCCACTGGCGCCAAAGAGATTGTTCCATCGGCATTCTCGCCCAAAACAGGCTATCTCTATATCCCTGCCCATAACACCTGCATGGATTTTGAAGATACGACTGCCAACTACATCGCCGGAACGCCCTACGTCGGTGCCAACGTCCGCATGTATCCAGGGCCCGGAGGTTATCAGGGCGAGTTCATTGCCTGGGACGTGGCCCACGCCAGGAAAGTCTGGAGCATCAAAGAGCCCTATTTCCCCGTCTACAGCGGAGTCCTCGCCACAGGTGGTGATCTCGCCTTCTACGGCACTATGGACGGCTATTTCCGCGCCGTCGACGATCGGACCGGCAAAGTCCTCTGGCAGTTCAAGACGCCCTCAGGTATCGTCGGCAATCCCATGACCTTTACGGGTCCCAACGGCAAGCAATATGTCGCGATCTATTCCGGCATCGGCGGATGGATGGGCTCAGTGGATTTCCCCGACGTCTCCAGCAGCGATCCCTATGCAGCGCGAGGCGCCGTTGGCGCCATGCGCGATATCAAGTCCGCCACTCACCCTGGAGATTTTCTCTATGTCTTCAGCGAATAAACACATCGCCGTTCTTCTCTTCCTGATTGCGGGCGCGACTTACGTGATTGGATGCCACTCTTCTGCAAACCCACCTCCCGTGGCTGCGGGCGGCCAACCCATCGGGGTCTACGCGCCCAATTCCAGCGTCAACGGCACGCTCTACCACCTCAGCCCCGTAGACGATGATCCCGTGAGCGTACAGGATGGTCGCCGACTTTTTGTCTGGTACAACTGCTCTGGTTGTCATGGAACTCACGGTGGGGGCGCCATCGGACCCAGTCTCCGCGATCCCGTTTGGCGTTATGGCAGTAGCGATGCGCAGATATTCAATTCCATCGCCCAGGGCCGTCCCCAGGGCATGCCGACCTGGGGCGCGAAAATCCCTGAAATTCAGATATGGGAGCTCGTCGCGTATATCAAATCGCTCGGCACCTCCAGGGAACCCGATCCTCCTCTCGAACCTGCCGACGAAGCCGTCAACAACCCGCTGCAATACTCTTCCACCGCGCCTGGCACCCCCATCGCACGCAGCAGGAGGCAATAGATGTTTCGCTGCTTCCGCAACTTGCTCCCCGTCCCGTTGATTTTCGCGCTTACAGGATGCCGCGTCGCGCAGTCCACCTGGAACGCCCACGGGCCAGCCGCCCACCGCATCGCGAACCTATCCTGGACCATGACGATTCTCTTTCTCGCCATGTCCCTGGTGATGTGGGTTCTCTTCGCCGTTGCCTTTTATCGCCGGCGCGGTTCGCTCACAGAGCACGAGCCGGTAGAGTCTGGGGGTGGGGAGATGTGGATTGCCATCGGCGGTATTGCCATTCCCCTTATTGTCCTCACAGCCTTGTTCGTGGCCGGTCTCAGCCTGCTTGCCGAGTTTCCAGTTCACGGAGCTCGCGGTGGCCTCACCCGCGCGCAGATGGCCCTAAGTATGAAGCCCGAGATTCTAGTGGTCGGCCATCAATGGTGGTGGGAAATCCGCTATCTCAACGACGATCCGACAAAGGAGTTCGTGACTGCCAACGAACTTCATCTTCCTACCGGAAGAAACGTCAACATCGAAGTGGAAACCCGCGATGTCATGCACTCGTTCTGGATTCCCGCCCTGCATGGAAAGGTTGATCTCATTCCCGGCCAACCCAACTACATTCGGCTCATTGCCTCACAGCCGGGGACTTACGCCGGGCAATGTGCTGAGTACTGCGGCGCCGAGCACGCGCTCATGCGTCTCCTTGCGGTCGTGCAAACCCCAGCCGCATATCAAGCCTGGCTCGAGGAGCAGCGCAGGTCAGGGAACGTTCCCACCTCTCCGCAAGCAAAGGCCGGCGAGCAGACCTTCGTCAACGGCCCGTGTGCCCTGTGCCATACAGTGCGAGGAACCACTGCCCTCGGCACCGTAGCCCCCGATCTCACCCACATCGGTAGCCGCGCGATGATTGCCTCAGACGTGTATCCCAACAACGATGCCTATCTCGAAGCCTGGATTAATCACGCGCAATCGCTCAAGCCCGGCTGCGAAATGCCCGACCTCACCCAGTTTTCCGGCGTCCAACTCACTCAGCTGGTTGCCTACCTTCGCCAGCTCAAGTAGCGCCCGTCCTTCAACATAGCTCGCCAGGTGGCGATACCTTCAGCACTGCCGCCGAGTCGACTGGCTGATGGGCTTCAGCATCATCACGCGCTCACGTCCGCCTCTGCTCCCCACCTCGGCTTCCTCGTCCTCGCTACTCGATGCAACGTTCTCAGCTGGGCTGGCGGCAGCGCAATTCTGGGCAAAGGTGTGCAGCAGCAAACTCGGTTTTCCTGCCCCAAAGGTAACCTATTAACTGCCACTTTAGTGATCAAAATCACAGTTACTTTTTTGGTCCTGACCGATCCTGCGAACAAGCCAGCACTTAGGATGAACCAGTTTTTCCAGGGCCCCGGGACCTTTAACACCCAGTGAGCCAAAGAGTGCGCGGATGGCTTTCTGAGGTGTCATAGGTGATCCACGTTCTTCTTGTTTCAAAATTTTTCCGCTTAATTGCCAATTACAAAGCAGTCCAACCCAAAGCGATTGCAGTACTTATATCTATTGGTGCCGGAGTGTTGCTCTCCGGCTGTGGCGCCTCATTTCACCTCAACGCTCCGAGTGGATCGTTGAGCGCGTCAACTGACGAGGTCAGCTTTGGAACCGTGGTGATCGGCCAAACCGTGAATTCGTCGGTAACAGTTACCAACCAGGGAAGCACCGCTGTCGCAATCTCGCAATTCACCGTTTCCGGGTCGCCATTCTCCGTCATAGGCGGCACCAGCGTTCCGGTAACTCTTGCGGCGGGAGCATCTGAAACGGTCAACCTGTCATTCGATCCCACGTCCACCGGCGATGCAGATGGACAACTGGAGATCAGCAGCAACTCCGCAGCCACCCCGACGACCATGGTTCGTCTCCACGGAACCGGAGCTCATATATTCAATACTTTTACGTGCAATAGCACATCCGTGACAGGCGCAGAGAGCGACACCTGCACAATCACTTTGAACTCGAAGGCTGGTTCCGGCGGACTCGCAGTGAATCTGGCCAGCAACACTGCGGCGGTCACAGTTCCGTCTTCCATTACCGTACCGGCAAAAGCCACAAGCGCAACTTTCACGGCCTCAGTTTCAGCGGTAAATTCGAGTCAGACGGCCAGCCTCACGGCCTCAACTTCCAAGGATTCCATTGCTTTCTCGCTTCAACTCAATCCGGCTCTCGCAACAATGAGCGCCAGTCCTTCAACTCTCAACTTTGGGAACGTGGCGGTGGGCTCGACTGGAACTCAGACTCTCACGCTCAATTCAACCGGCACAGCGCCGTTGACGGTCGCTTCGATTGTCCCAGGTTCGGGTTTCTCGATATCCGGAGCAACCTTCCCACTCACGCTGAATCCGAGCCAGACTGCGACTCTGCACGTTCTGTTCTCTCCCACCTCTTCGGGTGCAGCTTCCGGTCAGCTGACCATCAACAGCAACTCCTCGACAGGAAGTTCATCGACAGTGGCTCTTGCCGGCACCGGTGTGCCGGTTCTGAAGGCGATCTCGTGCACTAACTCTTCCATGACCGGAGCCGGAACCGATGCCTGCACGGTCTCGCTGAATGCCGCGGCGCCAAGCGGCGGCATGGTCGTCAGCTTGGC
>DATKPJ010000083.1:0-8671 GCA_035524195.1 Occallatibacter sp.
GGACGCAAAGCTACGGGCTGACAGCTGAGAGCTGGAAGCTGGATTTTCCGGTTCTCCTTTGCCGACTATTTCTCCGTTTTCTTCATAATGGGTGTTGGGGAGAACCAGGCAGACGGGAAGCGGCCGAGGTCATCCGGCAAAAATGCCCCGTAAGTCCTTTCCTGAGAGGAATCTGCGGCTAACTTCAATGGGCAGAGTAATTTGGCGCGGACGCTGGTCGCCAACCCCAATGCAAAGAATAATTTACGTCCAGAAACCGGGGAGGAGGGGGTCAGCCTTCTGCCCGGCCGTTCAAAGCAACGATCCAGAGCCTGGCCCATGCAGGAGCCGCACCTTTATCCACAAAGGTGAAAGCTCGTGGGAACCGGCCATCCGGATACCGGATAGCCGTCTTTCATTGTGTATCGAGTACAACCACCTCGATCGTGTACGGGGGCACGCGATGATGGAATGTGCCCGCAACCCCGTTCAGCACACTCTCCACCGGCACAATCGCCTTCGGTTGATCGATCGTGTTGGTTGCATCTGGATCATGCGCGCTGAGGCTGATCACTCTGCCTTCCCCGGCGAGCTTCGCTCCCGTCAACTTGATCTCGACCGCCTGCGAATCGGAAGATGCATTAACCAGCTTCAGATAGATCTTCTTCTTCGCCTCGCTCTGCGTAACGGAATAAAAGAATCTTGGTCCGCCGCCATCCGCTGCAGAAACCGGCTTCGTGTCTCCGAGATAACTGCCAAACATCACTTGCGCGTAATAACTCGGCGAGCCATAACTGCGCATCGCGTCATAGCCGATCAAGTCCGTGCTCCATTGCATCGCGCCCGGGCTCACATTCACAAGCAGGGGCGCGTAGCTGGCCATTACGATCAGGTCGCTGTTTCGCTCGAGACCGGTCATCCAGGCCGCATCGCCCAGCGCGGCGCCCATGTTCGGAGTCGGCGTTCCCTCACGCGTTGCCCACTCTCCCACAAAGATCTTGGGGCCCTGGCGGTCTGCCTTGTCGTAGTGGTCCGCATCGTGAAAGAAATCCGTTGCGCGCCGGTAATAGTGGTCATCCAGCACATCCGGCTTCAGGCTCTTGATCGGCGCCGTGGCAATCAGTTGCAATTCGGGATATTTCGCTTTGATCGCTTTGTAGAACTGCTCGTAGCGGCCGTCATAGCTGCCTGACGTGTCGAACTCGTCCTCGTTGCCGATCTCGACATAAGTCAGGTGGAACGGCTGGGGATGACCGTCCGCGGCACGCCGGGCGCCCCACTTTGTTTCCGGTCCGCCGCTCACATATTCGATCTCATCCAGCGCCGATTGCACATAGGGCTCCAGGTCCGGCCCCGGGTTGATGTGCTCGTGCATCAGCGAGTAGCCGGCATACACGGCCAGCACGGGGTGCATATGCAGGTCCTCGCACCACTCCAAAAACTCGAGCAATCCGAAATCGTCGGTCGACCAGTAATTCCACGGGCTCGGATGACCGGGACGATCCACGCGAGGGCCAATGGTCTTCTTCCAGTCATACCAATCGGCCAGATGATCGCCCTCGAGAAAATTTCCTCCGGGGAAGCGGAGGAATTGGGGGTGCATTGCAGCCAGCTTTTCCATCAGATCGATGCGGTTGCCATTGGGCCGGTCGTGATATGTCGGGGGAAAGAGCGACACGAGCTGAAGCCAGAGACTTCCAGGATGTGCAACGGTCAGGACCAGGTGATTCTCCATCGAGGACTCGATCGCGCCCGTCTTCAGCGTGAACTTGTACTCCTTCCAAGCGGTCCCGATCCCTGGCACAACCGCGCTTGCCAGCACCTTTCCGCTTTGATTCGCGACGAGACTGGCGGTAACCGGGCCTACATCAGTCGAGTCCTCTTTGGCAAAAAACGATGCGTGATACGTCGTGTTCGGATGCAACGGAATTCCCCAGAAACCGTCGTTTCGCACGCCTGCCGGAGCTTGCGCACTCGCTTCGCTTGCCTGGATGCGGATACTGTGAGGCAGCGCCTCGCTCGGTCCCGTGCTTTTGTCCTCGCTGATTTTTGCCTCGGAATTGCCGTCCTCGACCAGTATCCAGTCGTTTATCCCCGACCAGTCGGAACGAAATGTGCCGTTCTGAACCAACTCGGCATACAACCCACCCTCATACGAATGATTGATCTCCTCAGTCATCAAGCCATAGAGCGTGGGACTCACCTTGGAGGCCGTCTGATCAGCGTGAATGGTGAGAACTGCCGTACCGGAGGACTGCGGCTGAACAACGGGCGCTAGAAACCACGCAGCGCAAGCAAGGATTGCGAAGTGTTTTGTCTTCATGACTCTCCTGTCGGTGCGAGATTCCGAGAGAACGTATACCACAGCTTAGCGGAGGTGGTCACCTTGGCGCGTTGATCTATTCCCTTCCCATACAGGGGGCGTGTACGGCGCGGGAGCGATCACCTCAAGAGTGTGGCAGGACCTCGTAAGGCCGCATCATGTCATTGTCTTCGTGTTCGAGAATGTGACAGTGCCAGACATAGCAGCCCGGATAGCCTTCAAATGGCACAATGATGCGCGTGATCATTCCGGGGTCCGAGCGCGCCGTTTCTTTCCAGCCTGATTCCAGCGTCTCCTTGCGCGGGCCTTCGGGGTAATGTGGGAGAGTCTCAAATTCGATGTTGGAATCCCGTTGCCCGGGCCAACCGTCAGGCAGAAAAGCGAAACCAATAAAGTAAAGGGGCTTACGAACTTCCCATGAAACTCAAATCACTGACATTGTTCGGAAAGGTCCTGCCGCCCACAATTGTTCTTTTCGCGATCACCCTTGCCGCCGTCGCTTCTGCGCAAAGGGTCGCGCCTCGTCCGTGTGACCTGTACGCTCCCGCGACTCCCTGTGTTGCTGCCTTCAGCACCACCCGCGCCTTGTATCGCACCTACACCGGTCCGCTTTACCAGGTCACTCGCCAGTCAGATAATGCCCATGCTGACATCGGCCTTCTCCCCGACGGTTACGCCAACGCTGCAGCGCAGAATACCTTCTGCGCCAAGACATCTTGCACCATCACAAAGCTCTACGACCAGTCACCTCACCATAATGACCTGACACCCGCGCCTCCCGGCGGCGCAGCCCACGGCCCGGGACCCAACGGCTACGACCTTCCCGCAACAGCCAGCGCTCTCCCCGCAACCATCGCAGGACACAAAGTGTATGGCATCTCCATTTCCCCTGGGATGGGCTACCGCAACGACAATCCGAAACAAACAGCGGTCAACGGTCAGCCTGAGGGCGTCTACATGGTGACCTCTGCACTCAATCTCAACAGCAAATGCTGCTTTGACTTCGGCAACGCCGAGACGAACAATCTCGACAACAAAGCCGGACACATGGACGCTATCAACATCATGTGTCACGGCAACCCATGCAGACCTGACGCAGGGCTTGACATGGAGAACGGTATCTATGGCCACCTCAAGGTGGCGCCCGGCACCATCTATGTCACTGACATGGGCGCCAATGACGGTCAGCACTCCTACGCCATCTATCAGGGCAACGCGCAGTCCGGAACCCTCTCCACGACCGGAACCATCGCTCTTCCCAACGGCTACCAGCCCATGCGACAAGAAGGGGCCATAATCCTCGGCATCGGCGGCGATAACAGCAACTGGGCGAAGGGCTACTTTTTTGAGGGCGTGATGACCAGGGGAATGCCCACCCCCCGGGTTATGGAAGCCGTTCAGAGTAACATCGTGGCCGCTGGCTACACTGGCGAGCTTAAGCGATAACACCGGCCCTGCAAGCGCAGCCCGATGTGCGCTCTAGGCGGAGATATCCTCTGGAACGAAAACGCGAACCGGCGGGGCGGGGCGGGCGGAGACCGGACTTTCCGCCGATGCAACACGGCGCAGCAGAATGGCGCGCAGAGTGCTGGCGTACTCATCGTCCAGGCCAAGATGCGAGCGCGCCTCCATTACATCGAGAGCATAGCGAAATTCGGTCTCCAAACTGTGATTCATTGTGGCATTCATGATGTCACCATTCTAACGCGGAGGCCAGAGGGTCGGGCGCTCGAGAGAATCGATGGAAGATTTGTCTCCCGTTATCTATGCATTCGGAGCGGTCTATCCGGCTGGGCGAGAACCGGCGATGAGTATGTCTACCAGTCTTCTGGCGCTTTGCTGCCAATCGCCCCCGGAGGGTACATAAGAGGCGCCGATCACCGCGCGAAGCAGATCGGAGGCGTCAATATCTCTTCGCACATCACCGCTCTTCTTCGCGCGCTTCACCAACTCTTCGATCGCTCCCTGTACCAAGCTGCGAGAACCCTCATAAAGCCTGGAAGGGCCTCCGGCGACGCTGTTGAGAGCAGGCGCAATGATGTGCTTTGCCGCGATGTAATCGACGAAGAGCAACAACCAGGCGCGCAGAGCCTCGAGCGGGGCCATCGCGGCGATGAAGCCGCGCGCTGCCAAGGCCAACTTTTCCACCTCGCTCCGATAGACCGCTTCGATCAGCGCATCACGCGTAGAGAAATGGCGATACAAGGTACCGGCTCCGACACCCGCCTGCTTTGCGATGTCGTCCAGACTCGCGCTTGCGCCATGGCGCGTAAAGGCCCCCTTCGCCACTTCGAGAATACGCTCGCGATTGCGCAGAGCGTCCATTCGCGGCTTTCGCTGAACGGGTTGGGATCGCTTCGAGGTCATTTGCAAAAACCTTGCAACCGGAGACAGCTTCCGATTATCTACTAATTCGGAGAACATCTCCGTTTTACTTGCAAAGACGCTGGCTGGTCAATGCTGGTTGTAAAGAGGTCAAGGAGCTTCCTATGCGTGTTTTCGTAACGGGTGCGACAGGATTCATCGGTTCAAGGATTGTCCCGGAACTCATCAGCGCAAGGCACCAGGTGCTTGGCCTTGCGCGCAGCGATGCGGGGGCCCAGTTTCTGAGCGCCGCCGGGGCCCAGGTACAGCGAGGCGATCTGGAAGACCTGGAGAGCCTGCGCGCGGGGGCTGCTGCAGTCGACGCCGTCCTTCACGTCGCTTTCCGGCACGACTGGACGAGGTTCGCGCAAAACTGCGAAGTGGACAAGCGCGCTATCGAGACCATTGGCTCCGTGCTGCAAGGGTCCAGCCGTCCGTTCATCGTCACCTCTGGTGTTGGAGTGGCACAGGGCCGCGTGGCTACCGAGGATGATCCACCGATTCCGCCTTCGGCCACGTATCCTCGCGCATCGGAGGCAACGGCTATTGCGCTCCTGGATCACGGCGTACACGCTGCGGTGATGCGCCTGCCGCAAGTCCATGACACGGTAAAACAGGGCCTCATCACGCCACTGATCGCGATAGCGCGTGCCAAAGGAGTCTCAGCGTACATCGGCGACGGACACAATCGCTGGCCTGCTGTGCATGTGGTCGACGCTGCACGTCTTTACAGACTTGCTCTCGAAAAAGGCACAGCGGGAGCCCGGTATCACGCGGTCGCAGAAGAGGGAGTGCCGTTGAAAGACATTGCCACCGCCATCGGCCGCGGGCTGAACGTGCCGGTCATTTCTATCTCACCAGAGCAGGCCCAGGAGCATTTTGGTTTCCTCGGATTCTTCGCGGGGTGGGACGCTCAGACTTCGAGCGCGCAGACCCGCGCAAAGCTGGGATGGAACCCCAGCGGCCCTGACCTCCTCACCGATCTCGGAAAAATGCATTATGCGCAGGACTGAATCAAAACAGAGGGGCACTGCGTACGAGCCAAACCGAATTCAACCAATTCGAGAGGAATCAATATGAAGAAGACATGGTTTATCACTGGCGCTTCTCGCGGTTTCGGCCGCATCTGGGCCGAGGCCGCGCTCCAGCGCGGAGATAAGGTCACGGCCACCGCGCGCAAATTGGAAGATGTCGCGGGCCTTAAAGAGCGCTTCGGAGATGCTGTCCTGCCACTGGCCCTCGACGTGACCAATTCAGAGCAAGTGTCCCAGGTCGTTCAGCAGGCGTTCAAGCACTTCGGCAGACTGGATGTTCTTGTGAACAATGCCGGCACCAGCCTGTTCGCGGCCACGGAGGAGGCGAGCGACGAGCAAATCCGCGACCTGTTCGACGCGAACTACCTCGGCATGGTCCGAGTTGTGCGAGCGGCCCTGCCTCTGTTGCGAAAGCAAGGGAGCGGACACATCCTCGGCGTTTCGAGCGGACTTGGGATCACGGCGCTGCCGCTCATCGGTTTCTACTGCGCCACGAAATGGGCGGTCGAGGCTTTACACGAGTCGCTGGCGCAGGAGGTGAAAGCTTTTGGCATCAAGGTCACGCTGGTTGAACCCGGAGCTTACGCAACCGATTTCGGCAAATCTGCACAGATCGCGGAGGCCCTGGAGCCATACGCGGAGTTTCGGAGGCAGTTTCTGACCCGTCTGGCCGGAATGGAACGGGGCGACCCGGAGGCGACTTCAGAAGCCGTCCTGAAACTTGTGGACGCGGACGAACCACCGCTGCGACTCGGACTGGGCAATTCGATTCTGCCGAGGGCACGGGATGCGTATGCACAGCGCCTGGCGACCTGGGAAGCGTGGCAGGACGTGTCGAATGCGGCGATGGGTGAGCCGAAGAAAGCGATGGTGCCGTGGATCGAGCGGCTGCTTCATGGGACTCCGGACCAAGCATGATCCGCTGATGAGTCGCTTTTCACGGCAGGCGGGACAGAATGGAGCAACCGCCTGCTGCACGCATTCCTCTATGGCGTCACTGCATCTGATCCCTGGACGATCGTCCTGGCACCCCTTGGGCTAGTCCTCTGCGGATTGGCAGCCACCGCCGTCCCAGCGCGTCGCGCTGCCCGCATGGACCCCGTCGACCCGCTCAGGGCAGAGTAGAAACCATCGAGGTGGTAATTCGGCTCGATATTTCACAGAGGAGGTCTATGCTTACTGCTCGCCCCGGGGTGCCGGTCGATTCCCCCAACGCAATCGAGATTCGCCCGCTCGCGCCCGGCTATGACACCACTGCGTTCCGGACGCTGAATGAAGAGTGGATTACGCGGTATTTCACACTTGAAGCCAAAGACCGCGAAATTTTGAACGATCCGGTCCACTCAATTCTTCTGAAGGGCGGACATATTTTCATGGCCTATGCCGGCGCTGAAGCCGTAGGATGCGTCGCGCTGATCCCGATGCGGGATGGAGTCTATGAGATCTCCAAGATGGCAGTTTCTCCTCACTTGCGCGGAAGAGGTATCGGCCGCCGTTTGCTTCAGCACGCCATCGCGCAGGCCAGAAGCATCGGTGCCAGGTCTCTGTTCCTCGGCAGTAATACACGGCTCAAGAACGCTGTTCACTTGTACGAATCGGTTGGTTTTCGCCACGTAAAACCTGAGACTCTTCCGCCGATGCCCTATAGCCGCGCCGATGTCTTCATGGAACTGTCGCTGGAGTGAGGACTGCAAAGATAGGCATTGCTTCGTCTGGAGACCAAGATTGCGGAATCCGTTCTGAGATGCGGGTTCTCTTCCTCTGGTCTCTCTTTTCGCTCCTTGAAATTGTTGCGCCTAAAATAGTTCCCGCTGCAAGAACCTGTACGGGTGGCCCGCCCTTCCGCGGGTCTGCATACACTTGATTGCTCGCTGGCGAGGTCCTCCCAATGAGACTGACGTCCAAACTTGTTGTCGCTCCGATACTGTGTTGCGCGATTCCCTCCACCCTCGCCAGGGCATCCGTGGCCAGCGCAAAGGGCCCGATCCAAATTCAGGTAGACGCAACTGACACAGTACACAAGGTATTCTCTGTCACCGAGGTGATTCCTCTTCATGGCGAGGATTCGATCACGTTGTTATATCCCAGGTGGGAAATTGGAAGTCATGCGCCAACCGTTTCTGTCGCCGATCTTGCCGGTCTCGAGCTACAGCTTAATGGACGGCCTTTGGAGTGGCGCCGCGATACGCTGGATGTCAACACTTTCCACGTATCTCTCCCGCGCAATGCAACTACTCTCGAAGCCCATTTTCAATATCTGTCTCCCGTGAGTGCGGGAGTCATGTCCCGCAATATCGTACAGGTTCAATGGGAACACATGCTGCTCTACCCGCAGGGCATGAGCGTGAACGACATTCCCGTGGCTGCGCAGTTGCGTCTGCCCGCAGGTTTTCAGGCGGCCTCCAGCCTTCGCGTGATAATGGCAGCAGACAATACTATCGACTACCAGCTATGCCCGCTCTCGGAATTGGCGGATGCGCCCGTCGTCGCTGGACGATTTATGAGTAGCTGGCTGCTGTCAACGGACGGTGCGCATCCTGTGCGACTGGACGTGGTGGCCGACGAAGCGAATGATCTGACTGTTTCTCCTGGGCAGCTGGAAGCCTTGCGTAAAACGGTTAAGCTGACGAATGAACTGTTCGGGTCCGTGCCGTTCCGGCACTACAATTTCCTGGTCTCTGCCACAGATCGGTTGCCGAACGATGGCGGCAACGAGCATCGGGAATCGAGTGAGATATCTCTGCCCGCCGACTACTTTCTGAGCCCAGAGAAATATACCTCGATGGCGGCCTCGCTCTTTCCCCACGAATATATCCACGCGTGGAACGGGATCTCGCATCGCCCCGCCGGCATGGTGACTCCAGACTTCAACACGCCGATGCAGGACACCATGCTATGGGTATACGAAGGATTGACGGAGCTATTGGGCTTGCAAATAGCACGCGAGAGCGGGTTGATCTCCGATCGGGAC
>DATKPJ010000084.1:0-9685 GCA_035524195.1 Occallatibacter sp.
ACCACGCGTTCCTCACACGACCAACGGATCGGGGCGTGACGCGGCGACACTCCCCGCGGGTTGGATTCGCCCTCGATCTGCGTGGCTGGCGAGAAACTCGGCGAATATCCAGCATGCCCCTATCGCAGCCAGATTGTAGACAGCAGCACCCCATGTTCTCTGATCGTGCAGTCGGATAAAAACAGGAGGTATTTCTACAAAACCTTCAAACAGCAACAGCATCAACGCAAGAAGCCTGGCGGCCAGGACATCCATGATTCCTGAGCAAATCGCACTTCCTGCCAGGATGAAGGCGATTCCGGTCAGCACCGTCCAAAAATATGCAAACCCCATCCAGTGCGGGACGATGCTCGCGAAGACGCGAATGCCGATGAGATGGAGTAAGCCGAAGAGGATGGGCGGCAATCCCAACATCCAGCGTGCCGCGATTGTGACTCTGGCCTGCAACAGAGAATCCGTTGAGGCGATGGACACGAGAAGGATTGCTGCCGGAGCGACCAGCATTAGCTGTTGTCCGAGCCCGAAAGAGACGCCGAGTAAGACGTCGATTCGCAAGCCAAGTGCGTGAATCGCGGCATAGTATCGAGGCAGCCACAAGGCCACAAAAATCAAGTAGGCGATGGCGGATGCCGCGGCGCCAATCGTCACGCTGCGCCGCCACAAGGTGGCAAGACCCGCTGCGACCAGCCAGACGCCCGCGACGCAGGCCAGCAGGTGACCAGAGAAGTTGTTGCCCAGAGACTGGATGGGCTGATGAGAGGTATCGAATGCACCAAAAACGATATCCAGAACGCCGGTAAGAGCGGTGCCCAAGCCATAGAACCAAACTCCGACTTTCATCTGTTGATCTCCCATGAGTCGCTCAGCGAGAAGCCGGATCGCAACGGCGATCCGTGCGGTTCTCGATTTCAGGACTGATCTTATGGCATCATTGGTACATCGAATAGAGCCATTTTTCGTTAAATTTATTGGACCATTTGAGATGCCAAAAGCCATTAGCTCGTTCGAACTCACGCTCAAAAGCCGACTACGCCATCAGACCCTAACCAATTGGTTGTACGGCGAACTGCGCTCTGCCATTCTTGACCGCCGGCTCGCGCCCGGGGCCAGATTGCCGTCGTCAAGAGATTTCGCCAGGCAATACGAACTCTCCCGGGGCACAGTCGTCAGCGTTCTGGAGCGTTTGCAAGCAGAGGGATATGTCACCTCGCGTGTCGGATTCGGCACGTTGGTCAATCGAGTGGAGGCGCCCCGACCGGCCCGCCAGGCAACCACGACACCGGCATATATTCGTCGCGTCGTTTCGACCTATAAACGGCCGCAACCCTGGGTTGACCTGGCATTTGTTGACAGGATCCGTCCCTTTCGGATTGGAGTTCCAGCCATCAACGAATTCCCGTCAGAGGTTTGGGGACGTATTACCGCAGACCGAGCGCGTCACTTCAGGTCATGGTTAAAGAAAGAGGCTGATCGGCGTGGGTATCGGCCACTGCGCGATGCAATCGCCGAGTATTTGCGCACGTCGCGCGGGGTGCGATGCACTGCGGAACAAGTGGTCATCGTTTCCGGAATACAACAGGCGCTCGACCTGTTGGCACGGCTGCTCTTAAAAAAGGGCGATCCGATATGGATGGAGGACCCTGGATATTTCGGAGCCAGAATCGCGTTTGACAATGTCGGAGCCAGGATTGTTGCTGTGCCAGTGAATGACGAAGGGCTGTCTGTTTCCGACGGAATCAAGACCTGTCGGGATGCGAAAGGAGTCTACGTAACGCCGGCTCACCAATTTCCGCTGGGGGTAACGATGTCGCTGGAACGGCGGATGGCCCTTCTTAGCTGGGCCTCGCGCGTCGGCGCTTTTGTTATTGAAGATGACTATGACAGCGAATACAGGTTTGAGGGACCGCCTGTACCCGCCCTGCAAAGCTTCGATCATCACTCAAGCGTTATTTTCATCGGGTCGTTCAGCAAGACGCTCTTTCCAGCCTTACGCGTGGGCTACGTGGTATTACCTGCGCCCTTGATCGATTTCTTCCTGAGTTTTCGCTACCGAACCGATTTCCGGAATTCATCGTTTGACCAGGCGGTGCTTTGCGACTTCATCGTGGATGGGCATTTGGCGCGTCATCTGCGGAGGATGCGGAATCTGTACGCGGAGCGACTCGCGACACTCATGGAAGGAGCCAGACAACATCTCGGTGGGTTGCTTGAGATCTCCAGCGTCAGGGCAGGCCTCTATACGATCGGGTACCTCAAGAATGGAATGAGTTCGCGACAGGCGGAAAAGCTGGCGGCGGCCCAGGGTATTGAGGTTCTTGCCGTCGATCGATGCAACCTGAGACGTCCTGATCCGAAAGCGCTGCTCCTTGGCTTTGGCGGATTCGACGAGCTTGCAATACGCCAAGGACTCATTCGACTCACAAAGGCCTTGAGCCGGCCACACCCCGGGAGATGAGAGAAGTTCTCTCAACCTCTGCGTAATCGCCATAGAAGACGCTGTGGCGTTTACGGAGCTATTCGATAGCCGCCGGTGCTTCAAGCTCATGCCGCCCGATCATTCCGGGTTCCAAAGGGGCCCTGGCAACGCGATCAATTCAGGAAGCGATTACATTGTGGGCGGCGGCTCGCACTGTCGCTGGCTGACGGCGCAACATCAAATAGAACGCGACGAGGTGCGTGATCATCAACAACGGCACATAGATGATCACAATCGCATAGGCCGCACCCAGTTCTCCAGATAGAGCCGGCAGCCCTAATCGGACGCCGTGGTAATACGCGACGATGAGGTCAATGGTTCCCACGAGATTGAAGCCAACGACGAGCGGCCAGAAGAATAGACGCATTCTTATCGTGGCAAGAGCCAGAATAGCGAGCAATCCAGTTGCCAGGTCTCCAAACGCAGCGGGCCGCGCGAAGCCCGCAGGCAGATTGTGGCCGACGACGCCGGGAAGAATAAATACAAGCCCGAAAAATCGAAAGCTGTGCAGCGTAGCGATGGCACGTTGTGCGTCGATCCGGCTCATCGCCTTGAGTTTGGGAAGGATGTATGTGCCTGTGCAAAGCAACCACGCGACATATCCTAATACGAGATGCAGGTTGAAGATGATTGCGGTCGACATTCTGTCTCCAATTCAGATTTGGCGAACAGCCGTATTCGTCAATAAGCAAGATGGGGCCTGCGGCGAGAGGCTGAAAGTCCCTATGAGGAGCCCTTTGGGCAGCAGCGCTGTCACAAGAACGGTTACTTCTGCGCTCCTGAGTTCATCAACGAGCGCAGGGGCATCAATGGCCCGACAGAAATGTACACGGTGTCGATTAACTGTGCCTTTGCGAGTGGCACCGTCTCCATGAAGGCACGCGCCTCGTCTGCTGACTTCTCGTCGACGAGGAAGATGACTCCCCTGCCGTCGCCGCGCGAATCCCATTCGCGAATTTTTCCGTCGAGGTACAGGTTCACGGTTGCCCGAATCTCGTCCGGAATAACAGCATGACTTGCTCAAAAGTCACCCCCTTTCTGGGAGTCTCGATGACCAACACCGCGGTGGTTGTGGGCACGGCGATACTGGGGAGGGCGGAAGCGGCCTCCAGTTGCGATTGGGATTGTGCTGCTAAGAATACGGCAGCGCTGCAAGAAGAAAGGGGATCATGAACTTCATCGGTTTACCTCCGGTTCGGAATCGTTGTACTTTCTCTAAGAGTACGATTGTACTCTTATGGATTAAAAAAATTAATGTTCGGCAAAGTGCTGAATGAAAAAGTCCTTCGCCTTCGTCAGCATCTGCTCGCGCTTTTTAGGCGACGAGGTGATCCGTGCCGCCGTGAGCACTCCGGCCATGCTGGGGAACAGCAGCTGGAACTTCGCAACTTTCTCTTCTCGCGTCAGGCCAGGAACAAACGGAAGCACGCGTTCACAGTAGGCTTCTCGCGACACCTCAATCCGTTTCCGCACCGACAGGGACTTTCGCGCCAGCTCGGGTCCGAGGGCAGCGAGCACACAACCCATTCCTGGCGAATTCGCGTGCCGTGGGCTCAGATAGCGTTCGATGATGGCGCGCAGAGCCTGACCTTCAGGCGCGGACTTTGCCACTTCCAGCATGCCATTTCCCATCTCGTCGAATGCCCGCGACACGGCTTCGACGAACAGATCGTCTTTGCTTTTGAAATGCCGGTAAAAGCCCCCTTTTGTCAGGCCTACCTTCTTCATCACCGTCCCGATGCCGCTGCTGTCACCGCCGTGTTCGCGGAATGAGCGAGCGGCCACGGAAAGGATGTTCTCGTGGTTTTGCGCTTTGTGTTCAGGCGAATACCGCATGGCCATAAGAGTACGTTCGTACTCTTTAATCTGTCAAGGCCTAGATGGCCTTCGGCGTTGCGGAAAATGGACGCGTCCGATTGCCAGTGGATTCGGAAAGAAAAACATCACATATGAACTTACCAAACCACAAATAACTGTGGACACAGGCTGACCTTCTATGGAAGGGCGAGGCACTCATTGAATGCCGTTGGGGGCCAAAGTCTGCGGATGCGCAAGCTCCGATCGCGACACCTATAGGCAGCGGCCGCCGCTGAATTGGGTGGGATATTGGCAGATGCTACACTACATCATTCGTCATGCCTGAAGTCGAACCAAAGTCAAGCACACGACTGCTCTATCTCTACTTCAGCCTCCTTGCTCTGCTTGTGAATATCACCAGCCCGCAATGGGTATTGGATATCCCCACCTCTTATATGCTCAAGGACCTTCGCACGCCTCCGCTTCTGAGGTTTCGTGGTTTCGGCTGATTACGGGGATTCCCTTCTACGCTGGATTTATCTTCGGCTTGGTCCGCGATTCATGGAATCCGTTTGGCAGGCGCGACGCCGGCTACTTTCGCATCTTCGTTCCTCTCACCGTGATCGCTCTCGCGGGGGGAGCCTTTTCGCGAACCACCTACATGGGGCTGGTGCTGGGAATGCTCTTCACCACCATCTTCTACAGCTTTGTGGCCGCAGCGTTTCAGGGCTTGCTCGCACTCATCGGCCAGGAAGCACTGATGCCGGGAAGGCTCAGCACCTTGTCCAATGTTTTCATATCCCTCGCAGCAATTCTGGGGTACTTCGTATCGGGTTGGATGTCTACTGATCTGTCACCTCGCCAGGTCTTTCTGCTGGTGATGGCTCTGACCGCCACCCTCGGCGTATTCGGGTTCTGGAAACCGCGCTCCGTCTTCAGGCGAGTGTATGAGAATCCTCACGCATCACGCACCAGTTTTCTACGCGATGTAAAGCAACTATTCAAGCATCGCGCCATTTATCCGGTCATCCTCATCAACATGCTCTGGTTCTTCACTCCCGGCGCCAACACGCCTATGCAGTACTTCCTCACCAATCAGCTTCATGCATCGGATGCCGCCTATGCCAATTTTTCGGCGATCCTCTATGCCGGCTTTCTTCCCACCACCCTTCTGTACGGATTTCTCTGCACCAGGTTTCCTGCGCGCAAGCTGCTGTGGCTGGCCATGATCGTTGGTGTGCCGCAGTTCATCCCCTTGGTCTTCATCCATAGCGGAAATGAGGCTCTGCTCGCGGCGGTGTTCATCGGTCTCATGGGCGGGCTGGCAAACGCAGCAGTGATCGATGTCGCGATCCGCGCCTGCCCTCCCGGTTTACAGGGAACGCTCATGATGATCGTCATGTCCCTCTATCCGTTCTCCTCCCGCGTAGGAGACGTCTTTGGGTCGTGGCTCTTTGGCCTGAGTCCCGCACACGGTTTCCAATATTGCGTCGTGGCCATCACCGTAACTTACGCACTCGTCCTGCCCCTCATCCCGCTCCTGCCGAAACAGATGATCGCTACTGCGGATGGAGAGGCAAATCCCGAGGGAGATGCTCTCGTCCTTGCCGAGATCGGAGAATTCGAGAGCCAGACCTGAGGATGGCGTTTATTCGGCGGGCGGCCAAAGCTACGCGCCCGCGAGCATCTTCTCCATCAGAATGGGACCACCATGCTTAGCCACAACGGCGAAGAAGTTTTGCCCTTCGAAAACGTGCTCTCCATAGAGAATCTGGGCGCGCTCGGCAAATCCAAGCTTTTTGAAGATGTGTTGCGATCTCCTGTTGGTCGATTCGGCAAACGCGATTCTGTAACCCTTGGAAGCCCCGTGCTCTACAGTGCGAAGCACAAGCTGCTGCCCGATGCCCTGCCCTGCGACACGATCGGAAACCCCAAGGAGATATAGATGAAGCATCTCACCGGGCGCAGGCTTGCGGCCGGCAAGGTAGATCTCGTCCAACTCTCCCAGGATGCTCGCAATGGGTCTGAATTTCTGGTTCAACTCCGCCAGCTCTTCCGCTGAGTCTGCCGCGCCATCGTTGGTTAGCATCACACCCACAACCTCGCCCGTCCGCGGCACGCAGGCGACGATGGTCAGGCCATCATTTCCTGCCTGCGGCAGAAGGCTGCGTACGAATCCCGCAAATTCTTCGTGGGTCACGTGGGCCGCATATGCAAGAGGATCGTGACGCGAAAAGACATCGGCGAGCACCGCCGTGACCTGCTCAGCATCGGAATCGCAATAGCCCCTGTACTCCAACGCAATGTCTGCCACAGTAACCTTCCTATCAATCCTTAATTGACCAATCCCAAAGTATATCGGGGAACTGTCCACTCTATGAGATCGCGCGACGTTGCCCTTCCGTCATACCGTATAGATGAAGCAATGAGGAACTCACGTTACGACGCGTTCGCCTGACCATAAAAAGCTGTGGCTTGGCTGACGGCTGGACGAGTTGATGTTGGATCAACAGCAGAATGAGTACACTAAGGCCGGCATCGCGCCGGAACCCCGTGGCAGGACGAATCGGACACCATTGCTTTTCAGGAGAACCCAATGCGGAAGAACAATATCAGGATCACGGCTTTGGCATTCGTCGTTCCGATCTTTTCGTCTTGGCTGGCCTGTGCACAAGCGCGGGTTGAGAAGGCTCCTTATCCGGTCATGGCTCCTCTCGATCAGTATTTGATTGTGGACGAGAATGCTGAAGTCGCGCTGGCTCGGAGTGCCGCTCCAGCATCGATTTCCAACGCCGCCGAAGTGATGGTTTTGCGAAGGAACGGCTATACGACTGCGGTGAAAGGCACGAATGGCTTTGTCTGCGTTGTCGAGCGATCATGGGCTAACACCACCGATGATCCACAGTTTTGGAATCCCAAAGTGGGCGCCCCTCATTGCTTCAATTCACCCGCCGCAAGAACTGTTCTGCCTATCTATCTGACGAAGAGCAAACTGGTCCTGGCAGGAAAATCAAAGGCGGAGATCGCGGCGACTATTGCGGCGGCTCTGGACAACAAGGAGTTGCCTCCCCTTGCGCCTGAGACGATAGTCTACATGATGTCGAAGCAGCAGTATCTCAACGATGACGGCAAGAGTTGGCACCCACATGTGATGTTTTATGTTGCCGGTGATGCTGAGAAAAGCTGGGGCGCTAATCTGCCTGGCTCACCGGTCATGGCGGCATATGACCCTGAACAACGGCTGACGACTTTCTTCGTTTTGACTGGCCACTGGTCCGACGGGACGCCGGGACCGCCCAAAAAGCACTGACCCGCAATTTAATAGAGCGGCTCATTGGCGAATGGACCCGAACCCGGGATATTTCCAAACAACAAATGAGGGTGCGCCGGTCCCTCGCACTCGAGAATCGGGAATGCCGGCGGGCGGCAGCTGGTACCGGAGGCGAAATTCGGCCCACAATAGGAGAACGCGGGGAAATGACTTAGCAGCCGCACGCCGTCGAACGCATCCGGCAAATAGACACAAGACCGAACCAAACTGAAGTTGCCAAGAATCTGGATCAGTTCGCTGCGGCTGAATGTCTAAAATGTCTCGAACAACTGTCTGGTAATGCGGACGCTCTGGACTTTCTGTTTCGAACGCTCGAACTGCCCGGCCTCGATCGCAGAGGCTACAGGCTTGCGACTTTCCCACCCTGATTCTTCAGAAGAAACACGCTTCGAACTGTGGACGCGGTAAAGAGCAAGTTCAACCCGCGAAGACACCCCGAGCTTATCGAAAATGCGAAACAGATTGTTTCTGACGGTATGCTCGCTCAGGTGCAGCTCACTGGCGATCTGCCGGTTGGTGAACCCCGCTTCTACGAGCTGGACCACTTGCTCTTCCCGCTTCGTCAACAGTCGGGCGCCATCGACGTTCACCATGCAGAGCGGGGCTTGTCGTGAGAAGACCTCAAGAACCTGAAGAAGTTGGGAATTGTTCGCCCAGACCTGGCCGGCGCTCACTTTCTCAACGCATCGGCAAAGCCTCTTAAATCCGTCGATCGCTGGAAAGAATACCCCTCGGGCGCCCGCGCGAAAGGCGGAGACGATGAGATCGGCTTCTGTCCGCTGAAGCAGAACGATGGCTTTCACGCTGGGCCGAACCGCCTGAATCCTTGGCAAAGCAGCCAGCCCGCTATGAGGGCCGTCCGCCAGAGTCGTGCCGACCAGGGCAACGTCGACATCGGTGGTTCGGACGACCCGCACTGCCTCATCGACCGAGGCCGCGTGAGCAACAACGCGAAAACCCGCTCGACGGTTGAGCGACTGCGAATACAGGTCGCCAGCCATCGTCGAACCACTCGCAATGAGAATTGAAATATTCAGTTCTTTTTGAGCCATGTCCCTGCGCGCCGGGGCACGGACGATTGCCTGGGGAAGAAATCGAGCCCAAGCAGTAAAAACTGGCCATCTGGATCTACCTCGACAGCAGTCCTATACTGCGGGGCCGAAAAGCGATGGTCGTGCCAAATTAGTGAGACTGATCATACTCCGAACGCTGCCATAAAACGATGAGAATCATCATAAATTCGTCCGGGAGGCGGTGAGATGAAGCCTGGTCAAAAGCAATTGAGGCTTTGCAAACCGGGTGATATTTAGAGAAGAGTAAACAGAGCGCTCCCGTCAACGCGGACTCGGGCGCAGCTCCAGTTCGCCCCGGACAACCGGCTGGAATTCAGAGCGCATTCGAGAGGTAGTTTCTAAACAAATCCACTGGGAACGGCGATTTCACTCAGCGGGTGCTCTCGTGGGGCGAGTCTCGGCAGAATCGGAAAAAACCATCAGGAATTGTGCGATCAGCCAGCTCACTATCGAACGCCTGGGGCCTTCAACCTGTCTTCCGTGGGCCTTTCCGTTTCCGTTTCCCGGATCGTCAAGCCGGGAGCAATCGCCTGTTTGGAACAGTTAACTGCATAGAGGGCGAGCTCCACCCGTGTCGAAACCCCGAGCTTGTCGAAGATCCGAAACAGGTTATTTCTGACTGTGTGTTCGCTGAGGTGGAGTTCGCGAGCAATCTGCCGGTTCGTCATGCCCTCTTCCACGAGGCGGACGACGTCTTCCTCCCGTTTCGTGAGCAAGCGAACCCCTTCGGCGTTCAGTACGCGCAGTGGTGCGTGCTGCGCGAGAGCACTGAGTACCTGGACGAGCTGGGCGCTATTCGCCCACACCTCGCCCGCGTGAACCTTCTCCACGCATTTACGGAGCATGTCGAATCCCGAATTCGAGAGGGAAAGCACACCCTTGGCGCCGGCACGGAATGCCGCCTCGATCAAATGCTCTTCCGAGTGTTCGAAGAGGAGGACTGTTTTGACGCTGGGAAAGGATTCCTGGATTTTCTGGAGTAAGAGAAGCCCGCTGACGGGGCCGTCG
>DATKPJ010000085.1:0-26261 GCA_035524195.1 Occallatibacter sp.
AGCTTCCTTTTGAGGTCGATGAAGGGCATTGGACTGATACTTAAGTCGGGGCACGGCCAAGTCGAGACTATCGTCATCGATCACGTTGAGAAGCCCTCAGCAAACTAGGGCAGTGGCCTTCATGACGATTCTGTGCGGCCCTTGCTGCCGCATCACCCCCTAGCCGGACATTTCGAGTTGATCTATGGAACAAGGAAGTCCGATGATGAGAATCCGCTGATGTCAATTCCCTTGCCCGTCACGTTTCTCTACCCCGCTCATTCCACGCTCAAAATTCCCGCTCCGTTTTGCTTGTTAATTCTTCGAAACGCGCACAATCAAAGCATCACACCACATTAGCCCACTCGAAACTTCCCAATTGGCGACAATACACCAACGGCTCACTTATTACGAGATTGGAGCGAACAAGTGACACTTACGTTTGGCGTGCTTTTGCAAAAGTAACCGTCACCGCTAACGGTGTAAGAGTATTGGATTGCTAGCTTCGAGTCGCTTAGCCAACGGACGTCATTTGGCTCGACAGAAGCCCATGGTCCGAAGTAAACGGTTTTATTTCGTAAGCCGTGCGCCCAGTAGAGCACCACATACGTTTCTCCGCCGGTTGCTCCCTCATCCGAATTCTCGACGCGGGCGACCAAATCTCGACTTGGCGAATAGATCGGGGCGGAGTTGCTCTGACATCCCAACATCCTCACCAAAATCGTTGCTGAGAAAAGCAACAACGCAAGGAGAGTGCCCACACCGGCTAATGGCACGCTTATGAGCCGCACTCCAATCCGCGCCAGCCGTTGGGGTAGCCTTCTCGCTTTTCTAAAACCTCCGACACCTGCCCCGATCATGAGCAGAGCCAAGATCGCCTCGCCCACAACCCACCAGTTGAAAAACATCATCGTTGTCACACTTCACAGTTGGCCTGAGTTGGTTGTCGAAACAGTTTAACCGGTGCCGCACAGTTGGTGTATCACCGCCCACCCAGTAATAACTCCCTCCGTTAACACCTGGATCGCCATCTTGTCACAAGAGGAACTTCGGCCTGGGATTCCCCCGCGCATTTTGCCGACTAATTCCCCAAAGCGCGCACAATCAAAGTAAGGGGCTCATGCGCGAAGCGCCGCTGCTTGGATCCGGAAGTCCCGAAAAACTCAAATCACCGGGCGTGCAGATTCCCGGAGCTCCGGGGACCGGACCTCCACTGACGGGTCCTTATTCCCGGAAAGATTGACCGGTCCAGGTCGTTTTCGCCGTTAAGTCCTTTGCTGAGAGAAATCTGCGGCTAACTTCTTTCCTGAGAGTAATTTAGCGCGAGACCCTGTCGCCAACGGCAATAATATACTTGACTCCGCAGCTGTTCTCTGGCATAGTTGATTCATGGCGCATGATCCCAAGACGTTGCAGGACGCAATCCTTTATTTCTCGAAGCTTGAGAACTGCATTGAATACCTCGCTGAACGGCGCTGGCCTGACGGCAAGGTGAAGTGTCCCTTGTGCGGACGCGAAGGGGCTACTTATCTGCCCGCTCGCCGTCTCTGGCAATGCAAGACTCGTCACCCAAAATCACAGTTCTCCATCAAGGTAGGGACGATCTTTGAGGACAGCGCAATCGGCTTAGATAAGTGGTTGGCTGCAATGTGGATGATTTCCAATTGCAAGAACGGTGCAAGTAGCTGGGAGATTCATCGGACTATCGGTGTAACGCAAAAGACCGCATGGTTCATGCTGCATCGGATTCGCTTGGCTCTCAAAGATGATCGGACTCACAAGTTCGGATTTGGTGGTCCTGTGGAATCGGACGAAGCGTTCATCGGCCCGAATCCTCAGAAGATGCACCGTGACCGCAAAGCAAAGTTGCAGACATGGAACGACGCGAAAGGTGGCTATGTTGCCAAAACTGCAGTTCATGGAATGCTTGACCGCGAACTACGTCAGGTTCGTGCGAGAGTTCTTCCCAACATCAAGAGGGAGACGCTCCAGAACGCCATTCTCGACAACGTCACGCCGTTTGCGAAGGTCTATACGGATGAGGCTGTAGCTTACGACGGGTTAAACAAGAACTTCGTCCACAAGGTAATCAATCACTCTCAGGAATACGTCAACGGGCAGGTGCACACTCAGGGGATCGAGAATTTCTGGTCACTACTCAAGAGGACGCTGCGCGGCACATACGTTGCGGTGGAACCGTTCCATCTCGACCGCTATCTGGATGAGCAGGTGTTCCGCTACAACAACCGGGCGACCAAAGATAACCCATTGACAGATGGAGATCGGTTCGCTCTGGCCGTGACACAGATCGTCGGCAAAAGGCTGACATATTCAGAACTGACAGGTAAAGACGGAGAAGCACCCTTCTAGCAACGTAAGAAGGCAGGGACGTGGAAAGCGGAAGCCTTGAGCTTCCGCTTTTACATCTACGCAGCTACCCGTTTGGTGGATTTTGGATTTGGGATTTGAATCAAGGTCAAGATTGCTTTTTTAGGTATGGTTATGTCACCGCAGCACTGCTCAGGATTTTCTCCGATGTGGCTTGCCAGTGTTACTGAATCAGAGTCTTTGGCTATGATCCATCCAACCGATCTGCAATGAGTGACGCCACTCTCTAATTCAGCTAGGCGCACCCATCCTTCTCCACGGCGGGAGTCGAGCCATTCGACAAAAACGAGATCGCGTTTAGCGTCCACTCTTGCGAGCCATGCTGCGCTTACAGGACGACCGCTTACGGGCACGCAGCGCAGACGCCGCAACACTTCTGATCGTTGCGGATCGCCCTCGTAGCATTAAACGCGCAGCCTTACGTGCAACTCGGTGCGAAGTTCGTTCACAGGCCATAAAGCCTCCATCCCTCAATCTTCGCCGCACTTGCATTTAGAGTCAATTCTTTGGCAGATTCTTTCTCTTCGGCCCCGGCCGCTTAGGATTGTTGCGAACTGTCTCCAGGTACTCCGCTTGACGGCGCTGAATCACTTCCTTCGGGACCGATAGTACTTGATCCACTAGATTGTTCAGCGCTTGCATCTCCGGGTTGGGCTGCTGCTGCTTCTTGTTCACTCTTTGAGGATACCCCCTTTTCACCATCTTCCTCATCGGCACTTTCCAACATATCTGGTGAGAATTCAAACTTGGGAAGGGCCAAGCGTTGTTGGTAAACCTCTTTAAACTTCTCGAATGTGCTCTGAGTGATATCTAGTCTTTTTCCGCCCTCCAATAAGATTAGAAACGTTGTGGACATTCCAACATGTCGATTGGCCTGAGCAGCTCTTTTGGCTTCATAAAGACGATACAGACATTCCATCACCTGAAGACCACCGGGGTTGTTTCCAATCAGTTCGTCATCTCCCGACCAT
Organism: Occallatibacter sp.; assembly: GCA_035524195.1. Taxonomy (GTDB): domain Bacteria; phylum Acidobacteriota; class Terriglobia; order Terriglobales; family Acidobacteriaceae; genus Telmatobacter. The sequence goes on from DATKPJ010000085.1 coordinate 3,339, forward strand.
TCGCGTTGGCAAAGAAAGGAGAGCGCAATATCCGCGCCAGTCCCGATTACTGAATAGTTCGTTTCCCAGTGTGTTTTCCCAAAACGATCAAGCCTGATAATGACAGGCTCATCATTCGATATCCCACAGATGATAACGTCCGCATCAAGATCGATGTGATTGATTTGATTCCAGATGTCACGGCTGTGAAATTCAGCCATCTTGTCGCGGTGTTTATCAAGAAAATCATTGAAGCTGAGACCGCAATTCATCTTCAGGTGATGATCAATAAGCACCCTTTTGCGCTCAGCGGCGACATTACGCAACTCCCTAAGGAAGTCCGTTACAACTTGGTCTGACCCAGCAGCGGAGGGAGTCACAGAAAAGGTGAGAACGGGCTTTTCGCAAAGGGTAAGAAGTTCATCCGCTGCTGTTTCTGAGCCGGACAGTAAAGCCGTGCAGTTCCCGATATCCCGCATTTTCCAAACGTCCTCGGATCCAATCAACTCTTGAAATATTCCGCCCCGTTCTGCTCTGGTATCGCAACACATGGCAACGCATGGTTCGTTCCCTACCCAGCATTCTGCGGCTATGCATAGCGTCATTGGCTCATCTCCAGTATTTTCAGCATATTCTGGATTCCTTGCTGAGTCAACGATATTACTGCCTCGCCAACTCTTTTGAGATGAATAATTTACGTCCAGAAACCGGGGTGGGGGGTATCCCGGAATCGACCGCTATTTGGTACGGTCACCGTATACTCAAACCCGATCATGATGCGCATCCTGGGCACGATTTTGGCGGGGCTGCTGGGACTCGCCTTCGGCAGCTTTCTGAACGTCTGCCTCAGCCGCTGGCCCGAGGGTGAGAGCGTCGTCGCGCCGCGCTCTCACTGCCGAAGCTGCGGGCGCAGGCTGGGTTGGGGCGAGAACATCCCTTTGCTCAGTTGGCTCGCTCTGCGCGGCCGCTGCCGGACGTGCAAATCCGCCATCAGTTGGCGCTATCCGTTGGTGGAGCTGGCGGTGGGGGCGTTGTGGGCCCTGATCGTGTGGCAGCATGTCGCGAGACTCGTCGCATTATGGCCCGCTTCGCAGTTTCCAACGACTGTGTCTTTCAGTCCCTTTTTTCTTTTGCAGTTCTTCGGATCAATTGTTGCGGAGATGTTTTTCTTCTGGATGCTGGTTGCTCTCGCCGCGCTCGACGCAGCGCATCTCTGGCTGCCAAATCGTCTCACCTATCCGGCGATTGCTGTTGGCTTTGTTCTTAGCGTGATCCCCATCTCATGCGGTGGCCCAATTGAATCGGCCCGCTGGGGAAGTTCACATGTAAAAATGGCCATCGCGTCTCTCCTCGCCATTGCCGTCGCCGCCGGAATCATCCTTCTCATCCGCTGGCTCTACTGGCTGGTCAAGCGCCAGGAAGGCATCGGCCTGGGCGATGCCAAGCTGATGGCCATGCTGGCAGCCTGGCTCGGTCTCCCCGGCGCACTGCTGGCCTTCGCCATCGGCGTCGTTTTAGGCACCGTGGTCGCCTTGGTCGCGCTCGTTGTGCCTGCCGCCCGCCGCGGCTCCGACTCCTGGGCCATGACTCGGCTGCCCCTTGGCACGTTCCTCTGCGTGGGCGGAATCGTGGCCGCGCTGTGGGGTCCGCAAATCATCGCGGCCTATTTGAAAATGGAAGGATTTTGAAGACCGAAGCTCTGTGCATCCCGTCCGGGAAGACTTTCCCTCACGGTTGTGGCTGGGTTGCTGGTGTCGCAGCATTCGATGAAACCGCCGGCGCATTCGCCATCTCCGGTTCCTTCAGAATCTTCTTTGCATCTTTACTGTGCTTGCTGTCGGGATCGTATTCCATCACCTTCAGGTAATTGGCCTTGGCACTGGCATAATCGCCAAGGTGCCGTTGCGCCTCCGCAAGACCCCAATAAACATCAGGGTTTTCGGGGTCCAGCACCAGCGCCGACTCGAAGCGCGAAAGCGCGCCTTTCCAATCGTGCGACTCGAGATAGTAGCTGCCCACACTTTCGTCCACCTTCGGCCCTTCGGGCGGACCTGCGTCGGCTTGCCGTCCCTTCTGTTTGCCCGTATCCGGCGGAGGCTTCACCAGTTCATCCAATCCCGACGCACTGTCGCTGGAACTGGATCCTGAGCTCGAGCTTGCAGCGGAATTCGCATCCGGATCGTCGGGACTGCGCACCGGATCCGCGATATCGCCCGGCAGCGGCACACTGCTGTATGCCGGTACATCCTCGTTCCGCGCAGGCGTGCCGGACGAATTGGCTGATGGAAGCACCGGGACAGTGTTCGTATCAGTCGGAAAAGGGTTCGATCCATTGCCCGGCTTTGGCTCTGTGTTTCCAGGCTTGGGTGCGGCGGGCGCAGGCTTGTTCTGCGATGAGCCCTGAGACGGATCGGATTGCGCATGAACTCCTGGCGATGCCGCCACAAAGCATCCCAGCGTCAACGCAACCAATGCAGCCCGGCTCATTCTCCTGCCACCACTCCAATCATCCCTTCACCAATGGTACGATGCGATGCATAATGAATGCATCCTCAGGGGGCGTATCGAAACATCGCATGGGCCTGATCATTCGCTCGTCTTCCATCCACGCCGCCGGCTGTTATACCACCGCTCCTATTCGCAAAGGCGCTCGCATAGCTGAATATGACGGCCCCCGTTTGACCAAGGCCGAGGCCGACACAAGCTATGAGACCTCGCCGATTACCTATCTTTTTGGACTGGGCGATGGCTCGATCGTCATCGACGGGCATTGCATGGCCATGTTTATCAACCACAGTTGCGACCCAAATTGTGAGACCGAAGAAGTACGGGGCCGGGTGTGGATCAGGGCCATCCGCAACATCAAGGCGGGCGAGGAAATCACCTACGACTACTGCCTTTACGACGGCGGCGACGATGAAGCCATCTGCAACTGCGGCGCAGAAGAGTGCCGCGGCACGATGTATTCCGAAACAGAAATTCGTCGGCGAAAAAAGGCGGCCGCAAAACCACGAGCCAGGAAAAGCGCCAGGCGTCGACCGAGAACCGCCGTCAAATCCTCGCGGAGCCGGGCGTCGTGACGCGAGAGCCTGAATTACCGGCCCTTACCGAACAACAGATTGAGGTTCTGCGCCGCTTCGCCTGCTTTGAGATCGGCATTGAAGAATTGCGGCGTTCCTTGGCCGGAATCTTTGACTTCCAATTCGAACCGAGGCAGAGAAACGCCGAAGGCCTGTTTCAGAGACGCACCTCGACAGCGCGCTTCCGGCTGCCTGAGCCGGGCATCGTGATCACGCGAGACCATATAGTGAACGCACTTGAGAGAAAGCGGTTCGACCTGATCACTGAGCGGGATCTCGTGGAATGGGCCACCATCCTGCTGCTGAATGACGCCTATGTTCTCGATCCCGCTGACGAAGACCTGATTGCCGATTGGCTAAACGATATCAGCCTCAACCTCGACGCCGATTGAGCGTCTCATGTCAACAACTCCACTGGCTAGCTCCAACTTTTCCCACGTCTGAAGCATCCACCCCCGGAACGATACAATCGCCACTAGGCCGCTTGCTGAATCTGCCGGTCAAAGGAGCGATTGCGCGCAATGGGATACCAGGTTCTGGCCAGGAAATACCGTCCGCAGCGATTTGCCGACGTTGCCGGCCAGGATCACGTAACGCGCACCCTGCTGAACGCACTCAGCCAGAACCGCATCGCGCACGGCTACATCTTCTCGGGCCATCGCGGCATCGGCAAAACCACCATCGCGCGGATCGTCGCCATGGCGCTCAATTGCCGCACAGCAATCGGGTCGCCCCAACGTCCGACTCCCGAACCGTGCGGCATTTGCGAATCCTGCACTGAGGTACGCAACGGCAACGCCGTCGACGTGATCGAGATTGACGCGGCCACCAACCGCGGCATCGATGAGATTCGCGAATTGCGCGACGCAGCCCGCTACTCGCCCGCGCGTGACCGCTACAAGATTTACATCCTCGACGAGGCTCATCAGATTACCGAGGCCGCCTTCAACGCGCTGCTCAAAACGCTGGAAGAGCCTCCCGACCACATCATCTTCATGATGGCGACAACGGAACCGGAGAACATTCCGCAGACCATTCGTTCCCGTTGCCAGCACTTCAGCTTTCACGCTGTCAAGTTCGACGACATCCTCGCCCAGTTGAAGTTGATCGCCGCACAGGAACAGGTGGCCGCCGAAGACGATGCGCTTGCCTTACTCGCCGAAGCCGGGGACGGGTCCATGCGCGATGCCCTTTCGATCATGGACCAGGCCATTGCCTCCGCTCCGGTTGAGAATGGGCGTCCCACGCTGGCGGCTGCGCAGATTCGCGACCTGATGGGCTCAGTGCCCAACGCGGTATTTGAACGTTTGCTCGAAGCGGTGGCCCAGGGTGAGAGCGCCGAGTTGATGATTCAGTTGAATGTACTGCTCAACGCCGGCCACAATCCCTCGTCCCTTGCCCGGCAGATCGTGCGTTACCTGCGCAACACGCTCATGGCCAAGCTCGGGGGCGAACAGACCGAGCTGCTGCAAATCTCCGGCGACGAGCGCGCCCGCGCGGCTCGAACCGCGCTCTTGTTCACCGAAGAAGAGCTTACGCGCAACCTCCAGATCGTACTACGTACCTTTGACGATCTGAACCATCGCCAGGAACAACGCTTCCACCTTGAACTCGGCCTTCTGAAATTGATTCATGCCCAGCGTTTGCTTCCTCTCGAAGAGTTGCTGAGCGGAGTCGCAGGATCTTCGGGCGCGCGCAGCGTTTCCGCGCCAGCCTCGAGGCCGCCGGCTGGTACACCCAAGGGGCACGCCGCGCCTGTCCAGACTTTGCCGTCTATGTCGCCCTTCTCAACCGGCTCGTCCCACAGCCCACGGCAGAGCGCAGCATCAGAAGCTCGAGCCGAGTCAGGCGTAGAAGCTACCCCTACCAGGCGCGAGGTCATGCCGTTTCCGGTTGCTACCGGGCTGCCGACGGGCTTTGCAGAGACGATCACGGAAGGCTCGCTGGCGAAAGCGCCTGAAAAAGCGACCCCGCCGGGATCAGCCGCGCCACCTGAGTCCCCCGGCCATCAAGCAGCACCTGATCCACTGGATTCCGACGCGCTTCGGCAGGCCGTCTGTGCGGCGCTGGCTGCGGAAGGGCACCTGTCGGCTTCGCAATTGCTCGGCACTGCTATATGGACGATAGACGGCGCCAGCCTGCGGATTGCAGTCCCCGGACTGGGAAAGAAGATGTTGAGCCTGACCGTCAATGCCGCGGCGGAGAAGATCATCCGTCAGGAACTGCAGCGGCAGGGCGCATCGACACGATTCATGGTGGTTCCGGGCGAGGGCGCGGCGGCGAGCCCATCTGCCATGGCAACCCAGGCAGGCAGCGTGCATGAGGCGGCACTGGCAAATCCGCTTGTGCAAAAGGCGAAAGATATCTTGAACGCGGAGATTCGCAGCGTCGTGGACCTCCGCGTCAAATAGATAGAGGACAACCAATTGCGGCCGCAAAGGACATCAGAATGATCAACCCGCTCAAACTCGGAGAAATGCTCTCCCAGGCTAACCAGATGCAGGAGGAGGTTCAGCGCAAACTCGCTCAGACCATCGTCGAGGGATCGAGCGGGGGCGGCGCCGTGACGGCCACCATGAACGGCAAGAAGCAACTCCTCAAGATCCACATCGATCCCTCGGCGGTCACGAGCCTGTCCGCTGGCCCGGCTGATGTAGAGATGCTTGAAGATCTCGTCGTGGCCGCCGTGAACGACGCTGGCCACAAAGCAGATGACGCGATTCAATCGAGCGTCCAGGGAATGCTGGGCGGGCTGAAGATCCCTGGATTGGGATGACCGCATGCAGTCGAACCGGAGCGGTCTGAGTCAGTGAACCGGTAATGTGCAAAACCGAAACGAAGGCACGGAGGAACGAGCGGTGTCACGCTATGCAGAGCCGATGGCGCGGCTCATTGACGAACTGAAGAAGCTGCCGGGAGTGGGAACAAAGACCGCTCAACGGTACGCCTTCCATCTGCTGCGCTCAACCGACGAAGAAGCGGCAGCGCTGGCGGATGCGGTGCGGGGTATAAAGCAGAGTCTCCGTCTCTGCTCCATCTGCAACAACGTGACCGACGTCGATCCTTGCGTTTATTGCGCCAGCCCGACTCGGAATCAGCGCCTTGTCTGCGTGGTCGAAGAGCCGACCAGCATCGACTCGGTCGAGCGGACCCGGGGCTTCGGCGGCGTCTATCACGTCCTCCATGGGACTCTCTCGCCTCTTCATGGCGTCGGTCCGGATCAGCTTCGAACTCGCACCCTGGTTGCCAGGGTCGAACGCGGCGAGGTGGATGAGATCATTATGGCCACCAGCCCGACCCTGGAAGGCGAGGCCACCGCGAACTGGCTCGCGTTGGCGCTTCGTGCCCATCCCGTCAAGATCACTCGCATCGCAACCGGCGTCCCCGCAGGCAGCGATATCGAGTACGCCGACGAGGTCACGATGGCACGCGCCATGGAAGGAAGACGCGAACTGAAGCCCTGACGTAACTCGATGGCGATGGCTCTCTAACCGCGCAACTTGGTCAGCAGATCCTGGGGATGAACCGGCTTGGAGAGGATCTCGAATTCGTAGCCCTTGGCGCGTGCCTTCTCCAGCAAGTCTGCCGTCGCAGCCTGGCCCGAGAAGAGCAGGATCTTGATCTCCGGCAATAGAGCCCGAATTTGGATCGCAGCATCGATCCCGTTCAAGTCGGCCATGATCACGTCCGTGATAAGCATGTCCGGCGCGAATGCAGAGGCCATTTCGATGGCCTTTTCACCCGAATACACAGCGCTAGCCTCGAACCCGCTCTGGTTGAGGATCATTGCCAGTGTGTCCGCAATAATCCGTTCGTCGTCGACAACGAGCACCTTGGGTTTCTCGTGATTCTCGGACATACTCTCCTGGGCGCTGTACAAAGAGCGCAATGAAACTGCATTAGGATCCTGCCAGGCTGGCCAGGGGGAAGTGATTGGGGCCCACGTTCTTCACTACATTCTTTCATCATCCATGATACGCTCTGCCAAGGCAATAGGACGATATCCTTCAACAAAGGAATCGGGTCTTTGCGCCTGGAAGTGATATCCATTTCCAGATGACCCAGGGGTCAATCCAAAAAAGAATTCGCTGATTGATCTCGATTTCATTGGACCGTCATAGACTTGCACAACAGACGCACGCTCAGCCCTGTGCGGACCTTGAGCCGGAGAACCCTGCATGCAGGAAGCGCCAGTCCAGAATGGTGTCCAGAAGTCGGTCGAATCCATTATTCGTGCCGAGAAGATTGAGAAGTACTATGCCCAGCCAAGCGAGAACCGTATCCAGGTCATCTCCGCGACCGACCTCAGCATCGTGCCTGGCGAGATTCTCGCCCTGCTTGGACCATCCGGCTCCGGCAAGTCCACCATGCTGCGCATGCTGACCGGCCTTTCAAAGCCAACAGCCGGACGTGTCTACTGGCATGAAAAGCCCATTGAGGAGGCCGAAATCAATGTCTCCATCGTCTTCCAGAGCTTCGCTCTCTTCCCGTGGCTCACCGTACTCGAAAACGTCCAGGCGCCACTTCAGGCTCGTGGCATTGCCCCGGCGGAGCGGCACGAGCGAAGCATGAAGATGCTCGACACGGTCGGCCTCGACGGCTTCGAAGCGGCATATCCAAAGGAACTCTCCGGCGGAATGAGGCAGCGCGTGGGCTTCGCGCGCGCCCTCGTCGTCGAACCGGAAGTCCTCTTCATGGATGAGCCTTTTTCCGCTCTCGACGTCCTTACGGCCGAGAACCTGCGCAGTGAGCTGCTTGAGCTCTGGGTCAAGAAGACCATGCCGACGAAGGCTGTATTCATCGTGACGCACAACATCGAAGAAGCTGTTTTGCTCGCAGACCGCATCATCGTTCTCGGCCGCAATCCGGGGCACATCCGCACCGACTTCAAGGTGCAGCTGCCGCAGCCCCGCGACCGCAAATCCGAAGCCTTTACGCAACTGGTGGACTATATCTACAAGGTGCTCACCCGGCCCGATGTTGCGCCTTCTGAAGCTCCTGATCAGCAGGTTGGCCGGCGCGTTCGCGACCAGCGCCAGATGCGCTACGAGATGCTGCCGCACGCACGCCCCGGGGGGATCGCAGGATTGCTGGAACTGCTCCTCGACAAGGGGGGACGCGATGACATCTATCGCCTTGCCGACGATCTGGCATTCGAAATTGACGACCTGCTGCCCATCGTCGATGCCGCGCAGTTGCTGGGCTTCCTCAAGATTGAGGAAGGTGACGCCGTTATTACTCCCAGCGGCTCGGAATATGCCAACTCCGAAATTCTTCGTCAGAAAGAGCTTTTCCGCGATGCCGCCGTCGAGCACGTGCTGCTCCTGCGCCAGATTCGCCGCTCCATTGAGAGCAAGAGCGATCACACGGTGCCGGAAGAATTCTTCCTCGACATGCTTGACGAACAGTTCAGCGAAGAGGAGTGCCGCAGACAGATGGAGACCGCCATCACCTGGGGCCGCTACGCCGAGCTGTTCGATTTCGATGCCGGCCGCCGACGCTTCGTAATGCCCGATGCCCTTGAAGAAGAGGTTGTAGCTGACGAGGATGCCGAGTGAAGCTCCATCCCCTTGCCCAATCTCTCATCCCTGCACGTAGCTGGCCCGTGGTCATCGACGTAGGCGTAGCCGCTTGCGGCCTGACGATTTTCTTCTCGATCGTCCGCCTGGCAGGCTACTGGCTTGGAAAACCGATCCCCGTCGTTCCTATCTCCCACTCAATCAGTGCGCTGCCGATTTACGCCTTCGACTCCATCGTGCGCATCGGCATTGCCTACCTGCTCAGCCTCACATTTGCAATTGCCTACGGGTACATCGCTGCCTACAACGAGCGCCTCGAGGCCTGGATGATTGCGGTTCTCGACATTCTGCAGTCCATTCCGGTGCTGAGCTTTCTTCCTCCGGTCGTCCTGGCGATGGTCGCGCTGATTCCCGGGCACCAGTTAGGAATCGAACTGGGCGTCATCTTGCTCATCTTCACTGGCCAGGTATGGAATCTCGCTTTCAGCTTCTACTCCTCTCTCAAGAGCATCCCCCGCGAAATGCTTGAGGCCTCTCGCATCTACCGTTATTCAGCCTGGCAACGCTTCTGGCAACTCGAAATGCCCTTCGCCGCGATCGGGCTGGTGTGGAACTCCATCGTTTCCGTCGCCGGCGGCTGGTTTGCGCTGATGGCGTGCGAAATGTTCACGATGGGCGCGCACAGCTTCCAGTTGCCAGGCCTGGGCAGCTACCTGCAGACCGCGGCTGATTCGGGCGACATGCGTGCTCTCATCGCCGGATTCGCGGTCGTGATTCTCATCGTGGTAGCCACAGACCAGGTGGTCTGGCGCCCGCTCATCGCGTGGAGCGATAAGTTCAAGTTCGAGCAGGTAGAAGCAACGAACCGGACAACATCGCCGGTGCTGAAATTGCTTCGGCAATCTTCTCTGTTAAGTGAAATGCCCGGCCGCGTGTTGGCCGGCATTGAAGAGCCTATCTATCGCCGGTTGGCACGCACACGGGATTGCCGCGTCGTTAAACCCCTTGACAGCTCAACGGATCGCGGTCTGTCTCCTGCTCTTTGGAGCCTCGGGGCCGCGGCCGCCGTCGTCGCAATCAGGGGAGCGTCACACGCGGTTCTCCTGCTCTCCTCCATCACGTCACATGACCTGCTTGTTCTGCTTGAAGGTGCCGTCGCCACTTTTCTACGGGTCAACGCCGCGTTGCTCATCTCCGCTGCATGGACCATCCCCGTGGGTGTGTCGGTCGGTTTCAATCCGCGACTCGCCCATTTCGTGCAGCCCGTGGCGCAGATTCTGGCTTCGGTTCCCGCTACGGCATTCTTCCCCATCCTCCTCATCGGACTGGTGAAGATCGGCGGCGGGCTTGGCATCGGCTCGATCGCGCTGATGCTGCTCGGCACGCAATGGTACATCCTGTTCAATGTGATCGCAGGCGCTATGTCCATCCCATCCGACCTCCGCGAAGTTGCCTCGCTGTTCCACTTTTCGCGATGGCAGCGCTGGACCCGGCTCATTCTTCCCGGCATCTTCCCTTACCTCATTACAGGCATGGTCACGGCGTCCGGCGGAGCTTGGAACGCATCCGTCTTTGCCGAGTACTCCCACATGTCGACCGGAACTTTGCAGACCGTCGGCCTCGGCGCACAAATCCAGTCGGCCACCGATACCGGCCGATTCCCCCTGCTGCTTCTCGCCACGATTATGATTTCGCTCATCGTCGTCACGATGAACCGGCTTGTCTGGCGGCGGCTCTACAGGCTCGCCGAAACACGGTATAAACTCGAAGGCTGACAGACATACCGCAACAGAGGAATCCATGATTCGCGTTGGGTTGGTTGGCTTCGGCTTGGGTGGGCGTGTGTTTCATGCCCCGCTGATTTCGTCGGTTGAGGGGCTGGAACTTGCGGCCGTCGTCGAGCGCAGTTCCAATCGCGCCGAAGAACGCTATCCCGGAATCAGGACCTGGCGCTCACTTGAAGAGCTGCTGGCTGATCCCTCCATCGATCTCGTTGTCATTACCACGCCTAGCGGCACGCACTATCAATTCGCAAAGCAGGTTCTCGAAGCCGGCAGACATGTTGTCGTCGACAAGCCGGTCGCAACCGACTCGGACGAAATCCTGGACCTGATGCGGACTGCGGCGGGCCTCAAGCTGCACTTGATTCCATTCCACAATCGCCGCTGGGACAGCGACTTCCGGACAATTCACAAGATTTTACATGAGAATCTATTGGGCCATCTCGTCCACATCCATTCCTGTTTTGACCGCTGGAGTCCCGGCCCTGCACGCCGGCCGTGGAAGGATGATCCCGACCAGGGCGGAGGAACGCTGCTTGACCTGGGGACTCACTTGGTGGACCAGTCCCTGGTCCTGTTCGGCAAACCCGTCTCCCTGGGTGCCGAGGTTCGGCGCGAGCGTCCCGGCGACGGCTCCAACGACTCGTTTACTCTGCGGCTGTTCTACGAGGGATTTATCGTAACGCTCGAGGCCAATCTGCTTTCGAGCCTTGCCCGGCCGCGCTTTCATCTTCGCGGCACGAAGGGAAATTACTGGAAGCCGGGAGTGGACCCCCAGGAGGCCGCTCTCGCCAAAGTTACGCGCATCACCGACCCGCACTGGGGCGAAGAACCCTCGTCCGCATGGGGAACGTTGAGTGTGAATGTGGACGGGGGAATCGTCACCCGCCCCGTCACTCCCATTGCCGGAGACTACCGGTATTTCTATGCTGGTGTTCGGGACGCTCTACTTGGGAGAGCGTCAGCTCCAGTCACGGCCATCGACGCATGGCGAGGGTCACGGATACTTGAGTGGGCGATGGAAAGCTCCGATCTGCGCTGCGAGACGGAGTGCGATTGGAGCGAGGAACCGAAATAGCCTGCAGCCAAAGGAACACTGGAGGGTTTCAGTCTTTGCCCGCAGGCTCCTTTTCCATCAAAGGCACCCAGAACCGGAACGCCGTTCCCTTTCCTGGCGCACTGGTAACGTCGATTCCTCCGCCGTGCGCAGTCAGGATGGCACGGGCGATTGCCAGCCCCATTCCGGTTCCCTTTCCCATCGTTGCGCCCTTTTTGCCACGATAGAACTTCTCAAAAATCAGGGGAAGGTCCACCGGGTCGATGCCGGGACCGTTGTCTTCCACAACAAATTCAAGACGGCACCCCGAGCGTTGACTGCGCAGCACAATTCGGCTGCCTGCCGGCGAATAACGGGCCGCGTTTTCGAGAAGATGGCGAAACACCCGGCCCACCAGGTGCGGATCCAGCCAGATCGGGGCATCCGGCTCCTCTACCTCGATTTCTGCATGGTGACGCGCCAGGACCGCATGCGATTCCTCAACCGCTCGCTCAAGCAGAGTGCGCGTGTGCTGTTGCACTCTGTGCACCTGCACCACGTTGGCGTCGATCTCGGCCATTTCCACAGCTTCGCCAATCAGCATGTCGAGCCGGGCAGCCTCTTCGTCCACGATCGAGGCCAGGTCGGCTCGGGCCGGTTCATCGAGTCCGTCGCCGTGAATCAGGGTCGTGGCCGCCGCACGAATCGAAGTCAGCGGTGTGCGCAATTCGTGTGTCAATGAGTCGATCAGCGCGGTGCGCAGACGCTCGCTCTCGCGGGATGCCTCAAGCCGCGCCGAAGCCTCGATAGCTAGCGCCCGCGTGAGGGCGATTGCCACTTGCGCGCCTACCGCGGTTGAGACTTCGCGGGATAGAATCGCCGGCCGCCAGCCGAGGGCGCCGACGGGGCGAAGGCCCAGCATCAGTGCCAGCACTGAGAATTCATCCGGACCGGTTGCCGCCGTATTGTGTCCTCCCGTGAGTTCCCGCAGGCTTTCTTTTATTCTTTCGGGCAGTTCTGCCGCGGAAGAACAAAACTCGCCGGTGTCGCGCACGTAGAGAGCAACCATCTCGAGCGCGAAAATGCGCTGCACAAGCTTGGGAAGATCGCGAATCAGGCCAGCGGCATCCTCATGCAACATCATCTCCTGGCTCAGGATGTAGAGTCGCTCAACATCTTCGCGGCGTTGCTCGGCCTTGCGGGTTTGGCGGCGGGCGCGCTCAGCCACACGCCCGGCCACAAGCGAACTGGCGGCAAAAGAGAACATCGCCACCCACTCCTGCGGTCCGGCGAGAATGAACGTGTGGAACGGGAGCAGAAAAAAGTAGTCAAAAGAAAGGGCGCACAGAATCGCCATGTACAACGAGAGCGTGATGCCCGATTGCGTGGCGGACCAGACAACCAGGACCAGGAACACCATGCCTGCGGTCGTAGAGTTTGCGCCAAACCAGGCGAGAAGAACTGTGGTCAACCCGGCGGCGAGGGTAGCCAGAAACCACCGTGCGGCTTCCCGCGTCTCACTGCCTAGCTTCATTCTAGTCACCAACGGAATGATACCGGTCGCGGCGGATGATGTAATCTTCCCGTGGAAGAAGACGAAAGATGCCTGGCAGAATTCTGGTGATCGACGATGAGCCGCAGATAACACGGGTACTGCGGGCTGCTCTCTCCGCGCAGAATTTCGACGTGCGAACCGCCAACGATCCGGAGGAGGGCGTTCGCCTGTTTCGCGAATGGATGCCCGACCTGGTCATCACCGATCTAATGATGCCGGTCTTGACCGGGGTCGAGGTTTGCCGCGCCATCCGCGCAACCTCATCCACCCCCGTACTCGTCCTGTCGGTTCGCGATCACGAGCGCGCAAAAGTGGAGGCTCTCGATGCCGGCGCCGACGACTACGTGACAAAGCCCTTCGGCATTCAGGAGTTGCTTGCGCGGGTTCGCGCCCACTTGCGCAGGGCTCCCGAACGCACGACTGCGGCGATCGAAACAGGCGACTTCGTTGTTGATGAGACAGCGCACACCATTTCCGTACAGGGTAAGGCTCTGCGCCTCACCCCAAAGGAATTCGATCTGCTCGTCCATTTGGCCAGGAACGCGGGAAAAGTCATGACGCATCGCGCTCTGCTAACGGCTGTATGGGGAGCGCAATCGGCTCATCAACCCGAGTACCTCCGCGTTTTTGTCGGCCAGCTTCGCAAAAAACTTGAAAGTGAAACAGGCCGCCAATATATCCAGACAGAACCATGGGTCGGCTATCGGTTCATTCCCGAAGGATGGACCGGACCCGAGAATTAGGGACTAACCTGTTGATTCCTCCGCTCTTGCAGCGACGACGCCGCCTTACGTTTTCCTTATAAATCCCTTCCAACACCCAAATGATTGCTCGACCAGAATCGTTAATGAGCTTTGGGCAGCCTCATTCGCCCTGGCCGGAACAGGGATGGCTCGAAAGGGGATTTAACTTGCAGGATTTCCTGATGCTGCTTTTTACCGCCGTTTTCTTCGCCTTGGCATTTCTCTATGTCAGGGCCTGCCAGAAGCTGAGGTAGCGAATGAATCTCATCACGCTCGTTGCGCTCATTCTTTCTGTCCTGCTGCTCGGTTACCTCATTATCGCCATGCTCTTCCCGGAGAAATTCTGACATGTCGGTGAATGGTTGGTTGCAGTTTGCGGTGTACTGCCTGATTCTCCTTGTCACGGTTCGTCCCGTTGGAATCTACCTGACTCGCGTCATGGAAGGCCAGCGTACCTGGCTCGATCCAATGCTTCGCCCCATCGAGCGCCTGATCTATAAGCTCTGCGGTGTAAACGCAGAGAGGGAGATGAACTGGCGCGAGTATACCTACGCCATGCTGGGCTTTTCGGCGGTGACGCTTCTTCTCACCTATGCCCTCGAACGTCTGCAACAGGTGCTGCCCTTCAATCCGCAAAATCTTGCCGCGGTCAGTCCCGATCTCGCCTGGAACACGGCCGCCAGTTTTACCACCAACACCAACTGGCAGTTCTATACGCCGGAAACGACCATGAGCTATCTCACCCAGATGGCTGGCCTGGCGACTCACAACTTCTGGTCTGCGGCCGCGGGCATCGTGGTTGCGGTGGCTCTGATTCGAGGCATCAAGCGAACCTCGTGCGCCACCATCGGCAACTTCTGGGTCGATATGACGCGCACCCTGCTTTATGTGCTCGTACCAGCGTGCTTAATCTATGCGCTGCTGCTGGTCGGCCAGGGGGTACCACAAAACCTGCACGCCTACACCATCGCGCATCCTCTGGAACAACCCAGTCAAATCCAGACCATCGCGCAAGGTCCGGTAGCTTCGCAGGAAGCAATCAAGATGCTTGGCACCAACGGCGGCGGGTTCTTCAACGCAAACAGCGCGCATCCTTATGAAAACCCGACGCCGCTTTCCAACTATCTTCAGATCCTGTCCATCTTCATTATTCCCGCCGGGCTCACTTACACCCTTGGCCGCATGACCGGCTCTCCGCGGCATGGATGGGCCGTTCTGGCCACCATGTTCATTCTGTTTGCCGCGGGATTCACGGTGGCCTACTGGGCTGAGTCTCAACCGCACCCGCTGATTCATGGAGCGCAGCAGGCGCGCACCGAGACCGCGCCCGGCGGCAACATGGAAGGCAAAGAGGTCCGCAACGGCATTGCAGAAAGCGCTCTGTTCGCCACCATCACCACGGACGCAAGCTGTGGCGCTGTGAATGGCGTGCACGATAGCTTTACCCCGCTAGGCGGCATGGTGCCCCTGGTCAACATTCTTCTCGGCGAAGTGATCTTCGGCGGCGTGGGAGCGGGAATGTACGGCATTCTCGTTTTCGTGGTGCTGTCCGTCTTCATTGCAGGACTCATGGTGGGCCGCACCCCCGAATACCTGGGCAAAAAGATTGAAGCCTACGACGTGAAGATGTCGATGCTCTACGTGCTGATCTTTCCCCTGATCATCCTTTCGCTGACCGCCTGGATGGTGCTTTGGCCAAAGTTTGGCC
The DNA here is from genome assembly GCA_035524195.1 of Occallatibacter sp. GTDB lineage: Bacteria > Acidobacteriota > Terriglobia > Terriglobales > Acidobacteriaceae > Telmatobacter. Next base: position 18,740 of record DATKPJ010000085.1, read on the forward strand.
TCTCGAGCATCACCAATCCCGGCCCGCATGGGTTCAGCCAGATTCTTTATGCCTTCGGCTCCGGCGCGGGAAACAACGGATCGGCGTTCGCAGGCCTCCAGCCGAACTGGTGGTACAACGTCACGATGGGCTGGGACATGCTTATTGGGCGCTTCCTCATGCAGATCCCGATGTTGGCCCTGGCGGGAAATCTGGCAATGAAAAAGAGCGTGCCTCCCTCGCCCGGAACTTTCCCGGTAAATACAGCTCTCTTTACCGTGCTTCTGACAGGCGTGGTCCTCATCGTTGGAGCGCTCACTTTCTTCCCGGCTTTGAGCCTGGGACCGATCCTCGAACACTTGCTGCTGCACGCGGGCCACGTTTTCTAGAACTGCGGAGAAGGAAAAGGGTAAGAAACTGCCATGGTTGAAAAAAAGAGTCTCTGGAACACGGAAATCATGGGGCAGGCGCTCCTCGATTCGCTGCGCAAGCTGGATCCACGCGGCATGGTCAAGAATCCCGTGATGTTTGTGGTAGAAGTGGGCAGCGTACTCACCACTGCACTGCTCATCGAGAACGTCATCCAACATCGGCCTGGATTCGGCTTCAACCTGCAGATCACACTCTGGCTATGGTTCACCGTCCTCTTCGCCAATTTTGCCGAAGCCATGGCCGAGGGACGCGGCAAAGCTCAGGCTGACACTCTGCGCAAGGCCAAGGGCGAAACCATCGCAAAGCGCTACAAAGCCGATGGAAGCTTTGAAGAGGTCGCCAGCGGCCTGCTCCGCGCGGGAGATGTGATCTACGTTGAGGCCGGTCACTACATTGCCGGCGACGGCGAAGTTGTCGAGGGCGTAGCCTCCGTTGACGAGTCGGCCATTACCGGTGAATCGGCCCCTGTCATTCGTGAAGCTGGCGGCGACCGTTCGGCCGTCACGGGCGGCACGAAAGTCCTTTCCGACTGGATCAAAGTTCGCATCACGTCGAACCCCGGTGAGACCTTTCTCGACCGCATGATCGCACTCGTCGAAGGCGCAACACGCCAGAAGACGCCCAACGAAATCGCGCTCAGTATTTTGCTTTCAGGACTGACCATCATCTTTCTCCTGGCGGTCGTCACGCTCCAGCCCTTCGCAATGTATTCGCACGCTCCGCAGACCATCTTCGTGCTCGTCTCGCTGCTGGTCTGCCTCATCCCCACCACGATCGGCGGCCTGCTCTCGGCCATTGGCATTGCGGGCATGGACCGCCTGGTTCAGTACAACGTTCTCGCCATGAGCGGCCGCGCTGTTGAAGCCGCCGGCGATGTGAACACTCTGCTTCTCGACAAAACCGGAACCATCACTCTTGGCAATCGCCAGGCAACCGAGTTCATCCCGGCGCCGGACGTGACACCGGAGCAATTGGCAGACGCGGCACAGCTCTCTTCGCTTTCAGATGAGACTCCGGAAGGCCGTTCTATTGTGGTGCTCGCCAAGGAGAAGTACAACCTGCGCGGACGCGACCTGGGAGGCATCCATGCGGAGTTCGTTCCCTTCACCGCGCAAACACGCATGAGCGGCGTGAATCTCCCCGGCGTGCGCATTCGCAAAGGTTCGGTCGACGCCATCGCGCGCTTCCTTGAGGACCAGGGATCTGCACTACCCAGGCGGGTTCGCGATGCTGTCGAAGAGATCGCTCGCGCCGGCGGAACACCTCTCGTGGTGGCTGAAAATTCCACCGCGCTTGGCGTGATTCATCTCAAGGACATTGTGAAAGGTGGCCTCAAGGATCGCCTCGCCCGCCTTCGTGCCATGGGCATCCGCACCATCATGATCACCGGCGACAATCCGCTTACCGCGGCGGTGATTGCCCGCGAGGCGGGTGTCGATGATTTTCTGGCCGAAGCCAAGCCCAAAGACAAGATGGATCTGATCAAGCGAGAACAAGGCAAAGGCAAGCTCGTTGCCATGACGGGCGACGGCACCAACGATGCGCCCGCTCTCGCGCAGGCCGATGTGGGCGTAGCCATGAACTCCGGTACGCAAGCCGCAAAAGAAGCGGGCAACATGGTCGACCTTGATTCAAACCCAACCAAGCTCATTGAGATCGTCGAGATCGGCAAGCAATTGCTGATGACGCGAGGGGCGCTGACGACGTTCTCCATCGCCAACGACGTGGCTAAATACTTCGCAATTATCCCGGCGATGTTCGCCGGAGTCTTTCCGGTACTGGGCGTGCTTAACATCATGTTTCTGCACTCGCCCCAGTCGGCGATTCTATCTGCCGTCATCTTCAATGCCTTGATCATTGTTGCCCTCATCCCCTTGGCGCTTCGCGGCGTCAAGTATGAACCCAAAGCCGCCGATGTCCTGTTACGCAACAACCTGCTGATCTATGGCGTGGGGGGAATCCTCATTCCCTTCATCGGCATCAAGGCCATCGATATGTTTCTGGTCGCACTGCACCTGGCGTAGACGAGGAGAATTCATCGTGCATTCCGTATCCACTCTTCCTTCTGTTTCGACCGCCCAGAGCGTATCGACTACTCATTCGGTATGGATGACTTCGATCCGATTCACTCTGTTGACGACGGTTCTTTTGGGCCTCTGCTACCCCCTGGTGCTCACAGGGATTGCGGGCCTCATTTTTCCGAACAAGGCCGCCGGAAGCCTGATTCTGAAGAACGGCGGGATCATCGGCTCGAAGCTGCTGGCTCAAAGTTTCACTTCCGATCGCTACTTCCATCCCAGGCCCTCAGCCGCCGGCAATGGCTACGACGCGACTTCCTCCGGCGGATCAGACCTCGCGCAATCCAATGCCAAGCTGGTGCAGCGAATCCAGGACGACATTGACAAGCTTCAGGCACAGAATCCAGGCAAGCCGGTCCCTATCGACATGGTTACTACTTCCGGTTCCGGCCTCGATCCTGACATTACTCCCGATAACGCTCTCTACCAGGCGCCTCGTGTCGCAAAAGCACGTGGCCTGAGCGAAGAGCAGGTTCACCAGCTCATCCAGCAACACATCGAAGGCCGGACGTTCGATCTGCTTGGCGAACCACGCGTCAACGTACTTGAACTCAACCTCGCTTTGGACAAGCTGTCGAAATAGACTATGCTGGTGCGGTCGTGCGCCATCACTCTGCAAGTGAGTGCTGGCCGAGGGCACACCAATGACCAACGCCGCTTCTGAATCCGCATTCTTCGATAAAGCAATGCAGGCACTCGATGCATTCCGGATCGAGATCCCCTCATGGGGCTTTGCCAACACCGGCACGCGGTTTGGAAAGTTTGTTCAGGCAGCCGCTGCATCCACTCTGGAAGAAAAGTTCTCCGACGCGGCTGAAGTAAATCGCCTCACCGGCGCCACTCCCACGCTCGCCCTGCACGTCCTCTGGGATCTGCCCGGCGGATCACGCGATGTGCCGGAGGTACAAAGCCTCGAAAGGCGCTTCGGCGTGCGAGCCGGGTCCATCAATCCCAACCTTTTTGAGGATCAGCGGTACAAGTTTGGCTCGCTCTGCAATCCCTCGCCGGAGATACGCGCCCAGGCTGTCCTGCACGTGCTCGAATCGATCGAGATCGCCAAACGGCTCGGCTCCCGCGACATCTCTCTCTGGCTCGCTGACGGCTCCAGCTACCCCGGAACGCAGAGTATTCGCGACCGCATTGCATGGCTCTCTGAAGCTCTTCGCGTCGCGCACGATCACCTTGCGGCGGACCAGCGGCTTCTGGTCGAGTACAAGCCTTTCGAGCCTGCGTTTTATCACACCGACATTGCCGACTGGGGCATGGCATCACAACTGGCTCGAGACGCGGGGCACCAGGCGCGTGTCCTTGTTGATACCGGCCATCATTACCTTGCGCAGAATATCGAGCAGATTGTGGCGTGGCTCCTGCATACCGGAATGCTCGGCGGCTTCCACTTCAACGACCGTCGTTACGCTGACGACGATCTCACCCTCGGCTCCATCGATCCCTACCAGATCTTCCGTATCTTCCACGAGCTTCAATATGCTTCGTCCGACGAACTGCAATCGGTGGCCTTCATGGTCGACCAGAGCCATAACCTCAAAGGCAAAATAGAAGCGACCGTGCAGACGGTCGTCACCGCGCAGGAACTCTGGCTCAAAGCCGCTCTTGTTGACCGCGGTCAATTGGCCCGTCATCAGCAGGCCTGCGACCTGGTAGCCGCCGAAGAGTTGTTCCGCGGATCCTTCTGGCGCGATGTCCGTCCGCTTGCCGCTGAATGGCGCAAAACCCGCGGCGTGCCCATTGATCCGCTGTCGGCACTTCGCGAGGGTGGTTACGTGGAGCGCATTACTCGTGAGCGCTCCGGTCGCGGCGCGGCTGTAAGCACCTATGCCTGATAGTTCTGCGGTTCGCGCGGAATGTTCGACCCCTCTTAGCCCTCAAATGAATTCGTCTGTCCCGCATTTTTCAGACGCAGTAACATGTTGATGACGAGTTCTATTTTTTGAAGGCGGTGCTCATGACAACAGCGACTCTTGTTCCGGCCAATCTCAAATTCCTCGACGACCGATGGGATCCGAACGTCGCCGCGCAATTCGACCAGCCGGAGTTGCTACGCTACCGCTCCAACCTCCTCGGCTCTGACCTGCGCATCACCAACTTTGCGGGTGGAAATACCAGTTCGAAAATCGTCGATACCGATCCCCTTACCGGCGAGTCGGTTCAAGTTCTGTGGGTAAAAGGCTCAGGGGGCGATCTTGGAAGCATGAAGCGTGCGGGCTTTGCGACCCTCTACCAGGACAAATTGCTCGCGCTCGAACGCAGCTACAAGGGGGTCGAATTCGAGGACGACATGGTCGCCATGTATCCTCTTTGCACCTTCCGTAACAACCCTGTCGCAGCATCCATTGACACGCCGTTGCACGGCTTTCTTCCCTTCCCGCATGTCGATCACCTGCACCCCGACTGGGGCATCGCTCTCGCTGCGTCTGCCAACGGCAAAGCCAGGATGGATCAGTTTAATCGCGAGTTTGGCCATTCCCTCATTTGGATTCCCTGGCAGCGGCCCGGCTTCGAGTTGGGTCTGATGATGAGGAAAGCCGTGCTCGAGAACCCTGGCTGCGACGGCATCGTTCTCGGCGGTCATGGACTTTTTACCTGGGGCAATACCCAGCGCGAGTGCTACATCAATACCCTCACTGTCATCGATCAAATCGGGCAATTCATCGCATCCCAGGGCGCATCGAAGGGGACCATCCGCTTCGGGGGCGAAGGTGTCCCGTCCCGCTCCGATCGCCGCTCGATCGCCCTCGATATCGCACCGTATCTCCGCGGCCTCGTCAGCACCAAAAGCCGTTGGATCGGCAGCTTCTCCGATGCACCCGATGTACTGCAATTCGTCAACTCTGCCCATGCCGAAGAACTCGCTTATCTCGGCACAAGCTGTCCTGACCACTTTATCCGCACCAAGATCCGTCCCATGTTTGTGCCGTGGCATGCGAACGCCAGCATCTCTGACCTCAAAGCGCAGATCGAGCGCTCCGTCATCGAATACCGCGAACAGTACAGCACCTATTACCACTACTTTGCTACGCCCGATTCACCTCCGTTCCGCGATCCAAATCCCGCCGTCGCTCTCATTCCGGGCCTTGGCATGTTCAGCTTCGGGAAGAGCAAGACTGAAGCCCGTATCGTCGGCGAGTTCTACACCAATGCGATTCACGTCATCGAAGGCGCAACGCTCTTGGCCGATGGGGAGGTGCACGGCGTATTACCCCAATGCGGGGAAGGCATGGACCCTGCCAGTTTCAAGACTTTTGCCAATTACGTCGCGCTCCCATCCATTGAGGCTTTCCGGATTGAATACTGGGCCATGGAAGAGGCAAAACTGCGTCGCCAACCTCCGGAGAAAGAGCTCAGCCGCCGCATCGCGCTCATTGTCGGTGGCGGCAGCGGGATCGGCCGCGAAGTGGCTCATCTTGCCGCGGCCCGTGGCGCCCACGTCATGGTTGCCGATCGTGACGAAGCTGCGGCAGCCCATGTCGCCGAAGAACTGAAGTCCATTACGCAAAAGGAATTTGTCGCGTCGACCGCCGTCGATATTCGCAGCCGGGAAGTAGTCTACAAAATGCTCAGCGCCACGATCGACGCCTTCGGCGGCATCGATCTTCTCATCAACACGGCTGCACTCTTCCCGTCCTCGGCGGATGGTGTGATCAGCGACGCAATGTGGTCCGCTACGCTCGACGTGAATGTGACCGCCAACTATATCCTCGCCGACGAAGCCGCAAAAATCTTCTCCAAGCAGAATCTTGACGGCTCCATCGTGCTGACAAGTTCCGCAAACGCTGTCGTGGCCAAGCGCGGCAGTGAAGCGTACGACGTAAGCAAGGCCGCGCTTTCGCATCTTGTCCGCGAACTGGCTGTTTCACTTTCGCCGCACGTACGCGTCAACGCGATCAGCCCGGCCACGGTGGTGAAGGGCTCAACCATGTTCCCACGCGATCGCGTTCGCGCTTCTCTAACGAAATACAACATTCCGTTTGAGGAGACACGCAGCGATGACGAGTTGCGCGCCCTGCTGGCCGAGTTCTACGCGAAACGAACGTTGACTCATCAGCCCATCGACCCCGCCGATTGCGCTGAAGCAATTCTGTTTCTCGCCGGCCCCAAAGCGCGCTGCACTTCGGGCCACGTATTTCCCGTCGACGGCGGGCTCACCGAGGCCTTCTTGCGATGACCTCGCGTACGGATCGGCCCGTCGATGAGCGCGCCAGAGTCGCCGTCGACCTCGGCGCAGAGAGTTGCCGCGTTTCCCTGCTTCGCTGGCGCGACGGCATACCTTCCATTGACCTGATTCATCGCATACCCAATGGTCCGGTGCGCCACGGTTCCTGCCTGAAGTGGCCCCTTGCTGCCATTCTGGCCGGCATTGAAGAAGGCTTGCGCAAGGCCTCCAATGCCGCGCCAGAGGGCGTTGCTTCCATTGCGGTGGATGGATGGGCAGTCGACTACGTACGCATTGACGCACAGGGCCGGCCGCTGGACGATCCGTTTTGTTACCGCGACGAACGAACCGTTGCATCCAAGGCCGCAGCCGACAAGATCGCTTCGCTCGACCATCTCTATCGCTTGTCCGGCGCCCAGCCTCTGCGCATCAATACGCTCTATCAACTGCTCGCCGACGCTGCTGCCGGCATCGATATCGCCACCCCCTGGATTTGCCTGCCGGAGTACGTGCTTTGCTGGCTTGGCGGCCGCCGCGTAGCCGAGTACACCAATGCCACACATACCGGACTGGTCGATCTCCAAACCGGCGACTGGTCATCCGATCTCTTCACTCTCTTCGGAATTCCCATCGAAGCGGCACCACCCATCGTCCCTGCGGGCTCGGTCATCGGCCACGTGCATGGATCGCTCGCATCGCTTGCTGCGTTTCAGGAAACAGAACTGATCACCCCAGCCTGTCACGATACCGCGTCTGCCATCGCGGGCATTCCCACAAATCTCGACGCTGCGGCTTATATTTGTTCCGGTACATGGTCGCTCATCGGTGCGCACGTTCCGCGGCCGGTCACCTCCCCTGAAGC
>DATKPJ010000086.1:0-7521 GCA_035524195.1 Occallatibacter sp.
CGCTCCTCTGTGCGCGGTCCATGTTTGGCCGCTATCTGTGCGCCACCTGTCTTTCGGAAATGGCCGTAATCAGGCTAGAATCGACGCATCATCGTGGGCTTCGGCCCGTTCGTCGATTCGAACCAAGCAGTGTCAGCCAGTAGCGCAGAGTTGCTATGGATCCCCGGCCATCCCTCCCCGCCGGCGATTACTGGTATCTGGGCTCGCCTGATCCGGCGATCGATCAGCTGTTTCGGCGGGCGTGCGGCCTCGCGTGGCCATACGCCGTCTATTGCGCAAAGTTCTATCACAACGATCCCGATTTCGCTTACGACCTGATGGATGCGGCGGTTCAGAATGCGGAGCGGTATTACGCGCGCTTCGATGGCAGGCGAACGGTCCTGCAACTCTCTTACAGAATCACCTCCGTCATCAAACGGCTGTCAAAACATCGAGCCAATCGAAGTGAAATGGCGGTCGGCTCGGTCTCTGAACTGGAGCGCCTCGCGCGAAGCTTCGCCGCCATACCCGAAGTCGAGCAGGACGCTTTCATCCGTCAGGTTTTAGACCGGATGACCCCTCGCACCCGCCGAATCGTGCACTGGCGGCTTGCTGGTCACACCTGGCGGCAGATCGCGGACGAGCTTGGCGCAGACCACATCACCGTATGGAGGCAGGCGAAGAAGGAAATGCTTGGACTGCTCGAGCTCAAATCTGATACCCCTGATGCGGAAGAACGAGGTGAGAAAGATTAAGGGAAATACCAACCCGGAACAATGGTTTGTAGAACAGCTGCGTGCCTATACGCAACGACAGCCGCGGAGTGCACGCACTCCCCAATGTCCGGATGATTCCTTCCTGCGCGAATATGCGGCCAGACCGGGGTCCTTTTCCCTCTCTGATCCCCGCGTGCAACATGTGACTTCCTGTGGCCATTGCCTGCCCGCTCTGCTTGACTTCCGCTCGACAGTCGCTGTCCGCCGTCCGCCGCGGGCGCGCATCGCGGCCATTGCGGGCCTGTGCGCTGCATGCCTCATCGTCGGTTTTGTCGTTGCCAAATACTGGAATCGCCAGAGTCCCGTCGCGTCGAATCCGCCTGCCGGTCAGCAGGCATCAGCCGTCGTGGATCGAACGCTCGATCTCACCAACTATGGAACCTTTCGAGGAGCCGAACAGCAACAGCCCAAACCTCCGCTCAATCTTCCAGCGGCCTTGCTGCACGTCAATCTTATCCTTCCGCGCTTCAGCGAAGCCGGACCGTACACCATCATCGTCGTAGCGGGCCGCGAAGGCACGAACCGCATCGCCTATGCCACTGGAACTGCCAGTACCGTGAGCAATCAAACAAAGCTGACCGTTACGCTCGATCTGAGCAGAGCGAAGCCCGGGAGTTATGTTCTCCTCACGGAACTGAGTGGACAAGATGATTGGTACTCCTACCCGCTCAGGATTCAGTGATCCGAACGCTCCTCCCATACATCAAGCCGCCGGATCACAGAGGCGGCTGCACAGCGGATTCGACCAAGACTCCATGAGCGACTCGGCGATTTGTCGTGAACCGAGAAACCGAGTCGCCAAATCGTCATTCCATCTGCTTGAGGGCGCGAATACCGAATGGCCGGGCGCAAGAAACACACTCCGCGGCCAAGAAAAGTGCACGTCGGATCCAACGTAAGAAGCCATGCGGCTACCGGCATCATTTCCGAGAAGGGCTCCGGCCATCACGAAAGCCGAAGCGCCGGCGGCCACCAAAGCATTCGTTCGCGTGCCCGCCATGCGCTGGCGTCATTGCCGTTCCAGTCCAACGGCCGCGCCGAGAAGCAGGGCGGCAAAGAGTTGAACGGCAAAATGGAGAACGATTGCGTCCACAAAATCGCCTCTCAGAAGTCCACGTGTCCGCGGACGGAGAAGACCCAGGCAGGGCCGCGATCACGGTTATAGCCGGGATCGTCGATGTGCTGGACGTCCAGGGCATAGAACAAGCCACGCCAGGCGTGCCAGTTGTAATAGCTCTCGACGATGTTTTCGCGGCCGTAATTGAGACGGCCATCGCCGAGGATGAACCCGAGGCCGCCGTATTTCAGATAGTTCTGGTGATCCTTCTTGATGGCATTGCTGACGATAGCCGTGCCGACCTTATCCTGAGGGCGATGCCAGCGGGTTCCGTAATAGTCGGCCGCGACCTCGAGGGTCTGGCCGACCTCAGTGTAGGCATAGGATTCTTCCTGATCGTCATTCCACCCAAAGCGGCTGGCGACGCGGAGATTGTCGGTAATGTATTGCTCGTTGTTCCACTCGAAGCCGTACTTCACCGTGCCGAAGCGCTCGACGGATGTGATTTGGGGTGTGGGAGTGAGAGCTGCGAGGTAATGCTGGACGGCTTCTCGGTAGTTACCCATGTGGGCGTCATTGACGAAGCTGAGAATGCGCGTGGTTCCCTTACGGCTCGGGATGAAGGAGTGACGCCACTCAAACTCCCAGTTCTGTCCGCGGGCGCGAGAGAAGGCCCAGTCGAGGTCGATGCCGTTGGCGACTGTAGGCATGGCAAAGATGCCGTAGCGCGCGCTCCAGCGGCGGTCGTCGTATTCGAGCATGCCACCAACCGTGTACCCGCGGGTGTCGGCGGCATAGTCCCAGGCGCCGTCATTGTCGACGGTCCAGTTCATGAACTGGAGATGACTGTCGGTGGCAACGTCGTTGATATCGAAAGTATCCGGCAGGCTCATCTTCCCCACGCGGGCTTCGAAGCGTCGTACAGGCACTTCTGTGGCCAGGGAGAATGGCCCACGATCGGACTCCGTCATCTCGCTGGTAAGGCCGATGGTCTGGTGTATTTCACCGCGCGCGAGATAGGGCGCGGTGCTGAGGTAGGGATTGCGCACCACGTCGAGGTTGGTAAATCCGGCGACGCCGAGGGCTTCGCTCAGGCCGCGGCCACCGGCTTCTTCCCAATCCACAATGAAATCGGTGTTGTAACGCAGGTTGCGGTGCGGCTGATACCCGAGATAGAGCGTGTCCAGGATCGAGGTCTTGTACTCTCCCGCGTTGTCGAAGCTGTTCGGCCCCTGATACGCAGAGTGAAAGCCTGGTTTGCTCTGGAATATGACGTTGAGCTGCCCCGATATCCAGTACGGCGCCCTCTGGCTGTGGGGAAACATGGTGAGATCGGCCGATTCCGCCGGCTGCGGTTCGGGCGCGCTGTTGTGGTCTGCCGCAGTTGACAGGGCAGCGCCCACCGGGAACTCCAGGCTGGCGTGACCCGGAACTGCAGTTTGTGGAGTGGGAGAGGGCGCATCCGGGAGCAGAGCGGTCTGTGCGCCTGCCACGAGCGGACAGAGCAACAAGCCCCACACAACGATCCGGATTTGCACCCCACATCCAGTCCTGTTCACTTTCCGATCTCCCACTGAATCCAATCCGATCAGCTTAGGCCGCGTTCATTTCAGCTTGTGAAAAATGCCAGCCATATCGAGGACATGCCAGGTCAGCATGAGAGTCATCAGAATCAGATAGCCTCGCAGTACGATCAGCGACAGCCGAACGCTTGGAGTCATGGCGATTGGACCAAGGCCCTCGCTCTCGCATTTTTGCTCCGGCGCATCATCCAGAGGATGAACTACGCGAAATCCTTCAAAGTCGTAAGCGCTCTGCATCGTTGCCATAAGTCACCTCGCATTTCAGCTAAATAGTTTCGGCAGCATCACCTGCGCCGCCAGCAGCAGCGACAGGGCAAAGAGGACGACGATGATCGTCCAGTTGATCCAGTTGTTCCAGGGGCGGTTGACCCAGCGATCGCCGAGCAGGGCGCGGTCGTTGAGCAGAAGCTGGAGAAAAATGATTGCGGACGGCAGAATGATCCCGGCAAAGACCTGCACGCTGATGATGACCAGTTGCAGCGGCATGCGCGGGATGAGAACGATAGCCGCCGCCAGAGCGACACAGCCGATATAGACGGCATAAAAACCGGGCGCTTCCCAGATCTTCTTGTGCAGGGAATGCGGCCAGCCCCGGACTTCGCCATACGCCCAGGCGCTGGCCAGCGAAATGGCGGTGGTGCCGAGGACGGCTGCGTTCACCATCAGCAGCAGGATGCCGTTGCGCACGAAGTGGCCGGCAAGAGGAGCCAGAGCCTCGGCCATCTGCGCGGGGTCCTGGAACTGGATTCCATGCTGATAGCCGTAGTTGCCGACAATCATCATGGCCCCGGCAACGAGAACCGTAAATGTGGCGCCAATCAGCGTATCCAGACGAGCCCACTTGAGATCGGAGAAGCGGAGACGCTTTTCCGCGACGCAACTTTGCTGGAAAAAGAGCTGCCAGGGGGCAATCGTCGTGCCCACTATGGCGATAATCAGAAAGACGAGATCGCTCGTGATGCGTCCTGGAGGCAGATTGGGAATGAAGCTGTTATAGGCGACGGTGGACCACCGCGGATGCACGACGGCGGTAAGAGCGAACCAGGTCAGATCGAGCAGACAAAGAACGATGACCGTGCGCTCCCAGCGAAGGTAACTGCCGGTAATGACCATCAGGATGAGCCCCGCCGCCGACACGGGGACGGCGATCCATGGGGAGACGCCCATCGCGCTCAGGGCCAGCGAAATGGCCGCGAACTCGGTGATCAGCGTGAGGAAGTTCACCACCAGCAGATCGACCAGCGAGAAACGCCCCCACCATTTGCCGAAACGCTCGTAGATCATTGCCGCATGGCCCTTCCCGGTCGCGATGCCCAGGCGGGCAACCATCTCCTGCACGAAATAGGTGATGGGCAACAGGAGCAGGAGTATCCAGAGCAGGTGGAGGCCGTACTGGCCTCCGGCCTGGACGTAAGTAGAGACTGCTCCGGCGTCATTGTCGGCTTCCATGACTATGAGGCCTGGCCCGAAGACCATCAGAAAGGTGAGCAGGCTCCGTTGCCATCGCCGGCGCACAACAATGCCCGGGCCCACGACGGCGACGCTGGAGTTGATCGGTTTCATCGTGGTTCCACTCATGCGGGATCAGGCACAGACGAGCCGCAGTCCCCTGCAAGCGGGGACAGGCTCGGTTCGAGGTTCACGGTCGACGCCGGGCGCGGCGATGCGCACTGCATTGTCGATCCATACGCTGGCCAGCGGCTGTTTCGGATTCCCGGTCTCAATCCAGACGCGGGACAGAGAACTGCGGCGGACAGCCGGCACAAGAAAAAGAGTCTTCGTCATGACATCCTCCTTCCGGCGCACGTACCTCATTGCCTCAGACAGGCGGACCTGTACGGGCCTGGCGCAAAGCCAGTCACGGAGCCGCGACAAAGGACCATGGGTCCGCGCCGGCGGGCACGTTGTGCCGAATCAGTTGTGGTTCAGGAGGGTGGGTAGCTGCTGCTCACTCACTCTTCGTTCAGGTTGTGCACCGTGAGGAGCGAGCAATGCGATCAGCAGGCGCTAATCGCGGAACCCGGTTTCACAGCGCAGGAGAGGGCTCCCGCATCGCGGAGGCTCGAATGCCGATTCTGTGGTTTCCGTTGTCATAAAGTCCCAGGCAGGAGAATCCGGTAATCTGGAAGCTCCGCCTCCGTTTTTATACCATACCCCGGTGGGATATAAGCAAGGAATCTTTTCAAATTTTTGACAAACTTTCGTAAGGGGGACCTCGAGATGCCGGTTGATTCAAAGGAGCAGCAGAAGCTTGTTGCCCGGATTCGAAGAATTCGCGGGCAGGTAGACGCCATCGAGCGTTCCCTGACCGGAAAAGAACACTGCGCCGACGTTCTGATGCTGCTGGCCAACGTACGAGGCGGAATCAACAGCCTCATGGCCGAAGTACTGGAGGACCACATCCGCCTGCACATGCTGTCGCCGGAAAAGAGTCCCGTCGCTACCACAGAACTCGCCGAGGACCTCATCGATCTGGTTCGCGCATACCTGAAATAGAGCGCGATCTGGTTGGATCGTTCCGTCAGAGGGAGAGCCACGCGCGCCAGCATGTGCTTATCCCTGGCCCTGACTGATCGGGTTCATGTGCACAGCGCCGCCTCTTCCGCTGGAAACCTTTGACGCTTCTCTGGGCGGCAGGAGCCGGGTGGAATTCAGGATGAAGGTCAGTTCGGATGCAACATGAATGAACGCAGCCAGCAGCGGATTGAGCAATCCCGCCGCGGCCATGCCTATGCCGGCGGCGTCGATGATCAGCGTACCGTAGAAGTTCTGAAAGATGATCGCCCGGCAACGACGCGCGATACGAACGGTTTCGACGAACTTCTCAAGATCGTTTCCAATCAGGACCACGTCGGCACTTTCACGAGCGACATCAGTGCCGCTGCCCATGGCAATCCCGACCGTGGCTTCGCTCAGCGCAGGTGCATCGTTGATGCCGTCGCCCAGCATGGCTACTACCCGACCGCGTTTTGCGTGACTGGCGACCTCGATGGCTTTCTGTTCCGGAAGGAGGTCGGAATGAAAATGAAAGATCCCCATCTGATCCGCAACCGCCTCAGCAGCGGCCCGTGAATCGCCGGTTAAGAGAATCACGCGAATCTTCATGGCTTCGAGCGCTTTGACCGCTGCCGCCGCGCTCGCGCGGACGCGGTCCTCAATCGAAATGGAGCCGAAATAGCGATCTCCGGCTGCCACCAGAACCGACATTCCGTGGAATGCCGTGTCTTCATTGGGAACCTCAATTCCGAGGGAGAGGAGATGGGCGCGGTTGCCCACTGCGACGCGCTGGCCCTGTACCTGGGCCACGATGCCGCGGCCAATCTCGTAACGAAAATCCTCGGCCTGAGAGAGCGGTAGGTCTTTCTCCACCGCATAGCGAACGAGGGCGCGGCCCAGCGGATGCTCCGAGCCGTGCTCGGCGCTTGCGGCCGTCCGGAGCAGAAGCTCCTCGGAGATGCCCGGCTCCGGCCGGACCTGAGCCACAGCAGGCACGCCAAAGGTTATGGTTCCTGTCTTATCGAGGAAAACGGTGTCCAGGCGGCCAAGAGCTTCCAGATAGATTCCGCCTTTGATAATTGCGCCCTGGCGCGCCGCCCTGCCGATCGCTCCCAACACGGCCAGTGGAGTGCCGGCGGCGATCCCGCAGGCGCCGGCGACAATGATGACGGAGATCGTGGACTGGATGTTATGTGTGAGCAGAAATGTGAGCAGGGCCGCGCCGAGCGCAAAGTAAACAAGGTATCCCGCCAGTTTGTCGGCGGTCTTCTGGATGGGCGCTCGCGAATGCTCCGCCCGTTCCACTGCCTCGATGATCTTGCCGAATGCAGTATCTTTTCCCAGTCGGTCGGTGCGCACCTGCAGCACACCCGCCTGATTGATCGTGCCGGCATATACCGTGCTGCCCGCCGCCTTCTCAGCAGGCATCGGTTCGCCGGTAATCGCCGCCTGTTCCACGAACGAATGGCCGCTGACCACTTCTCCATCGACGGGAATGCGGCTGCCCGGCCGAATCAGGACAATCTCGCCCGAGACGATCGTCTGCGTCGGCACGTCCACGGTCTGACCTTCCCGAACCACACTCGCGGTCTGCGGCAGGAAGTCGAGCATGTTCTGAATCGCCCGCCGG
>DATKPJ010000087.1:0-5188 GCA_035524195.1 Occallatibacter sp.
GGTTGACAAGCTCTAGCACCCGTGTCTACGCTGTTCTCAAAGCATCAGGAGTGATTCGGCGAACAGCCGTTTCCGGCAACCGGGTTTTGGAGACGTTACGGTGCCTGAGCGAAAGCTCGATGCGCGGAATGGAATTTCCGAAGCAAGTCTCCGACGGCGATCGTCGCCCGATCTCGCTGTATGTGCTCCTGATCCGATTTTTGCTGTAAAGGAGCGCACATCATGTCGAGCATCATCCCTGAAGCCAATGTAGATTCGCCACTCTCTGCAGCCAACGGAACCACATTTGTCTTTTCCTCGGAATCGGTTTCCGAGGGTCACCCGGACAAAGTGTGCGATTTCATTGCCGATTCCATTCTCGATGCCTATCTTAGCGAGGATCCTCACGCCCGCGTTGCCTGCGAAGTGCTGTGCAAAGGCGACACCGTCGTGCTCGGCGGAGAGATCAGTTCCACCGTCAAAGTGGACCATGAAGCCGTTGTCCGCGAAGCCATCCGCCAGATTGGCTACACCGAAAAGAACTCCGATTTCAATGACGAGCGTGTGCGCGTTCTTCAGCTGATTTCAACGCAGTCTTCTGACATTGCTCTAGGTGTGGATGTAGCGACCAATGTGCAAAAGGAGCAGGGGGCAGGGGATCAGGGGATCATGTTCGGATTCGCCTGCAAGGAGACCCCGGAATTGATGCCGCTGGCCATCTCCCTGGCGCATCGCCTGACCAAGGGCCTTGCCGAAGATCGCAAGGCTGGAAAATTTCCATGGATTCGGCCCGACGCCAAATCGCAGGTTTCTGTGCTTTATGAGGGAACCACTCCCAGTTCCGTGACAGATGTGCTCATTTCGACGCAGCACGCGGCCAATATAGGCCAGGAGAAAATCGCGAGCTATGTCCAAAATGTCCTCGCACCCCGCGTACTGGGAAAATGGTTCAATCGTGAAATCCGATTCCATATCAACCCGACCGGGAGTTTCGTCCTCGGCGGCCCCGCTGCCGACTGCGGCGTAACTGGACGAAAGATTATTGCCGATACCTATGGGGGCGCGGCGCATCACGGCGGTGGAGCATTCAGTGGCAAAGATCCTTCGAAGGTAGACCGGAGCGCCGCCTATTTCTGCCGGTACGTGGCCCGGCAGATCGTAGAACTTGGTTTGGCCGCCAAGGCTGAGATTCAGGTCGCCTATGCAATTGGTGTAGCCCAACCTATCTCAGTAAAGGTTGAAACCTTCGGCACGGGAGATTTCCAGGCTGCGGCCGAGTTCGTTCGCACATTTGATTTCCGTCCGGCAGCAATCATAGAGCGTCTGCGACTGCTTCAACCCATTTATCGCCAGACCACCAATTACGGCCATTTCGGAAAGAGAGATCTGCCCTGGGAGGACTGAGACCGCGACGAGAGCTGGCCGGCCGTGCCGGTTGTAACGTCGGCCTTATAAACAGAGTGGTTCTCCTCGTATAAGCGAGTGCGCATTGCCTGGGGGTGTATCTGGTGCGCGTTAGCAGGGTGGGATATTCGGGAAATCATCGGTTCCGCTACAACGCTTATGCGCGCGATTATGGCATGACATCAGAGCGGATGCGCGACCTTGACCGGAGTTGTTATCCCGATGCAATGTTGACGCCGTTTTTCCTTTGGCTTAGCGAAAAGAAGCGTGAATGGATTGGATTGAACCCGGAGCGAACACTGCAGAGTGGAAAGGATCACGCTGATTTTGAGCGGTGGCTTGGGCAACTAGAACCGAAGTCCAATGCGCTGACTTGTGAATGCCACGGGAAATACACTTCGCCTCCTTGATTTCTACCATTGCAATCGCTACGTCTTCAGTTCGTTCTTGTTTGTGCTTCCTCCAATCAAATATGGACAAGTGAGCAGACTCATTTTCTTTGCCTTCTTAAGGAGGTTGTAAAATCGCGAAGATGCCAACTTATCGGTCACGAACCTCGACGCATGGACGGAATATGGCCGGAGCGCGGAGCCTTTGGCGCGCTACCGGGATGCAGGACGGTGATTTCGGAAAGCCCATCATTGCCGTCGCCAACTCATTCACTCAGTTCGTCCCCGGCCACGTTCACCTGAAGGACTTGGGCCAGCTCGTTGCAGAGGAGATTGCGAAGGCCGGCGGCGTGGCCAAGGAGTTCAACACCATCGCTATCGACGACGGCATTGCCATGGGGCATGATGGAATGCTCTACAGCCTGCCCTCGCGGGACCTGATCGCCGATTCCGTTGAGTACATGGTGAACGCTCACTGCGCCGATGCCCTGGTCTGCATTTCGAACTGCGACAAGATAACGCCGGGCATGCTCATGGCTGCCTTGCGGTTGAACATTCCAGCCATATTCGTCTCGGGCGGGCCGATGGAGGCGGGGAAGGTCCAACAAGGCAACGGCCTCAAGTCTTTGGACCTGATTGACGCCATGGTGATCGCAGCCGATCCGAAGAGAAGCGATGCAGAAGTTGAGGAGTACGAACGCTCTGCGTGTCCCACATGCGGGTCATGCTCGGGAATGTTTACAGCGAACTCAATGAACTGCCTGGCGGAAGCTCTCGGACTCGCGTTGCCGGGCAATGGAACCGTGGTGGCGACCCATGCGGACCGCAAGGAACTGTTCCTGCGCGCCGGGCGCATCATCGTCGAGCTCGCGCGGCGCTGCTATGAACAGGACGATACCAGTGTGTTGCCGAGGAGCATCGCCTCTTTCGAGGCATTTGAGAACGCGATGACACTTGACATCTCTATGGGCGGATCGACCAACACAATTCTGCACCTTCTGGCTGCCGCGCAGGAAGCCGAAGTGCCCTTTACAATGGCCGACATCGACCGGCTATCGCGGCAGGTGCCGAATCTCTGCAAGGTGGCTCCGTCGTCTCCCACCGTGCATATGGAGGACGTGCATCATGCCGGTGGCATCTTCGGCATCCTGGGCGAGCTAGATCGCGCCGGCTTGATCCATCGCACTGTGTACACTGTCCACTCGTCGACTCTTGGCGAAGCCATCGAAAAGCTGGATGTGAGGCGAGTAGTGGCTCCCGAGGTCAGCGAGTTTTATCGCGCCGCGCCGGGAGGCGTGCGAACCACGGTTGCCTTCAGCCAGAGCGTTCGCTATCCCGGGCTCGATCTGAATCGCGAAAGCGGAGCCATCCGCAACATCGCACATGCTTTCAGCAAGGATGGCGGGCTGGCCGTTCTCTACGGCAACATTGCCGAGGACGGCTGCATTGTGAAGACCGCGGGTGTGGACTCCGCGTTGCTTACGTTCAGCGGACGCGCACGGATCTTCGAGAGCCAGGATGCCGCGGTCGAAAGCATTCTTGGGGACAAGGTTGTAGCCGGAGACGTCGTAGTGATCCGCTACGAAGGGCCGAAAGGCGGACCTGGCATGCAGGAGATGCTTTATCCGACCAGTTACCTCAAGTCAAAGGGGCTGGGCAAACTGTGCGCCCTGATTACGGATGGACGTTTTTCCGGCGGCAGCTCGGGGCTCTGCCTCTGTCACGTCTCGCCCGAGGCCGCAGAGGGCGGCGCACTGGCTCTGATCGAAGAAGGCGACACCATCGAGATCGATATTCCCAAGCGTATTTTGCGCGTCGATCTTTCTTCGCGAGAGTTAGCGAGAAGGCGCGAAAAGATGGAGGAAAAGGGGGCAATGGCGTGGAAGCCCGCAGCGCGTGACCGTAGAGTATCGAAGGCCTTAGAGGCCTACGCAGCGATGACAACGAGCGCGGCACGCGGCGCGGTGCGAGACCTGTCGCAGCTTCAGAAACAGGCGCAACCAGTGGCCTCCGTTGGCGGTCAGCACTAATGGATCACAAATGTGGCGCGCCGGCGTTCCTTCCCAGGTTCGGTGAGGAGAATACCGACACGCCACAATACTTACTGCGGCCGATCAAAAACTACGCAGCTACCGTGTGTGCAGGCGAATCGATCAGCGCTTATCGATTGCTCCGACAGCGACATCGCACGGCTGTTCGAAGATTCGCCTGTAGAGGTCCTCGCCGTGGCTCGTAGGCAGCGGTTCACCTTCCACGAGGCGGAAGGTGCGGGTGCCATCGTCGAGTCTCTCCGCGCGAAGAAAAAGAAATGAGTCCTTACGATCGCGAAAGAAGCCTTGCGCCAGGTCGTACATGTGGGTCACATAGAACACCTTGATCTTCGTTTCCAGGAGAGCGCGTACAATCTGCCGGGCGATTTCCGACCCTTCGCGCTCATTGGTCGAGGCGAACGATTCATTGAGGAGAAGCACGCAGCCAGGTGCAATCCGCTCCACGATGGTGCTCATTCGGCTGAGTTCTTCGTCCAGCTTGCCGCTCTTCATGCCGGCATCCTCCTCGCGCTTGAAGTGTGTAAACACGCCTTGGCAGACGCTCGCTTCGAATGCCTGAGCAGACGCGAACATCCCGCATTGCATCATGATTTGTGCGACGCCTATGCTTCGCAACAGTGTTGACTTACCGCCCCGGTTGGCGCCCGTGATCACCACCAGCTCCTTGTTCTCTCCGGCGATGTCATTGCCAACGACCCGTTCAGCTGTGTTCAGGCTCAGACACACGTCATAAAGACCCTGGCATCGAAGCACTTCTTCCTGCCCCGCCGAAGGAGCCGGCTGGCAGATTGGCTCGTTCTTGGCAGCAAGCTTCTCCTTGAGGTTAAGACAACCGATATAGAATCCCAGCTCTAGCCGCAGCGCCTTGAAAAAACTCAGGATGTGATCGCTCGATTGCGCCATTGCCGCTGCTACGTGGATGATCCCTTCCGTTCTCAGCGCCTCCAATGCCCGGAAACCGGCCTCGTCGCGCGGATCGACCTCAAATGAGAACCCCGATTCATTCTTGTTCGTGATCTGGCCAACCCAGTCCTGAACCTGTTCGAACCACCGGCGCTTCTTTGCTGACAACTTATGAAGGGTGTAATTGTTTCCTCGGAGATCGGCTCCAAGATCCGCGCTCATCAGGATGCCGTTGGGAAAGTGAAGCCTCTTAAGATGATCCTTCACGACCTGCAGGTAGGCATCATCCAGTTCCTGCGTGATCATTGCGAAGAGCCATCTGAATCCTTCCGAGTGAAATTTCAGGCCATGCTCGTCGGACAACTTTCGTAACCTCTCAAGGGAAGCGAGGAACAATCCAAGGGCCTCAATGGACCGGTACAACAGAGAATCCGGAGAGGTCAACGAGAACCAGCCCCAAAT
>DATKPJ010000088.1:0-48744 GCA_035524195.1 Occallatibacter sp.
GGGAGGTGCAGGTGTCATGCCGGAGCATAGGGGCCGCAAGCATCATCAGGACCGCGTCGCCGAAACGCTGCGCGAAGAAATCGGCGCCATGATCGAGGGCGAGCTCTCCGATCCGCGCATCGCTTTCTGCTACGTCAGCGAGGTCGTCCTCAATCCCGGCGGCAAATCCGCCCGCGTCTACGTCGCCGTCGACAGCGCTGTCCCCAACATCACCGAGGCCGAAAACAACACCGTTGCCGCCCTCGAATCGGCCCGGGGCTACATCCGCCACCAGCTCCTCGAGCGCATGGGTGTCCGCCACATCCCCGACCTTAGTTTCCTGCCCGATCGTTCCGGCCGCTTTCAGGCCCGCATTGAAGAGGTCATGAACCGCTCCCGCAAGCGTCAGAAAGCCTCGGTCGAGTAGCCGCCAATGGATGAAGTTGATCCCAGGCTCGCCCGTTTCTCCGCTGCCATCCCCGCGGGTCCGCATCAGGATCCGCCTGCCGGCCCGCCCCCCGACCCTGTTGCGGCCATCCTGAAGGTCCTCCGCGAGGGCGAAAGATTTCTCGTCTGCTCTCACTCGCGCCCCGATGGCGATGCCGTCGCTTCGGTTCTTGCCCTTGGTATGCTCATCCGCCAGATGGGCAAGCGCGCCGATCTCGTCACCGCCGACAGCATTCCTGCCGTCTATCGTTCGCTGCCCGAAGCCGACTCCATCCGCACGGCGCTCCAGGTCCATGGCCCATACGATGCCGCCATCCTTCTCGAGTGCGACGGCCTTGGCCGCACCCGCCTGCGCGGACTCGACCGCTTTTTCGCGATCAATATCGATCACCACGCCACCGGCCACGCCTGGGCCAATCTCAACTGGATTGATCGCGACGCCGCCAGCGTGGGTGAGCTGATCTACCGCCTCATTAAGGCTGCGGGCGCTCAGGTAACACCCGAAATCGCCACCTGCATCTATACCACCGTGCTCACCGATACCGGCGGATTCTGCTACGGGCCCACGCGGGCCGCTACTTTTGGCCTGGCAAAGGAACTCGTCGAGGCCGGCGCCAATCCCATTCTCATCGCGCAGAATGTGTATTTCTCCATGGCCACCAGCAAATTGCTGTTGCTCGGCGCCGCGCTCCGCAACCTGCAGCGTCAGGGCCGCCTCTCCTGGCTCTGGGTCACTCAAATCGATATTGCTCGCTCCTGTGCCTCTGAAGAAGACTGCGAAGGCATCGCCAACTTCGCCCTTTCCATCGCGGGCGTCGAGGCTGCCGTCTTTCTGCGCGAACTGCCCGATCGCCACATCCGCATCAGCCTGCGCAGCAAGGGCAAAGTCAACGTATCAGCCATCGCCGCGCAGCTTGGCGGCGGCGGACACCAAAACGCAGCTGGTTGCACCCTCGATGGCCCTCTCGCTCGCGCCGTCGACCAGATCCTTGCCGTGCTCCGTCCTCACGTTGCGGCCGTCGCTGGCGAATCAGCCGCCGATCTCAAAACCGTTCCCAAATCTGAACCCGCCGGCTCTTTCGATTCCAGCGCTGCCCCCAGGGTCAAACCTGGTTGATGAGCGCGGCGAATCTGTTAGCCTTGTCCCTGTCATTTGCTAACGGGCATCTTCCGCCTGTCGCGCCCTCTAAAATGAAACAGAAAGACCTCTCAATGGCTGTAGTTCCGGCACCGGTCAAAAGAGCGAACGGGCCCAATTTAATTCTCGTGCACTCGCGGCCCTTGGAGACCTGCTTCTAGTGGATACTGCGCTCGATTCACCTCCTCCTGATTCGTCCTGGCGCTCCCGGCTGCCCAGCTGGCCCACCTCCCTTGAAGCCTCCGTTTTCCTTATCTTTTCGGTCTTCTTCATCATCTATGGAGTCACTCCGCTGCTCGGCGGCGATGGCCTCGGTCTCGTGGGAGCCGATGAGCCCCGGTACGCTGAGATCGCCCACGAAATGCTGGCCCGCTTTGACGCGGCTCATACTCTCAAAGGGCGCCTCAGTGCCTGCGTCACGCCCTATCTTTACGGCCACCCGTGGCTCGAAAAGCCGGCGCTTTACTACTGGCGGGCCATGTTCGTCTTCCAGGATTTCGGCGTTCACGACTGGAGCGCGCGCCTGCCGTCGGCTTCGTTCGCGTTCATCATGGTGGCGCTCATCTATCTCCACATGCGGCGATTCCGCCGCGGCGGCCACCTCGATGCCGCTCTCATCACGGTCTCTTGCGCCGGCATCATCGGCTTCGCCCGCGGCGCCTCCACCGACATGCAGATGGCTGCGCCCCTCTGCATTGGCCTGCTCGGGTGGTATGCGTGGTACGAAACCGATTCCAAATTCTGGCTCTTCGATATTTACTTCTTCACCGGCGTCGCCACTCTCGCCAAAGGCCCCGTCGCGCCTTTCCTGGCTCTTGTGATCGTTGCCGCGTTCGCTTTACTGCGCCGGGAGTGGTCCATTATCAGGCGCTCGGTCTGGTGGCCCGGCATCATTCTTTACTTCGTCATCGTGCTCCCGTGGTTCATCGCCGTCCAGCACCAGAACCCCACCTTCTTCCGCGAGTTCTTCCTCCAGCACAATCTGGAGCGCTTCGCCACAAACCGCTTTCAGCACGAGGAACCTTTCTGGTACTACCTCATGGTGGTCGTGCTGGCACTCATGCCGTGGAGCGTGATCGCCGTCCGCGCCCTCATCGATGGCATGCAAACCTCGATCGCCGAATGGCGTTTGCGCCGCTCCAAACCCACCAGGCCCAAACCAAGCCGCCCCGGCGATGCCTTCCCTGAGTTTCTCGTCCTGTGGGCGTTTATTCCCATCATTTTCTTCTCTTTCTCACATTCCAAGCTTCCCGGCTATATCCTTCCTTCCATTCCTCCCATCACCATCCTTACCGGCGACTACCTGTTCCGCAGCCGTGAGCGAGGACTCAACCGTTGGGTTCTCGTCGGTCACGCTCTGGTCTGCGGCCTGATGACCCTGTTCGGACTATCGCTGCCCTGGATTGTCCAGCACGGCGCCAAGATGCCGCCCCTCGACTCGCTCCTTGCCTCTCTGCTCGCCGCCACGGGTGCGGCCCTCCTCATTCTCGTTGTGGTACACGGATTTGGCGTGGCCCGTCTCCGCCTCGCCACCACGGGAGTTCTCATCTTCCTCATGTTTTTCCTCTATGGCGTTGGTCCGTTCTTCGGAATTCCGGCCATTCCCGCCACCAAGCACGTCATCCAACTGCTTGACCGCAACTACTCCGCGCGGCCTCTGGCTGAGAAACTGGACACCGTCGCGCCCCCCAACGAAACAGTAGCTGTCTTCCGAGTCCGGCGCGACATGGAATACGGCCTCTCTTTCTATCGCAACCATCCGGTCGTCAATTACGACGAAACCGGCGTTCCTGAACAGGAGCATTTGCTCGTCGCAAGGGTCAACGGAAGGGGAGGAAAAGAACTGAATACGCGACAGGACCTGGAGGAGTATCTCGACGGACGCTCCTATGTGCCCCTCTTCAATTGGCCAGACCGAGGTATTGAGGTCTATCTGGTTGGCGCGGATGATACGCAAAGTTCAAATCCGCAACGATAACTGCCCCTTCAACTTGCAGTCTTTCGCGCTTCGTGGCAAAGTGACCCCAAGGCTTTTTGGATGAAGCCTCAACCCACCGGGCATTCAGGATAGAATTCCTCGTGCGGTTCTCGCGCGTTCCATCTGGGGAACTGCAGCGGTCCCACGGCTGCAGTGTTTGGGGTGAGCAACAGTTCTTCGTCGGCGGGGTGTAGCGCCGTCTGAAACGGCTTCAGGTTCTATCGAACCGGTCTAACATGACGTCAGGGGTTTCCATCGAGATTCTCGACTTGCGGCACTTTGGTGCGCCGATACTTCGACCTGTGCTCGACGCTGAGAGCGATCTTTGGATGCTCCGCCTGCACTGGGATTACCGCGCCTCCTCCAAGCTGCTCATGCAGTATCTCGACAATCACATGCTCCCCGGCTTCGCTGCGCTCGAGACTGGACAGGTCACCGGGTACACGTTCTGCGTCTACGAAGAAACAAAGGCTGTTATCGGCGATGTCTTCGCGCTTCCCGGGCTCCATCCCGAACTTCCGCCGCCCTATAACGGCACCTTTGGGCCCTCTCGCCACATCGAGGAAACACTTCTCCGCCATCTCTTTGAAACTCTCCTGAATTCGCCCCAGGTCGATCGAATCGAGTCACAACTCCTGCTCCATCCCGCCGGCACGCACGCTGCCATCTTCCGTGAGGCCGGCTTCGAGCTGTTCCATCGCCTCTTCATGGTGCAGCCCCTGGCTGGCCGGTTGAACCGCCCTCCCATCAACCTGCCCCCGGGTCTCGAACTGCGGCCATGGCGCGACGAAGATCTCAGCGCCGCCGCACGACTCATCTCTGAGGCCTATCATGGCCATCCCGACAGCCTCATCAACGACCAGTACCGCTCCATTCACGGATCGTTGCGCTTCCTTCACAACATCGTCCGCTACTCGGGATGCGGTGTCTTCTCTACGCTCGCCTCCCATGTCGTGGTCGACCGCGCCAGCCGCGAGCTCGTGGCTCTCATTCTTGGCTCGCGCGTCAGCCCGCTCAGCGGACATATCACCCAGCTTTGCGTCCATCCCGCTTACCGCCGCCAGGGAATGGCCCGCATGCTTCTATCCGTCGCTGCCACGCAGTTTATCCGCCAGGGCGTCAGCGAAATCTCGCTCACCGTCACTGAGGCCAACACCGAAGCCATCGAACTCTACAAATCCGAAGGGTACGAGAGCACGCATACCTTCGACGCCGCAGTGTGGGAGCGGTAGCAGGTTCAGTTTGTTCGTCCCTGAGTCCAATCATGACTGACTTGAAGTTGATCGAAAGGATCGGGAAGGCGTTTGCCCATCGCCCAATGCCCGCCGAGGTCGTGAAGATGGATGGCAGATTTCAGATCGATTCCGACATCGAAGATGCACTGTGGTTCGCCGGGAGGGGCTGGCGCGACCTAAACGCCGAAAACTGGCGATGCCACTACAGCGGTTTGAGCTATTTCTCTCCTGATGCATTTGCCTACTACGTGCAGAGCTTGCTCATTCTCACGATTCAGAATCCCAAACACTATCCCGATCTGGCTGTCGACTCTTTGGTATGGGAACTTGACAGTAGCCCAGGGATTGAGAACCTCAGTCCTCTCGCGACGCGCCGTTATTACGGGTTCAGCGACGAAGAGTTCGAAGCAATTAAAGAATGGCTTTTGTGGGCATCCGAGAACGTATCGGATGTCTTCAGTGGAGCCGCTGTTTCAGGTCCTGGAGATGGGTTTGGACGAGCATTTGACTCGATTCATTTGCTGCAGAAGGTTAGCAAATCGCACGGGATAAACGAAAGGGAAGATTCAGATGCAAGATGACATCGCGTGGCCCCTCACTTCGCGATCAAATACATCACCCAGCTCAGCACAATCACTGACCCTACAAACAGCACAAAGCAATACGCTCCGTACCGCACCATCCTCCGCGGAGTCTCGCGCTGCGTGATCCCGAAAACCACCGACGCGCACAGCGAAAACAGCAGAACTGCGGTGAAATGCGAGGGGCTGAACATCAGAGCGGCTTCCTCCCCGTACGCATATTGTGGGCATCCACGGCGGCGATCACGTTCAGCAATCCCGCCACCACAATGAACCGCGTGCCGTAGTCTGCCGTGGTCACCTGCACCGCGGTCGCGCCCAGGCCCAGCACCCGGCTGGCAATATACAGCAGCCCGTTGCCCAGGTCGCCCGCCAGTCCAAGGATGTGCAGGATGTCGGACCCGCTGGTATACACCTCGCCCTGCATCGCGATGCCCAGCGAAAACATGCCCAGGATCGCAAGCGCCAGCAACGCGCCGCGTCCCCATTTGCGCAGAAGAAAGTGGCCGGCGCCCGGCACCAGCCAACCCGCAATCAGCGGCAGATAAATAAATCCCTGCTCGCCTGACGTATTCTTGTTTTCATTTGCTGCCATTCCTCTTCGACTATATCGCACCGGGGCGGCAGCAGGTGCGGGCAGCCGTCAGTTTCCCGTGGGTATGATTCCTGCATTCTCGACCATCAGAATCACGGTGCGCCGCGGAGCCCGCGTTCGGTGAACCACTCCTCGTGGAACCACCATGCCCTGGCCTGGCTGAAGCTCCACCGTTCGGTTCTCGAGGTCAATCAGCAGCTTGCCCTCGACCACATAAAAGAACTCGTCGTCTCCCTCGTGTTTATGCCAGTGATACTCGCCCTCGATCACGCCGGCGCGGACCACCGACCCGTTCACTTGACAAAGAGTTTGATTGAACCACTTGTACTCGCAGGCATCGGCGAGCGCTTTCACGTCGACCACTTCCAGCGGTCCATGCAGGATGTCGAGGCGGGTTTCATAGGGGAAAGCTGTTGTATCGGCCATGATTGCGTCCCTCGTGCGCAGAATACTGCCGCATCCCGGCGCGCGCAAACCCTGCCCCATTCCCTTTCAAATCCTTACCAGCTCCTCCTGAATCTTCCCCGTCACCCATGCCTTGCCCGCCGAGGTCATCATGTCCACCTCGCTGCGCACGCCAAACTCCGGCAAATAGATTCCCGGCTCAACTGAAAAGCACGTGCAGGGCAGAATCCGCCGTTCGTCGTGCGTCTCCAGATTATCGAGGTGCGCTCCGGGCCCGTGCAGCTCGCGGCCAATATTGTGCCCCGTGCGATGCGTGAAGTACTCGCCAAATCCCGCCGCCCGAATCACCGCTCTTGCCGCGTCATCGGCCTCAAAGCCGCAAATTTGCCTGCCCTCCGCAAAGGCCGCCTTCACGGTCGAAATCGCCGCGTCCCGCGCGTTCCGCACCGTCTCAAACACGTGCTGCTCGCGTTCCGTCGGCTCGCGCCCCACCACGCCCGTCCACGTAATGTCGTAGAAAACGCTGTCCGGCTCGTCAACGCGACCCCAGATATCGATGAGCACTAAATCGCCCTCTTTGATCGGCGCGCATCTTCCTTCGGTCGGCTCGTAGTGTGAGTCAGACGAGTTGGCATTCACACTCACGTTGGGCCCGTTCTCCCACACCAGCCTCTCCCGCCGCATCGCCTCGCTGAGCCAGCGCATCATGTCGAATTCACTTGCCCCGCCGGCCCCCCGAACCCGCCGCCCCATCTCTTTCCAGCATTCCCCCAGGATTTCGTCAATCGCCCTTTGCGCGACCCCATGGCTCGCAATTTCCTTCTCGTCCAGCACCGCTTCGAACTGGCTCACCAGGTCCGCCGAGCTCTCAATCTGCTTTCCGATCCCGCGCAGATACTCCACCGTCCCGGCGTCCACCATCGACACATACATAATGTCGTTGTTCGGCGAGTACTGCATGGCCAGGCGCCGTGCATTGCCCAGCATCGCCTCAATGCCGCCCCACAGTTCCTGCCAGCTTGAATAAAGGCCCTTCGATCCCGGCAGCGCATCCAGCCGCCCCTGCTCCACGCGATGCACCAGTTTGCGTGGCTCGCCCTCCGCGGGCACAAAATAGTACCACCGCCGCGTGATGTGCGCCTTGGGATCGAGCCCCAGGATCCGCTCCCCAATGGGATCGCGATGATGATGGTCGTAGAAAAGCCAGCCGTCAAAGCCGGCATCGCGCAACGCCGCTTGAATCCCCTCTAAGTTCATACCGGCAATTCTACAGGTGAACTTCTGCGCACCGAGGTTGCACAAACGCCTCTGTGACAGGCCACGGCTTCGTCCATGGCGCAATCCCCTCCAACCTGAATTGTCTTCCTGAGCGCTCTCAATCCGCACGCCGGAGGGAACCGCTGCAACCTCGGAACTGGAAGCGAACAAGGGTTAGCTCTTTTTGATCAGCTTCTCAAACGGCTGAATTGAAATCCTCTTGCCGCACCGGAGTTTCCATGGCACCTTGGCTGAAGCACCATGTGAGGTCTCTATGAAAGCAAGCCTTCGGCAAGCGGCCTGCGTGGCTGCGCTCATCCTCGCGGCCCCTTTAAACCTGCGCGCCCAGAACACGCCTGTTCCACCTGACGTGAAGGCGTTCGCCGCTCAGTACGTGGCCGCTTACAACAGCCACGATTTGGCGCGGCTCGAGTCCCAGTATCTGCCTCAATCGCGTGCCTGCGTCACGCCGGCCAACAAAGATGTCTACGAAGCGTTATCCATGCAGAGGAGTGACAGCGTTCCGCCGGGTTACCTGCTTTCGCTGATGCCGGTAAACGATGGCAACCTGAAGGCCTTCGCGAGCCAGATGTACTTTCTGGCGAAACCCGAGCGCGAATTGCATATCGACTACCAATATCCCGGAACGGTAGACAGCGGACAGCTGCTCCTTTGGCTGGTGCGTCAAAATGGGCGCTGGATGGCCGACTTTCCGTGCATGACTGCAGATGCGATCAAAAGCTATCGCGACGACGCTCCTGACCGCGAACACTACAAGGCAATTGCCGCCGCAATCAAGGAACCCTTGCGATCGAAGCTGATTGCCATGCTGCGCCTGCACAAGCTCGGAGAAGCCGAGACCCTCTACAAGCAGGTCACCGGAGGCGATATGCAAACCGCCACGCTGGTCGTCAGCGCACTGAACGAGCAAGTGTACTAGCGCGGCTTTCGCGACTGAAAGCGGCACTCCCATTGAACTCGCTCAGCGTGGCTCGGCTGAACATCGCTGCAACGACCCGGCTCAACTCGCCACTGGTCCGGTCTCCATCAAGTGCAGATGAACCGATTCCTCGCAGAGTGGGGAGTCGGGGTCCTGTCAAGCGCGCTCCGTCAGTAACTCACCCGTAAACTCTCGTAGCTGTATCAGCCGAATCTGCCTTTTTCAGCGGCCTCTCGACTTGCGGCTCGCACGCCTGAAAGTTCCCAGTCACTTTGCCGAACATTTCCTCAAAACGCGCACAATGGAGATGGACTGGTTGACTGGGAAAAAGGTCGATACCTCGTTTCCCCTGTCATCCCGATAGGTCGAGCGATCATCGCCGGGACGGGGTCCATTCAGTAAATCTTGGCGAAGTTGGAGCCGTAACTCCTTTGTTGCGAGGAATCTGCGGCTAACTCCTTTGTTAAGAGAAATTTGGCGCGATCACTATGCGGTAAACCTTTGTGCATGAGAAATTTACGTGCAGAACCCTGGGTGGGGGGGTACTTGGTGGCGGACCCCCGACTCGCGTGCCCTGGGTCTGGCTTCTCATTCCTGGTGATTCGGAAGGAGGAAGCAGGAACTCTCAAGCTGCGTGGATCCCGGGACCTACAGCGCCGCCAGCGCCGCCGCTTCGT
Source organism: Occallatibacter sp. (assembly GCA_035524195.1). Lineage (GTDB taxonomy): Bacteria > Acidobacteriota > Terriglobia > Terriglobales > Acidobacteriaceae > Telmatobacter. The sequence continues at coordinate 9,233 of DATKPJ010000088.1, forward strand.
TGCCGAACAGCCCGGCATATTTGGTGATGCCCACCATGGTGAACACCTTGGTAAAGTGCGCCGAAAGACCGAACGCAAACACCTTCTGTCCGGAGTTGGAGGCTTCGATCAGCATCTGGATCACCAGCGCAATGCCGCTCGAGTTGATGTAATCAACCTTTGTGAAGTCCAGCAACACCAGCTTCGCCGTCTGTTTCGGCAAAGCCTGGTAAGTGCCCAGAACCGCGTCTTTCGACGTGCTGGCAATATCGCCCTCGTAGCGGAGGACTGTCACCGGATGCCCTGCGGGGGAAGTCAACTGGTCGACGCGCGCTTTCGTTTCAGTCTGCACGATTCTGTGTCTCCGTCTTCAGATCTCTGTTATTCCGGTTCTTTATCCAGCCGGATTACCAATCTCACGTAGCTGCTCTTGCCGTTGGCGCCCTTTACCCACTCTGCTTCGTCCACCAGCGCCTGGATAAGGAACATGCCCATGCCCCGTGGATCTTCTTCGCCATGAATCTTGCGGTCAATGTCCGGCTTCGGGGGAAGACCCTTCAGGCCTTTGCCGTCGTCGATGACCTTCACCTCCAGGCCATCGGCGCCCGCCGAAAGAATGACGCCCACTGAAAGACCTTCATTCAGCATATTGCCGTGCTCGATCGCATTGATGCATGCCTCGGCTACCGCTGTCTTCAGATCTTCCACGCGATCTTCGCGAAAACCCATCAGCTTGGCCACCGCAGCCGCCGTGCTCATGGCCACCTTTTCATAGCCCAGCCGCGACGGAAGCCTCACCTCCACGCTGGTGGGTTTCACTTGGTTCATGCCTTCGTCTCCGAGACCCCTGCCCCGCGGCACAGTGCTAGCGCGGTCATGTCGTCCCCTTGGGGGCCACCTTCAGAAAAATCCTCAATGGCTGACCATATTGCACCGAGAATATCATCCGCCTTGTCCGATGGACACTTCGAAAACACATCCATCAGCCTTTCCGGCCCGAATTCATCGTCTCCGCGGAAGACTTCCGTCAACCCGTCGGTGTAAAACAGCAGCCGCGCCCCGGATGTGATCCCGGATTTCTGGCTGGTGTAGCGCATTCCAGGCAGCAGCCCCAGCGGTGTCCCGCTGGATTCAAACTGGCAGGCCGTTCCATCCTGCGACACCAGAAAGCCTGGGTTGTGGCCGGCATTTACTACTTCGACGTCGCCAGTAACCGCGTTGAGTCGCAGGAAGATCGCGGTCACATACCGGCGGCGCGCCTCCTCGCCTTCTGTCCACTGATACTGATTCATGCGCGTGGCAAGCTCTTCCAGCGGCAATTGGTGAGCTGCCATCGCACGAAATGCCGACCGGAAGCTGGTTGCCATGATCGCCGATGCCAGTCCCTTGCCGGCAACATCCGCCACCGCAATCAGCAGTCCACCGTCAGGCTGGTCAACAATGTCAAGGTAATCGCCTCCGACCTCGTAGCAGGTGACCGAACGGAACGCCACTGAGTACCCGTCAATCTGCGGAAGCGTCTGCGGCAAGAGCGACCGTTGGATATTTCGCGCCGCATCCAGATCCTGCTGCACTCGCGCGAACTCCACGTTCCGCTTGTGATTACGCGCATTCTCCAGTGCGACCGCCGCCTGCAGCGCCAGGCCCTCTAGAAAATCCGCTTCGTAGATGGTGAGCTCGCGGCCGTCCGGGGGAGCCACCAGCAGTTCTGTCATGCGGTGCCCCTCGCGGTCCTGGAGTAAGTAAATGGGCAGGGCGCGCCCGTTCTCGCCGCCGGCGTCCTGATCCGGCACTTCGCCGTAAGCCAGCCCGGCCGATGGAAACGCCGCTCCGGCCATCTCCAGTTCGCGTACCACGATCCGCAGTACCTGCTCCAGCACTTCCTCTTCGCGAATCGTCGAGTGCACCTGCCGAGACGCTTCAAGCAGCGCCTGCAGGCGTGCTACCTGCTGCTGAAGGTCAATCGTCTCATCATTGCCTGGAAGATGAATTCCAGCCGCCATTCTACCCGACCCCCGTGGGATTTCAATGTACCACGCCCGCGCTTCAACTGGCAGCGCGAACTTGCCCTACCTTGTTTAATTTCAGTGGGTTTGTTGACTCGCTGCCGCTTCCGCCACTACAGGCAATCGCGCCGCTTCCCATGCCGCGATTCCGCCTGCCAGCTCGATCAGGTTGGTGATCCCATACTGGCTCAGGAGGCTGACCGCGATCGACGAACGATAGCCGCCTGCGCAATGCACCGCGATCCTGCACGTTCGCGGAATCTCCGCCATGCGCGCCTGCAACTGCGAGAGCGGTACATTGACGCTATCCTGCAGGTGTTTCGCCTTCCATTCTGGCGCAGTGCGGATGTCCAGAATCAACGGCGCTTCCTGTGTAGCCAGTTCCTCTGCCAGCATGGGTGCGCTTACCCTTTCCGTCTGCCACACCAGGTCTTGCCGCTCCGCCAGCGACGCCATTCCATCTTTCAGATAGCCCCTCACATGATCGAATCCGATTCGACCCAGCCGCAATGCTGCTTCCTGTTCCCTGCCAGGTTCGGCAATAATCACAATCGGCTTGTTACGATCCAGTATCGTTCCGGCCCATGTGGCATATTGGCCGCCCAGGGCAATATTGATGCTCCCCGCCACATGTCCCTTGGCGTATTCTGCCGGGTCACGCACGTCCAGAATCTGCGCTCCCGCATCTCCCAGTTCCAGCACTTCCTCCAGCGCCACCGGCTGCAGCACCCGCTGCAGGGTCTCGTCCAGCGTCGCTCTTTCCCGGGTGTTGAGAATTGCATCGTAAGTGAAATAGGCTGGCGCCTCCGGCTGATCCGCCGTCACCAGGCGCACAAACTCCTCTTTCCGCATCGGCTGCAAAGCGTAGTTCAGCCGCTTCTGATCGCCAAGAGTTGAAACCGTGTCCGACGACAGCTTCTTGCCACAAAGCGAACCGGCCCCATGCGCCGGATACACCAGCGTCTCATCCGGTAGTGTCATCAGTTTCTGGCGTAAAGAGTCATACAGGTGGCCGCCCAGTTCCTCAGCCGTCCAGCCCAGCGAAGCGCGCAGATCGGGTCTGCCCACATCGCCGATAAAGAGTGTGTCTCCCGTCAAAACTGCGCAGGGGTTTTCAGAGCTCTTCGCCAGGTCAAACACCAGGATTGAAATCGATTCAATCGTATGCCCGGGCGTCTCCAGCACCTTGAGACGAATTCCCTGAAACTCCAGGCGATCGCCGTTCTTCATCGGCACAAACGCATATTCCGCTTGGGCTCGCGAACCCAGTCTGATCTCCGCGTCGCATCGGTCGCGCAACTCCAGGTGCCCCGCCAGAAAATCAGCGTGAAAATGCGTCAGAAATACATGCCCTATCCGCACGCCCAGCCGATCGGCTTCGGTCACATACTGCTCGATGTCGCGCTGCGGATCGACGACAACCGCTGTACCGCTGGCTTCGTCCGCAATCAGGTAGGACGCATGCGCGAGGCATCCGAGGTAGTACTGTTTCAGAAACATGCACCCGATTCTACTGTCAGGATCGACTGGGGTGAGACTTTAATTTGAGGATCTAATGGTGGACCGGTGGCCCAATCACCCTTCGAATGTCCTTCGTCTCCAGAATCCGCTTCGCATATCCGTACCGCGCAACAGCCAGCATTGCCTGCCCAATTTCGCGCGTCGATAAAACATGGTTCGGAGCCAACCGCCTGAACAGAGGGATCACAGGTTTCATTGCCGCATACATTGTCCGATACACAGGCGTCCTCGACTGAATGCCATCCAGCGGCTCAATGAAACCCGGACGAAATATGAACGCGTTCAGCGGCAGCCGCAGAATCGCGTTTTCGGTCTTTCCCTTCACCCGCGCCCACATGCTGCTCCCCTTTTCCGTGCTGTCCGCGCCCGATCCGGAAACAAAAATGAATCCCATTCCCGAATTTACCCTGCCTAACAGTTCCGCCGCAGCCATCGTGAACCCATAAGTGATGCGCTCGTAATCGGCTTCCTTCATGCCGCTGGATGAAACCCCCAGGCAGAAAAAGCACGCATCGAATCCAGTCACAACCTCTTCCATGCCTGCATAGTTCAGCAAGTCACTGTGGACAACTTCCCGCACCTTGAGGTCGCGAACTTCCGTCGCGGAGCGCCCCACAGTCACAACCTGCTCAACGTCGGTGTCACGCAGGCATTCCAGCAGGACGCCTTGACCCACCATCCCCGTCGCGCCAAAAAGAAGCACTTTCATCCGCGGTTCACCAAGTCTGTCCAGCATACCCGGTGAACGGCGAACGTGGCGTGTCCTTCGCTACGGCATGGGGAGCCAAGGTAACCGGCCATCTCCGGCCAACATCCTGCGAAGAATGGCCCTTCGTGGAAGATTTGATTCAATAATTGGAGCGCCGACCGGATTCTGTCCGTTCGCCCGGCTACTCCGCCCGCAACGCGTCTACTGGATTTACCGATGCCGAGCGCTGCGCCGGAATGAGCGAGGCGAGCGCAGCCACCGCGCCAATCACCAAGATGCCCATCCCATAGACCGCCGGATCGGCGAAGGATATCCCGAAAAGCTCGCTGCGCACAAGGCGCGATCCGACGATGGCCAATGGAATCGTCACGCCAACCGCCGCACCGGCAAGCACCATCACGTCGCGAACAATCATGCCGATAACCGTCCCGCGATGGGCTCCCAGCGCCATGCGAATCCCGATCTCCCGCGTCCGCTGCGTGGTCGAGTAGGCAAGAATCCCGTACAAACCAATCCCTGCAAGAATCGTGGCCAGAACGCCGAAAACCGTTGCGAGCAGCGCAATGGTCCGTTCCTCAAGAATTGAGTCATCGATCGCATCGGTCATGGTGCTCACTTCGCCCACCACCAACTTGGGATCGATCTGCGCGACAGCTGCTCGAATGCTGTTCACTGCCGAATCGGGAGACTGCCATGTCCGCACGTAATACTTCAGTCCACCCACCTTCGCAGACTGCACAAACAGCACATAGCAGGTAGGCATCGCCGGATCACGAACCGTCGTGTGCTTCACATCGCGCACTACGCCAACAATCGTGGCGTCTGTTTCCGGCCGACCCGGCCGGCTCACATGCTGACCGAGAGCCGCGCCCACGCTCCCGAAAAAATGCTGCGCAAAACTCTGGTTGACGATGGCAACCCTGGTCGAAGTTGCCGTATCAGAAGGCGCGAAATAACGGCCTGCTGCGAGCGGAACACCCAGCGTCTGCAGATAGTTGTCACTCACCCAGGGAAGCTCGACGTCGAAGTCTTCGTTCGGCTTCGGAGTATATCCGCTGACCTTGACGTCGCCGGTCCGGTTGTCGCCGGCTAGATCGGCATCATTGGTCGCACCCGCTCCGCGCACGCCGGGAAGCACCGCAATTGCATCCAGCACCCGCTGCTCCACCGGCGCGACATCGGGCAGCGGATAGCCCGCCATCGCCGGAGAAAGATCGAACGACAGCAGATGATCGGTAGCGAACCCTGCATTCACGTTGCGCAGGTTCTGGATCGTGCGAACAAACAGCCCCGCTCCCACAATCAGCAGCAGGCTGAATCCCACCTGCAATGCAACGCAGGTGCGCCGAAATTTCAGCGACCCGCCAATTCCAGTGCCTGTGTTTTGTTTTAGAGCGTCCGCCAACCTCGGATTCCAGAACTGCACCGCTGGCGCGAGGCTGAAAAGCAGGCTCGCGATAAACGTGGCCGCAATGGTGAAGAGCAGGACGTGCCAATCGAGCGTTGACGAGAAAACCGGCTCGTCAGGCGAACTGCCATGCATCCAGTGAATGAGCAATTGCAATGCTCGCGGAGCCAGCAGCAGCCCGATCGCGGCTCCTGCAACCCCGAGCAACGCTCCTTCTGCGAGAAGCTGCCGAAGAATCTGTCCGCCCGTCGCGCCCAGAGAATACCGGATGGAGAATTCCCTCACCCGCGATGCCGCTCGCACCAGCAACAGGCTGGCAACGTTCACAATCGCCATGCTCACAACCAGCAGCACCATTCCCATCATGATCAGGAGCGGAGTCCGCACATCGCCCCGCATGGGCGAAAAGCCGCCTCCGCCCGGTTCGAGATTCAGATGCGCCTCGTCGATGTACCCTTTGCGTGCATTCGCTGACTGATCGTGAAGCAGGGCAAACTCTGACCTGCGCAACGACAGGAACAGCAGATTCAGCGCCGATTGTGCTTGTACCCGCGTGACTCCGGGCCGAAGCCTGCCCATGAGGTCGATGAAATAGGAATCGTGATCCTTCAAGTACGTCCACTCCGGCTCAACCACCCGCTGCATCGTGATCGGCACGAAAACGTCGGGAGTACGACCCCAAACCATGCTGTGAAACCCTGGAGCCGCGACGCCGGTGATCGTGAACGTTGTCCCGTTGACAAGAACCGCATGGCCGACTACCGGCGCTTCATCAAGATGCGTCTTCCAGTAGTCAAAGCTCAGCACGGCCACCGGATTGGCACCCTCAGCCGTTTCGTCGTTCGCATCGAACAGGCGGCCTTCCGCCGGCCGCACGCCCAGGGTCTCGAAGTAATTGCCCGAGACCATCTCGGCAGACACAGACTCCGCATGGTTGTTCCATGTCAGCCCCGCCTGCGAAGGCGCCGCAGCGATGAGCCCGCTGAACACCGTGTTCTTCTCGCGGAGATCGCGATACATCGGGTAGGAGAATTCGTGACGGTGCCCGGGTGGATTCCCGCCGTAGGAATGCGTGTGCCCATCTGTGTCCCCGGCAAAGCTGAGGACCACCAGTTGGCCCGGATCCTTAACCGGAAGCGTCCGCAAAAGCGCCTGATCAAACAGGCTGAAGATGCTGGCATTCGCGCCAATTGCCAATCCCAGCGTGATCACCGCAACGGCGGTGAACCCAGGATTGTGCCACAGGCCGCGCAGCCCATAACGGAGATCGCGCAGCAGATTTTCGAACCACCCAATGCGGTTTTTCAGGTAAAAGCGCTCCTGCGCCGTCTGCACGCTGCCGAATTCAGCCCGCGCCTGCCTCCGCGCTTCATCCACGCTCAGGCCTTCGTGCTTCAGGTCCTCCGCTTCGAGGTCAAGGTGCGCCTTGATCTCTTCTGCGAAATCCTCCGCTCTCCGCTTGCGCCGGAACATCGCTACACCTCGCTGCTGCCCGCACTTCCTCGCAAGATCAAGCCCATCGCCCGTGTCAGACGTTCCCACTCGCTGGTCTTTTCCAGCAGTTGCTCGCGGCCCTTCGGCGTTAGCGAATAGAACCTCGCCTTGCGGTTGTTCTCACTGGTGCCCCATTTGGCGCTGATCCATTTCTTGTCCTCGAGCCGCTGCAGCGCCAGGTAGAGCGAACCATGGTCCACGAACAACACGTCTTCAGACTGACGTTGGATTGATCGAGCTACCCCCTGCCCATGGCACGGCCCGAGCAACAGGGTCCTCAGAATCAGCAGATCCAGCGTTCCCTGCAGCAACGCGATGCGCTCTTCTGTCTTTTGTCGGGTAGTCATCCGACCCAAGCATCGCATCCTCTGGGTCGGATGTCAACCCATGCTTGCAACCAGCACTGCGAACGCGGCACCCGCTTGATTTATCCTGCCCTCGATGCGCAAGACCCTTTCCGTCGCCATGATCACCATGAACGAGGAGGCGAACCTGCCTCGAACACTCGAGAGTGTTCGATGGACCGATGAGATCGTCATCGTCGATTCGGGCTCCAGCGATCGTACCCTTGAGATCGCAAAATCATTTGGTGCGAAAACCAGCTACCACGACTTCGGCGGCCATGGCGAGCAGAAAAACATCGCCATCGATCTCTGCACCTCCGATTGGACTCTGCTTCTCGACGCCGACGAAGTGCTCACGCCGGAGTTGCAGCTCGAAATGCAGAATCTGCTCAGCGGCGAACCGCGCTTCGGCGCCTATTGGATTCCCCGGTTGAATCTCTATTTCGGCCGCTGGATTCGCCACGGTGGTTTCTATCCCGACCGCAAACTGCGCCTCTTTAGGCGCGGCGCGGCCCGTCTCAGCGAGGGAGTCGGCCCACACTCTACGCCCCGGTTTTCCGGACCGACCGGCAGGCTCCGGCACGACATGCTCCATTACGCCTACCCCACCCTGGCCATCTATCTCGAGCACATGAATCGCTACAGCACTGAGATCGCCCGCTTGCTTCATCAGCGCGGACGCGACAGCAAATCATGGCCGGCCTTTGTGACGAATGCCGTGATCAACCCCGCCGCCACTTTCATCTATAACTACTTTTTCCGTCTTGGCTTCCTCGATGGCCGTGAAGGCCTCCTGCTCCACCTCAACCACTCCGCCTATATTCACTGGAAGTTCATCAAGGCGTGGCGCTTTGCCCAGGGCAAAGAGTAAGCGCAGTTCCCTGGCGGTCCCGGCAATCGACACCGTCAGATTCGAGAAATCTGAACTGCCACGTTAAATGTGGCAGCTTGCCTGCCCACGCTTCTCGAGATAGCGCTGGTGATATTCCTCAGCGCGCCAGAAGGTCTGCGCCGGTTCAACCCTGGTCACAATCCGCTTTGGCTTGAATCGCCCCTCGGCTGTCAGTTGGTCGATCTTGGCTTTTGCCTGCGCTTCCTGCTCGGGCGAGTGAAAGAAGATCGCCGATCGGTATTGTGTGCCCCAATCAGGTCCCTGACGATTGAGAGTCGTCGGATCGTGCAGTGAGAAGAAGGCGTCGAGCAGATGCTCGTAGGTCACATTTTCAGGATCGAATTCCACTTCTACCACTTCGGCGTGTCCGGTCCGGTCTGTGCACACATCCTGGTATGTCGGCCGCTCCATCGTTCCGCCTTCATAACCCACAGCCGTGGCCGTCACGCCGGGAATAGCCGCAAACGCAACTTCCACGCCCCAGAAACATCCTGCTCCAAACGTCGCTTTTTCCGTGCTCATGCTGCTTAAGATGCGGCTCAACGAATTTCGTAACAGTTTTCGTGCAATCGGCCTCACGGCCCAAGAAAAAAGCGGCCCTGGACTCGGGGCCGCTCGTCTTTCTGGTCACGCAAAACTACAAGTGACTGGCGATCTGGCGCACCGGATCCTCGGCGGTCAGCGGCAGAATGGACTCGATTGGTCCCAGCCCAGGTTCTATCCGCGAGGGCAAAAGACCTAGAAGCTGCAATAACGCCAGGCTATCCTCGTCCGCGCGGCTGATGGCAGGTAGCTCAGGGGGATGATATTGATACCAATTCTCGGTGAGATTCAGCACGATCGTTTCCGGTGTCGAATAGTCGCTCGCAATAAGGACCATCTTCAGCAGGCCCAGTTCGCGATTCGTGAGCCGGACCGACGGAGCACCGTTGCGCAGTTCCTGGCACAGCGTCGGAAGGCGGCGTTCGAACCTCGCCTTCATTTCGGTCCAGATCCCGTAGCCAAGCCATGTCGGCGGTGCTTCGGGAACAGGAATGATCAGTCTGTGCAACTCACCCAGAAGGAATGGAACTCCGTTGGTAAGCCGGTAAATGTCCTGCACTTGCGGCTCTGAAAGCGCGATCTTGAACAATTCCACAAACCAGGATCTGATCTGATCCTTGTTTAGGCGCGAGATGGAAGCAATGATACAAGGACGCTTCTCGCCAGATTGCGCGATGCCCCAGCGGAGCAGATCAGCGCCGCCCGCAAACAAATGCAGCCCATTTCCATTGTCGATGACCCGCTCTGCTTCTTCCGGCGATACGGGAGCCAAGTCAGAGGTCCCCGTATACCCGATCTGCGCTCGAATGCCGCATTTCGGATGAAGTACCGGATTTTGATCCAGCGGCTGAAGCCATTGTGAAACAGCCAGCAGTGCGCGTACCTTCTTGGCCTTCTTCGAAGATCCCTTTGACTCCTCGATTGCACGCGCGAATTCCGCGATTTCCTCTTCCGCGAAGAAGCATAACTTGCCAACTTCCAGCGCATTCAAAGGAGTCGAGGTCAAATGCACCGGTTCCGGCTCTGCCTCCGCCACAAGCGTGTCGGTCGAATGCGCTGTTGGCGACTGTTGAGACTCCTCACCTGCGCCGGCATGGCTGTAATCGGCGAAAACTCCGTTGCTCGAAACCGGTTCGTCGCCACCGGTCACTGCGGGCGCATCCGATCCGCGATGAACCGGAAACGGCTCTGGATGGGCGGGCTTGGTGGCGCTTGAACTCGTCCCATCCTGCCAAAGTTCGATTTCAAGTTGACGTACAAAATCATCAACGCGCGGAAAATTCGATTTCAGGCTTTGAAGCTGGGCATCGTCGACTCCATCCTCAAGGCTGCACGCCCAGCTCAGCCATCCCGCGATCGCAGGTCCCGGAAGATCGGGCGGCGCGGCCTGTGCCGAAATCTCCATCAACTCCTTCACGGCGGCGTCTCGTTGAGCAAGCCGTTCCTGCCTCGTCCGTTCCCGGCGATGCGAAACCGTTCCCGCGACGAGGAATTGGGCGAGATCAAGATAACGGCACCTCTTTGCTGCGGCATCGTCCAACCGATCCACGACCGCACTGAGCTCTTCCTTCGTACTCCATGCTGCATTGCTGTCTTCAGATAGGATTGCGTCACGAAGATTCTGGCAAATATCCAGCAGCTTCCCAAGTTCGGCGGTCACATCTGCACGAACTACCTGCTGTCCGGCTTCAATAAGTTCTATTTTCCCGTGCAAGAGCTTGGCCTGATTCGTCAGGCTCCGCAACGTGTCCGATACGATGCTTTCCCTGCTCTTGGTCTCTTCAAATGCGCTCACTTGGTAACTCCGTCGCTAAGGGGTGATGATCTGCCAGCGTCCATTAATCGTAACTTGATTAGCTTCTGCAACCTTCACTGAGTAACAAAGCCGATTCACACTCGGGTCACGTTACTTTCGGATTGCGGAACAAGATTCATTTATGGCTATATCTCGGTGTCTCGGGAGCGCTTCGGCCACGTTGCGTACGATACCCCCTCCCGCAACCTTCCCCGAGCCAGGTGGCCTACCATGAAATGTGGAGGCATAAACGCTATGTTTGCTCCTCAGCCAATCGGTTTTGTGCGCAGCCCTTACAGCAACACCAAGGCCATTCCCAAAGGGCTGGGGGTGAAACACGATGCCGAAGGAGTGCTCGAAATCCTGCCGCAATTCGCGCCCGGCCTTCAGGACGTTGAAGGCTTTTCGCATCTGTTTGTGCTTTGGATCTTCGATCGCTCTTCCGACTTCGACCTTGTCGGCAACACTCCCGCCGACAAGCGCCCCCACGGCGTTTTCGCCACGCGCTCTCCCCGCCGGCCTAATCCCATCGGCCTCACGGTCGTGGAGCTTCTGCACCGCGATGGCGCGCTCCTGAATGTGCGCGGCGTCGACATGCTCGACGGCACGCCTATCCTCGACATCAAGCCTTATATGTCCAGCATTCCCACCGAAAAACTCCGGCGCGGCTGGCTCGCAGAAGCCGAGGCTGCAAAAACGAACCAGGCGTGACGGAGACCCCGGCTGCTCTGCCCACCGGATTCACCGCCGCTGCCCGGCGCGATGGCAGACAGCGAATTCCAGCCAAACAGAGTACGATTGCGGCCTGGCAAAGGTTCGCTTCAGACCGTTCGCACACTTCGTCGATTTTCCTGTGGTAGAACCACAGGTATCTGTGGCATCCTGATGTGGTATCACCACAGGAGTGCGGATGCCGCCTTCCAAACTCGACCTCCTGCAGGGAACACTCGACCTGATGGTCCTCCAGACCCTCACCACCATGGGCCAGCTTCACGGCTATGGAATCGCCCGCCGCATCGAGCAAGTCAGCGGTAACGAGGTTCTGCTGAATCAAGGCACAATTTACGCTTCCCTGGTGCGCCTTGAGCAACGCGGCTGGATCGCTTCGAGCTGGGGTACTTCCAACAACAACCGCAAGGCGCGTTTTTACTCCATCACCAAGTCTGGCCGACGCCAACTCGCTGAAGATGCCCGCTATTGGGAGCGCCTCACCGGCGTGATGGACCGCGTGATGGGAATGGGCAAGGCTGTAGACGAGCAAGCTGATCCGGCATGAGCAGCATCAAGCGTCTTTTCGCCCGCGTGCGCGCCTTCTTCCGGAAAAGGCCGCTCGACGAGGATCTCGAAACCGAGCTGGCGGCGCACCTCGATTTCGCGATCGAAGAAAACCTCGAACGCGGTTTGCCCTTTGAAGAAGCTCGCCGTCTGGCGCTCATCAACCTCGGCGGCATGGAACAGACAAGATACGTACAGCGGGAGGCAAGAGGACTGATGATACTCGACATTCTTCTCCAGGACCTGAAGTACACTCTTCGCACACTCGGCCGCGACCCTGGATTCACAATCGTCGCTGTCCTCATTCTCGCCCTCGGTATCGGCGCCAATGTTGCTGTGTTCAGCGTGGTCAATGCGCTGCTGCTGCGGCCGCTGCCATTTGCCAATTCGCAGCAGCTGGTTTGGATCGCTCCGCCGCCAACCAAGTGCGGCCTCTCCTGCGCGACCTATTCCACCGACGCCTACGATGAATTCCGCATGTACTCCCGGTCCTATCAGGATGTCACCGGCTATTTTGCGTTCTCCAACCCGGACAATCTGAACCTGAGTCTGGGAGGAGGTGCGCCCATTACCGCCACCAGCATCGATGTCATCGCAAATTTCTTCCAGGTCCTCGGCGTGAAGCCCGCGATGGGCCGTCTATTCACAGCGGATGACGGTCGCGATGGGGCCCCGCCCGTCATTCTCCTCAGCAATCCCTGGTGGAAGACCCAGTTCAATGCCGATCCCAACATTATCGGCAAAGCCTTCGATATAAATGGCCATCTGACCACCGTGATCGGCGTCCTCCCTTCTTCATTCGACTTCGGCGCGGTGTTTGCGCCAGGCACTAAAGTCGACGCGATCACGCCGCTCGATCTCTATGGTCCTCCGCGTGACTGGGGCAACATCGTCACCATGATCGGCCGTCTCAAGCCCGGCGTCACCCAGGCGCAAGTGCAGGCAGACGCGGACGCCACGGTACCGCACATGTGCTGGAACAACAAGCGGCCTCAGACCTGCGGTTCGTATGCGAAGGTAAGCCCCAGGGGACAAGGGGAAGGTGGTTTGGTCCCCGTGCCGCTCAAGGATTACGTCAGCGGCAAACTGCGCCGCTCGCTCGTGGTCCTGTGGTCCGCTGTCGGCATGATCCTGTTGATTGCCTGCGTGAATCTGTCCAATCTTCTCCTCGCCCGTGCAGCCGCCCGCTCAAAGGAGTTCGCCATGCGCGGGGCGCTTGGCGCCAGCCGGCTGCGCATCGTCGGCCAATTGCTCAGTGAAAGTCTCGTCCTCTCGGGCGCTGGCGCAATCCTGGGACATGGCCTTGCCATGATCCTTGTTGCATGGCTCTCGCATCAGGGGGCCATCGCTTTACCTCTGCTCAGCACGTTGCACATCGATGGCGCCGCCCTGGGATGGACCGTCCTGATCGCGATCTTCGCTGCCGTCCTCTTCGGCCTCGTGCCCGGACTGCGCATGGCCGGCGGAAATCTCCACGAAACACTCAAGGACTCCGGCCTTGGCGCCGGCCAGGGCCGGAAACACGAGCGCCTGCGCTCCGTTCTCGTCATCTCTGAGGTCGCCCTCGCCTGCATGCTGCTGGTCGGAGCAGGCCTGCTTCTGCGCAGTTTTCTCAAAGTCCTCGAGGTCGATCTCGGCTTTCAACCCGAGCGCGCCGCTGCAGTGAAGGTTGACTACGACGACAACGTTCCGGGAGACAAGACTGGCGAGTTGACTGCGGACAAGCGCCGCAGCATATTCCAGCAGATTCTTGCGCGCGTCGACGCCATCCCAGGCGTCGCGGCGGCCGGCACAGCGGACTACCTTCCGCTCGGCCAGAATCGATCCTGGGGACTACCCATTCCTCAGGGGAGAAGCAGCAGGGACTTCGAGGGTATGACCGGCCCGCTCGTCTACGTCATATCTCCCGGATACATGCGCGCCATGGGCACCAGGCTTCGTGGACGCGACTTTACCTGGGACGATGGACCAAAAAGCGAGAGCGTGGTGATCATCAATGAAGCGATGGCGCGCTATTTCTGGCCCAGCGGCGATGCGGTCGGGCGGATCCTGGTAGGAGGCGGGCCCTCGGAACAGGAACGCGTGGTGGGCGTCGTCGACAATGTTCACGAAGAGAGTGTAGAGGGAGCTGCGGGCTGGCAGATCTATTACCCAATGACGCAGGCGACTCCGGCCGGCGCGGAACTCGTCGTCCGCACCACCCTGCCGCCAGCCACCCTTGCTGCGAGCGTCATGCGCACCCTGCGTGATATCAATCCTAAGCAATCCGCGGCCGAATTCCGGCCCCTCCACACCATCGTGGATCACGCTGTCTCGCCCCGTCGCTTCTTCATGCTGCTGGTGGCCGCATTTGCCTCGCTCGGCCTGTTCCTGGCCGCCCTCGGCGTTTACGGCGTTATCTCTTACTCCGTTACTCAGCGCACCCAGGAGATCGGCATCCGCATGGCCCTGGGATCCACAATGGGCCGCGTCCAGGCAGAAGTAATTGGACGAACCATGCGCCTCGCTGTGGCCGGCGTCGTGATCGGAACGGTAGCTTCAATCCTGGTCGCACGGCTCATCGCTTCATTGCTTTTCGCGACCTCGCCCTGGGATGGACTGACGTATACGGCCATGGCGGTTGCCCTGCTAGCGGTCGCCGCTGTATCCGGATACATCCCGGCGCGTCGTGCCTCTCACATCAGCCCAATGACGGCCCTGCGCACCAACTAGCTCAGCTAGCCCCGGTATTCGCCAACGGCTCATCTACCAGGGAGCGATGAGTCGATAGCGCAATTTGGCCTTCACGCATCCCACCTTGGTAACGTCACGCCGCGCGCCGTAACCTCGTGCCCCATTACAACTGAATAGTCGTTCTTCGCAGTTTTCTCTTGTCTCCCTCGCGGCTCTGCGCACAGAATTCGCTATTGAGCCGTACCTTATTCCCAGGTTGGTTTGCGGCCGCTGGTCTTAGCGGATGTTGCAGTTGGTTGAGTTTACGATTTCGTTTCTGAGAATCAAGGAGAGTAGAAAATGAATATATTTAGCCCTGCGGTTCTCCTAATGCTTCAGAATCTGCTCAGAACGGAAGAAGGTCAGGATCTTGTCGAATACTCCATGGTCTTTGTCATGATCGCACTCGGCACAGCTGCTTCGATGCAGGCGGTCGCTTCCGCAGTCTGCAACGTATTCCTTACGGTGAATACCATCATCGTTGACAATGTTTGATTCGCCGTATCTGGCTTGAATCGAACCGGATTCTCCAATTCGCGCCCGCAGCGGTTTTCGATGTCTTCACTCCATTGCCGATTCGCTGCCTGTCATTCCGATTCGAAGCCTCTGCCGCGCCACTTCCGTCTTTCCCATTTCCCGCGGGATCCTGTTCCACGCCGTGCTCCGTTCCTCAACATTCTTCTCTCATTGCTTCTCCGGCGTTGCCTCGTTGGCCGGCAGGATGCGCGATTCCGATCGAAATAGGTGGTAGTCCTTGTAAGAAACATCATTCAGAAGTGTGAGCAACCACCCGGACTCGCTGGAGGTCGGCCCCGCTGAATGCAGCCCGAGTTCGTTCGGCGCCTCCTGCGGTGATTTCGGCGCCGTCTGCTGGTACGCCTGCACCTCGGCGACACTCCTTCGCGGGCAGATGTAGACCCGCCCGCCAATATCCACCGTGCCATATTCGACCATCAGGTTCGCCGTTGCCACTGGCCGCTCAGGTTTCAGATCCGCCTGCATCGTAATGCGAAGGATCGTGCCGCTTGCAGGGTCAAGTGCTATTTCTCCGTGATAGCCGGAGAATTGTTCAAATACACTGGCCACATCCCCCTCAAGACAACAGAACTTCACGTCATAGTGCGACTTTGCTTTCTCCACTGAATAAGCAAAAACGGCCACATCATTGGAATCTCCTGGTTCCCAGTTACTCCACTCAATCTTGCCCTGTGCGGCATCCGTCAGAACCGTCTCCAGAATCGGCCCGAACTCGCCTGACGTAATCAGTCCGAGAATTGGGGGTGTATCCTTGCCCAACTTTCCGTTCCCCCATTCGATAACTTGCTTGCCGTCGCGATAAAGCACAACCGCGCTCGCAGCGGCCACCACCTGCAATGGCTCTCTTGGGAAATACGTCCCGTTCCGCTGCACCGCAGGAGCATCTTCGTAGTGAAGGACCTTCTGCGTCGCAAAAAAATTTGGCAACTTCGAAAGCGTTTGGGTCACATAGTTCGCTGCCAGCTGCAACATGGCGTGTTGCGTTTCCGCATCGGGAGCCGGCTTCGACAACTGTTCCGATTCGGGCAGTTTGAGAAAGGCCGATGTATCCGCAAGGGCAATCAGAGCCGCGCGGCTCTGGGGCCCAGGAAGGGCCTTTTCCAGCTCTGCGAGCTTGGCTGTGGTCAGCCGTTCCGCCAATTCCAGTTCCGATATCTTGCGGACAGCTGCCGCGTCCGGCTTGCCGTGGAGCGTCGTCAGAATCCGTTCGAGATGTTCTACCGTAATTGGCCTGGCCGCGTTCGCCCACGGCGTTGTGCTTACCAACATCATTGAAAGGATCAGGTTTCGCACCATGTGACACCCTTATGAGATCAAATCATTCTTATGGAACTGTCACGGACCGTGAAACTACCGCAATCCGATGTTCATCTGATTCGGTGACGATCACCCGCAATCGATATGTACCCGGCTTCAACTGAAACTTCGATACGACCTCAACACCGTTCTGCACAAGCTCGGGCAACTGGTCATCGGTCAGATTCAGCTTTGCCTGCTTCTCCCTCACTTCAACCACCTTGTTGTTCGAATCGAAAATGCCCGTGACAAACGTCAGGTCATTCAAATTGTGTCCGTTGTCCTTTTTCAATGGCAGGGTTTCCGCCTTCAAGTGGGTCAGCACCGAGAGCGTGCCATTTCCGCCGTTTCCCGCGCCTGTGGAGACTGCGATTCCAATTCCAAGTTGATCCATCGGAGCCTGCGACTCAAGCGCCTGCTTGATTTGCGTTTCCTCCTGCTGTTCGGGACTGGAAGCTCGCAGAGACGGCTGCGCCTGGTAGTCCCCCGTCGCGGGCCGCGTGGTCAGTTCGGGCCGCGCAGGCTGTGCCGCAGTTTCGCCTGTTGAAGGTTGCACAGCATTCGCTTCCTCGGCGGCTTTCGCCTCGTCCCCCTCCTTCGGCACAAAATAGCCACGCCGCGCTTCGAGGGTGTATCCCGTTCTCTTCTCCGCGAGAGTGACCTTCAATGTGTGGAACTTTCCGTCTCGTTTCATCTCTGTGGGCGCAAACGCCAGCACATAACGTCCGCGCTCTCCGGCCAGTGCTTCGAATCCTGTCCGCAGGTCGTTCTCGTTATGAATGAATTCTCCGCCCGTGCCTTGCGCAACTTCCGCCAGCACATCTGCGCCGGCGAATTGCTTTGCGGCATCGAGGTTCTGCCGCGACTGGGTCGCCCTGGGATCAGCAAGCACAGTCGACGATCGCGAAGCGTCGCCTTCCCGCGTTTCAAGCTTCAGCCCTTTCGGATCGAGGGAATCGATCACCACCTGTGAGCGAAGCGCGACGTCAATGATTCGGTCAAGCTGATACTGTTCGTCCTGCGAAAGGAATCCGGGCGAAATCAGAAGCACTGCGCGTTCTCCCGGCCTTCGCGCCAGATATTCAACCACCTGTCGCAAACCGTCCAGGTTTGAGAGAGTTTGCGCCCGGGACTGATCCTCAATCTTTCTCGCCATCATCTGGATCGCAACCATCGCTCGCTGATCGGGAAAAGGCGAGTCTGAATTGCTCGCCACAGAACTGACCGGACATGTCCTCGCCTCAGCCCAAGCGGTCATCCACGCGTCGCTGTGGACATCGGTGGTTTGCAGAATTTGCTCGGCCTCGTAGTCCGACAGGTCAGGACAGTTGTGTACCCGGGGCCGTGTCCCCGCGCTCGCTTCGAGCTGAAACAGCGCGTCATGGATCTTGCCTCGGTCGGCCGTAAAATCCGTCAGGACCTTCTCCGTGGTTAACACAGCCACGCGATCATTCGGTCCCAACCCCTGCGTAAGATACTGGTCGGCGGCATCGCGCGCCTGAAGCATCTCGTCAGAGGTTGTGTCCAGGGTGTCAAAATACAGCGCGAGAAGTCTTTCCCCACCCGCTTCCGCAACCTCTGCCCCTGTCGCTCCCGATACAGGCGCCTCGGCGCTGCTCGCCGGTGACTCTGCCTCGAATTGCGAAATCGTCTGTTCCTTGCCCCGGTCAAAGACTCTGAAATCCCCCTTCTTCAACCCGTCCACGGGACGGCCCTGCGCATCCCGCACCACGACGCGCACAACCACAAGATTGCTTTCCACCTGCAGGTGAACCGCGGGCTGGTTTTCATCTGGAGCAGACTGCGCAAAAACCGGATGGGCAGGAGAAATGGAGGGAACAAGCAGCGCGATCAACACCGCAAGACGAAATCGAACTGGACGCCGGGGCATCGGCCGCACCTTTGACCCAGCGATTCTACTGCATTAAGCGAGCTTGGCGCGCTGCCACAGATCCTCGGAATACAAAGGGCACGCAGCAAAAGCTGTGTGCCCGGTCGAGAGTGAATCTGGTCTAAGGATTCGCAGCTACATCGCTGCAACAAACTCGGGCAGCGCCATCTCAGCGTGGTCCTGCAAGAGCTGCGTCATGCGCGCTGCCATCCCCGTATACATTGAGGCCGCGTGGAACGCGTTCATTTTGACCGCCTCACTGGCATGATTCAGCGTGTGCTGGACAATCGCCCTCAAAACGCACATCTTGATCTGGATGGCGTCCGCGCGAAGCGTCTCAAGCATCATCGGATCCACATTGCCGTTCTGCGCTGCATAATGGGCCATCTCCAGCATGACTTGGGCGTTTTTGTGCATCGCCCACAGCCCGCTCGGACCCTTGATCTTCTGCCAGGTCTCTTCCGGAGTGGCGCTCAAGCCCTCTTTCCAGAGAAAGTGCTCGCTCAACTCTCGTGCGTTGCATCCTTGCTGCAACCGTGCGATCAGCGATTCCCATGACTGCCCGTTCCGGCGATGAACGCCGAGTCTCCACCGCCCGAGATACACGGCAACGAAGACAACCGCAACGATTTGGAACGATGAGAGAAGCACCCTTCAACCCCACTGCTGAATCGGTAGGAAAGTAACCCGGTTTCAGCGTCTGTAGGTAACTTAGATGAGGTTACCCGCAGGGTCAATGATACTTCTATGCTATGAGCTGCCCGGTTCGGGTCAAGTCTATCTCTTCACAGGGCTTGGCAGTGAAGTTCGGCTCCGCCATTCCCATCACAGAATTCCGTTCCATCCGTGTGGAAAGCTCGTTCCCGTCGACGAATATTTATTTCTCTTTCATTTCGCGTGCGAAGCTCCGACCGTGCCGAATCCGCAAGCCTCATAGCTCCCCCGGCTGCACAGCAAGCGCCGACGACATTGCCGCGACCAGCCGATTCCAGTCCTCGGTCTCCTCGCGGAGGCGTTTTCGCCCCGTCGCGGTCAGTTCGTAGTATTTGGCGCGCCGATTGTTCTCTGACGTTCCCCAGCTCGTTTTCAGCAATCCCTGCTTCACCAGCCGGTAGAGCCCGGGGTACAGCGCGCCTTGCTCGATCAGCAGCGCATTGTCGGAGATCTGCCCGATCCGCAACAGGATCCCGTATCCGTGCAGTGGTCCAAGCGAGACGGCACGAAGAATCAAAAGATCGAGTGTTCCTGGAAGAAGCTGAGCCTGGTCGGTCACTTCCCCTCCTAACTTATTTAGGAAGATAGGACCGATTCCCCTAATCTGTCAAGGAGAGAGACAGCCGAGATGTGGTTTTACCTGGCATGCGCGACCCAGTCTGAATCCCGCCTCACTCCGTCACCGTCAGCTCCGCATGCAGGTTTGCCCTCGAGTCGCCCCCGGCCCAAACATCGAACTCCGAAGGCTCGACTGCCCATTCCTTCGTTTGCGGGCTCCAAAACTCAAGCTCGTTCTTGCCTAACGGGAACTTCAATGTTTTTGTCTCACCCGGCTGCAATGTGACCCGCTCGAAACCCTTCAACTGCCGCACCGGTCTTGAAGCTGACCCATACCGCTGGTGAAGATAGATCTCCGCCACCGCATCACCGGCAACTTTACCCGTATTGGTCACGTCCACCGCTACCTCGACTGAGCCGTCTGTCTTTATGCTCTTGGCGCTCAGCCGCAGGTCGCTGAACTTGAACGTGGTGTAGCTCAACCCATACCCAAACGGATACAGTGGCTTGCTCGAAATGTCCCAATACCGGGACGTAAAGTCGGGTTTGTCCTCCGGCTCGTGGGTCAGATTATGGTTGTAGTAGAGCGGCTCTTGTCCCGCAATCCGGGGCCAGCTCACCGGTAGCTTGCCGCCCGGATTCACATCCCCAAACAGGATATCGGCCACGGCGTTGCCGCCCTCTGTACCCGGGTACCATGCTTCAAGGATCGCCGGAACATGCTCCGAAGCCCAGCGGATGTCCAGCGGGCGCCCATTTTCCAGCACCAGCACAACCGGCTTTCCCGTCGCCGCGACCGCTTCCAGCATCTGTTCTTGAATTCCGGGCAGATCGAGCGTGGCTCGCGAAGCCGCTTCCCCGCTCATATCGGACGACTCGCCCAGCACCGCGATCACCTCGTCGGCATTCTCGGCTGCCGTCTTCGCCCTTGATATCCAATCCGCCGCTTCGGCAGGCGTGGGCGGAGGCACAGGCTTTTTGCCCGTAATCTGGTCCAGCATCGAGGGATACACACGTGACAGCTCCGGACCCGGCACATACTCCACCTGAGCGCTCGGGCCCAGTTTTTCCTTCAAACCCGCCAGCACCGTCACCGGGTGGCTCTTGCTGCCACCTCCGAACAAACCCTCCACCGTCCATCCACCTTCGATATCCTTTGTCGAATCGGCCAGCGGTCCAATCACCGCGATCTTCTTCAGGTTTCTTTTCAGCGGCAGAGTGTGGTTTTCATTCTTCAGCAACACCATCGACCGCGCCGCCAGCTTCCGCTCCAAAACCAATCCCTGCGGCCGGCTCAATTCTTCATCCACTTTCGATTCATCCACATATGGATGATCGAATAACCCCAGCTCATATTTCTCTTCCAGAATCGGCAACACCAGCGCGTCAATCTGCGACACGCTCACCTTGCCGGACTTCACAAGGTTCGCAAGGTTGTGCGTGTAGGTCTGGCTGGCCATATCCATATTCAAGCCCGCCCGTGCCGCCTTGTACGCTGCATCCGCCGGATCGGCCGCGTACCCATGTGTCACCAGGCTCCCCACGGCGAAGGCATCTGACACGACAAATCCCTTGAAACCCCAGTCCTTGCGCAGCACGTCCGTCAACAGCCAGTGGTTCCCGGTCGCTGGAACATCGTTCAGGTCCATATACGCACTCATAAAGCTGCCCGCGCCTGCCTGTTCAGCTGCGTGGAACGGCACCAGGTACACGTTGCGCATCAGCTCTTCCGGAACGTACGACGAATCGTAGTCGCGCCCGCCGTCGGCGGCGCCGTAACCGGCAAAATGCTTCACGCACGCCAGCACGCTTTCCTGACCCAGCGTTTCTCCCTGAAACCCTCGCACCTGCGCCCTGGCCATGGCCGCTCCAAGATAAGGATCCTCGCCCGCTCCCTCCACGATCCGGCCCCAGCGCGCATCTCGCGCGATATCCACCATCGGCGTGAACGTCCATTGGATTCCGGCCGCCCGCGCATCCTGTGCTGCAAAGTGCTGCGCTGACTCTTCAACGCTCGGGTCCCATGACGACGCCATGGCCAGTGGGACTGGAAACACCGTTCGGTACCCGTGGATCACGTCAAAACCAAAGAGAATAGGGATATGCAGTCGAGATTTGTCCACCGCAATGTGCTGTAGGCGGTTGATTTCCTTTACGTCCGTCAACCACAGCACTGACCCCACGCGGCCCTCGGCAATCAGCGCGTCCGGCTTTTCGTTGCCAAGCATGGGTAGAATCACCCCGGATGACTGGTTCATCTGCCCGACCTTTTCGTCCAGCGTCATCCGCTTGAGCAAATCCTCCGCCTTGCGGCTTGCCTCCTCTTGCGGCGTTGGGACGGTCTGTGCCTTCAGGTTTGCAACCGGCAACATCAACACGCAGCACAGCACAAAAAACAAAAACAGCGGCCTCTTTTTCAGCATGGAATGGTAAACCTCGGAAACGGACAACTCGAAAGCATACTCCATCGAATGCGGCCCACACAGCGCGTGAAGACGGCAACGGAATGCCCCATCCCTCCGGACACAAAAAAGCGCCCCCCGGAGAGTCCCGCCTGGATAAATCCAAGTCTGGCAAACCGGAGGGGCGAGGAGCCGCAATCACATGAAAATGGACCCTTCGTCTTGACCTTGTCAGCAGAGTTTCCCCTGCCGGCAAAGACACACGTCAGACACCATTTTCTGGACCGACTCAAAATATAGGTGTCAGGCCTTCGTCCCGTCAGGTTCCATCGGGTACCAAATCGCGAAGCAGGCGGTTAAATCCAGCTTTGCGCAGCTTTCATTCCTCATAGACAACGTCATTTTCGGGACGTATGATACGCAATGCGAGCCGGGAAAAGCGATTTCAGTCCTGAAATCCACGGGAGTGCCCAGGCTCAAATGGCCCTGCTCCGTGAGAGCAACGCCTGATTCGCAAGATACGGAACTTCCGGGTCAATCCGCGCAAGAGAGCATCCGTGCCAAGGAGCCGGTTGCCGCGGCAGATCAGGATCATTTGCCCTTCGGGGTTGAGAGCCCATTCGAGGAGACCGCATGCCGTTGGCACCCAAGTCCATGCAGGAGATGGAGTCATCGGCGCAGGTTCCCGACCCTGCCCAGGTTCGAGAGCAACTCGAACGGCTGCTTGCCCATCCCCTCTTCGCCAACAGCAAGCGCTATCCGGCCCTACTCGCTTACACGGTTGAACAAACTCTCCTGGGCAGCGGCGCGGAACTCAAAGAACGTAGCATTGGAATTGAAGTCTTCGGTCGCTCTCCCACCTACGATGCCAACGCCGACCCGGTCGTGCGTATCACTGCGGGCGAAGTGCGCAAACGCCTCTCCCAGTATTATTACGACTCCGCGCACTCCGGCGAATTGATCATTGAGCTCCCCATTGGCTCCTACGTTCCGGTTTTTCGAGTCCCCGAACAAGCCGCGCAGCCCGAGCCCGTTGCCGTGCTTCCCGCTTTGCCGGAATCCTTGCCGCCTTCGGCGCTGCCCGCGGCTCATCCGTCCCGGCAGCGTTGGCTCTGGATCGCCGGCGTAGCTGTGCTCTCTGCCGCTCTTGGCCTCGGTATTGGACTAAACTACCGCCCCACCCCTCCACCGGTGCCACCATCCAACTTTGATCTCTTCTGGCAACCCGTAACATCCAGCCCCAATCCAGCTACCTTTTGCCTTGGCGAGCCGGCCAAAAATCTCGACTCGGACTCCATCGCTGATTTCACGGCGCCCGTGAGTCCCCCGCCAACTCAGAAGCTCTACGTCCGGTTACAGTATGCGGGCGACCTGGCGCTGGCCGACGTCATTACGCTGACCCGCACCGCCGCGGCCCTCGAAACCAGGCACAAGACATTTCGTGTCGTTCCTGCATCTGAAGCCAGTTTCGAAGAACTCCGCGAAGGCCCCGTTGTGCTCATCGGCGCTTTCGATAACATCTGGACGCTGCGGGTCACTCAGAAGCTTCGCTTCGGTTTCGAATCGAAGGATGGAGTTGCCCTGCTCGTGGACCGCAAGAGCCCGAAGCCGACTTCCTGGGCCACCGCTTGGGATCTGCCCTACCAGAAGCTCTCTCGCGATTACGCCATCGTGGCGCGAATTCATGACAACACAACTGGCCAGCCCGTCATTATCGCAGCCGGTATCTCTGAAGAGGGTACTGAAGCCGCTGGCGAGATCCTCTACAATCCCGTCTATCTCGACTCTTTAATCTCTAAAGCTCCCGCTGATTGGGAGAAAAAGAATATTGAAGCTGTGATCGAGACACAGGTCATCCAGGGTCACTCCGGACCGCCAAATGTTCTTGCAGTAGAAACTTGGTAAGTAGCGAACCAGCGCAACGATAAGGTCTCAACGAGACGCACGGACCCGGTGCGCAGCATTACCCTCCTCGACTGCCAGATGGGTTCTGCATTCCGCGGTCGAGCTTTGTCTCGCAACGCCTGCACACACAATTGACAGGTCGGAGCCGTCGGTTAAGCCTTCGCTTCCTTCTTTGCTTTTGTTCTTTGCGCGGCCCACCGCTTTCGCTGCGCATCAGCAATCCGCTTGCGCGCGTCTGCGCTCAGGAAGCGCTTCTTGCGCTTCTTTGCAACTGCCGGCGCCGTCTTGCGCCCGTCCACTTTGTGAGCGGCTTTGCCGCCGTCAGCCAGGAGAGCGCGAACTCGAGTTAGTCTCTCGATCTCAGCATCGATTTTTTCGAGAATAGTATCAATCGCCATAATCCGAGAATAACTCAATTTCGCGACTCATGCCGAGCCTGACTTATCGAATTCAAGAGCGAGGATTGCTACTCACTGCTTGTTCTGTCACCGTGTGCCGCCTCTAACTCCACGCGGCGAGCATTGGAAGGCGCCGCGTCTCCTCTATTGACCAATCGCTGTCAATCTCTCTGTTCAATCTGCCGATATCCGCTCTGGAGAAAGGCCAGATGTCAAACGCAGAATCCGATGAGATATTCGATGAATCGCGTGCGCAACGCGTTGTACACTCCTGCGCGCAGCGCAATTCTGCCAATCAAAAGCAAAAGGGGCAGACCATCGGCCTGCCCCTCTCAACTTACGTTCTCCTGCACCCTGCCTTACGATCCCAGGAACATCACATGCACATAGGTACCCAGGCGCACGTTGTAGGCCAGATACCAGCCAACATGGTCTGGATCTTCATAGATCACGATATCGTCCGAATCCCAGTTCCAGTCGCCGCAAAATCCGATATCGGCCGGCGCAACGCTCCAGTACCAATTATTGAACCAGAAGCGGCTCGGGCCGCCGCCGGCAAGTCTCCAGCGATGCGATGGACCAAACCCGCCCGCAAAATGTCCATGCTCCCACGGACGATCGAGGTGGTAACTGGCGTCGTTAGAGCCCGTATCGTGTCCCACCCATTTCTTGCCGTCCACATGCGGAGCATTCGGATGACCAGGCTTGTCGCTGAAAGTCCGCTTTTGCTCCGGCGCTTTGTTTGGCGGATGCATTACGTTCTGTTGCGGAGGAGCAGGACGCGGCGTTCCGTGAAATGCTGACGGCCCATGAGCCGGAGGCGTTGCCGGCGGATGGTACGCATGTTCCTTGTTGTTCTGGGCCAACACAGGTAAAGAGAAGACCAGCAAAGCTGATAAAGCAATCTGCGCTGAGCGCATACTTACCTCCTGGATGCCGTCCGAACCAGCTCAAAACAGAGTCATGCTAGTCACTCGGATCGTTCATCCCGACTACAGTTACTCCAACCCGCTACCGAAAAGCAAGTTGTGTTTTTCAAAAGCTGCTGTATTTTCAGGCGTGTACCGCCGCAGGTGCGCGCCGCCACGCGTACAAAGGAAACTGATTCGCCAATTCTGCCACTTCTCCGCGAATCCGCACCAACGCCGCGTCATCGTTGCGCTGCTCCAGCGCTCTCGCAATCCACGTTGCGATTTGACGCATCTCCGGCTCTTTCATCCCGCGCGTGGTCAGTGCCGGCGTGCCGATGCGAATACCCGACGGCTTCAGCGGAGGATTGGTGTCATACGGTATCGCGTTCTTGTTTACCGTGATGCCCGCCTTGCCCAACGCAAGTTCCGCCTCCGATCCCAGAATGCCTTTCTCGAACACATCCACCAGCATCAGGTGATTGTCTGTTCCGCCCGAGACAAGCCGATAACCTGCTTCCGTCAGCGCACACGCGAGCACCTTCGCGTTGGCCACAATCTGCGCGGCATACGTCTTGAATTCCGGCCGCAGCACCTCGCCAAAAGCGACAGCCTTGGCCGCGATGATGTGCACCAGCGGCCCGCCCTGCTGCCCCGGAAATACCGCCATGTCGACGGCCTTGCCAATCGTCTGTTCCGGCTTCTGGCCGACCTGATAGTTCTTGCCGCACAGGATCAGCCCCGCCCGCGGCCCTCGCAGCGTTTTATGCGTCGTCGTGGTGGTAATGTGCGCATGAGGCACAGGCGAAGGATGCACCCCGCCGGCCACCAGACCGGCAATATGCGCCATGTCGAAGATATAGACTGCGCCGACCTTGTCCGCGATCTGCCGCATACGCGCAAAATCCCAAAGCCGCGGATATGCGCTCGCTCCACCGATAATCGCTTTCGGCTTCTCGCGTTCAGCAATCGACTCCAACTCGTCGTAATCGATCACCTCCGTGTCGCGACGCACCGTATAGAATGCCGGCTTGTACAGCTTTCCGCTGAAACTCAGCTTGTGTCCGTGCGTCAGGTGTCCGCCGTGCGCCAGGTCCAGGCCCAGGATCGTGTCGCCCGCCTCCAGCACCGCCATGTATGCTGACGCATTCGCCTGCGAGCCCGAGTGCGGTTGCACATTCGCAAACTCCGCGGCGAAAATCTGCTTCGCGCGATCACGCGCCAGGCTCTCCACCACGTCGGCATATTCGCACCCGCCGTAATAGCGCCTTCCCGGATAGCCCTCGGCATACTTGTTCGTGAACACCGAGCCGGCCGCCTCAAGCACGGCCTCCGAAACAAAGTTCTCGCTGGCAATCATCTCCAGCCCGTCGTGCTGGCGAAACGTTTCGTGGTCAATGGCGGCGGCAACTTCCGGGTCAGCCTGGGCAAGGGGAAGAGACATGCGATCAGTCATATGAACGATTCTAAGCCAGGGGGCGCTCGGAAAACAGGACCTCATTTCCTCAAGATCAATGAATCGCGTCGAGCCTCATGCGCAGCAGCTTTGCCGGGTCGAGATACGCTCCCTGCCAGCGGACAGCCCAATGCAGGTGCGGCCCTGTAACCCTGCCAGTGGCTCCGCTCAATCCCAGACGCTGGCCCGTCACCACCTTCTCTCCTTCATGCACGTCGATCCGGCTGAAGTGCATCGAGAGCGTGTAAAGTCCCAGCCCATGATCAATGATCACGCAGTTTCCTTCGAAATAGAGCGGCCGGGCCAGCACAACAATGCCGCTGTTTCCGGCTCGTACCACTGTCCCCATGCGCGCGCGAAAATCCATGCCCTTGTGGATGCTGTCAAGCTTGCCATTAAAGATCCGTCGTGTGCCGAAGCTATCCGTGGGAGCAGCCTTCACGGGCGGGCGAAAACTCCCATGCCACAGCGGTTCGGGAGCGCTCGAGGCGAAGACTCTCTCTTTGATCGCACTGTCGGCTTCAATCACCTTGAGCTCGTCGGGGGCGGGCTGAACAAACTTCGGCGAGACGCTCAGCGTCGTAGTGCGATAGTGGGCCGGATGAATCTCAAGAGCGCGTGTGATGTCACTTACTCCGCCGTGATCGAGATGTATGTGGATCACAAGATGAGAGGGCCCAGCGGGTGCCTCCACATCTATCCCCGCCAGCGCAAACCACGTGCGCCCATCCCGTCCGCGAAAGAACTCGAGCTTGCGGCCAAGCCATTCGCCATCGACGCCCTCCGCGCCAACGCCGCTGATTCGAATCAGTTCCGGAGAGCCCGCTGAGACGATTTCCGGCTTCACGCTGATGATCAAAGCAGGACCGGGTCGCGCTCCTCCGGTTCCAGGAGCCGCCAGCAGGAAAAGCGTCGCACATATAAACCGAGAGCCGGTCATGCGTTCAGCATAACCGGCCCTCGAACCGCAACACCGGGTAACTAAATCAATGTTTATTTAGGAGCAACGCGGTTGTTGTGCTTCTGGCGGTAGATCTGCCGGCTGGCGCCATTCTGCTTCCGATTGATCTGCCGTCTTTCCTGCCCGGCCAGCTTGCCGCCGTTTGCCGCTCGGTCGGCGCGAACCTGCTGATTAATCCCTTGCTCGCGGTTTTCGGTGCGGGCTGCTTCACCCGCGTTCATCTGGCAGCTGCGTATACCTTGCGCGATGCGATCCTGCTGGTTCTCACGCCGCTGTCCCACTTCGTTGTTGCCGAAGTGTGCCTGGTTTGCGTTGTGCTTGTCGTTGTAAATCGACTTGCTCAGATGGTTCTGCTGGCGGTTCACCTGCTGGCGCTCCTGCGTCGTCAGCTTGCCGCCATCGGCGCTGCGGTCGTCCTTGATTTCGCGGTTCAGATTGGCTTCGCGGCCTTCAAGATTCTTCGTCTCGCCCGCAGTCAGTTGCCCCGACTGCACGCCGTTGGCGATGCGGCCTTGCTGGTCCTGACGACGGTCATTCACCGAGCCTTCCTTGGTCGTTCCATTCGAGTTTGGCTGCGGAGCAGGTTGGTTTTGCGCAAAGACCGGCCCCGAGACGGCCAGGACGGCCAAAGCAAACGTCAAAAGGGTACGTTGCATAAATTCCTCCCAGGCGCGGCGATTCTTTTCCCGGCCCTTGTTGACTCCGAACCCAATTGTGTGGGAAAAGTTCTTCTGCCGGGTTCTTTTGCAGCCACCCTATGCACAGAAGTAACAAACTGGCTATTGGGTTGACCCGTGAACCGGTCATGACCAGGCAGCGCATGGTCCGTCTTAAATGGAGGTATGACATCCCGCATGTCCAGGCCGGTTTGCCTCACTGGTTTCCTGTTGCTCGTTGCTGCAGGATGCACAACCCTGTGCGCAGCAACTCCTGCCGCATCACCCACCACCTCAGCGGACCAGCGGGTCCCCGTGCTCGTCGAACTCTTTACCTCTGAGGGATGCTCCGACTGCCCGCCTGCAGACAGCCTCCTTGCACAACTCGACTCCAGGCAACCCATACCCCACGCGCATGCGATCGTGCTCAGCGAGCATGTCACCTATTGGAATCATGACGGCTGGCGCGATCGCTTCTCTCTCGATGAGATCGACCAGCGGCAGAAGGACTATGTCTTCCGCTTCGGCCTGCAAGACAGCTACACGCCCCAGATGGTGGTCGATGGCACAACGCAGTTCGTCGGCAATGACCCGCAGAAACTGGAGCTGGCCGTGAAAAACGCCGCTGCAACTCCCAAGCAGCCTCTGTCGATTGAAAACGCGCATTGGGAAAAGGGTGCCGTCGACTTCTCGGTGCACGGAGTCGACAGTTCAAATGATCGGCTCGTGGCCGCGCTCGCCGTCGATTCAACCTCCGATAAGGTTTCCGCGGGAGAAAACGAGGGGCGCACTCTCTCCAATGTTGCGGTGGTGCGCGTGATCAAAAACTTCGGCGCCAAGGCTGCCGATGGAAGTCCCTTGCATCTGGGCGGAAGCGACCTCGACGACAAGAACGAAGCAAAGACTCCCGTTCGCTTGGTCGTTTTCCAGGTCGACCACAAAACAGGACACGTCGTTGCAGTTGCCGAGCAGACACTGCAACGTTAACTCCTGCCGCCGAGAATGCAGCTATTCGCTCCGCAGCGCTTGCATGGGATCGATCCGTGAAGCATGGTCGGCCGGTACAAATGCCGCACCCAATACAACCAAAAGCGTAATGGCCATGGCTCCTGCAAAGCTCACCGGATCCAGAGAGCTGAGCCGATATAACTCCGAGCGCAGCAAATGGGACACCGTCAGAGAGAGAGGGAGTCCGGCCGCAAAACCGATGGCCGCGATGAGGAGGCTTTCGCGCAAAATCATCCGTAACACCTGGCCGCGTACCGCTCCCAGCGCCATCCGGATGCCGATTTCGCCGCGACGCCGCTGCACGCGATAGACCATGGTGCCGTAGAGACCAGTCGAAACCAACACGACGGCCAGCAGCCCAAACCCGAGCGCCAGTCGGGCAAACAACTCGGGTGTGACATATGATTTCTCAAACTGGGTTGCCTGCTTCATAGGGTTCTGCAGCGGCAGATTGGGATCGAGATCCTGGATCGCTCGGCGAATCGAGGGCAGTTGAGCCATCGGGTCGCCAGCGGTCCGTATTTCGACAGTCACCTGCCCGGTCATTCCGGTTTGCGCAAGTGGATAGTAGATCGTCGGCATGTTCGACTCGGTCACGGACCGGTACTTACTGTTCGCCACGACACCCACAATCTCTGCGCCTTTGTCGAGATGGTGACCCAGTGCTCCGTTCGGTAGGAATTCCCTGGCAAAGCATTCGTTGACGACTACGACCAGGTGACGGTTGAACGTGTCCTCGGCGGAAATATCGCGTCCCTGCAACACCGGAATCCCCATCGTGTGGAAGAAATCGGGACCTACGGAATTTGTATAGATTTCGGCCTTCGCCCCGGAACTTGTCTGGGCTTGATTTCCATCGAGCTGGATTCCTCCGCTGCTCAACCATCCTGAGCCGGGTCGGAATTGAACCAGCGACGCCGCTTTGACTCCCGGAAGGGCTCGCACCCGATCAAGGAGCCGAACGTAAAAGGACCGGGCTTGTACATTTCCCGTAAGTCCCTGCGGATTTACGTCGAAGATTAGTAGATTCTCCGCCTGCATTCCCAGGTTTTGGCCCTCATAGTTCAGCAGGGTTCTAACCGTAAGTCCCGAGGCAACCAGGAGAGTAAAGCACATCGCTATCTGAAAGGCGATCGCCGCATTCCCGTTGCGCATATAGTGGCGGCTTTGGCTCATAGACTGGCTGGAACTCCGAAGTGCCTGGTCGAGCGAGATTTGGACTGCGCTACGGAAAGGCGCCAGTGAGAAGACGAGCGCAACCAGCGAAGCTGTTCCCAGCGTGAAAAGCAGAACCAGGCGATCGGGCGCGAGACCGGTATCGATTTGTGCCCAGACGGCCAGCACGCGCGTCGCACCAATGGCAAGAATCCACCCCAGCGCAGCGCCCGCGAACACAAGCAATACGCTCTCGGTAAGCAACTGCCTGAAAACGCGAGAAGCACGAGCACCTGTGGCAATCCGAATCGCAAATTCGCGCTGCCGTGCTGCGTTTCGCGCCACAATCAAAAGGGCGACGTTCGAAACAGCGATAAGAAGGACCAGCGCAACGAGCGCCATCATAATCTTGACCGGGGTGCGATAGACCTTCGCATAGCTGGCGATGCCTCTGATTGGAGCGAATCCCAGGTGCGCAGGCCAGCGCTTGGCATCGAGCGTCCCAACGCCGATACTGGCAGCCTGCCAGAAGACGGCTTGCAGCGCCTGCTGCGCCTGCTCCGGCGAAACGCCCGGCGCAAGCCGGGCAACCATAGGTACGGCCCACCAATTTGGCGAGCTATACAGCGAGCCTTCGTCGCCTGGTACGCCCCAGGCATTTAACTCGTGTCGCTCCTGCAATGGAATCCAGAAGTCCACGGCTCGTCCCGGGTCAACACCATAAAAGGATGGCGATGTAACGCCCACAATCGTGAAAGGAACATCCTTGATGTACAGGGTCTGGCCGATGGCCGCAGGATCGCGAGAAAATGCCTCGGTCCAGAAGCTGAAGCTGAGAACAACCTTGGCCGCGTGGTCGCGCTCATCCGATTCGGTGAGTGCCGATCCGTGCAGCATGGCAACCCCCAATCCGGAAAAGTAGTTTCCGCTGACTTCTTCTCCAACTTTCGCCGACGGTGTATTCCCGTGCCGCACTGGAACTTTGCCGAGGCCGAGCGGGACATGCGCGATCAGATCGGAGAAGACGCGTGCCTGACTGCGGAGGGCTTCGTAGACGGGAAATGAAAATGATGTGTTACCGTACCCGGTACCGCGTGTATTGGGCGGCTGCGTACCCCCATTCATCAGCAAGACGGTAAAAAGCTGCTGCGGGTCGCGCACCGGAAGCATTCTCAGCAGCAATGCATTCAAGGCGCTGAAAATCGCGGTATTCGCCCCAATCCCGAGGGCCAGCGTAACCGTGGCCGTGAGCGCGAAACCGGGCGATTTGCGCAATTGGCGCAATGCAAACCGAAAATCGCGCGCAAGTTGTTCCAGAAACGGCATACCACGCTGCATGCGATACGACTCGCGGACCTGCGTCACTCCTCCAAAGGCGCGCAAAGCCTCTATGCGAGCCGTCTCCGCCGCCATGCCATGCTTCACATTTTCCGCCGTCGCAAGCTCTATATGTGCGCGCAGCTCCTCGTCAAGGTCGGCGTCAAGCGCGCGGCGGCCGAACAGCGATCGAAACCGGCTGAGCAAAATCCGAATCCAGTCCATTGCTGCGCCCCTAGTTCGACGGCGCGAGGAATCGCGCCATGGTCGCGGCGATGCGTTCCCAGTTTTCGGTTTCCTCTTCCACCTTCTTGCGCCCGATGCGGCTCAGTGAATAGAACTTGGCGCGGCGATTGGTTTCAGAAACTCCCCACTCTGACTTGATCCATCCCCG
The DNA here is from genome assembly GCA_035524195.1 of Occallatibacter sp. Lineage (GTDB taxonomy): Bacteria > Acidobacteriota > Terriglobia > Terriglobales > Acidobacteriaceae > Telmatobacter. Next base: position 41,467 of record DATKPJ010000088.1, read on the forward strand.
CTGCTGAAGGCGCAGAAGAGCGGGATAGATGGTCCCCTGGTTCAGGCTGAATGAATTGCAGCTGACCTGCTCGATGCGCCTCGCAATACCGTAGCCATGCAGCGGACCCATCGATTCCAGTGTCTTCAGCACCATCAGGTCGAGGGTTCCCTGCAGTACGTCGGATTTGTCACCCACGGCTCCTCCTGTTGATATTCAACATATATACGCCCCGCATAGGTTGAACGTCAACAGGAGAAGCGGAAAGCTATCCCGCTTCGCGCTCGGTGTAATTGTTAGTTTGAGAGAAACGAAGCTACAGTTGGGCTACTTCCTGCTTGGTCTCTTCGCGGCGATCGGCTGCTCTCAGCCCTGTGGCTGTCTCCGCCCGAAGCTCCTTGAAAGCCCGATGCACAAACGACCCCATGTACCATCCATCGATGTACTTGTACGGCGTTTCGCCGGTGGTGTAATGGCCGCACGGCAACACGCGCAGCTCAAAGTTCAGACCGATCCGGGTGAAGGCCTCGACCACCTGCAGCGAATATTCCTTGGGAAAGGTCAGGTCGTAGTTTGCGTAGACAAGCAGCACTCTCTTGTCGGCCCCGGCAGCCTCATCGCTCGCGATACGGTCGTAGTAGCTGATCGGGCTGATCGCCGCCCACAGCGCTCTCAGTCGCTGCTGCGTCAGGCCGGCATCTTCCAGAGCCTGGCGGATGTGCCTCGTGCTCTGCCCCGCCCACACCACGTCGCCGAACGCGGTAGAAGCATGGTTGAACGCATTTACGCGAATACGCTTGTCGTGCGCGCTCGCCAGGAATGCATAGCAGGAGCCCAGGCTCGTTCCCAGCACGCCGAAGTGCTCATATCCCTGCTCCTCCAGCCAATCAATGCAGCAGCGAATGTCCACAACCGCCTGCCGGCATGCCGAAATCGTACGACCGATATTCGCGCTCACTGCATAGTCCGACCGCTCCAGCTCGCTCGGCCGGCGGATGTCATGGTACGGCTTCGAGAGCCTCAGCGCAGAAATCCCGAACTTATTGAAGATCGTGCACAGCGAGTTGTGGCTGAACGCGTCGGCGTTCCATTGCGGCAGCACCACGATCGCCTGCTTGGGCCGTTTCGGGTCTTTGTGCGCTGGCGCAGGAAACCACCTCGCATTCACCTGGTCGTTCTCCGGGTACGGCGTCCGTTCCGGCGAGGTAAAGCGCAGAAACTGCGCCTTCGCCATCCCGCCCTCGGCTGCTCGATGCTTGATCGCCGCCTCTTCAGCCAGAGTCTCGGGCCGCACATTTGTCGGATACAGCTCCGGGTAGCGCTCTTCCAGTCGAAAGTCCGTGGGCCGTTCGTACCCAAAAAACACTCCGCTGTGCCGGATCAGCAGCTGATTGATGCGCACCATGGCCGCTTCAGCTGCCGCATCGTCCCGCACAATCTCCGGGGCCGGCGCAGCGCTCCCAAATCCATGCGCCTCAAGAAACGGCTCGATCCACTCGAAGCCCCACTCCAGCGGACGCACCACGCGATTTTCGTCGCGCGTGGTCAGGCGCGTCTCCCACTCGTACATCCAGCGCGCATATCGTTCTTTCAGCATGAGATCATCTCAAGTTTATCAGCGCTCGCGGCCTCACGGCCTTTTCGCTGCCCGCTTCATCGTCCAGTATTCCGCTGCGAACCAACCCAGGCCGATTAGGAGAATCAGCGCAATAATGCCCTGTGAAATCACGCAGTAGAGGCACCACACCTGCAGAACGTAGTGCTCGATTGTGGTGAGCCATAGCGCAAAATCAAATCCGATTGAAGCCGCCAGCAGCAGCGCGAAGCGCAGCCTGGCAAGCGCCAGCGCCACCAGCACAACATACCCCGCAATCCCAATGGCCGCCACGGGAACCTTGTCGATCACCGCGAACGGGCTATGGTTCACCACCCCGCAGTCCCACCGGGCGTTAATCGAGCAGGGTTCCGTCGCCGTCGAATAGTGAACCTGCAGCGCCAGCGCGGATACCATCGCGCCGGCAAGAGCGAGAATCGCAATCAAGTAACGCATCACATTTATAGGATGCCATGAGGATTACCATGAGACATGCACGAAGCAAGCGCCGGCGGTCGCCGCATCGCATTTTTTGGTGGCAGTTTCGATCCTCCGCATCGCGGTCACCTGGCCATCGCTGCCGCCGCGCGCGATGCCCTCCAGCTTGATCAGGTGCTCTTCGCTCCGGTCGCATCGCAGCCCCTCAAGCCATTCGGCGCTACTGCCGGCTTTGCCGATCGACTCGCCATGACGCGTCTCGCCATCGCCCACGAGCCTGCTTTCGCCGTTTCGCTCGCCGACGCTCCCAGCCCCACCTCTGGATCTATTTCCTCCAAGGCGCCCCACACCCCCAATTACACCATCGACACGCTCCTGCGCTTGCGGAGTGAATATCCAGCGGACACCGAGCTCCTCTGCCTGATTGGCGCCGACTCCTTTCTCACCCTTCGCCAATGGCATCGCGGTGCAGAGATCCCGTTCATCGCGCCCCTCGTCGTCGCGTCGCGCCCCGGGCAAAGTCTCGCGGATCTCGCCTCCATTCTTCCTCCAGGGCTTTCCATCGATTTTGACTCCGATCAATCCACCGGCTCCGGCGTGGTCGAACTGCATACCCTCGTGCTGCACAACATCGCTGGAGCCAGCGCGCCATTCTACCTGCTTCCCGGCCTCTACCACGACGTCAGTGCATCCCAGATTCGACGCCAGGTTCGCGCCGCACTCGGCCACCCGCGCCCCCAATCCGCCGCCGGTGTGGATTTGCCCGATCCCGTCGCCAGCTACATCCTTGCCCACAATCTCTACCGGTAAGAACTGCCGCCTCTGTTCAGGAACTTGCCGCCCCCCTTTTGAACGTCTACGATGTGCCTTGGAGACCTTTTCGCTCGAATGACGACAACGCAGGCGCACGAACAGACCCTCATCCAGGTGCAGACCGCAGCCAAAGTCTGTGAAGAAAAAAAAGGTGAAGACACCCGTATCCTCGAGCTCGACCCGGTCGACTCCGGCCTCTCGGATTTCTTCCTTATCACTTCGGCCCTGAATGATCGCCAGGCCCAGGCCATCGCCGACGAAATCGAGTTCCGGCTGAAGCACGACTTTGGCGTTCTAGCCGCTTCCGTCGAAGGCCGCCGCAAGGGCGACTGGATCCTTCTCGATTACGTCGATTTCGTCGTGCACGTCTTCCTCGCCGAGCGCCGCGCCTTCTACGACATCGAACGCCTCCGCAAATCCGCCCGCCCGCTCACCCCGGCCGAGTTCGACGCAGAGCTTAAGGCCGCTCTCGCCGCCAAAACTCGCGCTGCACGCGGCAAAGCCAGGGTCATCGGCGACAGGTCTTCGCCGACGAAGCCGAATGCCAAGGCGCACAGCGACCGCCCTTCCTCGAAGGGACATAAACTCGCACCTGCCGCGAAAAAGAAGGTTACCGAGGCCAGGACGACTCGGGCCAAAGCGATCCCAAAGCCGGCAAAGAAAGCCACGCGCAAGCCCGCAGCCAAGAAGTAGAACCTCAAACCCTCCGGTTCCGCGCCAGCACCTTTCTCCACGCGTCTCTTACTTTCATCGCCCAAATCAAAACGGGACCCGCCGAAGCGGGCCCCGTCGTTTTTCCGGCTTGATTCAGTTAGAAGTTGATGTGCAGCCCGAGGATGATATTCCGCGCGAGCTGGTACTCGTAGGGTTTGCCATACTGGCTGTCTATCGTGATCGGACCGCCGCCAGGGCCGCTGTTCATCGCCGCGGAATAGTTATATCCGCTCAAGGCATTCGAGTAGAAGTCGAGGCCTTGTCCAATGAAAGTGCCATTGGCCAGGATGAAATTGCTGCCGGTGTAGTCGGAGTCGATATTCTGCCAGTACGCGACCACGCTGTGTTGATTCAGTATGTTCGAGAAGGTTGCGTCGAATGCGATTGATTTCGCCTCGCCGAGCTTCACGGTTTGCTTGAAGTTGAAATCCGTGTCGGTGTACCACGGCGTCCGCTTCGTGTAAGGTGAGCTCAGCGTGATGGCACCCGTGGTCGGATCCTGAGTGGCATCGATCCACTTGCCGCGGTTGACAAGGGCGGTCGGGAAGGCAGGCTGGCCTGCATAGGAGTAGCCTACATCCTGCTCGGTAGTCAGCGGCGTTCCACTGTAAGCCGCCTGGAAGATGCCGAAGCCGGTGGCCATCTTGCTCAACCACGGCAGCTCATAGTAAGCGTAGCCCTTGAGTGCGTTCGGCCGGTCGGTCGGCAACAACCCGCTCGAGGAACCGCCATTGGCGTTCCACGAGAAGTACGGCTCGTCGAAGGCACGGCTGTTGTTGGGAGCATTGCGTCCGCCGCCGCCGTCGCCGAGGTCTGAGCTCGTCAGTCCGGTGTAGTTGCCGCGGAAATTGCTGTAGGTATACGAGAACATGCCCATCCAGTTATGGCTGACCTGTTTGGTCACTCTGAATTCCAATCCGTCGTAGCTGCGGGCGGCTGGAATGACAGTCTGCTCGGTCGGGCAGGTATTGTTCACGCAGTCCGGCGGCGTTCCGTACAGGAAGTTCCAGAAGCCGTTGAAAGTCCGGTTGACACCCTGGCCGGGGTTCACGATCACAAACGTCTCGCCAACACCCGGGTTAAAGATGGCCGAGTCTTCGATTACGTGGTCCAATCGCCTGCGATCCCATCGAGCTTCTAATGCCACATTCGGCGCAATCTGATAATCCACACCGAAATTGGAGTCGTGCTGGGCGTAGGGCTTGAGGCCCGGGGCCGTGCCTTCTTCGGTCACGCTGCAGGTGGAGCAGGTAGTCGGATTGGCGCGGTTGTTCTGGCCTTCAAGGAACGTGATTCCCGCAGGCTGAGTTCCGCTGCCCCAGTTCACGGTCGGGCTGGTGGTGGTACCGATGCAGTAGCGGCCACCGCTGTTAAATGCGGGGGTGACGCCTGAAAGCGAAGGCTGCATCAGGGCAAACCAGCACTCTTCCCAGTTCTGGCCGCCATAGGAGCTGATGGCGACGTTGAGCTTCATCTGGTCGTAGTACTCACCGTAACCACCGAAGATCTTCATTTTGTTGTTGCGGAACACATCCCATGCCGCGCCGATACGAGGCGCAACCTTGTCACCCCATCCGAAGTTGATCGGCTGCGTGATCTTTTGGGTGATGGGCTGATTCTCGGCCGGTAGGTACTCACGCTCCACGCGCAGGCCTGCGTTGATGGTAAAGCCCTTGCCGATTGTCCACGCATCCTGCACAAAGAATCCATGGTTCACACCGGTCGCTGTTCCGGCCGTCGCGTAGTCGTTAATGTTGATCACGCCGTAAGTGCCCACGCATTGGGGGACTCCGTTGACTTTATATCCAGTTTCCGCTTCAACCGTTGCGCAATTTACTTCGCCCACATTCGGGTCCACCCAGGTATAGGGTCCCGAGACGCCGGGGTAAACAATGGTAAGCGGCTCATTGTAGCCCTGCGAGATCAGGTTTGTGTTGCGATGTAACTGGTACCCAAACTTGACGTTGTGCGTGCCGCCTTTGCCGGCGTGGAACCAGGCGATGTCCTCGTCGAATTGGGTGGCCTTGTTGGAGTTGTAGTGCGTGAAATTGCCGCTCTCCGGACCGCTTATATAGCCGCTCCCTTGCGCCAGCGAAGGTGCGGAAACTGAAAGTGCAACTCCGTTGGTGTCGAGAGTCGAAGCACCGTTCGTCGCCCATGAGTAGAGATCGCCGCCGGTTGGGAATCCAAAGTCGTGATAATTCTCAAAGTAATAGCCGAACCGCGTGGTCGACACCAGGCTGTTGGTCAGCGTAATATCCGCGCCGGTGTTCAACGTCATATTCGGTGCCGTGAACCCCAGGGTGTGCGAGTAGGTTGCGGGGTCGATATAGTTGCTTCCGCAGCTCAAAGACGAGCCGCTTCCCGAGCACCCCGTGACCACGTTGTAATATCCCTGCGTTGAGTCGGGGGTCGGTATCGACTCGCCGTTTTCCCGTTGCCCCTGCGCGAGCCAGGACGCATAGACGCGAACTTTCTGTGAAATCTCCGCATCGACGCGGCCGTAAGCATAGTCCGTGTGATAATTCTGGCTGAAGGGAACCTTTCCGAGGCCGGACCCGCCTGCGGCGGCCGATCCGTAGTCCAGAGTCTCCTCGAAGGAATTGAATTCGGGGTTATAGGCCGCGAACAGGAAGATGTGATCCTTGAGCCTCTGATAGACCGAGTCCGGAATACCGTAGATCCTTGGGAACAGATCTGCAATCGGGCCGCCCAAGGTAAAGCCTGGGAAGAAATCGCTAGTGTGCGGCCGAACCGGCTGGTAATCCTGCGCTGTCGGATCGATGGCTCCCCAACTCGTCGCGGTGCCGCTTGAACTTGGATCGTAGCGCAGGAATGCCTGCTGCGGTCCATTCATAGCGCCATCCTGGAACGATGTGAACACCGAACCATGCCACCGGTTGGTGCCCTTCTGCATGATCACGTTGACCACGCCGCCCAACGCGCCGCCGTACTCCGCGTCCACACCCGACGTCTTCATCTGCATTTCCTGAATGAAGTCCATCGGCACGTTGGTGTGCGAGAAGCCGCCGATGATGTTGGCCGTCTCCTGGCCTTCAACCAGGTAGGAATTCTCGGAGTCAGAACCGCCGGCGATCGAGAAGCCAAACGCGTTGCCGTTGCTCATGCTGCCCGGTGAGGATCCACCCGTACCATTGCTCATTCCCCGGTTGCCTTCCAGAGGCTCCTGCCGCGCCGACGGCGCAAACTGAATCACCGACTGGAACGACGTGCCGTGAGGAATGTTCTGCAGAGTCTCTTCAGGAATGTTCGTCAGCGTGGTCGTTGTGGTCGCATCGATCAGCGGAGCCTCCGACGTAACCTGGACAACCGTGCTGAGCGAACCCACCTTCAGGTCGAGGTTCAGAGTGGGAAGATGGCCAACCTCGAGAACGATATCCGTCCGCTTCAGCGTGTCGAAGCCCGCCGCCTTCACCAGCATCGTGTAGCTGCCTGGCGGAAGATTGGCAAAGCGGTAGTAGCCCGCCGCGTCAGTCGTGGTCACCTTTGATCCAACCAGCGTCGGGGTTGTGACCGTCACCGTCGCCCCGGGCACCACTGCACCCGAAGGATCCTTGACCGTGCCCTGCAAACCGGCTGTCGTTTCCTGACAGAAGGCGGCTTGTTGCACTGTTGGCAGCATGAACCCAAGGGCAAGTGCAACGGCAAACACCAGTGCCACGCCTTGCAACCTGATAAATCTCATGGAACTCCTCCAAATTGGTGGGAACCAGAAGTCC
>DATKPJ010000089.1:0-6983 GCA_035524195.1 Occallatibacter sp.
TCGCGTTCGCGCGAGATGAATCAGGATTAGTTCAAGTATCAGAAAAATGTAGCCAATCAACTGCGGTCGGACGGCAAGGCCGATGGTGGCAAAGAACCAGATCGCCATGGCTCCGGCGAAGGCTACCTTGCAGTTACCCGAGTAGATAGAACAGAGCACATAGCCCAATACCAGCAGCACCGCAGTCATCAGGCAAAGCCAGAACATGAGCCCCGGCAGCCCACCCCAGCGGTAGAAGCCATAAATGGAGAGTTGCGAAAGCCATTCTTGGGGGACGGAGCGCTCGTGGTTCGTTGTGTAAGAAAAGATATCCCTGAGCGGAATGTGATGGGTTGTCCAGATGATTTGTCCGATCTTGAGATGCCACCACATATCCGGATCGTCAAAACGGCCACGCACCGTCAACACGCCTAGAAGGACCAACATACCGGCGATTGCCACGGGAAAAGAGAAGACGCTCCGCATGCCGCGCATACCCAATGAACGGGAGTTCAATGCGCTCTCGAAGTCGGTTTTTTTGGCGATATCGCTCTGCACGACGCCTTCCACTCTCCCAAATCCGCAGGGCCTACCTCAACAGTTCGCGAGAGCCTGTCGGGGAGATGCAGTTTTCTTCATCTCTCCGGTTCTTCTTACATAAACCCAAAGATAGAAGACCCCCATCATCAGCAGCACCAAGGAGGCCGGCCGCGCGATCGCGACTGTCAGCAGTTTCTCAGAAAATCCGCTGTTGGCGACCCCGAGTTTGCCGGTGAGAGTTCCCATTGCCGCTAAAGGTATCTCTCCGGTAAAAACAATCCCAAAAAAGCTAATCACGATCGCTACCCAGCCGGTAATGCCGCCTTCCGACCATAAAATTGCGGTAGCTGGAACCGTGAGCAACAAGAGCTTGGCGTCGTATGGCCGATGGTAGGTCACAAGCATCGTCAGAACTGAACCAAAAGCAATCGAGAACCAGAGTTCACGTCGTGACGTAGGCGCGCGCAACATCGACACGATCGCCCAAATAGCTGTCAGAACGCCGCAGATAGCATAACTGACCGGGATGTATATGGTCGGATCGTCACGAAGGTAGGCAACTGCCGACTGCAAATCGATAATGGGCTGAATGCTCAAGCTGAATGGTCCGGCAGGTCCAGGATCACTCAGTCCTCCGTGCCCGCCCAACGCCGCTAGGTTGGCGCGCAACTCACCGATCCAGTGAGGAGAAACCTGGCCCATCCAAAACAGCGTCGGAAGACCAAGCAAAACCACTGCGGCCACGGTCAGGAGTGAGCGTTTTCGATAAGTCCCGCCTGGCAAAAAGAAGCATAGCCACACCAGACCCGAGTCGTGGGGTTTAATCATGAGGCTCAGCGCCAGGCAAATCACGCCGACCGACACAAATCGCTCGCTTACCAAGCACCATGTCCCAATCACGCAAAGTGCTACAGCCAATCCCGCCGGATTGCCGTTTGCAAAGACGACGACGCAATTCGCGAGCAGGATGCAGATCAGTCCCCCGGAGATTCTTGGCGCATGGACTGCCGCGAGATTCCAGGTCAGATACGCCGCCAACACAATGCAAACGGCGAAACAGAACGTCCAGAGTAATTCCGCGGCCTTCCATTGCAGCAGTGCAAACGGAAGGAAGATGCCTGTTGACGGAGGCAAATACACGTAGAGAGGGACGTTAAAACGAGGTACGCCGAATCCAGGTAAGTTTCTGTCTCCGAATTCCCGGTGCTTGTCGTCCATCGTGTTTACCCGGTAAGGATCACGGTGTTCGAACATGCACTGGGTCGCGTTATATACGCCTCTGAAGTCGGCCATTGAATTCGTAAGCATGAAGTGCAGAGCAGGACCAACCACAAGAAGAATCGCAGCGCCCAGCAAGAGCAAAATCAGGCCGTCCTGTCGATTCTTCATCATCATGCGCAACCGGGGTTCCTTTTTAGAACTATCAGGACATCAGGAATTGAGCCTTTCGTAACTTGCGATTTGCTCCATCGTCTTCTCATGCATGTCGTTTCCTGCCAGCCAACTGCGGTACCAATTCACAGTCCACTCCAAGGCCCTCTCGATACACAGTCGAGGCTTCCAACCAAGTTCCGCACGGGCTTTGCTGGCGTCGAGGCACAAGAAATGGGTTTCGTGCAGGTCTGAAGAGCAATCTACGCTCCAATTGGCGCCACTGCCCCAAAGGTCGGCCAGCTTTGCGGCGATCGCTTCGACCGGCCGTGGCTCTTCGTCCCCGGGGCCGAAATTGTAGGCAGAAGCACACTGCGCTCGTCCCGCAAAAAGGTTTTCCGCCAATTGAATATACCCGCTCAGCGGGTCGAGCACATGTTGCCACGGGCGAACCGCATTCGGCCGCCGGATGAGCACAGGTTGTCCCGACTGAAATCCTCGAATCAAGTCTGGAATGAGGCGATCCTCAGCCCAGTCGCCGCCCCCGATAACGTTGCCGGCGCGTGCAGTTGCCAAGCCGACGGGGGGGTGTCCGAGGAAATACGAGCTTCGATAGGCGGCGCACACCAATTCCGCGCACGCCTTGCTCGAGGAGTAGGGGTCGTGCCCGCCAAGGGTATCGATTTCGCGGTAGGGCCACGCCCACTCGCGATTCTCATAGCACTTGTCGGTCGTGACGCACACAACCGCACGCACGCCAATAGTTTTGCGCACTGCTTCCAGCACATGAGCCGTGCCCATCACGTTCGTTGCATAGGTGCCAAGCGGATCGGCGTAGGAACGGCGCACGAGCGGCTGCGCGGCAAGATGAAAAATGATCTCTGGGGCGAAACCGGCTATGGCGGATTCGAGTTTTGCGCTATCCCGAATGTCGCCGCGCACATCATCGAGGACGCGGTCGACAGATGCCACGGTAAACAGATTTGGCTCCGTCGGCGGATCGAGCGAGTAACCTCGAATCCGTGCTCCGCGGTTTGCCAGCCAGAGTGCGAGCCAGCTTCCTTTGAATCCGGTGTGTCCGGTAAGGAAAACTCGCCTGTCTTTCCAGGGATTCACCACGTCTTCCACGGTGCTCTCCCGCTAGCCCACAGTTCTTCCAATCTCTGCTTGTCGCGCAACGTGTCCATCGGCTGCCAGAAGCCTTTATGGAAATACGCCTGCACCTGCTTTTTCGCAGTCAGGCTCTCCATCGGCCCGCGTTCGAACATCGAGGATTCGTCGGGGATCTCGCTCAGAACCTTCGGAGAGAGGACAAAGAAGCCTCCGTTGATCCAACCACCCTGCCCCTCAGGCTTTTCCTGGAAGGCATTGATGGTGGTTCCATCAATTCCCAAACCGCCAAATCGCGCGGTCGGTTGCACCGCGGTAACAGTCACCAGCTTGCCGTGCTGCTTGTGAAACGCGATGGACGCAGTGATGTCGAGATCGCTCACCCCGTCACCGTAGGTCATGCAGACGGGATCCTCGCCTTCCAGGTACGGTGCAACCTTCAAAAGACGACCGCCAGTGCCCGCGCTGTCCCCCGTATCCACCAGGGTCACGCGCCAGGGTTCAGCCACGCTCTGATGGACCGTCATTTTGTTTCGCTGCATGTCAAAGGTGACATCCGACATGTGTAGAAAATAATTGGCGAAGTACTCTTTGATCAGGTAACCCTTGTACCCGCAGCAGATCACGAAATCATTGATGGCGTGCTGTGAATAGATCTTGAGGATGTGCCACAGAATCGGCCGTCCGCCAATCTCGACCATCGGCTTGGGTCGCAGACTTGTCTCTTCGCTGAGGCGCGTTCCAAGCCCACCCGCCAAGATAACCGCTTTCATTTCAGTTCCTTATCGACACGCAACTCTTCTCTGCAAAACCTCGTAAAACTACCACTTCGGTCGTAGGGCGCTGTTCTCTTTAATACACTACACTGGCAACTCTCAATTTTGTATGCTTACTTAGTGGACCCCAGATGACGGAAGAAACAGTACGGCTTCGGCAGCAAATCCTTCAGCTGACCGGCGATTACGCTGCTGGAGCGTTTTCTGCGGCAGAGTTCGTGCCGGGACAGTCTCCCGTCCCCGTCTCTGGCAAAGTGATCGATGCTGACGATTTGTGCATGGTGGTCGATTCCGTCCTCGATGCCTGGTTCACGACCGGCCGTTTCGCCAAAGAATTCGAGCGGAAACTCGCCCGCTTTGTAGGGGTTCGCTGCGCTTCGCTTGTCAACTCGGGCTCATCGGCCAACCTCCTTGCGGTAAGTGCTCTCACTTCGCCAAAGCTCGGTGATCGGCGGCTCAAGCCGGGTGATGAAGTCATCACGGTTGCTGCCGGTTTCCCCACGACCCTGAATCCGATTATTCAGAATCGGCTGGTGCCGGTCTTTGTGGACATCACGCTGCCAACCTATGAGATCGATGTAACTCAGCTTGAAGCAGCCCGCAGCGACAAGACCAAAGCGATCATGATTGCGCACACGCTGGGGAATGTCTTCGATCTTGACGCCGTGATTGCTTTTGCCCAAAAGCACGGGCTCTGGCTGATCGAGGACTGCTGCGATGCGCTCGGCTCAACTTGGAAGGGCAGGAAAGTCGGAACGTTTGGCGACGTTGCAACAGTCAGCTTTTACCCGGCGCACCATATCACCATGGGCGAAGGCGGGGCCGTGATGACGAATCGACCCGACCTGCAGGTCCTGATTGAGTCATTCCGTGACTGGGGCCGCGATTGCTGGTGCGATCCTGGCAAGGAAAACACCTGCGGAAAGCGATTCGACTGGCAGTTGGGCGAGTTGCCTTGCGGTTACGACCACAAATACACCTATTCCCACATCGGCTACAACTTGAAAGCCACTGATATGCAGGCCGCGCTGGGCGCGTCGCAAATCGAAAAGCTTCCCGAATTCATTGAGCGCCGCAAGGAAAATTTCCGATACCTGAGATCGGCACTTCAGCCGGCAGAGAAGTTTCTGCTTCTTCCCGAAGCGACAGGGGGTTCGGATCCATCATGGTTTGGCTTCCCGATCGCGATCCGCGAAGGCGCGCCGTTTTCACGAGAGGATATGATTCGCTGGTTGGACGCGAAGAAAATCCATACCCGGTTGCTGTTTGGCGGCAACCTGCTGCGACAGCCCGCCTATAAGGACTGTGCCCACCGGGCGATCGGCAGTCTGCCCAAATCCGATTTCGTGATGAACAACGTGTTCTGGATCGGTGTGTATCCCGGGTTGACGGAACAAATGCTTGCCTATGTGGCGGATGTCATTACGGAGTTTGCCCTGAAACCGGAATCTCGTGGATGCGCGTTGAAGGCAGGCCCAAACGCGCCGAAGGAGTGGTAGCTGTGTCCGAACGCGAAAACCCCGGTCAGACGTTTCAAAGGGCAGTCAGCGATCACATCGCTGTGATCCAGGCGCTCGCGTCGCAACAATCGCTTCTGGAAAAAATCGCCGACGAAATGACTCGCGCCATTTGCACGGGACACAAGATCCTCTGGTGCGGAAACGGTGGAAGTGCGGCGGACTCACAGCATCTTGCCGCGGAGTTGGTGGGACGGTTTCGGCGGGAGCGGCGGGCGCTGGCGTCGATTGCTCTGACCACCGATACGTCGATCCTGACCGCGGTTGGGAACGACTATGGATACGAGAAGGTGTTCCAGCGCCAGGTGGAAGCCCTCTGCGTGAATGGCGACATCTTAGTCGGCCTCTCAACCTCAGGAAACAGCGGGAACGTATGCGCCGCAATCGAAACGGCTCGCAGATTGGGCGCCTTTACCGTCGCGCTCACCGGCGAGGGCGGAGGAGCCATGGCGAAACTCGCCGACGTTGCTCTGCAGATCGCGTCCAACGACACCGCGCGCATCCAGGAAGCACACATCCTCTGCGGTCACATGCTTTGTGATTCAATCGAACTGAGTATTTGTGAGCGCGAGCTTGCGACAATACATCCGTTGACCTAGCCGAACAACTGCACCACTTCGGGACTCGCCTTTACGTTGCATTTCGACGATGCCAATCGGCAGTGCGACGGATCGCCTCACGGAGCTCGATCGTTTGCCGCAATCCGAGCTCTGCTTCTGCCTTGCGCACGTCCGGGACGTATTGCAGGCGCGGAGCACCGTCAATGGCTTTCTGAGCCACCTCGACCTTGAGGGAAGGATTGAGTTCTTCGACCACTTCCTGCGCCAGATCTCGAATGCTGATCGCATTTCCTGAACCCACATTGCAGACCTCCAATTTCTGCGGGGAGTGCGATTCGCGCAACAACAAAGTCCACAGCCAGATGGCCAGATCGGCCGCATACAGGTACGAGCGCATCGGCGTCCCATCGCCCGAAATGAAGATGTTTCTGCCCGCGAGCGCGTCGCCAATGAAGTTTCCGATCGCAAAGTGCTGGTCGAGCGGCAGGTGGGGTCCCACAAATGCGAAGCAACGGGCAATCGCAAACTCAATGCCCAATTCTTGCCGGCAACGGACGCACATCTCTTCGCAACGCCGCTTGGCCTCGCCATAGCTCGTCATCCCTTCAGCGCTACCCCCATAGGTTTCCGGGATATGGCTCATTCTCTCTGGTTGCCGCCCATACACGGCGCCTGAACTGGCAAAAAGGAACCGCCGCGTCTCATTCGCCTTGGCCATGGAGAGCATTCGCTCCATTCCGGCGACCATGGTGGCCGGCAGTTCCGGGTGGCGTGCTTCCTCGCCTGATGTCGGCGTAGCGGCATGGATGACGTAATCCAACCTGCCTGCGGGAAATTCGAAGTTGCTCACATCCCCATGCAGGAACCGGATCGACTCCTCGCCGGCCAAATGCGGCATCCGTCGCAGAAAGGCGTGCGGGTTCCGGGTTAGCACCGTCGCAGACAAATCCAGGCGCAGCCTACGATTGCAGAAGGCCAGACTTTCAAGCAGCCAGGAGCCGAAAAAACCTGTGCCTCCGGAGATGAAAAGGCGACGTCCCCTGGCGTACTGCCATACATCACGGGTGTGGCGGAGGACATGCTCAAGATCTTCAGAAGGCAGGGGTTTCACGCAACCAGCTTAAACCCTC
>DATKPJ010000090.1:0-27633 GCA_035524195.1 Occallatibacter sp.
TCGTGGGCGCAGTCTCAGGGCTGATACTCGCCCTGGGCATGATGCGGGTGCTGCACAGCCTCATATCCAAAGACATGCTTGTGGGCATGCCCTATCTGGACCATTTGGGATTCAACGCACATGTTCTTCTGTTCGCTGCCGCAGTAGCATTGCTGGCTGTGCTGTTCTGCTCCGCGGCGCCCATCCTCCGCCTGCCGATCGGCGAACTGCGCGATGGGATGAGCGATGGCGGACGCGGCAGCGCCGGCCGCATCTGGCAGCGGCTGGGCAAAAACCTCGTGACGACCGAGGTTGCCGTAACCGTGGTTCTGTTGTTCGGCGCCGGACTGCTCACCAGAAGCCTATTGAATATGTTGCAAGTGGATTTGGGCTTCGAACCCAGAGGTCTGGCCACGTTGCAAGTCGAGCTCCCCGACGCAGGTTTTCCCAAAGACGCGCAGCAGGCTGAATTCGCACGGCAAACACTGGATGCCCTGCGCCAACTGCCCGGAGTGCAGTCTGCCGCGGTCACCACACTGCTGCCCGTAACCTGCAATTGCAATACCGATTGGGTGCGCTTTGTGGGCAAACCTTATAACGGAATTCACAATGAGGTGAACGATCGCCAGGTCAGTCCGGACTTCTTCCGCACGCTTCAGGCGCGCCTGGTGAGTGGCCGCTTCCTGAGCCAAACAGACGACGCTTCTCACCCCAAGGTTGTCCTCATCAATCAGGCCTTTGCGCGGAAGTACTTTCCCGGTGAAGATCCGATTGGCAAGCTGCTGGGGGACACCGATCTCAGTCCCAGGTCGTTGCGCCGGATAGTCGGTGTGGTGGGCGACATCAAGGACGGAGCCCTGGATTCCGAGACCTGGCCCACAGAGTACGAGTCGTTCGCGCAGGATCCCGACACCTCTTTCTCCCTGCTGGTGCGCACTTCGCAGAGCGCCGCATCCATCCTCCCTGAGATAAGCTCGGCCATTCGCAAGTTGAATCCGCAAGTGGGCATACAGAATGAGGGCACCCTGGAGACGAGGATCCGGGATTCTTACTCCGCGTCGCTGCATCGGATGGCAGCATGGCTGGTTGCCGGATTTGCCGCGCTGGCGTTTCTATTGAGCGTGGGTGGGCTGTATGGGACGATTGCCTATTCGGTGGGCCAACGAACGCGTGAAATCGGCGTTCGCATCGCACTGGGAGCACAGCAAAACTCCATTCGAAGGATGATTCTGGGAGAGGCCATGCA
This sequence comes from Occallatibacter sp., assembly GCA_035524195.1. Taxonomy (GTDB): domain Bacteria; phylum Acidobacteriota; class Terriglobia; order Terriglobales; family Acidobacteriaceae; genus Telmatobacter. Next base: position 1,226 of record DATKPJ010000090.1, read on the forward strand.
ATTGACCGCAACTGGCACTCTGGTTGGTCTCGTTGGCGCAGTTGCCTCAGCACGCCTCATACGGGGACTGCTGTTTGGAGTGCGCGCCTGGGATGTACCGACCATGACCGCAGTTGCTGTGGTACTTACAGGCGCGGGACTGCTGGCAAGCTATCTCCCGGCCCGTCGCGCCGCCGGCGTCAGCCCCGTTGAGGCCCTGCGCGCCGAATGAGACAACCACTTACCGGATGCTGCTCGAAGGCTTTCCAAACAGGCGATGACTTGTGCAGCCGGGATGTCAATTGTTGGCAACAGGCATTCATTGAGCACTGCTCAAGCGGTGTGGACGGGATTAGTATCGATAAACTCGACGGGGCCCGCGTCGGAGAAGAACCGATCCATCGCCAGCTCAAGCAGCAGCGTGGCATCCTCAATGACATCCACAAGCGTGTCGTTGCCCTCGCAGAGGCTCTCGAACAACGTTCAGCATCGAAGTGAACGCGTTTATATACTCACTAATCATCACCACGCCGGCCTGGCTCTGCCCTGTGACAAAATGCTCCAAAAAACGGCGTTCAGTAAACCCCACAAAATCAATGGCCGGATCGCCACGATCCGGCCGTATCAAAAGGTATAGGTTGTGAAACATCAAATGCGCAACCAAATCGCAACTCGACGATGAAGCACTCTTGAGGACGTCATAACGAGTCAATTGTGAGTGATCAGTTTTCCGAACTGCCGGTCATTGACTCAAGTGGGGTCCCGGCCTAGAAGGAGTGGCACTCCAGTGCGGCTCAATGAGCGCGTTGCCCTGCACACGTCAACGCACAACGAAGTTTCACCTTGCGGAGATTGGTTGTGACCGGTGGAATCCGGTTGCCTTTCTTGCCAACCAGGTGGAGCGCCACGCATACGCCGAAACGGTCCAGTTCGCGTCGGGTCTGAACTGCGGCTTACAGCTCGCGAATCGCAGTCACGGGATTCCGACGCATCGCTCGGTGGGCTGGAAAGTAGCATGCCAGCAACGACATTGCTCCCAGAAGCGTGACGACGGAGACTATGGTTGCGGGATCGGTGGCGCCGATTCCGTACAGCAGCCGGGCGATGAAACGTGTCAGACCCAAAGCAAACGCGAATCCCACCGCCAGCCCAATTCCCATGAGCCATAAGCCCTGCAACAGCACGAGCCGCAGCACGTTGGCGCGCGAGGCACCCAGCGCCATTCGTATTCCAATCTCGTGAGTTCGCATCTGGGTTCGATAGGACACCACTCCGTAGATTCCGGTTACTGCAAGCACCAGCCCGATCAGCGCGAACATTCCCGCCAGGGCGCTCTCGATAACAGCGAAAGTGCTAGCCATCTGGGTACTCTCGCGCATGGGACGCACATCGAAAACCGGCAGCCGTTGATCGATATCGTGGATGGCGTTTTCCACCGTCGGCTCCAGGTCGACCGGATTCTCCTCGGATTCAACCTGCACCATGGTCTCGTACCCGGGGTGCTGAAAAAAGCTCATATAGACCATCGGCTCTGGCGACTCGTTCACGAAGGTATGGGTTGAATTCCTCGCAACGCCGACAACCGTGAAAAGGCTGCCCCAAATCCTGAGCCTCTTTCCCAGCGGACCCTGCCCTGGCCAGTAGCGCCTCGCCGCAGTCTGATCCACGACGATGACCCTGGGGGCCTTTTCATTGTCATCCGGTGTAAACTCGCGTCCCTCTAAAATGGGTATATGAAGAGATTCGAAATACCGCGGGCCCACCTGGGCCTCCTCCATCAGCAAAGATTCATGTGGGTGTGGCACATACCCTTCCGGATATGCATCGTCCCTCTTTTGAATCAGGGTCATCGGAATCCAGTCGGTAAGAGTCGCAACCTTCACGCCGGGCAGTGCCGACACGCGGTCGAGAATCTTATGCCGGATCACCTGTGCCTCGTCGTCACTGTAGCCGGCAATATTCAGCCCCACGGACGCAGTGAGAACGTGGTCCTGCTCAAAGCCCGGGTTCGCCACGGTAAGATTCCGCAGCGTTCGCAGAAGTAGCCCGGAGCACAACAGCAGAGGAAGGGAAAGCGCGATTTGCGCCACGACCAAAGCGCTGAGCAATTTCCGGTTGCGTGTGCTGGCGGAGACACTTGTCGATTCTGCCTTGAGTGCCTCAACCGCAGGCGCGTGAGACGAACGCCAGGCGGCGAGCGCGCCGCAGATCATGCCAGCCAATGCTGACGACACCGCAATCCCGATAACCACGTTATGATCCACGACCCCGTTGAGGTTGAGCGGAATCGAGTTCGCCGGAAAGAACCACGCGAATGTTTTCGCTGTCCACGACGTCAACAGCAGTGCCACGGCTCCTGCGACAATCGAAAGCACCACGCCCTCCAGCATCATCTGCCGCACCAGTTGCATGCGATTAGCCCCAAGCGACTGCCGAATGGCAAGCTCACGCCGCCGGGCTACAAACCGCACCAACGTGAGGGTAGCCACGTTCGCGCAGGTCAGCAGCAGAACCAGCGCGGCAAAAGCCAGCAGAATGGGCAGCGTCGCGGCTATCAATCCGTTGGCGCCAAATGGCGAGCGCCACATGGGATCGAGCGTGATCCGGTTCTCGCCCAGATGCTGGTCCGGATACGCCACCACAAGACGGTGCATCGTGGTGTCGAGATCCTGAGCTGCCTGTCCAAGGCTCACGCCGGGTCGCAATCTTCCTATCACGATCAGCCAGTCCGAGTCGCGATGGGTCATGCGCCACACATCCTGCCCGAGCGGATCGAGCGTTACCCACAGATCGTCACGCAATCCGGGCGCTGCTCCGACAAACCCTTCCGGCGCCACACCGATCACGGTCACCGGATGCCGCGCAATCTCGATCGACTTGCCTACAATCGTCGGGTCTTTGCCGTAACGCGTCTTCCAGAGCGAGTAACCCAGCACAACGTTGGGAATTGCCCGGGCCTCTTCTTCCGGCAAAAAGAAGCGCCCCAGTACCGGCTTGATACCGAGCACATCGAAATAATTTGCCGTCACATTCGCTATATAGACACGCTCCGGCTTGGCGCCACCAGTCAGCGCAATCCAATCGTTATGATAGGCAAGCATTCCGGCAAAGGCGTGGTTCTGCTCGCGCAGATCGCGATAGTCGACATAGGAAAAAGGCGGTGTCGGCGAGAAGTTCCGTTCTCCGCGCTGCAGGCTCACCAGATCGCCCGGGTCCCGCGCGCCAGGAATCGGGTGCAGCATGGTACCGTCGATCCAGCTGAACACCGTGCTGTTGGCGCAGATCGCTACAGCCAGCATGGCCGTCGCGGTGATCGAAAACCCCGGGCTCTTGCGCAGTTGCCGCAAGGCATAACGGACATCCCGGCCCAATTGTTCAAGCCAGCCTTGGCCCCACATGTCGCGCGTCACATCCTGCACCAGAGGAATGTTTCCGAACTCCCGCGCCGCCGATTGTCGCGCTCTCTCCACCGTCTCCCCTCGCGCAACTCGATCTGCAATTGCCATCTGCAGGTGTGCATCGATCTCTTCCTGCAATTCGCGCTTGCGCCGCTGAAAACCGAAGTCCGGGAACCACTTCATGACTCACTCTCCTCCGGCTTCACGTACATCACCGACCCAATCGCTTCGACAATCCGCTCCCATCGGCCCAGATCAGAGGCCAACTGCTTTTTCCCCTTGGCCGTGATTCGGTAATATCGGGCTTTTTGCTTGCTCTCTGACTGCTTCCACTCAGACTGCACCCAACTCTGACGCTCCAATCGATGGAGAGCCGGATACAGTGATCCGGTTTCCACCTGAAGCACGTCTCCGGATCGCAAACGTAAAGCCTGGACTATGCCATATCCGTGCTGTGGCCCCCATTGCAGCGTTTGAAGAATGAGCATGTCGAGTGTTCCCTGCAACAGCTCAATCCTGTTCTTATACTGGTCTTTTTCACTCATAGGTGTAGACACACTACTCCCAATGGAGGTAGATTGTCTACTTCGTTTTGTATGCGCGGCGAGCAGCCTTGCCCACGCTGCAGAAGCCGATCGCGGAGATCGTCGTTGATCTGTTCCAGGCACTTGCGGTGGCGGGTGGTGTCGCCGAAGGCATCACCGATGAGGAAGCCGAAGGCGGCGGATCGTTTCGGTCCCAATTCAATAGCACACTCCGCCTGTGTCACCGCCGATGGAGATAGGAGGCCAGACCGGTTCCGGGTGATGTGGCTCTGCCCCGGCTACTTTCAAACAATGGGTATCGATCGGATTGCGGGTAGAGATTTCGCAAGCGAAACCGCCAACTCGCTCAAGGTGGCCGTGGTAAACGAGACATTCGTCAAGCAGTTCTTCGGAGGCAGAAACGCGACCGGTCAGCGCGTTACCGAACGTTTTCGCGACGCAGCCAACATTCCGAGTGAATTACAGCCAATCTGGAAGTTGCGCCATTTTTGATAAGGGAAGGGTTGGCCACAACCATTGAACAAAGCGCGGAGTAGACTGGCTAGACTGTTGCGAAGGCGTTCCGAAATTTGCAGTATTGAGGCGGGAGATGAGGCTTTCACGAATCCTCGCTGAACTGCTCGTCGTTGGCTTTGCTCTTAAGGGTGCTTCACAGGGCCAGACGCATGCGAGTCCGAGCGCGAAGCCGAGGGTCTATGAGGTAGTCTCCATCAAGCCGAGCAAACCTGGAACATCGGGCGGTGGCATGCGGGGTTTGCCCGATGGGTTCCGTGACGAAAACATTACACTGGACACCCTTGTCGACGGTGCGTACGACATTATCAATAGCGACCAGCAAGTTGTTGGAATGCCGTCTTGGGCCAAATCGGAGCAGTTCGACGTTGACGCAAGGGTTGACGCGGATACTGCGGACGAGTGGAAGAAACTTTCCAACAAAGAGCGCTGGAAAGAGGAACAGCCAATGTTGCAAGCCATGTTGGCTGACCGATGCAAGCTCAAGGTGCATTTCGAGACAAAAGAATTGCCTGTCTTCGATCTGACGATCGCGAGGCACGGATTGAAAATGAAGGAGGCGACCCCGGATGAGAAATCCATGGAACGCATGGGCAACGGAAGCATTACCGCACGTGCCATGCCGGTTGAGAACCTTGTCGCCGCTCTCACTGGAACGGATGGACGTCTGATCGTGGACAAGACCGGCCTCGGAGATAAGAAATTCGATTTCGATCTTCAGTGGACGCCCGACGATCGCCAAATGGACCCGGATGCTGGTCCCTCCCTTTTCACGGCGCTTGAAGAGCAGCTCGGCCTGAAACTTGTGCCGTCAAAAGGCCTTGAGAAAGTGCTCGTCATAGATCACATGGAGAAGCCATCGCCCAACTAGCCGCTGTTCTAACAACGAGCGGTTTCTGACTGCTATCCGATAACTGCCAGCCCTGCGGTTCGTGTTATCACAAAGGTAACGGAACGGTTGGCCACCACACTCCAACGACCAGAAAAATCCGGTTGGGGCTTGTACTTGTAAACTGATCAGCGCAGTCGCAATCAAGATCGAACGCGGAGGGAGGAGGCATGACTCGTCTGGCGTGTATCCTCGCTGTGGCCTTGTTTTCTACACAGATGTATTCACAGGAATGCCAAACTGGCTCTTCTGCACAGCCTGTGAGCTTGGCTCACTTGACTCAGATGGCTCGGCGAATCATCGGGAGCGGTGCTTACACAGGATGGGATGATAAAGCGTTTGCACGGGCAGGAGATCTGGGGTCCGTAGCAATTGCGCATGCTCTCCCAACAGACGGCCCTATCACTCCGTTGCAGATCCGGGCGGTCCTACTCTTGGTTCGTACCTCCTTTTCGTGCCCAGACGTCTGCGTTCAGTCAACGGATGACAAGGAACCGAGGGTGACATTGCTGCTGCTAGAACACCTACGTGCAAATGAATCTCCTGACGCGCAATCCGACGTCGAGGTTGAGGACGCTCAAACATTCGTTCTGAAACAGACTGAAATCGCTAAACGTGCTAAATAGATTTACCTGATACGCTGCCATTCGCTTGTCGCGAGCCAATGTCCGCGCAGCTGAAAGCAGCTCAAAAACGGGCTATTTCGTTATTCGTCACGATCCCGACCGGAACCTGAGATTGGGCCGTTAGCCGGTTTGGAAAAATACATAGGCCTGGAGTCATAGTCCAACGACTGTCGCGCTGCTGGGCGGTCGAAAACTTGACAGTCTGCCAGGAACGGATTAGCTTCTTCCATAAGTAATTTATGGAAGAAGCAGGCGAATCCGGTGAATTGATTCAGGGGACGCTGGAGATGATGGTCCTTCATGCTCTGGCGCGAGGCTCCATGCACGGATATGCGGTGGCTGAATGGATTCATCGCACCTCGCATCAGTTGCTTAGGGTAGAGGAGGGCGCACTTTATCCAGCACTGCACCGCCTGCAGTTGCGCGGATTCCTTGCCGCCGAATGGGGAGTATCGGAGAACAACCGGCGTGCGAAATTCTACCGGCTGACCGCCGAGGGCCGGAAACGACTCGAATTAGAGTCGAAGCGGTGGGCCCGGTTATCGGCAGCCGTGGCGTTTGTGATGCAAAGCGCATGAGGAGGCCGGCATGAGGTCAGCGGTTCACCAATTCATGCTGCGCGTGACGGCGCTGTGGACGAAGCGGAGGCTGGATCGCGAATTGGCGGAGGAACTGGAGTTCCACCAGGCGATGCTGCGCGAGAAACTGGCACGCGAGGGAATGGGCGCGGAAGAGGCTGAAAGCGGAGCGCGACGAAGGTTTGGGGACGCAGCCCGCTGGCAGGAGCGGCTGCGGGAACTCTGGCAGCTGGCGGCCTTGGAAAATCTGTTGCGCGACGTAAGCTTTTCGATCCGATTGCTGCGGAGATCGCCGGGGTTCACGGCGGTAGCGCTTCTGACTCTGATGCTGGCCGTCGGTGCAACCACTTCGGTCTTCTCACTTATTGACGGGTTGCTACTGCGCCCGCTGCCCGTGCCGCATGCAGATCAGCTTGTGGTGCTCTCTTCCTTTCGCTCTGACGATAGCGTAACGAGCTATGGCTTTTCCGCTCCCATCTTTCGCGGCATCGAGAGACGACATGACATTTTCCCCGATGTAGCGGCCTACAGCGACAGCGCTCTGCAGGTGCGCGGGGTTTCGGGCAACGTGGAAGTACGCGGCGCAATGGTATCCGGGGAATTCTTCCGAACGCTGGAAGTTGCGCCACTGCGGGGACGGTATTTGACGCCGCTCGATGACCGGCAGGGCGGAGGCCCGCAAGGATTTGCAGCTGTGATCAGCGAGAGCTTCTGGCGAAGCTGGTTCAACAGCGCCCCGGATGTGGTGGGAAGCAAGTTGACCGTTGGAAACGTGCCCTTCACGGTGGTGGGCGTTATGCCGAGGCAGTTCATTGGTGCGGACCCAACCGATCGACCGCAAATTTATGTTCCACTCTGGTCCGAGCCGGTGATTGATGCGCCTTACAACAACATCGCAGCCGGAATTCACGCCCGGTGGATGCAAATCATTGCGCGCCGCGCTCCAGGCGTTTCACTGGATCACATCAATGCGGCACTGGCTGCCAGCTCAAATGTGATCTTGCGGGACTCGGTGGCTGATGCAAGCTGGGTCAAGGACGCGATGGCAAATCACTTTCATCTCTCAGCCGAGCCCGGATCGAATGGATTCGCTTGGCTGCGTAGTCTCTTCAGGAAGCCTCTGACTGCTGTGTTTTGCTTATGCGCCGCCATGCTGCTGCTGGCGTGCCTCAATCTGGCGAGTCTGCTCCTGGCACGCGCCTCTGCGCGAGAACGGGAGCTGGCTACACGGCTGGCGATTGGCGCTTCGCGTCGACGGCTGGTCCAGCAGCTCATGGTCGAGAGTTTGCTGATCGCGGCAATAGGAACTGCGTCCGGCATAGCGATTTCTCCCCTGTCCAGCCACGCCCTTACGGCTCTGTTGGTTGGAGACTCTTCGCATGTGACCCTGAATACGGGAGTGGATTACCGCATGGTGCTGTTTGCGGTCGTGGTGGCGTTCACCGCAACATTGCTGATTGGGTTAATTCCGGCGATACGGGCGACCTCCGGCAGCCTGAATGAACAGATAAAGGAGGGTTCGCACACATCCCGCGCGAGGGGGCGCCTGTTGCCCGCGATGCTGCTGGGAGTGGAGGTGGCGCTGGCGCTGATGCTGGTGATTGGAGCCGGGCTGCTCGCGAAAAGCCTCATCGGGCTCTACCGGACGGGTCTTGGATTTGAGCCGAAAGGGCTGGTGAACATCAGCCTGACGATGGATAAGCAGCCTCAGGACGGAGACGCGCTGGTGCACTGGTATCAGGATTTCGGGGATGCGCTGCGCAGACTGCCTTACGTCCAGAACGTGAGCTTTGAGGAAATCACTCCTCTGGCAACAGGTTCTATTACATGGACGCTGCATACGGCTGCGCGCACGCGCGACCAGATCATGTACATGAACATGGTCGCGCCGGAGTATTTCAGAACGATGGAGATTCCACTCTATGCGGGGCGGGATTTTCGCTGGAGCGATACGAACAACAGTACGCTCAGAATCATCCTGAATCAGACGGCGGCAAAGCTGTTGTTCCCTGGCCAGGACCCTCTCGGGCAGCAGGTGATCGGATGGAATAAGAGGGACTATGAAGTGATCGCCGTCGTGGGAGACGTGCACTACATGTCGGTGCAGGCGCCGCCACCTCCAGGAGCTTATATCTCGATCACGCAGGACAACGTGCCGAAGCCCTCCTACACTGCGGTGGTGCGGACGGACGGACCAGTGGCCCCGCTGGGGGCAGCAGTGCGTGCGCTGGCCGAGAGGATGGCCCCGGAGATTCCAGCACCGGTGATGACGACAATGAGCGAAGAGCTGAACGAATCTATTAGCTCGGAGCGAATGATGGCGATCCTATCCGTCTTCTTTGCGATCTCGGCCCTGCTGGTGACGGCCATCGGCCTGTACGGAACGCTGGCATTCGCGACGGCTCGAAGGACGACGGAGATTGGAATCCGTATGGCGCTGGGAGCGCAGCGGAAACAGGTTGTGGGGCTGATAGTTCGCGAAAATGTGTTGGCCGCGGCGGGCGGATCGCTGGCGGGGTTGGTAGCGGCATTGCTGGCTTCGCACGCATTGGCACGCTTTCTTTACGGAACCTCCGTGTACGATCCATGGGTGCTGTCGGGCTCCGTGCTGGCGCTGACCGTTGTGGCGATCGTTGCATCCCTTATTCCGGCAGTTCGCGCGGCATGGATTGACCCAATGATGGCCATCCGATGCGAGTAGAAAACGGCATCTGACGCCACTATTGCTGAATCCGCTGCTGCCGCGCTGTCCGTTGGAGTTATCACCGCGGATTGAGAAAATTTGAAGAAATGAGAAAGGCAGAAAGGGAACCCGAAGTACGATGCTCGCAAGCAACATGACTGCGAGGGGATCAGCGCCAAGCTCGCCAAGTATGAGTGGGCAGAGAAGCGCGGAACCGCCCCGCGTTCAGGGAGTTCCGCGATGAAATCCACGACAAGTTGATCGATAACCACCTTCCGACCCTCAAGAAGCCGAAGAGTAGTGGCTGACCGGCAAGAGAACGCAGTTCGTGTCTTGGGAGTGATTCTCCGGGCCGGTTGCTTTCTGGCGGAGAGTCCGTGTTATGGTGCTTTCCCATGTTATGGTTTTGACGCCGACCTGGGTGCATTGGAGGGCATCAAAGTGACGCAAGTGAAGCAAGTTAATATCGATAAGCTTTGTATTATTTTATATATACGTTAATGATCAATCGTTTGGATATTAAGATGGCGGAGAGGGTGAGATTCGAACTCACGGAACCCGTAAAGGTTCGGCGGTTTTCAAGACCGCTGCCTTAAACCGCTCGGCCACCTCTCCGAATGGGCAGAGCCGAAAAACCACCCACCTATCGGATTATAGAGGAGCCTCTTCGTCTGCGGCAGCATTTTTGCCAGGATGAGACGCCAGCAGGAGGATTGCCAGTATTGGCCATCGACGCGGTGCGCATGTGCTCTTCAACAGCCGCCGACAATCGATTAAATTGTTCAGGTTATAGTGCATTGCAGTCGCAGAGTGTTACAACTTGAATCAATGGCCAAGAAAGTGAAATCCGGATCGGATCCGCAGCCGGGTCAGCCGATCAGCCTGCGCACGTTGGGTGAGTATCTGAACCTTTCTCCGGCGACCATTTCGCTGGTGTTGAACAACGCTCCCGGAGTTCGTTCCATACCGCAGGAGACGCGCGATCGCGTGATCGAGGCGGCAGCGAAGTTTGAATACCGGCCCAGTTTTTATGCGCGATCGCTTCGCAAGCGACAAACATTCACCGTGGGAGTGCTGGTCCCCGAGTTGAGCGATAGTTACGCGACCGAAGTGATGGCCGGGGTGGAAGAATTCCTCATCGAGGAAGGCTATTTCTACCTGACGGCCAGCCACCGCCGCAAGCCGGACCTGATAGAGGAGTACCCACGTCTTCTAATGGATCGGTCGGTTGAAGGGTTCATATTGATTGACACGATTCTGGAAAAGAACCTGAACCTGCCAACAGTGGTGGTGGCCGGGCATCGCAAGATCGAGGGAGTAACCAACGTTGTTCTGGATCAGAAGCGAGCGGCGGAACTTGCGCTCCGCCACCTCTACCAGCTTGGCCATCGCAAGATCGCATTTATGCGAGGGGGCAGCCATAGCTCCGACGCGGATGATCGCTGGAACTGCCTGATGACAGTGGCGCGGGAGTTGAAGCTGGCGGTTCCATCGGAACTCTGTGTGGAGTTGCGCTTGCGGGTTTCAACGCCGTCGTTGGGCCATGAGCCCGCCAATGAGCTGATTCAGCGGGGCGAGGAGTTCACGGCCCTGGTCTGTTACAACGACGTGGCCGCCATTGGAGCGATTCGCGCCTTGATGGACCACGGATTGAACGTGCCGACCGATGTTTCGGTGGTCGGGTTCGACGACATCCAGGGCGCCGCGTTTCACAATCCAAGCCTGACGACAATTCGCCAGCCGCTGAAGCAAATGGGAACGGTGGCGGCTCGAATTCTACTTCAGCGCATTCGCGGGCAGGCCACTTTTCCCGACGTGGTGCCAATTCATCCCGAACTGGTGATTCGCGAGTCAACCTGTCCGCCCAATCCGCGAGGCCGCGGCAAGCGGAGCTAGCGGTCGATGCGGTCGGAAACAGAGAAATCATCGAGCCGAGCCATGGCTGTACTGCATCCAGCATTTGCCTTGACCGGTGTGATGCATGCGATTGGCGGGCCGCTGATGCCTTCGCTGGCAACTGCATTTCATCTCAACGACAATCAGGCCGGCGTGCTGTTTCTGCTCTATTTTGGGGGAACATCGCTGGGTGCGCTGCTTTGTCGCGGGAATTATGCCCGCAACATGGCATTTGGGTTTCTGGGCGCAGCGTTATGTTGCCTGGCGGTGGCAGCTGCAAGCAGGCCGATCCTTCCCGCGTTGTTTCTCCTGCTTGGGGTTGGCGTTGGCGTGCCCATGTCGGCGGTGAGTCTGTATACGGGCCGTAATTTCGCCGCGCGATGTGCTCCAGTACTTACGGTTTTGAATTTCAGCTGGAGCGTAGGCGCATTCGCGGCTCCGCTGCTGGCGGCGCAGGTTCTGCTGCACTATGGATTTCGCACGGCGTACGTGATCTTGGCGGTCATTGCGGCAACTGCCGCATTGGCGTGCGGGCTGCTGCTGAAGGATAGCCCCGAACAGGCGCGCCCCGTGATCGAAGTGCGGAAAGGAGCCAATATACGCCTGATTGTGGTCTTTGCCGTGGCAGCGTTTCTGCAGGTTGGTGTTGAGAACACGTCCGCGGCGTGGCTTTCAACGTATTCCTTGCGCATGGTGGGCGGAGGAGTGGCAATTGCGGCAGCGGCATCCTCGTTCTATTGGGCGGGTTTCCTCAGCTCGCGAGGCATAGCATCCCTGGTGCTGTTGCGTGTCCGGCCGATGAGCGTATTTCGCGTTGCAGTCGTGGTGGCGCTGGTTGCGGGGATTTTCCTCGCGAAAGTATCTTCTGTCGCCGGACGTGACATGGCCATGCTGGCGCTTGGCGCCGCACTTGCGCCCGTTTACCCACTGGTAATTGCCGCGTCACTGGTGAGCACCCGCCAAACTTCGGATTCGCGCTGGGTTCTGGCGACGGCTGGATTCGGCGGTTCTGTCCTGCCATGGTCTGCCGGATGGATATCGAACCATGCAGGAAGCATGCGAGCAGGGATCCTGGTCATTCCGGCTGCATTGCTGCTGATGGCGCTGCTGGTGGTCGCGATGGGAAGCGGCCGCAATGCGATCACGGCGGAATGACCGAGGAATTGAAGAAGGATTCAAGGAATTGAGCTGGGGAACCGCGGCGAAGCGGTTCCCCGGAAGGTGAGCAGAGCTGTTGTTATTTTTTGCCTTCGAGTTCATCGGCCAGCGCATCAGCGCCATAAATTTTGCGCAGCCCCTCGAGCATTCCGGCTGAGTGCACTGCGACAGCACGATTCTTCTCGCCGTCGTAGACGAAATCACCGGCCAGCGATTCGATGTTGCCGTCGAAGATGAGACCGACAAGCTCGCCATCGCGGTTAATGACGGGTGAGCCGGAGTTGCCGCCGATAATGTCGCCTGTTGAGACGAAATCAAGCGGGGTGGCGAGGTCGAGCTTGCCGAGTGCGGCGGCCTCTTTCGGGGTCAGGTTGAATGGAAACTTGTTGCCGAAGCTTGCGGAGCGATCAAAGAGCCCATAAAACGTGGTGAACGGGGGAGCGACGGTGCCATTGTACGGATAGCCTTTGACGGTACCGTAGCTGAGCCGAAGAGTGAAGGTCGCATCGGGATAGGCATTCTTCCCATAGACAAGAAAGCGCGCTTTGCCGATTTTCTGGCTCGCAGGAGTAAGCACACTGGAGATGGAGTCGCGGATGTGACGAGTCGTTTCGCGCACGATGGGATCAACCCGGCGCGCGGCAACGATCATCGGATCGCCCGAGGCTGCCACCGCGGATTCGCCTCCTTGCAACAACGCTTTGCGCACGTCTGGATTACCCAGCTTTGTCCCATCCACCAGCGAATTCACCGTCTGATCGACATCGCCGCCCTGCACGATTGCCTGGACGTATGGGTCGTCGTTGCCGAGCTTTTCCTGGGCCAGCTTGAGGGCGTTGGTCATAAAGAGCTTTTCAGTGGATGGATAAATTGGCGCCGGTGAAAGGAGCTCGAAGCGAAGCGATTCGAGTTGAGCGTCGTGGAAGCCGGGCAGGCGTTCGCCGTCGGGTTTCTTGACTTCTGCCACATACTGAACGATGCGCAACGCGATGCTAAATAGCTGGCTATCGGTGCGGTGGAAGAGCTGAAATTTGATTTCGGGTTTCACCTGCTCTTCGACCCTGGCGATTGTGTCCCAGGCGCCGCCATATTCCTTTTGCCACTCTGGATTGGCGGCGACTTTCTCGCGAAAGTCCTTTTCTTCAGCTTCCTTCTTCGCGACGATGGCTTTGTCCTGCAGCGCGTCGTATCGGCCCTGATAGGCTTTTAGAGCATTCTGCAAGCCAAAGATCGTGGTTCCGACGAGCCGCGCCTGATCCGGCCCTTCGGCGGCGAACGCCTGAGCCACACCGATGCGGCGCTTGAGGTAATCGAGGATCGCAGGTTCGACCACATCTCGCTCTACCAGCAATTGCGCCATGGTGTCTTCGCGTTGAGTTGATCCTGGATTGCCGGAGATGAAGATGAGGTCGCCGTCCTTGGCACCCGTTGCGCTCCACTTTAAATAGTTGTCGGTGTGCAGAGGCTTGCCATTGTCGTAGACACGGAACAGCGCCATGTCCAGGTCGTAGCGCGGATAGGTGAAGTTATCCGGATCGCCGCCGAAAAATGCGGCCTGTTCTTCGGGGGCAAACACGAGCCGCACATCGGTGTATTCCTTGTAACGGTAGAGCCAGTATTCGCCGCCTTGGTAGAGCGAGATGACGTCGGAGCGAAGACCGGTCTTGTCTTTGCTTTCTTTCTCGATGGCTGCGATTTCTGCGTCGCGGGCTTTCTGCGCCTGGACGTCGTTGGAGATTCCTTTGGTAGACGCTGACACCCGCTCGGTCACGTTTTCCATCGATTCCAGAACGTCGACAGAAAGGTCAGGGGACTTCATTTCCTGTTCGGGTGTTGTGGCATAGAAGCCATCGCGGATGTAGTTGTGCTCGGCCGTGGAGTTCTTTTGCAGCTGGCCGCGCGCCACATGATGGTTTGTGAGCAGCAAGCCGTCCGCGCTGACGAATGATCCTGAACCGCCGTCGTTCAAACGCGCGCTGGACAACCTGACGTGGTCGAGCCAGGCCTGAGTCGGCGTGAAGTGATACTTCGCTGCGAGTTGTTTGAGAGGAGGGTTGTCGAACGTCCACATACCTTCTTCGGCCGGGACTGCAGGCGCCGTAACGAGGAGCAGCACCAGCGCCAGCAGGAACATGGAGTGGAAATTTCTTCGAGACATGATAGGCCTCATGAAATCAGGGTTGCGGCAACACCAGCACTTCCACGCCTGAAGCAGCGCCCTTTTGGTGGAACACTGTTTCGGTGGCTTTCTGGAACTGGCCTGGTGTGGCGTAGGGAATGTCGGTGAAGGTTTGCGGATTGCGGTCGGTCAGCGGGAACCAGGAGCTTTGCACCTGGACCATGATGCGATGACCGCGGCGGAAGGTATGAAAGAGATCGGGCATTTGAAAATCGATTTCGGTTTCCTTGCCGGGAACGAGAGGTTCGGGATTCTCCCAACTGTTGCGAAACTTGGCGCGGAAGGGTTCGCCGCGCAATAGCTCCTGGTAGCCGCCCATATGCAGTGGGGGCGCATCGAGGATGCGCTTGTTGCCGTGTGCCGTGTCCTCCGGATCGGGATAATCGTTGGGATAAACGTCGATCAGTTTTACATCGAAATCGGAATCGGTGGCGGAACTGGCGATCTTGAGTTTGGGAGAGATCGGACCTGCGATGGTGATGTCTTCCTGGAGCGGTTCTGTCTCATAGACCAGAACGTCGGGCCGATAGCTCGCAAAGCGCTGGTCGTCGACCATATAGCGCTGCGGCACAGTATCTGTGGTGTAGCCAACGAACTGCACGGGGTGGCTGGGATCGCTAGTGTAGTCGTCGGAGCTATTTGTTTCAGACGGCGGATCGAAGCTCAGCTTGCCGTCGGCATGAAAATAGAGGGTTTTAGCGGTAGCGGCTTTTGGCGGCCAGGAGTCAAAATGGCGCCACACGTTTGTTCCAGTCTCGAAAACGACGGCTTTGGGCTGCGCTTCGCCCTTGCCTTTCAAATAATGCTCAAAGAACGGGAACTGAATGTTCTGGCGGAAATACTCGCCGGTATTTGCGCCGAACTGCACATCGCCCAGGTGATTGCCGTCGCCGCGAGCCCAGCCGCCGTGCACCCATGGTCCTTCAACAAGGGTCGTTGTCGTCTCAGGGTTGAATTTGTTGATCGCGTAGAAGGTGCGGTACGGTCCCATCAGGTCCTCGGCGTCATACCATCCCCCGACGACGAGGACAGCGCAGTGCACATTCTTCATGTGACGCGACAAATCGCGCGCCTGCCAATACGAATCATAGGTATCGTGCTTGAACTGGTCGTTGAAAAGCCAGTTGGATCCTTTGAGGTAAAGCTTGTCGAGGTTCGCAATGTTTCCGGCATTCAAATAGAACTTGTAGCTGTCGGGTGTGCCGAAATTGAAAGGAACCGATGGACTCGGGGTTTGCGGTTCTGTCTGCGGACGGAAGAAAACATAGAAGCCGAAGTTGGCCGAGAGCATGAAGGCACCGCCATGGTAGCTGTCGTCGCCCAGGAAAAGGTCCGTCATGGGAGCCTGCGGGCTTGCTGCAACAAGCGCGGGGTGCGAATCAATGATGGAAGCCGAAGTGTAGAAGCCAGGATAGGAGATGCCCCAGATGCCCACTTTGCCGTTGTTGTTCGGCACGTTCTTCAGCAGAAAATCGATGGTGTCGTACGTATCTGAGGCATCATCGACGTCCTGCGGAGATTTTTTGACGTCGATGTGCGGACGCATTTCGACGAAGGTGCCCTCGCTCATCCAGCGGCCGCGCACGTCCTGGTAGACAAAGATGTACCCGGATTTTTCGAATTCATCCGATGGGCCGAGATGCTTTGGGTACTGGTCCTCGCCGTAAGGGCCCACGCTGTAGGGAGTGCGATCCATCAGGAATGGGTACGGACCGGCGGCGGAATCTTTTGGAACGTAGACCGCGGTGAAGAGCCTCTTGCCGTCGCGCATCGGGATGCGGAATTCATATTTGGTGTAATGCGCGCGAACATAATCCTGCTGCGGCGCATCTGATCCAGCCTGCCGGGCCCGGACACTGGGAGTGGAGAGGGCCAGAACAGCCAATGCAGAGACAGCCAACCGGTTCAGCTTGGGCATCTTTGTAGGGATTCTCCTGAAAAACAAGAGTACCCTACCGGAACGCAGTTCGCTCAAGTAGGATCAAAGCGCACCCCCGCGTGCGAGTCTCGAGCGGGCTCTGGACCGACGATTCAGGACATTTCCGGGAACGAGCTAATTCTCGTCCTTCTTGGTTTCGGCGACCCTTTCCGGTGTCGTCAAGGGTTTGGTGATGTCGTCGAGATAGTCAGGAGTGCCGTCGACGCGCTGCAGAGCGGGGTAGCGTTCGCCGCCGTGGTAATCGATCTCGGCCGTGTGGACAAACTTGTCGGCCTGCACGATCAGGTGAATTGGCTCGCTGGATCCCCTGGTCTTGCGAATCGCATCGCGCAGTGCATCGGTAGAAAAGATCTGGCCATCGACGGCGATGATTTTCTCGCCGGGTGCGAGCATGGCCTTGTCGGCGGGACCGTTCCACAGCACATCAGCGATCTCTCCGTCGCTGCCGATGCGCAGCCCGATCGAATACCAGCAATCAAGGCCACCGCGGCGACGTCCTCCGCCCGCTGCCAACATGCGCTCAGACGGGCTGGGCTTGTCGTTGAAGACGAGCTTGTATCCGCCCTGCTCGATTCCGGCAAGATCGGCATGGGGATTGATTTTGTCGATGCGGTCATGCAGGAACGTTGCCCAGTCGTAGGGAACCACCTGGTTCAGGTCCTCAACCAGTTCGTCGAATTTGTACGGAACGATAAGCGGGCCGGTGTTCCCGCCTTTTCCGAGGAAGATCCGTTCAAAGTCATCGAGGGACTTCTTGTTGCCGGTCATTTTGCGAATGAGCGTGTCCGCGTCGAGCCACAGCAGTTCGCCTTCGAAATAATAGTCCTGGCCCCGCTTCCAGTTTGACCATGCGGGATTGCCTCCGCGCAGGATGCTTGCGGCAACGGCGGTATCTTCAGTTGGCCGCCACTCGCGACCGGGCCGGTACTCGAGTCCGGCTGCTGTCATGGCGAGAATGTCACGATACTGGGCCTGGCTCTTCAGTTCGGACCGAGCCGCCAGCACGTTTCCCAGATATTCGGTCATGCCTTCGTAGACCCAGAGCATGTCGCCACGTTGAGGAGTAGCGAAATCGGGCTGATACAGGCCAGCCGGGCGGCGATATTTGCCGTTCCATGAATGGGTAAACTCGTGCGAGAGCAGGTCCGCCTCGCCGAGCTGGTGGGCTTCGTCGGAGAAGCCCTTCTCGCCGACACCGTTGTCGGATGACTGGCCGTGTTCGAGTCCTTCGCCGCCGGCGACGTCAGAGAGCGTGAGGAGGAAGTGATAGACGTGATAGTGATGGCAGGCGTACAGGGCGTCCGCTTCTCGGACCAGGTTCGCGACTTCAGCTAACACAGCGGGTCGCAAGTTGGCGTCCTCGGGATAGTCCGCAACCACGTCGAGGTAGTGTTTCGGCGTGATCGTGGGGGCCAGCGGAAACTCGTGGAAGTACTGGCCGGTGATGATCGGCGAATCTTCGAGCTGCTCGACATTGGTCTCGGCAAATCTGGTCGTGCTCCCGGCGGCGGGCACCGGATAAGGTCCGGAACTCACAGGTGTGAGCGCCGTGCCGATGCCCCAACCCGCGGGCACTTTTAGAGACGGCTGAATGGGAATGTCGCGCACCGGCGTGTTAGCGGGATAGAGCAGCAGCTTTTCCCATTCGAGGACGGCCAGCTTTTGCGAGACGCGCGACAGGACGATGCAATCAAGATGTGCGTGCAAGCGGGTGACGCCTTCAGGAACCGTGAGATGGAACTCATAGAGGTTCACATCGTCGCGATGCCAGGCCAATGCCTTGCCGTCGGCGGTAAAAACAACTCCGGTAATTTCCTGCGCCGGTCCGGCGGGCATGTGCGTGCCGGGAATCCACTCCGGCGTTATCAAGGTCACGGCGCCGGGACTCACCGGCAGATCGATTTCAGCGTGATAGAGCTTGCGCGGCGCGTCGGTGAGATCGGCGGTGATTTCAATGGGTGTTTTTTGCGCAATCGCATATGGAACTGTGAAGGCAACCAGCAAAATAGGAAAGGAAAGAACGGGAAAGCAGCGCTTGATCAACATGGTGGGTGATTTTCTCCTGCGAGAAACAGGGTACCGCATGGAAGCGGCGTCGAGTTCTTTCGACCCATTCTTCCACAGCCATGGGGTTGAAAGACCAATTTACTTGTGCGCGCAAGGACCGGCAGCGTTAACCTATATCTACAAGCTCACCAACCGTTGCGCGTCCGGACCGCTGGCATCTGCGCATCCATCTCAGTTGTTCGGCACATTCACTGATCCAAACGCCGAGATCATGCCCAGCAGCGTCAATGGCCGCGTTCCACGAACAGATTGCATCACGCCGAATTGTGACCCACTTGCCAGGAAGGAGACCCATGTCCGCTGATTATCGCAATTTCCTTGCGCTCCCTTATGAGGAGCTGGAAGAACTGAACCTTGAGGCCAAGAAGGAGCGCGTCGAGCGAGTAGACGCCGACCAGATCCGCGAGAAGCGCCTGAAATACCTGACGGACGAGAAGCGGATCAAGGCGGTGACTGTGTTGTTCTCAGATCTCGAAGGCCGCCTGCATCTGCTTGACTACGACAAGAAGTTCCTGCTTGGAGCCTACGAGAACCTGACCTTTGACGGGTCATCCATTCGCGGATTTACCGCGCAAAAAGAGAGCGACCTGCGGTTGGGCATCGATTGGAGCGCATTTTACTGGGTGCCCGCGGATGTGTTCGGGAACGGAAAAGTGCTGGTATTTGGCATCGTGATCGACAAGGACGGGACCCTCTATTCCGGAGACCTGCGCGGCGTGCTGAAGAACTACGCCGACAAGCTCTATGCCGAGAAGAAATACACCCTGAACGCGGCCACGGAGATCGAGGGATTTCTTTTTGCCGGGACGGACGCCGAAAAGACCTATCACGAAACAGGCAAATTTGAATTTGTCAGCACGGGCGGGTACTATCACTCACTGCCTCTCGATCCGCTGCGCCAGTTCATCGACACGTCGGCTGAAGTGCAGCGCGCCATGGGCTTCCAGAATGAGAAGGATCACCCCGAGGTCGCACCGAGCCAGTTCGAGATTAATTTCGGCTACAGCGAAGTGGTTGCGGCGGCTGACCAGATCCAGCTTTACAAGCTACTCTGCAGGCAGATCGCCAACAACTACGGATACACGGCGAGCTTTCTGCCCAAACCGGTGGCGGGCGTGAACGGGAGCGGGATGCACACCAATGTATCGGTGTCGCAGGGGAAGACGAATCTCTTCTGGGACGAGAAGGGCGAGGAACAGCTCAGCAAGTTCGGATGGGATTTTCTTGACCGCGTCCTGACGCGGGCACTCGATCTCTGTCTTATTTTCAATTCGAGCGTGAACGCGTATCGCAGACTCGACCCGCATTTCGAGGCACCCAACCAGATTCGGGCATCGGCGGTGGACCGCGGCGCGATGATTCGAGTCCCCATCGGGAACTCGCGTTCCATGCGCACGGAGGTTCGTGCGGTGGCTCCTGACGCGAATCCCTATCTCTCCATGTATTCCATCTTCAGAACGGGCATCGACGGCGACATTTCGAAGGCCAAGAATCTTCGCGAAGGCGGCGGATATCTTCCGGACAACATCTACAAGGCGATCGGAGATTTCAAGTCTTCGGGGTGGATTGCGGGAATCATTGGTTCCGACGTACAGGGGCGCTATGCCGAATTGAAAGAAGCCGCGGCCAATCGTTGTCCGAGGGAATTAGGAACGATCGTGAAGGGTAGCGAGGTCCAGTTCCACCACGCGGTGTACAACCAGTCACTCTGGAATCAGTTCTAGGGGTCTCAAATTCCAATCTGGATGGGGTGGTGGCGGATCCTTGGTTCGCCACCCTTTCCTTTTTCAAGGGCATACGGGGAGTCGATGGTCTCATTCCTGATTGTGCCTTTATGCCCGACATGTTAAAAGCAAGAGATTGGGCAGAGACAGAGCCCGGCGCGCCGGCAGCCGATTTGCGATATCGCTGAGGAAGCCGACGCTCCGTTGTGTCCCGAGTGAGGTAATTTTTAAAACGTTGATGAGCCCCAGCCTTCCTGCAGAAGTAGAAACCCTCTTCGGTGATTATCCGCTCGACCGCGCATTTGACGAGATGCGGGAAGCGAATGGAGAGGTGCGCCCGCACTATCGAGCGCTGGCCGAAGCTCTGGCAAGACTCCCGCAGGACGAACTTGAGCGCCGCAAGCAGTCGGCCGAGCTTTCCTTTCTGACCCAGGGCATCACATTCACGGTGTACGGTCGCGAAGAGGGCACGGAGCGCATCTTTCCGTATGATCTGCTGCCCCGGCTGGTGACCGCGAAGGAGTGGGACCGCATCGAGCGCGGACTGACGCAGCGGATCACGGCGCTCAATCATTTTCTGCGCGACGTCTACTTCGACGCCAAAATTCTGAATGATCGCGTCGTGCCGCGCGAGCTGGTGTACAGCTGCAAGCACTATCGACGCCAGATGCGTGGTTTGCAGGTTCCGCGCAATGTGTACATCGCGGTGGTGGGAACCGACCTGTTGCGTCTCAATTCCGGGGAATTTGTTGTACTCGAAGACAATCTTCGAGTGCCCTCCGGCGTGAGCTACATGCTGACCAATCGCCGCGTGATGAAGCGAACCTTCCCGGAGCTATTTCAGAGCTATGGCGTGCGGCCGATCGAGCACTATCCACAGTTACTGTTGGCCACGCTTCGCTCGCTGGCTCCCGAGGGTCGCCCGGAGCCGAATATCGTGCTTCTGACGCCCGGAGTCTTCAATTCGGCGTATTTCGAACATACGTATCTCGCTCGCCAGATGGGCATCGATCTGGTAGAGGGCCGGGATCTCGTGGCACACGACAACATCGTGTACATGAGGACCACCGACGGCCTGAAACGCGTGGATGTAATTTATCGCCGCGTGGATGATGATTTCAGCGATCCGTTAATCTTCCGCTCCGACTCGGCGCTCGGTTGCACGGGATTATTCAATGCCTATCGCGCAGGAAATGTCACTGTCGCCAATGCGTTCGGCACCGGGCTGGCTGATGACAAGGCACTGTATGCGTATGTCCCCAAGATCATCCGGTACTATCTCGACGAGGATCCCCTTCTGCCCAACGTGGAAACGTTCCTTTTGACCGAAAAGAAGGAGCGGCAGCATGTTCTCGGCAATCTCGACAAGCTGGTTGTGAAGGCGGTGGGCGAGAGCGGCGGTTACGGGATGTTGATCGGGCCGCACTCGACGGCGCAGCAGCGCGAGGAATTTGCGCGGCGGATCGAGGCCAATCCTCGCAACTACATTGCTCAACCGACGCTGGATTTCTCCCGGGCGCCCTGCTTGATCGGAAATGTTCTGGAGCCGCGCCACGTGGATCTTCGGCCGTATGTTCTTTTTGGCGAAAAAGCGAACATTGTGCCGGGCGGTCTGACTCGCGTGGCACTGGAAAAGGGCTCGCTGGTTGTGAACTCCTCGCAAGGCGGCGGCAGCAAGGACACATGGGTTCTGGACTGATCATCAAATCCGGGTTTCGGGAGAGAACAGCGATGCTATCTCGCGTTGCCGACAGCCTCTACTGGATGAGCCGCTACCTGGAGCGCGCCGAAAACACGGTGCGCCAGCTCGATGTGACCATGGGCCTGATGCTCGATACGGGCGGAGCAAGTGCAGAATTGCGCTGGCAGCGGCTGGTGGCATCGTTGGGGAAACCGGCGGGCCTGGAGTGGAACGGCAAGCTCGATGTAATAGCAGCGAAGCTGATCTTCGATAGTGCGAGCTCAGCTTCTGTAACCTACTGCATCAATGCTGCGCGAGAGAACGCCAGGCAGGTTCGCGAAGAGATCTCGACCGAGCAATGGCAACGGCTCAACCGGCTTTATCACCAGATGCACTCACCTCATGCGCAAACGCAGTTCCGCTCAAACATTGGCGATGTTCTGGTTACGGTTGTGGACGGAATCCACCTGTTCAAGGGTGTGACGGACACGACGATGATTCACGGGCAGGGGTGGCACTTTATTCGTCTGGGCAGATATCTTGAGCGCGCTTACGCAACAGCAACGTTGCTTGAAATCTTTCATCCGGATTTGTTTGGTGTTTCGGCGCGTGAATCTTCGGGATACCAGTACCTGGAGCAGGTCGGACTCCTGCGCTGCTGTACGGCATTCGAGGCGTATTGCCAGGTTTATACGGCGGACCTGACGCCCGATCGAATTTTGGAATTCCTTCTTTTGAACCGCGATTTTCCTCACGCTCTGCGCTATTCGGTGGACAGCGTTCGCCAGGCGATCGAATCGATTCAACGGACTGGAGGCAGGCGAACTCCCGAAGAGCTCACGGCAAATATTGGCCGTTTGCACGCGATGCTTGGTTATACGTCGATTGCGGAAATCCTCGCCGGCGATACAGCCGCTTTTCTTCACAACGTGCGCGAGCAGTGCCTGCGCACTCACGAGATGGTGTACCGATACTACATTCAATACTCGATTCAGTCAGCGCTGGCATTTTGACGGAGCCGAACATGAACTTCTATTCCATCCGGCATCTCACACGTTTCCGCTACGCACAGCCGGTGAGAGAGAGCATCATGGAAACGCGGATGCACCCGCGCTCGGACACCAAACAGCACTGCCTCACTTTTTCACTGTCCGTCAGTCCGCGATGCCGCGTTTTCAGCTATCGGGATCACCAGGGAAACAACGTTCAGCACTTCGATATTCCCGGTGAACATAGCCAGCTTGTGATTGTGGCCGAGTCGGTGGTCGAGCAGCAATCGTTCTCCGAAATTCCAAGCTTCCTGTCACCGGATGCGTGGGACGATCTCGACACGCTGATCGAGTCCGGCGACTACTGGGAGATGTTGCTGCCGAGCACTTTCGCAGCCCAGACGCCGGCCCTGGTCGAGCTTGCCGCGAAACTGGAGATGACGCGGCGCGACGATCCCTTGATGCTGGTCCATGAACTGAATCAGCGCCTGTTTGAGACGTTTGAGTATGTACCGCGCCATACCCGGGTTGATTCGCCGATCGACGAAGCGATTCTGAGCGGCAAGGGTGTGTGCCAGGACTTTGCACACACGATGATTGCCTTGCTTCGCCATGTCCGGATCCCGGCGAGGTATGTTTCGGGTTACTTATACCGCGGGCGTGAAGACCACGACCGTTCCACTCCGGACGCGACGCATGCCTGGGTGGATGTGCTGCTGCCACACCTGGGGTGGGTGGGCTTCGACCCGACCAACAACCTGATCGCCCAGCATCGTCACATCCGTGCCGCCGTTGGCCGGGACTACGCCGACGTGCCTCCCACGCACGGCGTTTTTCGCGGCAATACAGAAAGCGAACTGTACGTTGCGGTTCACGTGGAGGCCGGTGAAAGGCCGCCAGCATTGGACCGCAAGCTGCCGATTCCCGACGATTGGAGCGTGCTGATGGAGCGCGCCCAACAGGTGCCAGAGCGAAGTTTGCCGATGATCGATTTACAGCAAATGCAGCAGCAACAATGAAATACCGGAGGTGAAAAAGTGGCTGCAAGTCTGTTTTTTTGAAGTGAATGTAATTTCTTGTTGAATCTTGGGTAAATATCCCTCAAGATGGTTTCATTCCCGCTGAAGGGCTGCCCCCCCGGCCGCCCACGATTCTGCAAGACGCAAGATAACGTACCTTCCGTAGCCCCGCTGCCGGAGAGTTGAGTTGTATTGGCGGGCATCTTTACAGGCTTTTTGTCAGGCAGCAAGGGGTGCATTGACGCCGCTGCATAACAGCACGCAGAACACATAGCAAGATCAGCAAGACTTTTGGAGGAACAGCCGTGAAAAAGTCCCTTTGGGGATGGGTGCTGCTTGGCACCCTTTCCACCGTTACCCTCACATTCGGCCAGATCGCAACCACATCTCTCCGCGGCGTAATCAAAGATCCATCGGGCGCTCTCGTTCCGGGAGCCACTGTAACGATCACTGACAGCGCCACCGGCAAGTCGATCAGTACCACTGCGGGTAGTTCAGGGCTTTACGTCTTTCCGCAGATCGTTCCATCGAAGTACACCATCAAAGTGACCGCGGCCGGTTTCGGCGAGCAGTCCAAAACCGCGGAGCTTCTGGTGAATCAGCCCGCGACGATCGATTTCACTCTGACCGTGCAAGCCAGCACCGTGACCGTTGACGTTTCCGCATCCGCGCAGACACTGAATGTCACGGACGCGTCACTGGGAAACTCCGCCGATAATGCGGAGATTCAGGCGCTGCCCAGCGAGACGCGCAACGTGCCTGACCTGCTTTCGCTGCAACCCGGCGTGCTTTATCTTCCGCCGACGGTTCAAGACAGCCGGAGCGGCGCAGTGAATGGCGGCCGCTCGGACCAGGGCAACGTGACAGTGGATGGAGTCGACGATAACGACCAGGTGAATGGCTATGCGTTTAGCGGCGTTCTCCGCGAGACTCAGGACTCCGTCGAAGAGTTTCGCGTGACCACGGGTGACGCCAACGCAGATGCCGGCCGTTCGTCCGGCGCGCAAATCAGCATGGTGACGAAGTCGGGCACTAACAAGTATCACGGCGCGGCGTATGAATACTATCGTCCACCGCTTACAGCATCCAACAACTGGTTCAACAAGCAGGCCGAGATCAACGAGGGGCTTCCGAACACGCCAACCAAGGTACTGCGCAACATCTTTGGAGCCTCGGCAGGTGGACCCATCAAGAAAGATAAGCTCTTTTTCTTCGCCAATTACGAAGCGAGCCGGCTCGCGGAAGACGCTCAGGAGATTCGTACGGTTGCCATGCCGAGCTATGCCGCGGGAAGCATCTCCTACTATGACACGAACAATAACGTGCAAACGCTGACGCCTGCTGACGTCACGACCCTCGATGGGGGATGCGAGATCTGCTACACGTCGGATTATCCTCTCGGTCCGGGACCAAATCCCAACGCTGAGGGATATCTCACCTCGATGCCGTTCGCGAATGGAACGCTGGTCGGTGATACGTTGAACAGAGGGTCATACTCGTTTGCGTCTCCTAATCCGATCCGGCTGAATACGTCGATTGCCCGGCTCGATTACACGCCCAGCGACAGGCATCGGATTTTTGTTCGTGGGAACCTGCAGAAGGACATTACGGATAACCCGGAACAGTTTCCGGGCCAGGGACCGTCGGACGTTCTGGAAGATAACAGCAAAGGGATCACGGCCGGTGACACATGGACGATTTCTCCGAGCCTCATCAACGACATTCGCTATGGCTACGTTCGCCAGGGCTTCGGAGATATCGGCGTCGGGTCGGGTGATTACGTCGACTTCCGCTTTCTGGATAACACCTCGGCCGAGACGCGGACCACGATCACCAGCGTTCCGGTCAACAATATCGTTGACAACCTGAGCTGGACCAAAGGCAAACACACCATCCAGATGGGTGCTAACTGGCGCCTGATCCATCAGAACCACGATTCCGATAGCACGACTTGGCAGGGTGCGAGTACCAATCCTTACTGGCTCGGAGGCAACCCGCCAGGAAATGCAGAGGTCGCTTCCGGATTTGCCAACTCCTATGAGATCGATTTTGCCAACCTGGTCGGTACGGTTCCTTCACTCACCAACTCGTACAACTATCACGTGGACAGCGCGAGTTCCGGTTCCCTTCTTCCCGATGGTGCATTTCTGAAGAGAGCGTTCAAGGCGAATGAGTTCGAGTGGTACGTGCAAGACGCGTGGAGAGTGATTCCTAACCTGACGATCACATTCGGTTTGCGCCACACCATACTCCAAACTCCATACGAAACCAATGGACAAGAGGTTGCTCCAACCATCGACACGCATGCGTGGTTCCTGGAACGGGAATCCGCTGCACAGCAGGGGCAAGTCTACGAGCCTGACCTGCAGTTTTCACCAGCCGGAGCCTATTATGGCAAGCCGGGATTCTGGCCGAAGTCAAAGGACAATTTCGCGCCACGCTTTGCCATTGCTTACTCTCCTGACACCAAGACTTCGATTCGCCTCGGCGCGGGGATCTACTACGACCACTATGGCGAATCGCTCGTAAATATCTTCGATCAGGA
>DATKPJ010000091.1:0-24362 GCA_035524195.1 Occallatibacter sp.
TTCAAGGAGTTCTGAATTGGCGTATGGAACGTTTGGGAGATTGCCACGTCCTGCGTTGCGATCGACGAAAAGCTGATTTCTCCAAGTCGATCGGTGCCTTCAATGAAGTAGCCAAGAAAATCCTGCACCGAGGGAGCCAAAGCCGTCGCTCCGCCGTTGTCGTTCATCGATCCAGATTTATCTAACACCAATGAGAGGAGGACCGGCGGGCGTATCGCCTGGGAAGAGGAATTGACGGTGAGAGTACTAAAGCCCGCAACCCGGATAAAGAAGGTGTGGATTGTGGCGGTGTCGGTCACGTTGACAATGGGATCGCCATACGCATCTGACGAATAGGTAATACTGGCGCTGGGGGTCGAAGCATTCAACGGAGAGGCGGCGTTGTAGTTCAGGGTGAACACGCTGTTCCCGATGGCGGTAGCCTCAGTCTCTCCTCGGCCCAGGTTTCGCATCACCTCTAATGCCACCGCATCTGATGCCTTTGAAAGCTCGGCTTTGGTCAGAAAGGCAAAACCGAAGTCGATGCCGAGCCCCACAAAGGTCAACAAGAGGGGCAGCAAAAGGGCAAACAGAACCAGTATTTGCCCGCTCTCTTTTCCAGTCGCATTCCGCCCTCGTTTGAGATCCACTTGATCCCCCTCTCAAAAATACGCCGCTTCATACAATGTTGAATGCAGAGATGTCTTCAGCAAATTACCGACCGGTGTCATAGGAGTGTAGGAGTAGAACACCTCGGTTACATAGAGCGTCTGTCCCGCGCTCAGCACGGTGTTGGCGCTCGCGGGCATGGTAGCTGGGTTGCCGATCCCCATGCCAACTGCGCTTGTTACCGAGATTCCGGTTCCCGATTCCGCTTGATCGGCAATTTGAGGGTTGCCGTTGACGTTGCGTACCGCGGTGATGATGATCCTGCCGTCAGTGCCGATATTCAATGAAGAACCCTGAATGCCGAGCGCCGACACCGTGTCTGTCAGGCTGGTTCCGCGGGAAGCGAGGTCGGAGCCTTGCCTGGTTAAGCCAGACATCACTTGTTTGTCAAAAATCATCTGCGAGAAATCGATAACTCCAAAGACCAGTGTAAGCAATACCGTCACACAAAGCGCTAGCTCAACAAGAGCAGCTCCTCGCTCATCCCTGATTCGTTTCTCTATTGCATGGCGTTCGATAAGTCGCTTGATCATCTCTGCGTTCCCCATCTAATTCGTCAGGTTCGGTGGAAAGGGCTCATTCTTCACCGTGATACTTGCCGAAAAGGTGAACTGGCCATTCGGGAACATCTGCGCGATCACCGGTGTCATCAAGGGCATGTTGACGGTCGTCGAAACGGTCAATAAGTCTCCAGGACCACCGGCGCTTCCTGAGCCACCGCCCGCGCTTGATACTTGAATGTTTGAGACTGTCACGCCCAATGCGTCATTCTGGAGCGTGTCGATGATAGAGGTAACTCTCGATAGAGTGTTACCCTGCTTGTTGGGATCAGGCAGATGATTTCCCGTCGACCCATATCGAGCCGCCTCTTGAATGGCGTTCTGAACGCTCATTTCGACGAAGAACAAGTGCGCGAAATCGAACACTGCAAACACGAGGACAAAGAACATCACGGATGCAAATGCGAATTCGACAAGGGACTGACCTTGCTCCGACTGGGATCGACGCAGGAAGCGTCTCACATCGAGGAGACAAATAGCTGCCTTCCCTTTTCCCCGCCATTGTTGCCCGGTCTGCATAATTGGGGATTTCGAGAGATCGTGAAGAGAGCGCATTGAAGGAGTTCCTCTAGGGTCCGGCCTCGGACAGGTTCAGGGTCGGAAGACACTCGGTTCCGCGTACGGCACGCGTACGTCATAACAGTTGGGTCGGGGATACCCAGCTTTGCCTACAGCACAGGTGCGTCTAACACCTACTGGGTCGGGGGATATCCAGTTTAGCCTACGAGGCGGTCGAGTCAATACAACTTTGAGAGAGTCAACAGTCACGTCGATTTTCACCTTCAGATAATCAAAGGTAACCCGGTGACGAAGATATCCAGGGATGGATCCAGAAAACACCTTCCTCAGCGGCGGCATGTTGCACGGATGAGCCGCTGTTCATCATCCGTGAAGCAACTCGACGGGATCGGTCACACGTTCGGTCAAGAGATCCCATTGGGAATCAAGCGAGCGCTTGTGAACTTCGCGGCGATGTTGCTGAAAATCGAATCCAGGGGCAGAGCGGCGGATGCGCTGCACTGACCCTGGTTTTGGGAGGCCGTGGCATCGGAATAAAAGTCCGCCGGCGCGGAAGCCATATCCTGCATCGCGGTGCAGGGAGAGATCCCGGCAAGCGGACCCGATTTGTCTGTCGAGCATCCCGACGAGCCGGCACCGTAGGCGATGGTGTAGACGGATGTGCCCTGGCCGGTTGCGAATTGAGCAGCGGTGATAGCCTGCTGGCACTGGTCATCGAGGGAGCCATACACGTTGCCCGCATGGGTACCGTTTGCGATCCGTGTGCTGTTGGCGTCGCCGTCGCTGAGGATGATCATGATGTTCTCTGAGCCCGGGTTGGCCGCCTGGGCCGCCATCAGAGATGACTGCGCGGCATAGATCACGCCGGCGTAGTAAGTGCCGTCACCGCCGGGCGTTTGCATGCCCTTGCAATTACCTCCGCCTGCTCCGGTCGCCACAGAAAGTCCGGACGCCGAGTTCAAGGAACCGCCTTGCTGGTTGGTCGAGCTGTAATCGCTGAGGTAGCCGGTGATTTGATATGTGCCGGCCGAACCGGTCGGCGCATTCCAGCTCGCACCGGCTGTCGGTGTAGTGTAAGGAACAATCGTTGGGTTCGTGCTGGGACAGGTTGTGTCGTTGGATGCGGTATTCGCGGTGACCGTGGGGAAGGTGAACAGGCTGACCTGGTCAAAAGGCGAGCAGTTCGACTGGGTACTGGAAGCGGTGCAGGGCGCGAGCCCCTGAAGGAGCGTCTGAACGCCTTCGAGCGCGCAATAAATTCTGGTGTTGTTACAGTTGGCGTCAGAATCCTGACTTCCCATGGAAGCGGTCGTATCCACGACCATGGCGACATTGACCTGCGTGGGCTTGCCGCTCTGGAGGGTCGCGGTCGACGTGGCGCCGATCGTGAGTGAAGTCGCCGTCTTTACGCCAAACGCCGAGAGAGCCTGGATGAAGTAGGTGGGAACGGTTGCAACCTGTGTCACCTGGATCACGTTGCTACCGGTCGGCGAGGCGCTGCAGGGCGCCGGCACAAGGACGGAATCGTTGACGCATTTCAGCACAACCTGGGGCGTTCCAACGTTTGGCAGGTTGACGTTGGCATTTGCTCCGTTTGTGGTGGAGCTGTAGGCATTCACCTCAGTTTGTACTGTCGCTGAAGTTGCGCCCGATAGCGTCATTGCGTACGCGCCGGCAAGCGCTGCCGCATCGGATGAAGCTTGCAATTCGCGGTAGCAGACGTAGCCATGTCCAAGATCCAGGGTCAGGCCCGCCATCCCGAGAAACAGGACGACCATTAATGCCGTCCAGGGCAGCGCCTGCCCGCGCTCTTCACGAAGCAGCTTCGATATGGCAATGGAGGCAGTGATCCTCATTGGACCACCTCCGTGATGTCGCTTTGCAGGTTGCAGCTTGTGAAGTTGGCGCCGTAGACGGACAGGGCGCAGGGATAGCTGGCCAGGATCTCCGCATTACCGCCGGAAACCATGTCGGCATTGGCTGCACCGGAAGCGCCGGGGCAGGTGGGTCCGGTGGGAACGCCGTTGATCGTGAAGGTGAGGCTGATTGAGTTCTGATTGAGCCCCGGGGCCGAACTATAGATCGCGTTTGCGACTGTCTTGCACGGATCGGCGTCGCCGCGGTCCACGGCCAGATAGTGTCCGCCGTTGCTGACCGCTTCGGCCAGCTGGAGCTTCTGATAAATCGCGATAGAGAAGGAAAAGATCCCGGTCATGATCATCATGAGCAGGGGCAACGTAACGGCCATTTCAACCAGTGCGCCGCCTTCTTCCGATCTATTGATTGTCTTGGGGAATATAAAAGACCGATAGTTTTGTCTAGTCTTCACAGCGTTCTCTCCTCGCTACACCCCCGGGGAGCAGCGCCACTCTATTTATCCGCCGCTCTCCGGTACCTCGCTTTAACTGCCTGACTCGACTGGAACTTGAGGTTAGCACTGGGAGAAGTGCGCTGAAATGGCGACTTTGTGCGAGAAGGCATGGGTCGTATGTAATTCAAGAACCATGGAATTAGTAACTTAAGGGGTGGTTACCCGGCCGCCGTCGCGCAGGTGGGATGAGAGACGGGTGCTCATTGGGGCGCGCGTCCTTTGCGGACTGATGGAGACCAGGCTGAAGAGGCTGGCGGTTGTGATTCGTTTGGATGCGGACTGGTTTGCCTGGCAGGGACCGCACAGTTCGAGGCAGTGCGGTGGCGGAATGCCGAAGGCTGGCGGCAGCCCGGTTGCTTCATATTAAGAATAGATTCGTATTATGGATGTGTTTTGAGTGGAAGCGACTGGGGTGCGGTGATCCACCGGATCTTCAAAACCGGCGGTCGTTCGGACGGGCGACTGCGTGTTCGACTCGCACCACCTCCGCAACGGGCTGACTGAGGGTCGCGTGGAATGAGGAAATGAAAACTACGATTCTGAACCTGGCATTGCTGGCGCTGGTTGTGCCGTTGGCCCTTGACGCGCAGACCCAGCCGCAACCGCAGGCGGGGAGCACCGCTCTGGCGCGCGACCCGGCAGGCGATCAACCGGACAATCCGGGGCCGCCGGCGAAGGATCTTTCTCCCAAGTTGAAGCGCGGCGCGATTGTAAAGGCGATGAAGAAGGTCGCTGATTGGCAACTGAGAGATTCGCTGGGCCGCTATGACATTGACTGGACCTATGCAGCGCTCTATGACGGACTGCTGGCGGCCAGCCGCACGACAGGCGACGAGCGTTACCACGACGCCGTGCTGACGGTAGCCGAAGAAAACCACTGGGCGTTGGGTCCGCGATTTGCGCATGCGGACGATGAGGCGATCGGGCTGACCTATTTGACCCTGTATGCGGAGGACCGCAAGCCGGAGCGGTTGGCGCCGGTACGCGAAGGCATGGACAGGCTGGTGGCACGGCCCGACGATCCGGCAAATCCGCTCTGGTGGTGGTGCGATGCGCTCTACATGGCGCCCAAGGTGCTGGCTCAGCTCACCGTGGAGACGGACGATCGGCGTTACCTCGATTTTCTCGATCGCGAATGGTGGATCACGTCGGGCGCACTTTACGATCAGGCGGAGCATCTGTATTTCCGCGACAAGCGATTCCTGACCATGCGCGAGGCCAACGGGCAGAAGATCTTCTGGTCGCGGGGAAATGGATGGGTGCTGGCCGGGCTGGCCATGGTGCTCGAAAGGATGCCGAAGGACTATCCGAACCGTGACAAGTTTATGCGGCAATACCGGGAGATGGCGGAGCGCATCGCGGGACTGCAACAGGCAGACGGATTGTGGCGTGCAAGCCTGCTCGATCCCGAGGCCTATCCGGCGCCCGAGGTTTCAGGCTCGGCTTTTTTCACGTATGGACTGGCATGGGGAATCCGCGCCGGGCTATTGGACCGCGAGAGATATCTGCCGGTGGTGGAGAAAGCGTGGCGCGGGCTGCTCACCCATGTTTATGCGGACGGAAGGCTCGGTTCGATCCAACCCGTCGGCGGCGAACCGGGCAAGTACAAGCCATCGTCGAGCTGGGTGTATGGAGTGGGGGCGTTTCTGCTGGCGGGTTCGGAACTCGAGAAGGTATCCGCGAAGTATTAGGTGACAAGCTTCTGACTCAGGACTGTACCGTCTCAGGCGAAGGACTGGTGCCAGGCGGGAGCAGGCAGCTCGCGGCGAGTCCGACAAGAAACGTCGCAATGCTGCCGAGGACGACATACCAGGTGAAGGCGACAGTTGTGAACCGCCAGAAGTAGACGTTCAGGGCAAAGCCAAAGACCATGCCCACCATGGCGCCGCGCTCCGATGCTCTCCTGGTGAGGACGCCGAGCAGAAAGACCCCAAGCAGCGATCCATAGGCAACCGAGGCGATGGAGAGGCCCATTTCGAGCACTGTGCCCCCGCGGCGCGCGACGAGGGCGAGAGCAAACAGGATCAGGCCCCACACGAGCGTTGCAATCTGCGAACGCTTGACGCGCTCTTCTTCTGTTGCGTGCGGCGCCATGCGCGCATAGAAGTCGACGATGGTTGTGGAGGAGAGCGAGTTGAGCGCCGCGCTCAGGTTCGACATGGCGGAGGCCACAATGGCGGCAATCAGCAATCCGCTCAAGCCGTGCGGCATGCGCGTGACGATAAAGGTGGGAAAGATGGTGTCGGCGCGGGTAAACGGCGACGCCGGCGCGAAGACTCTATAGAACACAAAAAGCATGGCGCCGATGAGCAAGAACAGAGCAAACTGGAAGAAGACGGCGACGCCGCTGACCAGCAACGCGATCTTGGCTTTGAACTCGCTGCCGGCAGAGAGCAGGCGCTGCACGATGAGCTGGTCGGTTCCATGGCTGGCCGTGGTGAGAAATGCTCCGCCAAGCACGCCGGACCAAAGCGTGTAGGTTGTGGTAAAGTCCAGCCTGGTTGAAAACATGCGGAACCTGCCCGCATGCGCGGCCATCGCAAAGGCGTCGGGCGTTCCACCCGGGATGGAATGCAGCATGACGAACAGGGCCACAACGCAGCCTGCGAGATAGACCCAAAGCTGCACCACATCGGTCCAGATCACGGCGGCCATTCCACCGCGGAACGTGTAAGCCAGCGTGAGCAGCATGACGACGGCGATGGCGGACCCATCGCGGCCGAAGTCGCTCATCCCAGGCAGCACGTTATCGAGCGCCACCTTCACCACAATGGCGACGGCAAACACGCGCACGCCTTCCGCGGCGGCCCGTGTGATGAGAAACAGGCCGGCGGTGAGCGACCGGAGCCTCTTGCCGAATCGCCGATCGATCAGCTGGTAGGCAGTAACGAGGTCACCCCGGAAGTAGTGCGGAATGAGAAGCAGGACGACGATGACGCGGCCAACCAGGTAACCAATCACCAGTTGGAGAAACTGGAAATCCGTCTGATAGGCGAGCGCCGGAATGCTGATCACGGTCAGGGTGCTGGTTTCCGCGGCGACGATGGAAAGCGAGATCGCCCACCATGGCGCGGCCTTATCGGCGAGGAAGTAGTCGCGGACGGTGCGCTGCCTGGCGCGAAATCGCAGGCCGAAGAGGGTTACACCGGCGAGGTAGGCGGCAATGACCGCAAGATCGAGCGTATTGAGCCCCACCTCCGATTCCCTCCCTTGCACCGGCAATCGATGATGGCCAGGCAACCTCGCACAAGCAGCGCATTACCGGCTTGCGACGGCTTGATTGTCTCCATCTTCCCATGCCGCATGCGCCCCGGTCGCAGTCGAAATGCGAAGCGGCAACACCGAATCCTGCGCGTTTGCATTTGCCGTATGTGCGAGCGAGAATCCGAAAGGAGACTTCGATTGATCACGGAACTTGAGCGGAAGCTGGCCGCGTGCCTGGTGGGTCTTGTTGCTGCGTGGCCCATGCATGCCGCTCCGCAGGCTGATCCGCGCGCGGCGGCATTCACTCTAGAACAGGAAGGCAAGACGGCAGAAGCGGAGGCCGCGTGGGCGGCTCTCGCCAGGCAGTACCCATCGAACCCGGAGCCCTACGCCCACCTCGGACTGCTGGAGGCGCGGCAAGCGCACTATACCGAGGCGATTGCCAACTACCGCAAGGCGATGGCTCTGGCGCCGACGATGCCGGGCCTGCGTGGGAATCTCGGTCTCGCCTACTACCAGTCTGGCGATTATCGCGATGCGATCCGCGCATTTGACCCGCTGCTGAAGGCTCAGCCCGGCGATCAGAGGCTGACGATACTCATTGGCCTGTCCCACTACGGCATCAATGAGTTCGCGGCTGCGATTCCATATCTCAAGCAGGCCTCGGAGCGGGATCCGCAGAACCTCACGCTGCTGCTCACGCTGGCTCACAGCTGTCTTTTCGCGAATCAGTACCAGTGCGTGCTGGACTCGTACCATCGCATCATCGCGCTGAATGCGGAGTCGGCCGAGGCAGACATGCTGGTGGGCGAGGCGCTGGACGAAATGAAGGATCACCTTGGCGCGATCCGCGAATTTCGCGCGGCGATTGCCGCGAATCCCAAGGAACCGAATGCG
The DNA here is from genome assembly GCA_035524195.1 of Occallatibacter sp. GTDB lineage: Bacteria > Acidobacteriota > Terriglobia > Terriglobales > Acidobacteriaceae > Telmatobacter. The sequence continues at coordinate 8,200 of DATKPJ010000091.1, forward strand.
CACTTCGGGCTTGGCTACCTGCTGTGGACGAAGGGCCAGTATCCGGAAGCGGCGAAGGAGTTCCAGGCTGAAGTGGACAACGATCCGCATCACCTGCAGGCGATCTACTACCTGGCCGACTCCGAGATCCAGATGAACCAGGAGGACGCGGCCAAGCCACTGCTCGAGCAATTGGTGAAGGCTGTTCCCGCCAACGCGAAGGCGCACCTCGACCTCGGCATCGTGCTCGCAGACGAAGGCGAAAAGGATGGCGCTTTGCACGAGCTGGAAACCGCGGCGAAGCTCTCGCCGAAGGATGTGAATGTCCACTGGAGGCTCGGACGGCTCTATCGTTCAATGGGCAAGATGGCAGAAGCCAAGGTTGAATTCGAGAAGGCAAAGGCTCTCAACAAGAGCGAAGACGAGCGTCTGTTGAAGGTGATGTCGAAGATTCCGGCGGGCGGCCAGAAGAATGGGAGTTCTGCTGACGCGAAATGAGCGTTCAAAAAAGAAGGCCGGGAATTTCTTCCCGGCCTTGACCGCATTGAAACAAACTTCTAGAAGTTGAACTTCGCCCCGATCTGGATGCGGCGGGGGGAGTGTCCAGACGTGACCTGTCCGAACGATCCGTCGGCAGTTGACGAATCCACCCCGCTGAAGCTCTCGTGGTTGAAGGCGTTGAAGAACTCACCGCGCAGCTGGAACGCATAGCGCTCGGCGAACGTCACGTTCTTGATTGCCGCCAGGTCCCAATCCTGATAGCCGGGTCCCAACAGCGGGTTGGAGCCTTCACTGCCGAAGTGGTTGACGGCCGGAGCGAAGGAACTGGTTGTGAACCACTGAGCGAGAGTCTTGGTCATGTGGACGGGTGCAACCTGGTCTGCACGGCTGGCGCCCATGCCGAGGCCGACGTTCGTATCGGTCGGATCCCATGGATCGAGCGGTTGCGTGACTTCGAAGCTTGCGCCCGAGACGAACTGGGTGATGCCGGAGACTTCCCATCCGCCCAAAACCTTGCCTTCAAAGCCATTCTGCGTCTTGAAGAAGGGCAGATCGTAGATGTAGTTGGCCGTGAAGACCTGCGGCGTGTTGTAGGAGGACGGTCCGTAGTCCTGCTTGAAGTCGTACTGGTAAGTGGCCACGGAGCCGCGGTCATTGGAGTTGGTGGTGAGGATTTTCGACCAGGTGTAGGCCAAGCCGGCTTGCAGGCCGTGCGCCCGGTGATTCAGGCTCACCTGGAGCGAGTTGTAGTTACTGGTGAAGAACGTGCCGCGATCCTGGATATTCGCATATCCCTGGAACGGACGAATCGCGTTCACACTAGCTCCGGCAGGTGCCGTGATTCTGGCCGCGACGGTTGGCTGGTTCAGATCGAACTCGCCAAGCAGGTGGCGGGCCTCGTTGCCCACGTAGGCCACTTCGAGCAAGGTGCTGGGCAACAGCTGGCGTTGGACCGACAGGTTGTAGTTGGCGTAGTTGGGCACCTTAAAAGCGGGGTTGCCGGTGGCTGTGATCGAGTTGGGACCGTAGGAGACCGACGTCGTGCCGCCGAGAACGCTGTCGAAGTTGCCGTTGACGACCGTGGTCTTTTGCGCCAGCGGAGGATCGTTGAAAGCGTTCTGCTCGAAGATGCCGTCGAGGACGCGGTCGTAGAAGATTCCGAAGCCGCCACGCAGGGTCGTTGTGGACTTGCCATCGAGGTCAAACACGAAGCCGACGCGGGGGCCGAAGTTAGAGTTGTAGTTGGGATTGACGTATGCCCCAAAAGGCGAACACTGCACGAGCGGCGCGATCGCCTGCGCCTGGGCGCATGCAGCGCCTTTGGGGAACATCAGGCCATTAGAGTAGGTCGCAGGAATCAATGGAACACTGCCTGCGAATTGCCCTGCTACGAAGTTGCCTGACGAGGGATCGATGGCCGGAGCCAGCAGCGGACTATAGAGCGCTGGATCGAAGTTCGCCAGGGTGTCCTTGACATCGGTGACGGTTGGGAAGCGGCTCCAGCGGACGCCCAGATTCAGGATAAAGCGGCGTGTGAGCCTCCAGTCATCCTGGACGTAAGCTTCGCTGTTGACGAAGTGCAGGTCAGGGGTGATATCGCGGCTGGTCTGCGTGTAGGTGGCCACGTTGCCGAGAAGGAAGTCGCCCCAAGTGTTGAAGCTGAAGCTTGGCTCGCCGAAAGTGGCGTTTTCAGTCTTCAGCATCTGCTCGATCTGGAACCCGGTGCGGAAGGTGTGCTGCCCGAAGGTGATAGCAAGGTTATCGAAGTAAGTGCGATCGAGGTTGCGCTCATGCCATGGCGCGGAGCCGGCGCTGAAACCGGTGACGCCATTGATGCCGATAGCGGGAACGCGGCCATACGGATCGGGATAGGCCCAGTTGTTGGTGAGAGCGCTGGCCACTGCCGATGAGGTGGCAAACTGTCCGCTCTGGATGTTGGAGAAGTAAGTCCCCTGCGCCCAGGCAAACTCGAACTCGTTGACCAGCTTCGGACTGATGGACCAGGTAAGGTTGGCCACGACGTTCTTGCCGGGCGAGTCAACCAGCGTATTGACCAGGCCGGGGTAATTGCTGCCCGCCCAGAGGCCTTCAGGATAGTTCACCGGCATATCGTCGTTCATGCCGCGGGCGTAGAAGTGAACTTTGTCGTTGAAGTAGTGGTCGACGCGGACGATGTCGTCGCGAAAGTTGTTGGTGGCCGAGTAGGAGAAGTTGTAGTTCGACCCATTGTTGGCGGGGTACTTGCTGAATACGTCGTTGAGGTAGACCTGTGAGTTGGCACTGTAGCAACTGGGATTGATCTGCGTGGTGTTCGAGGACGCGTCGTAGGTGGCGCAGCCCGCGGGCGCGTTGGTGAAGTCGCCCGCAACGATACCCTGCAGCATGTCCATGCTCGGGGCCGGCATGTTGTCGCCGCCCGGGGTGCTCAGTTTGTGCCACTCCTCTGACCAGAAGAAGAAGGTCTTCTTCTTGTCGTTGTTGTAGGCCTTGGGAATATAGAGTGGGCCGCCGATGGTGAACCCGTAGACATTGTGGTGGTTCACGGGGTTCTTGTTGGCCTCGTCGTTGAGCGCCTCGGTGCGCTTGTTAAACCACTCGTTCGCATCGAGAGCCGTGTTGCGGACAAACTCATAGGCGTCGCCGTGGAACTGGCTGGTGCCGCTCTTGGTGGCAACCAGGATCTGGCCGCCGCCCGAGCGCCCGTAGCCGGCGTCGTAGCTGCCGCGCTGGAGCGTGAATTCCTGGATGGCGTCGACGCTGGGCGTGTTGATGACGGTGCCGTTGGATCCGCTGTCGTTGATGTCGGATCCGTCCACTGTCCAGTTGTTGGCGGTGGTGCGGGCGCCGTTGATCTGCAAGGTGGTGTTGCCCGCGGAAGCTTCATCGCCCATGAAGTTCACGACTCCGGGCTGCAGCGTGACGAGCTGCTGGAAGTTGCGGCTGCTGAGCTCGAGTTCACGCAGCTGTGAGCCCGATATGGTGTCGGACTGCGCGCTGCTGATGGTATCCACCGAGACAGGATTGTCTTCGACGGTCACCGTGGTCGTGACCGCGCCGGCCTTCAATTGAACATTGAAGGAATGCTTCTCACCGACGTTGAGCACGATGTTCTTGCCGTTGAAAGTCTCGAAGCCTGTCGCGACCGCGGTCACGGAGTAGGTTCCGGCCGGCAGGTTGGGAGCAACGTAGGCGCCGGTAGCATCGGTTTCGATCACGCGCTCCGTGCCTACACCGTTCAGCGTGATGGTCACCGTGGCGTGCGGGATTACGGCTCCAGTGGTATCGGTCACGGTGCCTGCGAGGGTTGCCGACAGCTCCTGCGCGCGCAATCCGATGGGACAGAGCAGCAGAACAATCGTCAGCAGCCAGAGCAAGGGGGTTGGCCCTTTGGCAAAGCTCGCCTTTCCTGGAGAGCTTTCGAGGGCGGGGTTGCGTGGTTCAACTGAAGGCTTGCGATCGAAAACCCGTTCAGCATTCGTCATTGCCATCGCACCTTTCTTTGAAATCCTGTGAAGTCCATACGCAGGCACGTATCGACGGGTGAATTCAAGAGCCTTGGGGCCGGGGCTTTGCGGAAAACAGGTTCACCTTGGGACTTGCAGAAAGGCAATTGCTCGAGGAGGTCAATCGAGGTCTGGCCTGATCCCTGCATGGAATCCATTGGCCATGGTCTTGCATTGGACGATCTTGTTCTTGCATCACACTCTCCCAAGGTGGATCAGTTGTGCTCGGCAGACGCTCCTACACTCGTCAGCCGTCGGGTTCTCATTCTTCATCGATCGAACCGTTTCAGGGGCGTTATGATCGATCCGCCGGAACCCGCAATGAATCGTTGATAGGAACAATAGGCTGAATGCCAGTTGAATTTCAAGTGAAAAATGAACAAAATGGCCCAAAATGATCAGAATTCCCAAAACTTGCTTCTGAAACAACGTTTTTCAGCCCGTCCCCCCATCATGCACAATGTCCACAAGGATGGCATAAAGACCGGGCTTTCGAGCCCTCGGGAAGCCCGAATCTCCATAAGGTCCACAATTGGATTGGGCGGATTGCGAGCACATGAATTGACCGCCGTGTGAATGGAAGGGGTCAAAATGATCATGCAACAGAGGTTCTGAAATGACCTGGTCGTGTTTCAGGCTCGGATGACTCGAATCGCCTGACGCTCAAATGGAGCAGTGGCTTCGGCCGGTGCTCCGGCATTCGTGATCAGCACGTGAATGTCGCTCACAGGGCAGATAAAAGCAGGGCTGACCTGCCCGAATTTGCTCGAATCCGTAACCACAATTACCTGTTTTGCCTGCTTGAGCATCTTCCGGTACACCAGCGCCTCATCGGCCTCCAGCGTCGTCGCCCCACGCTCAGCATCAAGGCCTGTGACGCTCAAGAACACCTTGTCCATATATACGTCATCGAGAAACGTGAGAGCCGCGTTGCCCGTAAGCGAAAATGACCATGCCCAGGGAATCACACCTCCGGTGAGATAGGTGCGGATGCCAGGCTGATTGCATAGCTCCATCCCGATATTGATGGCATTGGTAATCACCTGGATCTTGTCCCTGTGCCGCAGGCTCCGGCCGATGTGCGTTGTCGTTGTACCAGCACTAAGTCCAACCGTTTCATTCGGTTGAATCAGCTCGGCGGCCGCCAGTCCAATGCGCCGTTTTTCTACCGCTTTGCGCTGCTCGCGCGCCAGGAAAGAGCTGTCATATCGAAACGGCTCATAGAGCAGCGGCTCCACCAGCGTCGCGCCACCGTGTGTGCGTCGAATCAACCCCCGGTTCTCAAGCCGCGCCAGATCCCGCCTGATGCTGGGCGCTGAAGAACCCGCCACGGCCAATATCTCGTCGATGGTGGCCGTTCCTGAACGGAGCAGAAGTTTGATGATTTGCTCGGAGCGGTGATTGAGTTGCTCTGACATGATTGCAACGATTCTACATCCGAAGTTGAATGTTTGCCGGTCCAGTGCGCAATCTTCAGCTTTCCTGTGCTCATTTACAATGAAAATCGATCCAATGTGATTGTTTTTCAGCGAAATGATCTCTCAATGGACAGCCATGTGGTCGAATCGGCTGAAATTCCGGGTTGCCATACGCACCATTCCTCGTGAGCGTCTCGCCCTCTTCAGGTCCTCGCTGAAGATTCGTCGAGTGTTCCGTCCTTGAATTCATTCTCTCCGCGCATTTGAGATGCGGCGGGTTTGCGCTCGGCTCTCGACGTGGGCAACGACACGCGTCCCCAGGGCATCACAGGGGCATGAACTGCCGGCAACTCTTGCCGATGATCTAAGGATCGCCAAAGACCCTTCGAACTGATGCCTCGCGCAGCCACGCTCAGCAACCGCACGAGTGGACCGCTCCGGAACCGTGTGCGGATCGCCGATCGTTTTTGCGCGAGAGATAACAGCGAGAGACTTGGAAACGAGAGAATAGAATGCGCACATCGAAACACGCCGAGAGCAACGACCGAAAGGCGGAATTCCAGCTGACTCCCATCGCACTTTTCACGCAAGACGCAGAAACAATCGCCGATTCGCTCGCATCAACGAGTATTTACCCGCAAGGTCCTGCATCGGGGATGAGAATCCTTACCTTCTATATCAATCGAGCCGGCAGGGGAATGAGTGCCTCGCGACGTCGCAACCTTGAGAAAGCAAAAAAGCTTCTCGCAGCCCGTGTTGAGGAGGCGCACAAACACCACAGCGTACGAAGCCTTTAGCAAAGCACAACTTTGCCGGTCGCGCGCCCTCACTGCTCGCCGGCTAGCGCGTAGCGGGCGCAGGCAAACGCTGCCTGGTCGTCCCGCCGCCATATTCGCCTTTTGGGATAGCGCCTTCAAATCCCCCGTATTCGATGGGATGATCTTCCACCTGTACGGCAAGCCGCTTGTCTCCGGGGAAATAGCTTGGCCCCTTGGTCACCGCCCAGCTCTTCAGAACGCCGCTCCATCCCAGGCGAAAGCCGTAATGCAACCGCGTGGCTGCATGTTTCTGCACTACAAATGGAAGGCTCTGCTCTTTTCCCGGGGAGACTTGACCGTCGCGCTTTCCGCTCGGCTCTTGGGTCAAGTTGAAGCTGCGCATGGAGCGATAGCGCTCGAGTTGCTTGTCGACAGCCCGGGATGCCCTCGATACAGGTTTGGCGCGCACTGTCATCATCACGCTGCCTTACGCTTGCGCCGCGAAGGTTTCACCACCATCGGCCCTTTCTTCTGTGCTCGACCTTTTCTCGGCTGTCCGCTCGTTTCGCTATGGCTTGCCGCATTCACACTGCGCCGCAAGGCGTCCATCAGGTTCACCACTTTCGCTTGCCGCGGCCGTTCCGCTTCGAGCGGCAAGGGCGCATTCTTCTGTTTGGCTTCGATTAGTTCGCGAAGTGCGGCTTCGTAATCATCCTTGTATTCGTCGAGATGCAAAGGAGCCGAAAAGGCGCGGATCAGCTCTGTTGCCATTGCCAACTGCTTCTTGTCGACCTTCTCTTCGCCGACCCCGATCGAGTAATCCCGCCGACTGCGCAACTCCTCGTCGTATCGAAGGGTGTATCCCATCAGCCCCTTGAAGCCCTTATCCGGCGGCGCCGCGATCGCGATCAAATGCTCCCGCCCACCAAACGCGATTTCGCCAATCGCCGCTTTGCCTGTCTGTTCCATCGCCTTTCGCATCACCGCAAAAGCCTCAGGCGAAGCCTTTGGCTGCGGTACAACGAAATACGGTTTCTCAAATAGCGCAGGATCAATGTCTCCCAGATCGACAAACTGGTTGACCTCGATCACCCTCTTCGTCTCGACGCGCAGATTGGCAATCTCTTTCGGCTCAACGATCAGATACTCTCCCTTTCTGTATTCATATCCCTTCACGATTTCGGAATGATCAACCGGAGTATCGTCCTCACCGGCAACGTTCAAATGGCGGATCCGCTGGCCCGTCTCCCGGTCGATCTCGTGAAACTCAATTCCAGGCAAAGGATTGGCTGCAGGGAACAACTGAACCCCGAAGGAGACCAGCGAGATCTTCATTTGTCCTGACCAATAAGGGCGACCGGCCACCTCTCCTCCAGCTTTCTTCACTTGGGGCGAATCCCGCCGCCCCCGCAACGACGTCCGTGGGATGCGTCAGCCTTTGGCAACGGTTGTCCGTTCAGGCCACGGTTATCGCGGGGCTTCCCGAAATCCCAGGACATTCGTGCTCCCGCGGAAAACTCGGTCGATCAGCCTCGCTTCCTACTTTTAGCTGGCGCTTGCCATATTCCGGAACTCGATACAGTTGGCGATTCGATGGATGTGCTCGTCTTCAATCCGGGGAGTAACTCCCTTAAGGCAGGGATTGTTGCCTGCCGCAACCCGCAATCATCCGCGTCCGACGGGACCAGCCTGATCGAAGTCATCGTGGAGGGAATCGGGAACGAACCCCGCCTCTCTGTCTATTCCGGAAAAAGCATCGCTCACACTGAGGTGCTGCAAGCCCGTAACTTTGGCGAAGCCTCGGCCGCCATCCTTCGCTGGCTTGAACACCACCGCCATGATCGGGCCCCTGCATGGAGCCTCGATCAGATTCAATGTGTCGGAATCCGCGTGGTCCATGGTGGTCCACGATTCACGTATCCGGTCAAGCTGACGGCTGAAGTTGAGCGGGAAATCATCAATCTTTCCAAGTGGGCTCCCTTGCACAACAAGCGCTCAGTCGAGATCCTGTTTCCAATTCGCTGCCGGTTTCAAGATGTCCCCTTCTTTGCCGTCTTCGACACGGCGTTTCACTCTACCATTCCGCAACAGGCCGCCACGTACGCGATCCCCTTCGAGCTCTCGAAGAAGCACTCGATCCGCCGCTACGGATTTCATGGCATCTCGCACCGCTATTTGATGGAGCGTTACGCGGCCATCGTAAATAAGAAACCGGATCAACTGAGATTGATAACGACGCATCTCGAAAGCGGCTGTTCGATCACGGCGATTGCAAATGGCCGATCGGTAGACAACACAATGGGCATCACTCCCCTGGAGGGCCTCATGATGGGAAGCCGTTGCGGTGACGTCGATCCCTCACTCATCCCATTTCTGGCGCAACAAGAGCACATCGCCTTCGATGACGTCATGACCCTGCTCCAGAAGGATTCCGGCCTCCTCGGTGTTTCCGGCAAATCACTCGACACCCGGGTCCTGATGCGCGAATACGACACCGATTCACGCGTGCATCTTGCCATGGAGATGTTCTGCTATCGCGTGCTGAAGGCCATTGGCGCCTATCTCGGCGTGCTCCAGGGCGCCGACGCGGTCATCTTCGGGGGCGGCATCGCCGAAAACACGCCCCTGGTTCGACAGAGAGTCTGCGATGGCCTGCGTTGGTGCGGCCTCGAAATCGATGAAGAGCAGAATCGCACGCTTATTGACGTGGAGGGCCGCCTCTCAACCGGGAAATCTCCGATTCAGGCATACGTCATCCCGACAGATGAAACCTTGCAGATCGCGCACGAGTGCAGCCAGATTGCGTGAACTGAAAGCCGCCAGTCGAGAGAGTCACAGCAGGCAAAAGGAAAGGATTGAAGTGCGATAAGGCGACACGATCGAGCATCGGGGCATCTACGTCGGCATGATACGAAAACTCAAATCGGGTCAGTATCGCCTTTATTCGCGAAAGAAAAGTGCGTCCACCGGTAAGCGCCGCAACCTCGGCACATTCTCCACCCTGGAACGGGCAAAACAGCACGAACGCGAAGTGCAGTATTTCAAGCGCCACTAAGCGCATCCATCACGAACCGGCAGGCGCATGCCCTCTGACCACGCAGCTTTGTAACGTTGCCTCTCGCCCCGCATCCCGTGATGCCGGGATGGTGCGGACATCCGCGAACTTCGCCTCCGCATCCGAACTGTTGAGTCAAATCTGCGAAAAGGGAGGAAGACCGTGCTCGAAAAAGAGAATCTCCGGAAGACCACATGCGACCCTCGCGATGCCGATGGTCGATGTAGGTGAAAAGCGCGAATTCACGGTCGCTGCCCACACAACATCTCTGAACCAGCCTGAATCAATGCGTTTTCCCATTCTGAATGGCAGGATTGCATGGCAGAAGTTACCGCGCCACAAGCTCAAGCTTCGGGAGTATCTCCCTGGATCATTGCCATCTCCGTCATGCTGGCGACGTTTATGGAGGTGCTCGATACCGCCATTGCATCGGTTGCGCTGCCCTACATTGCCGGATCGCTCTCAGCGTCGACCGACGAGGCGACCTGGGTCCTGACCAGCTATCTCGTCGCCAATGCAGTCATCCTGCCCACCAGCAATTGGTTTGCCCTCCGCTTCGGACGCAAGAGATTTCTGGTAATTTGCGTTCTCATCTTCACCACAGCATCATTCTTCTGCGGCGCCGCGCCATCACTCGCTTTCATACTCATTGCCCGCATCGTGCAGGGTGCTGGAGGCGGGGCGCTACAACCGCTATCGCAAGCCATTCTTCTTGAAAGTTTTCCGCCGCAGAAGCGCGGCATGGCCATGGCCGTGTTTGCCTTCGGAGTAGTGGTTGCACCCGTGCTCGGCCCCACACTGGGCGGTTGGCTCACCGACACCTACAGCTGGCGATACGCCTTCTACATCAATATTCCAGTCGGTATTTTGGCCGCATTTATGATCGGCCGTTTCGTCAAAGATCCCGACTACGTGAAGAACGCCAAGCCCGGCAAATTCGACAACCTCGGCTTCGGACTTCTCATCATCTGGACCGGTTGCCTGCAAGTCGTCCTCGACAAGGGCCAGGAAGTCGACTGGTTCGGCGCACCCTGGGTGCGATTCGCGGTCGCAGCATTTTCCATCGCATTTATCTGGTTCATCGTTCACTCCATCCAGGCCAGAAACGCGGCCGTCAATCTACGCACCTTGAAGGACAGGAATTTCGCCGTGGGGTGCCTCCTGATTTTCATGCTGGGCGTCGCAATCTATTCAATGATTACCCTGCTGCCGCTTTTCTACCAGGAACTGCTCGGTTACACGGCGTTCGCCGCGGGCATTGTGGTGGCGCCACGCGGCATCGGATCCATCCTTGGCATGCCGGTCATCGGTTTTCTCGGTGACAGGCTCGATCCCCGCTATCTATTAACCTTCGGATTCCTGGTCTTCGGAATTACCTCCCTGCTCTTCGGCAATGTAAATCTCCAGATCAGCCCTACAACGCTGCTCTGGCCGATCATTATTACGGGCTTTGCCCTGAGCTTTGTTTTTGTTCCCATCGCCACACAGGCCTATGCGACGCTGCGCAACGAAGAGATTGGCAATGCCAGCGGAATCTTCAACCTGGTGCGAAATGTCGGCGGTTCGATAGGAATCTCGGTGGCGCAAACCCTGCTGGTCCGGCGATCAGACTTCCACCAGAACCAGATCATTAACTACGTTCCGCGAACGCAGGACTGGTATCAGCAGCAATCCCAGTCCTTGAGTGCGGCGCTGCGTCACTTCGTCGCCCGGCCCGACGCACTCCAGGGCGCCCGTTCTGATCTCTACCGTCAATTGGGTCAGCAAGCTCTGTTATGGGCCTTCGTTGACGTCTTCCGATGGACGGCGCTCCTCTGCTTCGCGTGCGTTTTACTGGTTTGGCTCTTCAAGAAAGCCAGGCGCCGCGGGAACGCCGCCGCCGTGCACTGAAACTCGGGCGTCGCCGCAATTCGCTGGATGAACGGCGTTTCGCGCCTCCAATGCTCAGGTAATCTCCTGTCACAGCTACACTTTGAAGATCCGCCTTCGAGTCCCTGCGCATGCCGGCAGTTGCCGCCTCAAGATAAATCGCGGCTTCCGTGTAACGAATGTGCTCTCTGATGGCTTTCTTCCTTTGAAAGCCGAGGAGAGCCATGGAAGTCAAAGTCACCCATCTCGACCATGTGAAGTTCGCCATTCAATCCCGTTCGCACTCCGTCATTTGCGACCAGCCGTCAGACAACGGAGGCGAAGATGCCGGCATGACGCCACCCGAGTTGATGCTTGCCTCTCTGGCCTCTTGCGCTGCTTTTTACGCCGTTCAGTACCTCCATACCCGCAATCTCGCCCAAACGGGAGTTGAAGTATCCGTCACCGCCGACAAGCTCAGACAGCCTGCCCGGCTCGGTAACTTCCGCATTCACGTGTCGTGCCCGGTGCCCCTCACTGAGGAGCAGACTGAGGGCCTGATGCGCTCCGTGCATCACTGCCTGATCCACAACACGCTGCTGGCGCCACCGGAAATCAAGATCGAGTTGCAAGTGCCGCAGCCGGTACTCCACCAATGAGAAGCTGTTGAAAAAGCAGCCGCGTCGGATTTCCCGGCGATGCTCGATAATCGAATCAACCCATGGCAAGCCTCGAAAACTTCCGACTGGTGGTCTTTCGCACCGTGGCCGAACAGTGCAGCTTTCGCAAGGCGGCGGAAGAGCTCTACCTTACTCAGCCCGCTGTCAGCCTGCAAATCAAGGCGCTCGAAGAGGACCTCGGCGTTCAACTCTTCGACCGCACCGGATCCCGCATCGCGCTTACCGATGCCGGGGCGACGTTGCTCGGTTATGCGCGACAGGTAAACTCGCTCCTCACAGAGGCCGAGCAAAGAGTGGCTTCGTTGAGCGGCGACCACGCTGGCCATCTTGCCCTCGGTGCATCCACCACCATCGCACAATATGTGCTGCCCCGCCTGTTGGGTGATTTTCGTCGCGAACACCCTCGCGTCCAGCCCACGCTCATCAGCGGAAACACCGAGCAGATCGTGAGCGCCATTGTGCAGCAGCAAATTGCGGTGGGCCTCATCGAGGGCCCCGCGCACAGCCGCGACGTAAAGACCGAGCCGTTTCTCGCCGACGAGCTGGTCCTTATTGTTCCTTCGGCGCATGAATGGGCCGAACGCGGTTCCGTTGCCTGCCAAGAGCTCACGACGATTCCGCTGCTCATGCGCGAGCGCGGCTCCGGTACCCGGCGCATCATCGAGCTCGCGTTCGAACACCACCACATCAAGCGCGCCTCACTTCAAATCGCCATGGAACTCGATTCCACTGAGGCCATCAAGTCTGCCGTCGAGGCGGGATTGGGTGCCGGTTTCGTCTCTCGCTGGGCGATTGCCAAGGATCTGCGCGTCGGGCGCAGCTTTAACATCGTTGAGATTGAGGGCGTCCGTCTCCGGCGCGATTTTCTCATCGCGTATGCGTCCGGTCCCGGTCTGCAGGGCCTTGCCGAGGAATTCCGGCGCTTCCTCGTTGCGCGTCCCGGTGCAAGCGGAACCACCCCACTCAAGCTGAAGTAATCTCTACGTCATAAGAAGCGCAAATAGGGCATGAGGACTTCTGCTTGGACTTGGCCTCCCGATTCCGGTCATGCTCAGTGTGTGTCCAAAAACCTCTTCTTCGCCGGATTGATCCTTGCCGCAAGCGGCCTGCTGTCGCCGCCCCTGGCGCTGGTCGCGGGCCTTACCTATGGACTTACCTTCGTCCACCCCTATCATCTCGATGCGAAACGCCTGTCCAAACTCCTGTTGCAGGTTTCGGTCGTCGGCCTCGGTTTCGGCATGGACCTGCAGCAGGTCATTCGCGTCGGCCGATCCGGTTTCGTCTACACCGCGCTCAGCATCTCGTTCGCAATGCTCCTCGGTTGGGGACTGGGCAAGCTTCTTTCCGTAAAAAATCGCATCTCGTTTCTCATCTCCGCCGGCACGGCCATCTGCGGCGGAAGCGCCATCGCAGCGGTGGCGCCGGTTGCCGGAGCAAGCGAAGAAGAGATCGCCGTATCGCTGGGAACGATTTTCGTCCTGAATTCAGTCGCTCTCGTCGCATTCCCCGCCATCGGCTCTATGCTGCACATGACCCAAACGCAGTTTGGCTTGTGGTCTGCACTCGCTATCCACGACACAAGCTCTGTGGTCGGCGCTGCGGCTAAATTTGGAGCCGTCGCCCTTGCGGTCGGCACTACCGTCAAGCTGGCCCGAGCGCTGTGGATCGTACCCGTCTCGATCGGTACATCTGCGCTAAGAAAGAGCAAGGCGCGCATCCAGTTGCCTTGGTTCATTCTCTTTTTCTGCCTCGCCGCCGTGGCGAATACTTACGTCCATACCTTCCAGACTGCCTATCCCGCGCTCAAACATCTGGGAATCATCGGCCTCACCGTGACATTGTTTCTCATCGGCACAGGACTATCCCGCCAGACGCTTCGCCAGGTTGGCGTACGTCCGCTCCTCCAAGGCATCCTGCTCTGGATCGTGGTCGCGGCGGGATCCCTCATCCTCATCCGCGCTGGCTGGATTGCGCTCTAGCAGTGTCCGGCCCCTGAGAGCCGGACAACGCGAGCTTCGCCGCTTCGTTCCGCATCAACCTCCTCAATACCGGTTCGGCCCGCCCATCAAATGCTGCACACCTACCTGGTAGCCGCGTCGAAATGCTTCGCGGTAATCATGTCGATACGGCCCCGGAACGTCGGGATGACGGTACTCGTCGCGATTGTTCACGTCTGGCTGGCGATGATTGTCGAAGTCCTTGCGCGCACCTTCGATCCCATCGTGAAATCCACGCCGTTGAATCTCGTTAAACTCATTCGGCGGCGCATCCCATGCAAGCGGCGGCGGGGGCGCAACCACAGGACCGCGCCCGCCCATCAGGTGCGACATCGCCCGATCATACCCGCGCCGAAATCCGTCACGGTAAGCCTCCCGCTGTTCGGGCGGAAGATGCGGATTGCGGTATTCATCCCGGTTATTGACATCGGGCCGGCGATGATTATCGAAATCCTTCCGTGCACCCTCTATCCCGTCATGAAACCCCTGCCGTTGAATCGCGTTCAGCTCCTGCGGAGGTACGTCCCATCCACGATCGCGGCCATAGTCCTGGAACCCGGTGCCTGGTTGCGGCGATGCGGCCCATGCCGGAGAAGCCGTCAAAAATGTTCCCAGCGAAACCACGAGCATCGGAGTCACAAATCGCTTGAGATTCATCGTTCGATCTCCTTTCGTACTGTTTCTGATCCAATCGGGATGCGCGAATTGAGTAAGTTTGAATCGTTCCGGATTGGCAGGTCGATTGTATCCTTTAGCCCCCCGGCCAACGGGGATAGTGTCCTGACGAGGACTCTGGCGCCGACCCCGATTCGCTTGCCCATGAGTATTCTGGCCATATCTGCAGAAAAAACACGAATACCCGGCGTTCATCGCGCCGGGTATTCAATGCAATTCTGAGCAGCAAGGTCTTGGTGTGGGTTACATCTGCCCCGGTCGGTCGTGATCGTCATGCCCGGTCAGGTGCGCCATGGCCCGGTCGTAGCCACGGCGAAACGCATCGCGATAGGCGTCGCGATCTTCACGCGGAACATGGGGGTGACGATACGCATCGTGATCGTCGGCATCCGCGTGATGGTGATGCTCGAAATCTCTGCGAGCTGCTTCAATGCCCTCGTGGAACCCGCGCCGCTGCACATCGCGGAATTCCTGCGGGGGCTGTTCCCAGTCATCGTGATCCTGCGCAGCCATCGCGGCGGGCCTTCCATTCGCTGCCGCTGCGTGCGCCTTCACCAGTCCCGGACCGGCAATTCCCAGCGAAAATGTAAGTATGGATAGGGTCACCCATTTTAGTTTCATTCAAAGAACCTCCGTTCCAACGCAGTCAGATGTGCGAGGTATAGGCGGTGTTGCCCGAGGTGCTGCCGATTTAAAGGCTCCGCAGACAAGTCCTTGTCGTGCAACACCCATTTCGCGCGTCTCCTGCCATCACCCCCATCCTTTACGATCAATTCATGGTTCCGCTGCTCGATATCCGCGATCTGAAAATCCATTTCGGATCAACTGAAGCAGTTCGCGGTGTCAGCCTTCAAATCGGCGATGGGGAAGTGCTCGGACTGGTGGGAGAATCGGGATCGGGCAAGAGTGCCACGGCACTGGCCGTCCTCGGTCTTCTTGGGCCTTCGGCGGTGGTCGCGGGTCAAATCCTGTGGGGCAACAACAACGATTCTGCCGATCTCATGCGACTACCTGCAGAAGCATTGCGGAAACTGCGCGGACGCGAAATCGCCATGATCTTCCAGGAGCCCATGACCGCGTTGAATCCGGTGATGTCCATCGGCCGCCAGGTCGCCGAATGCGCTCAGGCCCACGCTCCATCCTGGACGGGCCGGGAATCCAGGCGCAAAGCAATCGCCGCTCTGGAGGCCGTCGCAATTCCAGATGCGGCTCGCCGCTACGGCGACTACCCTCACCAGTTTTCCGGCGGCCAGCGCCAGCGCATCGTCATTGCGATGGCCCTCATCAATCGGCCTCGGCTGCTCATTGCCGATGAGCCGACGACTGCGCTCGACGTGACCGTCCAGGCGCAGATTCTTGCCCTGCTCGCCGACCTTCAGCGCGAATACGGCCTGGCAATGCTCTTTATCTCGCACGATCTGGCCGTGGTGGGCCAGGTGGCGAGCCGCGTTGCCGTCATGCGTTATGGAGAAATCGTCGAGTCAGGGCCTTCGGCGAAGCTCCTCACTGCTCCGGAGCACCCTTATACCCGCGGCCTGCTGGCTGCAGTGCCTACGCTGCGGACGAATCGCGAAATACCCCTGGCCATGATCGGAAATTCAGCGCCGCCCGAGTTGTGATCCGGCCACTCCAGTGATGAACAGCCTGTGGGCACAGCCTTGCCTTTCAGCCGGCGGGAAAGTGTAATTCTTTCGTCGAGGGACAGGGCCCCCCTGGAAAAATGTGCTTTCCCGTCGGTGGGTGAGAGTC
>DATKPJ010000092.1:0-8314 GCA_035524195.1 Occallatibacter sp.
CGGACTGATCGGGGCGGTAATTATTGACTCGCGCGATCGCGATCCGATTGAGTTCGACAGAGAGTACGTGGTGTTGTTTTCGGACTGGACGGATGCGAATCCAGAAACCATCTTCAGCAACCTGAAGGAACAGAGCGACTACTACAACTACCACCGTCTTACCCTGCCCAACTTCATCCGCACGTCAGCAAAAGATGGTTTCGATCAAACCGTCTCGCAACGGCTTGCATGGGCTCGCATGAACATGAGTCCAAGCGATATCTCCGATGTCACAGGCGCAACTTATACCTATCTGCTGAACGGGCATGCACCAAACGCGAATTGGACCGGGCTATTTCACGCAGGCGAACGAATTCGCCTTCGCTTTATCAACGGTTCTGCCATGACGTTCTTCGATGTCCGCATTCCGGGATTGAAGATGACCGTAGTGCAGGCGGACGGCAACGATGTCGAATCTGTCACCGTAGATGAATTCCGGATCGGCATCGCGGAGACCTATGACGTGATTGTGCAGCCGGCGGACGATGCTGCGTACACCATCTTTGCGCAGTCGGAAGACCGCAGCGGCTTCGCACGCGGCACGCTTGCGCCGAGAGTGGGAATGACAGCAGCCGTTCCCCCGATGGACCCGTTCCCCATGCGCACAATGGCAGACATGGGCATGAGCAACATGAAGGGAATGAAGATGGGAGATGTGAAGGATATGGATATGTCCAGCATGGGCGGGATGCACATGGACCATTCCAAGATGCCGGGCATGGAGTTGGGCAGTGACATTGCAACAACACCGCTGCCGCAACCTGGCCCACACACCACGCCGATCATGCCCATGAGCGGGATGGCGAACGCCGAGGCGCGATTGACACCATCGAATCCGGTTCATTTGCGCGTTGGGCCGCAAGTGGACAACGTCGCGATGGAAGTCAGCGAGCAGTTGAACGATCCTGGGGACGGACTGACGGGAAATGGCAGGCGTGTACTGACGTATGCCGACCTTCGTGCGCGCTATCGCGGCGTGGATGCAAGGCCACCCACGCGGGAGATCGAACTTCATCTCACGGGAAACATGGAGCGCTACATCTGGGGGTTCAACGGGAAGAAATTCTCCGATGCAGAACCCATCGAGCTGAAACTCGGAGAACGGGTGCGCTTCGTGCTCATCAACGACACGATGATGGAACATCCGATTCATTTGCATGGACTGTGGAGTGAGTTGGAAAACGGGCACGGCGAATTCAATCCTTATAAGCACACCGTCATCGTGAAGCCGGCAGAGCGTCTGAGCTACCTGGTTACCGCGGATACGCCGGGCCGATGGGCCTATCACTGCCACTTCATGTTTCACATGGATGCCGGCATGTTCCGCGCCGTGGTGGTGAGGCCATGAGCACACGAATACACAACGGCACTAGGGTACACGTTGCCTTCGCCGCCTGGTCTTTGCCCATGGCGGTTGTCCTGGTGCTCACAGCGGGTTCCGTGCACGCGAGTGCGCAAATGTCCATGCCGTCTCCCGGCCGGGCCGATGGCCCGTCTCCCAATATGAAGGATTCCATGATGGAGAACCCGGCATTCACGCACGCGCGGCTCGATCAGTTTGAAGGCCGCACGAGTGGCGCGGAGAGTGAATTCCGTTGGGATGGCGAAGCCTGGATTGGGACTGACATGAACAAGCTATGGGTCAAATCGGAGGGCTTCAGTAATAACTCGACAGTCAGCGACGGCGACCATGAAGCGCTGTACGACCGCCCGATATCGCGTGTGCGATATTTCGATGCTCAGGTTGGCGTGCGAGCCGATCTGGATTCGGGGCCGCACCGCGCCTGGGCTGCATTCGGCATTGAGGGGCTGGCGCCCGGCTACTTCGAGTTTGCGCCGACTCTGTATATCCGGGACGGCGGCAATGTAGCGGGCCGTCTAGTCGCTTCCTACGATCTGCTTCTCACGCAGCGATGGATTGCGCAGCCAGAGGCAGAGCTGAACTTCTACAACAATGACGACCCTGGGCGCCAGATTGGCTCTGGCTTATCGGATTTGGATGCGGGCTTGCGCCTGCGATATGAGGTTAGTCGCAAATTCGCTCCCTACCTCGGCTTCGCCTACAACGAGAAATACGGCAATACCGCAAGCTATTCACGGAAAGCTGGAGAAATAGGCTACGGCTCCCAGTTCGTGTTTGGGCTTCGAGTCTGGTACTGACACTCGGCTCGCGCTCAATTTGCTTGTGTTCAAAATGTGCAAAGGAGAACTGTCATGCTCAAGTTTCTTCTTGGATTCGTAGTAGCCGTAGTTGTGGTTGTGGGGGCCGGCTTCTGCTATGTGCGCTTTGGCTTTGTTGATCCGCGCGCGGACCTGCCTGTCGATGGGCTCGAAAGCAAGATCGCGATGCCTGCACTCGATGCTGCCGTCGATAGGCGCGCGCCCGAGACACACAATCCGATCCAGCCTACCGATGCCAACTTAGTTGCCGGAATGAAAATCTATCAATCCAATTGCGCGGGCTGCCATGGCGACATTCAACACTCGCACGCCGCGTTTGGCGACGCATTCTATCCACGCGCCCCTCAATTCGTTGAGGACGCGCCGGATATGCCGGAAAACCAGAACTTCTACATCATCCAGCACGGCATTCGCCTTAGCGGAATGCCAGCCTGGAAGGGAGCCCTCAGCGAACAGGAGACATGGCAGGTGACTACATTCTTAAGCCACATGGATAAACTGCCACCGCAGGTCTCGGTGGAATGGAAGAAGGCAGCCGGCAGTGTGGTTGTGAATTCTGCGCCTGACGCGTCTCGTTAGTTTCTCAATCGTGCGAGTCGTTTTAGATGGGGACGGGAGTTTCCCTCTGCCCGGTAATAGGCTGCGATTCTCTAGGTGGAAGCAGGCGGGTCGAATTGAGGATGAACGTCAACTCCGATGCAACATGAATGAACGCGGCCAGCAGCGGATTGAGATAACCGGCCGCGGCCAGACCGATGCCGATCGTATCGACGATCAGCGTGCCGTAGAAATTCTGCAGGATAATGCTGCGGCAGCTCTTGGCCACGCGAACGGTCTCAACGAACTTCATGAGGTCGTTGCCGATCAACACCACGTCTGCGCTTTCACGGGCGACATCAGTTCCCGCCCCCATGGCCACGCCAACCGTAGCTTCACTCAGAGCGGGTGCGTCGTTAATACCGTCGCCGAGCATGGCCACCACCCGCCCTTCCCGAACCTGTTCCGCGATACGCGCGGTTTTCTGCTCAGGAAGAAGATTGGCGTGAACAGTTCGGATACCGAGTTGGCCGGCTACCGCCTCGGCAGTCTGCCGCGTATCCCCAGTGAGTAAGACGACATCGATCTTCATTTCCTGGAGGGCCTTCACCGCGGATGCCGAGCCTGGCCGCAACTGGTCCGCCACAACCACCGATCCAATATACTTTCCATTGCGTGCAACGAAGATCTCCGTGCCGTCAGCGGCGGAACGCTCGGGCAGCGTCAGTCCCAATTCAGTGAAGAGCGCCCGATTGCCGGCAACGGTTTCTTCGCCCTCCACTTCAGCCCGCACTCCCCGTCCAATCCGGTATTCGAAATGAGTTGGGTGGGAGGCAACGATATTCTTCTGCTCCGCGAGGCGAACGATCGCGCGGCCCAGCGGATGCTCCGAACTGCTTTCAGCACTGGCAGCTGCTTCAATGAGCGCACTCTCGGTAACGCCGGGCGCAAAGTTGACTTCCGTGACCAGCGGCATCCCGAAGGTCAGAGTTCCCGTCTTGTCGAGGAAGACGGTATTGAGTTGCCCCAGCGCCTCAAGGTAGATTCCGCCCTTGATGATGGAGCCGTGACGGGCGGCTCGCCCGATGGCGCCAAGGATGGCCAGTGGAGTGCCGGCGGCAATGCCGCAGGCTCCCGCAACGATGATGACCGAGATCGTTGACCGGATATTGTGGGTAATGAGAAAGGTGAGTACAGCCGCGCCAAGCGCGAAATAGACCAGGTATCCGGCCAGGCGATCGGCCATCTTCTGGATAGGCGCGCGGGAATGCTCCGCCTTCTCAACCGCTTCAATGATCTTGCCGAATGTGGTTTCCTTGCCGAGCCGGTCAGCGCGTACCTGCAGGCTACCGGCCTGGTTGATCGTGCCTGCGAACACCTCCTTGCCCGCCATCTTCTCGCTCGGCATCGGCTCGCCTGTAATTGCAGCCTCTTCAACAAACGAGTGGCCGCTTACAACCTGGCCATCGACGGGGATTCGGCTGCCGGGACGAATGACAACGATTTCGCCGGGAAGGATAGTCTGCGTGGGCACTTCGACAATCTGGCCGTTCCGCAGCACACTGGCCACTTGAGGCAGGAAGTCTAGCATGTCCTGAATGGCGCGCCGCCCTCGGCCGACGGTCAGTCCCTCCAGAATCTCGGCGCCCAGAACAAATGCAGTAATGACCAAAGCTGTGAAGAACTCGCCGATAGCCAGAGCGGAGACGAGCGCTATCGTCATTGACAGCTCCATCGTCATGCGCCGCTCGATGATGTTCTCAACCGCCTCCTTGAAAATCGGATAGCCGCCGATCAGAGTGGCTGCCAATCCTATAACGCTGACGCGATGGAACGGCTCCCACAGATGCAACCAGACCGCCGCCGCCGCCAATGCCACAAACAGAACACGGAGCACCTCTACGAGCTCGAAGGCGTGCTCCTGGCCGTCTTCATGATCGTGGCCTTCGTGGTGCTGCTGAGTCGGGTGGTCTAAACGCATCTCGTCCTCGTGGACGAGCGTCGCAGTTTCGTGAGTGGCGGCCATAAGATCTCCTGGCACTTCAGTTGAAATAGCGTTTCACCACGGCGATCAAGTCGTCCGCCGCCGCTTGCTGCGCTGGGCGTGTCTTCTGCGCCGGGTCCAGTACGTGGAAACGCAGGTGGCCTTCAATCAACTCCGCCATCAACCCATTGAGAGCGCCGCGGCAAGATGCAACCAGCTGCAGAATCTCCTCGCATTCGCCCTCGCCTTCAAGGGCACGTTCGATAGCCTCTACCTGGCCCTTGATGCGCCGGACGCGCGTGAGGGTCTTCGTCTTGTTTTTCGAAATATGCGACAATTCGTTCTCCCTTGTTAGTAATATACTCCCCTATACTATATGAGATGCAGGTGAGGAGCGAAACCATGCTGGAGACCAAACGCCTTGTGATTGGCCAGATGATCGTCTGCCACGGCTGCTGCTGCGGGGCGACGCAGAAAGACCGCCCCGAGGTGCCGGTCGAGTGGCTGAAAGACGAGTGGCGGAAGCGTGGCCTCTTAAAGCGGTTTCAACTCACAGTGAGTGGCTGTGTTGGACCGTGCGACGTTCCCAACGTCGTGGTGGTGAATTCGGACGCGGGTTCCCAATGGCTGGGTAGAATCACCCATTTCGATCAATATCGTTCGCTGATTGAGTGGGCGGAGCGCTCCGTGGAAGCTGGACGGCTGCTGGAGTTGCCGCGCGAATTCAAGGAGAATCGATTGGATCCCTGGCGTTGAGTCCGACTGTTCCCTCTGACGGTTCATGACGAGGGTTGAGGCGTCGCATTACGGCCTGCTGGGGACACACGCCGCACATATGCCGTAAACGTAAAACTCGTGACCGGATGCGCGAAACCCCCTGGGTAACTTTGGCCTGCTCTGTGCAGCGCATCCTTCGAGGTCGTACAGTTTGCCACATTCGTTGCATTGGAAGTGATGATGATGCTTTTTGCCGGCCACTTCGTAGCGCGTCGCGTTGCCAGGTACTTCGACCGGTTGCAGCCATCCTTCCTCGACCAGCGTCTGGATGTTTCGGTAGACCGTGGCAATCCCAACGCCCGTGTGGTGTTGCTTTGCCAACCGGAGAACTTCTTCAGGAGACAGCGGCCGATCGGCTTCTGCAAAAGCCTCTCGAATGGCAGTCTTTTGTCTGGTGTTCCGAATGTCCCTAATGCTCAATCGAATCTCCTCTGTGCAGATTAAAGCCTCCATCGGAGCCGGACTTCGGCACCAATCGAAAATCCGAGGTGAAGCGTTTGTCGGGATGTGCTGATCCCGTTGTCATGATAATGATATACCATTATCACTATGACGATTTCCGTCGACTCCTTGATTCCGGCACATCACTACTGGGTTGACCGGCTCAATCCGTGGCTGGTCTATTTCGGTGACGGCTTTGGAGTTCGCTGGTACGGACTCGCATACCTGGCAGGATTCCTGCTCGCCGGATGGATTCTTACGCGCTGGGCTCGCAGAGGGAAACTGCCGATTCCCGAGACGGAAGTCGCCACCTTCATCCTCTATGCTGCGCTGGGTGTGATGATTGGTGGCCGATTGGGCTACTGCCTCCTGTACAACCTGCACGAGGTCGCACATCGCCCCCTGGAGATTCTGGAGGTCTGGCACGGCGGCATGGCAAGCCACGGCGGGATGGCCGGGCTGATCGTTGCCGTCTGGCTGTTCGCGCGCCGCCGGGGTTTGAAAACGCTCTCGCTGCTGGATGCAGCAGCGGCAACCGGGCCGATCGGCATCGCCCTGGGCCGTATTGCAAATTTCGTGAATGGAGAACTGTGGGGCAGACCAGCTCGTGTTCCCTGGGCGGTCATTTTCCCGGATGCGCCGCTCGTGGACGGCCTTCAGCTGCCGCGTCATCCAAGCCAGCTTTATGCCGCCGGGATCGAAGGGATCTTGGTCTTCCTTGTGGGTCTCGCTGTGTACGGCAAATCCTCCCGGCCCGGACTTACCTCGGCAACTGTGCTGACGGTCTATGGTGTGGGCCGATTCGTCGACGAATTTTGGAGGCAGCCCGATCTGGGCCAGCCCGTTTACTGGGGATGGATGAGCAAAGGGCAGCTCTTGACGATCCCGGTGATTGTCGCCGGGCTTTCGTGGCTTCTTTGGTACCGAGTTCACCCGGTCGGTGTGCACAAAAAAGCGAGCGTGGCCGGATGCGATTGAAGCTTATTGCCCTCGGCAACGACAACAGCCAGGTCAGGAATGACTTTTAAGAAGAATCATGGAGTCACAGGATGAACCCTCTGCGTCTCACCTCGATGGCGGCCGTTTCAACCTCTGTTGGCGGCTATTGTGCCGTCCTGCTGCAGAGAAGGGTCGATCTGCTCATGTCTTTTGGCACCGGAGTACTCGTTGGCGCTGCCCTGCTGGATTTGTTCCCCTCCGCATTGTCGGCCGCGGAAAGCTCCGGTTCATCGAAGGCACTGGTTTTTCCCATCGCTGCCCTCGGTGGCTTGCTTGTCTTCTGCATCGGTGAGGCAGCGACCCATTATCGGGCTCACAGTGTCGGGAATCGAGCAGCCGGAAGAGTCAGCGCCTCCTTCCTCATTGTGCACAGTACTCTCGACGGAACGGCTATCTTCGCTGCGTCCACCATATCGCTGCAATTGGGCCTGATTGTTGGGCTCGGAGTTGTAGCGCATGATGTATGCGACGGATTGAATACGATTCTGCTGGCCACCGGCGCAGAAAAGCCCGGTTTGACCGTCTACGGATTTCTGGCGCTCGATGCGCTGGCGCCCATCGCGGGCGGCCTGATCGCAGCCCATCTCTTCCGGGTCTCCGATGCGCTGGTCATGGTTTTTCTCAGCCTTGCAGCAGGGTCCTTTCTCTTTACCGCGTTCTTCAGTCTGCTTCCCGACGCCTGGCGACGCGCAAGCCGCGGTCTGGTGCTATCACTTGGACTCGTCGGCTTTCTGCTGATCCTGGGTCTCACAAGGCTGGTCGGCGCGCTCGGGTAGGAAGGATGTCCCCGCGCGCCGTTGGTTGACCGTCGATCATGAAATTGGTTAACATTTCGTTTAAAGTTGCGGCTTTCCCGGTCCTTTTCTTTCCCAAAGTCCAGAATCTAATGTTCGAGTCGCGATCCAAGCCGAGCTCCAAGCTCTTCCGAGAGAAGCTTCTCGGAGTTGTTTGTTTGCTGCTGATTGCGTTCTTCGCGACAGTACAAGTCATTCACACTCACGGCCTTGGGACAGATCCGCATCCGGATTGCGCTCTTTGCATGGTCGCTCACGCTGGCGTCACCGCTACGGCATACTTCGTATTGCCTGCTCCTCAAAAACAGACGGCCGTGATTCAAACGTTCCGAGCGGAAGATCCTCGCGAATCCTTTGTCTTCACCTCCTATTGCCGCCCTCCGCCTTTGTCCTGCTAGAGCATCTTTCCCACCTTTAATCGGCTCAGTGCATCGCCCTACTTCCATTTTGTCGGGGCGGTATATTGATGCATCTCAAATAGCTGGCTTGAAGCTGTTTGATCCTCCTCCAACGCACTGCAGAAGCCGCGTCTTCATCGCTTTGCGGCTTGCGTTTCACATTT
>DATKPJ010000093.1:0-4886 GCA_035524195.1 Occallatibacter sp.
GAATGCCGAGAGCTCGAATCACCGAGCGACCCCAGCGAAAACGCTCAACAGCGATTGGAAAGTTCATGTGAGAGCGCTGCGTCTGCGCACCCCACAAGCGCCCGGCCGGAACCTGGACGTCGCCCAAGGCGTCTTCCTCAACACGGTATAGAGGGGGCATCATTTCTTTGACCGCCATATCAAGACCTCATTGCCGTCGCAGCGGGCTGCGGGGACTGTGCTTCGTCAGAGTCCTCTTCAGACGGCCGTTGCACAACGCCAGGAACAATCAGCGGCTCACGGTGACTGTGCCAGAGTGCTCGAGTGAGATCGCGATTCATTTTCCCGATGAACTCGAGGGGTATCTGCTTAGGGCATACCGCTTCGCACTCCCCATGATTCGTGCAGCTGCCAAAGAGTTCGTTCCTCATCGCGACCACCATGCTGAGGGTCCTCTGATCGCGCTGCGGTTGACCCTGCGGGAGGGAGTTCAAGTGCGTTATTTTGGCCGAGGTGAAAAGCATGGCGGATGCATTCGGGCAGGCTGCGACGCAGGCTCCGCAGCCAATGCATGCGGCTGCATCGAACGCAGTGTCTGCATCCTCTTTCGGAACCAGCATCGAATTGGCGTCCGGAGCACTTCCCGTCGGAGCACTGATGAAGCCTCCAGCCTGAATGATCCGGTCAAAGGCTGATCGGTTCACAACCAGATCGCGAATTACCGGGAAGGCTCGGGCGCGCCACGGCTCGAGCGTCAGCGTATCGCCA
Source organism: Occallatibacter sp. (assembly GCA_035524195.1). GTDB lineage: Bacteria > Acidobacteriota > Terriglobia > Terriglobales > Acidobacteriaceae > Telmatobacter. The sequence goes on from DATKPJ010000093.1 coordinate 748, forward strand.
TCTTTGAAGAAGCGCATCGCAAGCTGGCATACGGTTGTGGCACGCTGACCGCCATGGGCCACGCCGTTGATCAGGAAACCGCACGAGCCGCAGATCCCCTCGCGACAATCGTGTTCGAAGGCAATGGGAGGATCTCCCCGATCAATCAGGTCCTCGTTGAGGGCGTCGAGCATTTCGAGGAACGACATGTCGGGTGTCACGTCCTTCGCCTGATACCTGACGAAACTGCCGTGCGCGTTTGTGCTTTGCTGACGCCAAACTTTGAGCGTGAGATTCATGGCTACTTGTAACTCCTTTGCGAGAGCGGGACGTACTCGAAAGCGAGCGGTTCTTTGTGAATGGCATGCGCCTGGTCTGTCCCCTTCCATTCCCAGGCGGCTGTGTAAGCAAAATTCGCATCGTCGCGTTTCGCTTCACCATCTGCAGTCTGGCTCTCCAACCGGAAATGGCCTCCGCAGGATTCTGTGCGGTCCAAAGCATCGGTGCACATGAGTTCGGCGAGCTCAAGGAAGTCGGAAATGCGGTTGGCCTTCTCGAGACTCTGGTTGAGTTCTTCGCCTACCCCGAGGACACGAAGGTTGCGCCAGAATTCCTCACGTAACTCTGGAATTCGAGCCAACGCGTTGCGCAAACCTGAATCAGAACGGGCCATGCCACAGTTGTCCCAAACAATCTTGCCGAGCTCTCTATGAAACGAATCGGGACTACGATTGCCATTGATCGCAAGCAGATTGTTGATACGATCCTTGACCTCGGCTTTTGTCGCGATGAACGCTCTGTCGGACGTGTTCACAGGATCCAACTTGGTCGAAGCAAGATAATCGGGTACAGTGGCCGGCAATACGAAGTAGCCATCGGCGAGACCCTGCATAAGTGCGCTGGCGCCGAGCCGGTTTGCTCCGTGGTCCGAGAAATTCGCCTCGCCGCCTACGAACAGGCCGGGAATAGTCGACATCAGGTGGTAATCAACCCATAGCCCCCCCATCGTGTAGTGGGGAGCGGGGTAGATTCGCATCGGTACCTTGTAGGCATCTTCTCCCGTAATCCTTTGATAGATGTCAAAGAGATTGCCGTACTTCTCGCGAACTGTTTCCAGCCCGAGCCGATGAATAGCATCGGCAAAATCCAGGTAGACACCCTGTCCGTGCGGCCCGACACCGCGGCCTTCATCGCATACTTCCTTGGCATTGCGCGACGCGACGTCCCGAGGGACAAGATTGCCAAAGCTTGGGTAACGGCTCTCGAGGTAGTAGTCGCGCTCATTTTCCGGAATGTCCTTCGCCGCGCGGTTTTCCCTCTTCTTCTTCGGTACCCATACCCGTCCATCATTCCGCAGAGACTCGGACATCAGTGTCAACTTGGACTGATGGTCGCTGCTCAACGGAATGCATGTCGGATGGATCTGGGTGAAACACGGATTCCCAAAGAGGGCGCCACGGCGATGGGCTCGCCATATTGCAGTACAGTTCGAAGCCTTGGCGTTAGTCGAGAGGTAGAAGACGTTTGAATATCCACCCGTTGCGAGCACAACCACGTCGGCAGCGTGGCAGTGCAACTGGCCGGTCACCAGGTCGCGCGTGACGATGCCCCGGGCTCTGCCATTGACAATGACCACGTCGAGCAGTTCACTCCGGAAATGCATCTTGACTCTTCCGGTTGCTATCTGCTCTTCGAGAGCCTGGTAAGCACCGAGCAACAGCTGCTGCCCGGTCTGGCCTCGCGCGTAGAAGGTCCGTTCCACCTGCACGCCGCCAAAGGACCGGTTGTCCAGAAGCCCACCATATTCCCTTGCAAACGGCACGCCCTGGGCCACGCACTGGTCGATAATGTTGCCACTGATTTCCGCCAAGCGATATACGTTGGCTTCGCGGGCGCGGAAGTCGCCTCCCTTTACCGTATCCTTGAACAGGCGCATAACGCTGTCGCCGTCATTGCGGTAGTTCTTGGCGGAGTTGATGCCTCCTTGGGCTGCGATAGAGTGCGCCCGGCGGGGGGTGTCGTGGTAGGAAAAACAGTGGACGTGGTAGCCTTGCTGGCCGAGAGTAGCCGCGGCTGCCGCCCCTGCCAACCCTGCCCCCACTACGATGATCGAGTGTTTACGGCGATTCGCGGGATTAACCAGCTTCATCTCGTAGCGGCAGTTGTCCCATTTCTGCTCGATCCGACCCGAGGGTATTCTTGCTTCCAACATTTCCGTCATCCTTTAGTGAATACAACCAGGAATTAGTGCAACCAGCCTGCCAGCACCGAAATCGGAACTGAGCTGAAGCCAAGAAAAACGACGATCGCTATGGCTCGTGAAGCGATTTTCAGCATCCTTTCGTTTCGGGCGGTATTCCAACCCAGGGTTTGCAGCATGCTCCAGATTCCGTGGTCAAGGTGGAAGCAAAGCGCACCCATGGCCACGACGTAGAAGAGCGTTACGGGCCAGACGGCAAAAGCTGCGATCACATTCTGGTAAACGGCGAGATGTCTGAATTGTCCGGCGTGGAACCCGACCTTACCTGCGGTCAGGTGAAAAAGATGAAAGACGATGAAGGCGACCAGGATGACTCCACCCCAGCGCATCATGCGTGCTGAAAAGGTCGTCTCGATATTGCGCTTCACGTTATATCCAACTGGCCGCGCAGCCCAGCTCGTACGACTAAGTTGAACTGCGGCGGTGATGTGAAGGGTCACACAAATTAGCAGGACGATGCGCACCACCCAGAGCAGTTGTCCATAGGCAAGGGCAGGTCGCCCTACTTCCCGCAGGAACCGTGAGTAGCCGTTGATCTCATCCGGACCCCAAAATACCTTGAGATTGCCCAGCATGTGGGCGATCACAAAGCCCACAAGCACCACTCCAGTACCGGCCATTACGACCTTCTTCCCGATCATGGTGTGCCAGAAGGCCAATGCGCGATGCGGGGCGGCCACGCCTCGCCTAGCCGCATCTGTAACAGGGTGGACCGGATTCAGGGTCGCATTGTTTGACATTCCTACCTCATTTCTTGGTCGCTTGCTATCCCAGCGCGGTGTAAGCAGGCGTCCACTGCGTCTGCAGCACTCGCTGACGCAGTTCTTCCTCACGGATCTCAGGGGCGACGCCGTCTTTTTGCGCCTCGATTCCAACCGCGACCGCGATCTCCGCCGCTACTCTCCTGATTTCCGTCAGAGGAGGAAGTAGCGATGCGGAAGGATCTTTGAGAGCCGGCGAATTTGCGGCGAGGCTTCGGGCCGCTGCCAGCATCATCGGCTCTGTCACCCGGCGAGCACCTGAAGCAACGACGCCAAGTCCCATCGCCGGGAAGATGTAGACGTTGTTGCACTGCGCAATCTGAAACTTCCGCCCGCGGTAGCTGACAGGAGCGAACGGCGAGCCCGATGCTACCAGGGCGCGACCGTCAGTCCAGCGAATCAAATCCTTGGCGTTCGCTTCCGATTTTGAAGTGGGATTTGAGAGCGGGAAGATGATGGGCCGGTCGATCTTGCGCGCCATGTCGCGAACGATTGGTTCCGAAAAGGCGCCCCCTACGGTTGAGAGACCGATAAGGATAGTCGCATCGATTTTTCCAATCACGTCGGCAAGACCGATATGCCCGTTGGAAGTTCGAGGCCAGCCGGCAACGTGGCTCTCGGGCTGGGCGTAAACCCTCTGCTCAGGAGTCAGGTCCGTTCGGCCTCTGTGCAGAAGGCCATCTTTATCAACGACCCAGAATCGGCTTTGTGCCTCTTCTTCAGACAGTCCTTCTTGTTTCATTGCTCCACGTAGTCCGTCCGCAACACCAATTCCGGCTGAACCCGCGCCCAATATGACGATCTGCTGCTCCTTTAAGCTTTTTCCAGTCGCCTTGACGGCACCCAGGATGGCGCCAAGGGCAACCGCCGACGTTCCCTGAATGTCGTCATTAAAGGACAACAACTGGTCGCGGTAGCGACTGAGAATGGGTCGAGCGTGAGGAGTCGCGAAATCTTCCCACTGCAGGCAGGTTCCGGGCATTTCCTTCTTCACAGCCTCCACGAACTGGTCTACGAAGTCGAAGTAAGCTTGCCCGGTGATTCGCTCATGGCGCCATCCGAGGTACTCAGGATCATTCAATCGCTCCGTGTTGTTGGTTCCCACATCCAACACAATCGGCAATGTTCGTTCCGGACGA
>DATKPJ010000094.1:0-10698 GCA_035524195.1 Occallatibacter sp.
CGAGCGGCTCTCTGACCTCGCTGCCCAGACCAGCCATCCCATGGCATATGCAATAGCGACGACCGCCATGGCAGGCCCCGGGACCGTGGCCGATGCTTCCACCGCTCGAAGCACATAGGCGCCGGCAATGCCGAGCATGGCCTTTCCAATTATCGGGAACGCACCGCTGGCCTGTTCAATCGCATTGTCCTCTGCGACTGGAGCAAGCGGAAGAGGAAGAGGGGCCGTAATCGTAGCTTCATGAGGGTGCTCAAGTGCCTCGACGCGCGTTTCTAACTCATCCAGGCGATGCGAGAGCTGCTCCAAAACCTCGGGAAGATCCTTCATGATTCGAACCCGATTTTCAGCTTGTTGACTGCACCAGATCCCAGCTAGTCGGCTGCGGCCTCCTGATGAGAAGGGCTTTCAGACCACGGAGGGAGCAGCTTCACCAGAATCCAAAGAATGCCTAACGGCAGCATCTCCAGGCCGGCCGCAACCAGCAGACCCTCTTTCGACACGAGGCCCATCTTGTATGTCGTATAGCCGAGAAAGCTTTTTGAGAAGAGCTGCCCTCCAATTACTACATTCCATCGCATCGCGAAGATGCCGATCAGCGTCAGTACCCCGGCTGTACCATAGATACGTTTGCGGGCCGTCTCCGGCAGTTTGGTCACCTGCGTGATCGCGAGGAGCGTCAGGGGCACCAAAGTGCCGAGCAGAATCTGCACGACGATATGCGAAAAGTAGAGCTTGGTGTGGACCATGAAGTTGAGGCTGCGGAAGGACTCATCAGCCTCATAGATGCGGTGAATCAGATCGAGCATCTCAAGACTGAAGTCAATAATGAACGTATAGAAAAGGTACATTGCGATGGTATCGATGCAGTGCATGTCAATCATCTTGCCACGCAGTTTGGTCGCCAGCATGTAAAGCACCATAACGCATGCGATCCCTGAGACCATGGCGGAGAAAATGAAGACCACCGGCATCAGTGGCGACGACCACCATGGGTTCGCCTTGATGGAGCCAAAGATAAATCCAACGTAACCATGCAGCAGGAACGCCGAGGGGATTCCGACCAGCGTGACCACCCATCCCACTCGCTCGTCAATGTGCAACGAACGCTCGCTGATGTTGCTCGAGCCGAGCGTCATCGCGCGATACAGGAGGCCCAATAGTCCTTCCGTTTTCTGCGAAAGCAGGACAATATCACGCCGGTAGTCGAGCCATATTTCGAAAACAAGGACGGCCATCAGGTACCAGAGATAAACATAGCCAAACATGGCCATTGCCGAGGTGCGATGTGGAGTGAAATACATCTCTGGCGACCGTTCCGGATGGCCGAGGTGCAATTGGAGCGGTAATGGCGCCACCAGCAGAAATGACAATGCGGTCAGCAATGCCAGTCTGTAGGTGGGCTTCACAGCTTCCACGCGAAAGACTCTCTCCAATGAAGCCAGGATGAACGCGCCGGCGACCAGCCCGGTGATGTAGGGATACAGGACGATTAGTATGCTCCAGACGAGCCCAACCTCGTTCGGGTACATGAAGCCTTCAACACCGCTCATAGAGAGGTTCCTCGCGCTTTTCTCACCGTACCGACCCGTCCAGACCGCTGTAAAAGACCTTCGCGCCGGTGGCCATCTGTGGTTTCAACACTTGCACAGGGTGTGTTTTCAAGAATTCATGGATTGGATCCCTGGGGTTTTTGAGATCTACAAGCTTGCGAGCTCCGGTAGGACATGATTCGCAGCACGCCGTCGTTAACCCTTTGGTTATCCGGTGATAGCAAAGCGTGCACTTGTCCGCGACCTTCTTCTCAGGATGGATATACCGGCAGCCATAAGGACAGGCCTGGACGCAATAAGCGCAACCCAGGCAGTACTTCTGATCCACGAGCACCACACCATCCGGCGTTACAAACGTTGCGCCCACCGGGCACACTTGTGTGCAGGGCGAATCGGCGCAATGATTGCAGAGTTTGGGAACGAAGAAGTACTTGTCTCCATCGTCCTTCGCTTCTGGAAACCCTTCCTTGCCCCCGTCGGGGGAGATTACCTCGGGATCCGCAAGATCCCAATCCTTAACGTGATATCGCTCTACCCATGTCCGGAAGTATCCATCTGGAACTTCGTTCTCTGCCTGGCAGGCGCGCACGCAATTCCCGCACCCGATGCACTTGGGAATGTCGATCAGCATGCTCCACCAATGCTCGGTCATGGTGTAGTTGGGCGCATCTTCGAGCGATCCTGCCAGTACGTGTTTCCACGCTATCGCTGCTGCCGGTAAGAGAATGATCAAATGGCGGCGAGTGATCTTCACTTCGAACCTCCATCCGCTATCGCGGGACTGTGCGGCTTGTGGCAGGTTTCGCATGGCACGCCGCCCGAATGATCCGCCGCCGCAACCTGGGGAAAGTCTTTGGGCTTGGCCGCGCTCGCGGCATGGCAGCGGACACACAACGTCGCAGTATCCGGCTTGGGTGGGGTTACTGATCCGGGATCAGCGGCGTGCTTCGCCTGAGGTCCGTGGCATGCCTCGCAGTTCACATGCGCATGCTTCCCGACATTCTTCACTTCCTGCACGTCGCTGTGGCATGCCTCACAGGCATTGTGACCGGCAAACTTTACCGGGTGAGCCGCGATCTCGGCAATGGCGTTGCCGCGATAGTGTCCATACTGGCCGAAACTCTTCGGGACCACATATTCACGGATTATGAGAAAAACAAGAAACGCGGCCACAAAGAGCCCCGCGAATCGGAAAAGATGTCCTGCATCTTTGAAGACGCTCATCCAGCTCCCATCCAGCCGACGCTGCGACCAGGAGGCTCCTTTCAACGGCCTCGAGTGATCCAGATCATTCGTGCGTCTGATCGTGGTGGCTTTAAACAAGAGCTGTAAGTGCGCTGCGTCACGTGCAGGTGTGACGCTCGCTACATGCCGGGTCATCTGACCCAGTTGGGAGGAACTCGTCAATTCGAGCAGTTTTAGCGGTGGGTGGTTTACGCAAACCTGCCCCCTTTAGGTAAAGACTTGAATGTTTGACAATGCTTCGTCCAAACTCATCCCCGTCTTTGGTCGCGCAGGCGCGTGAAGCCGTCGGCACTCCAGTTCTCCGAGCCAACGCCGTGATGTACGAAGAACAACCCCTCCGGGTCGTATTTCTTCTTGATGGCCGCGAGGCGAGGATAATGGCCGCCCCAAAACGAACGCTGCCAATCTGACTCGAAAAAGTTGCTCTCGGAGACATAGGAACCGCTCGTTGGCGCAACGGCGCGCAGCGCGCTCATGCTCCGATGAACTGCGGCGCGGGATTGACGGGCTTGGGCGACGTTTGGTTCGTGACCCGCCACGCCGGGATATGCCGGTCCTTCGCCGCCGGCTATGATCGCCAGGGCAAAGGCGGTAAGGACGGCGGGGTTGGTGGCCGTATCGCGGGCGGCGTCGACGACCGCGGGCGGCGCGCCGGCCAGGCCTTTATTGAAATGCAGCTCAACCTCCCAATGGCGAGACGCGGCAAACAGAGCTTCGGCGAGGCGAGGCTGCTCGGATTCCGCAAGCAGCGACGCGGGCAGCCAGAGCGATTCATACGCGTGCAGGACTTGCCCTGCCTGGCCGCCGTCTCCTCGCCACCAAACATGCCAACCCGGAGAGTCTGGGCGAGGATCAGCGACAAGCGTGGGGTTCTTTGCCGGATTCCACCAGTCGCGCGCGGGCATGGCGCCGATGAGGGGTTTGGACTCGATCGTGTACGCGTGGGGTGACCGCGCCAGCCAGAGCAGAAATGGCTGCCAGGCGGCGCGGCTCTGCTCGGGATCCAGCCCCTGGCCCACCATTCTGACGGTCAGACGGTTGGAGGAGCCGCAATGCACCTGCTCGCCCCAGTGATCGTTAAAGAGCTGCTCGCGGTAGAAGGCGACGAATTCACGCAGCAGCTGGCGATAGGCGTCATCTGAGGTCGCGCGAACGGTAAAAATCGCGTAATCGAAAAACTCCGGCAGGGGGTGCAAGCGCAGCGTCAGACTGCTTACGATCGCAAAGGTGCCTCCGCCACCGCCTTTGAGCGCCCAAAAGAGATCGGAATTCTGGCAAGCGTTCGCCGTGCGAATTCGACCGTCGGCGGTAACCACTTCGGCCTCCAGCAAGCTCGCGGCAGCAAGTCCGAAATGCTTGGAGAAGCTGCCGAAACCGCCGCTCTGGATGAGGCCCGAGACGCCGACGGTCATGCAGCCTCCACCCTGGACATAGCGGCCTGCCCGGCTGGTCACCGCGTCATAGGCCTCGGCCCATAAGCAGCCTGCGCCAAGGGTCACGGCCGGCTGTGGAGCGGCGCCTGCGCATCCTTGCGGCACGAAGTCTGAATGCAGCGCGATGCCATTCATGTGCCGCGTCCAAACGAGCAGTGAATCAGGCGCATCCGACGTGCCTTGATAGCTGTGACCGCCGCCTTTAACCACCAACCTCAGGTCGTTCTCGTTGGCGAAATTTACGGCCGCGGCGATGTCGCCGGCCCCGCGCGCCGCTACGGCCCACGCGCTCGGGCGCGTTATCCAGGCATCGACCCAACCGAAGTTTTCCGTCAGCCCGGGTTGATCGCCGAGCCAGTAGGGATTCGTCACATTGGCGAGGAGGTTCTTGCAGGTGGCGTCCCCGAGATCGCGCTGGCAGCCAGCGATCGGAAAATCGACGGGCAGAAGGTTGCCATTTACCTGGCTCTTAAGCCGAGCCCAGCCCTCCGGCGCGGGCCAATTTGGGTCAGACGGCCGACGCCGGCGAAAAACGCCACGCGGCAGCAACGGTAAAACCGCGGCTGACCCGATAGCCTGCATGAAAGTGCGCCGGTCCATGTTTGGGAGTATAGCCTGCGAGCATCCACTCCTTGAGAACAGCAGCTCCCAGGCCAGATAGAGTTGGAAGACAAAACAGATGGTTGTCAAATCCCGCGCCCGGGTTCACCACTGCATCAATCTCATTTCGGGAGGCGGCAATCTTCTCGTCGATATAGCGCTTCCTGCACAGCGGTCCGCCCCGGGTTCCGGGATTGCCCTTTTCGCTCAACCCAATAAGCCAATCCCTGGTCAAGCGCAGCCTGAGAAGGCGAACGAACATTCTCGCGCCAATTGGCAACATCCGAACGGCCAGCCCGTCGCCGATGCCTTCGGACGCCAAACGCGCGATTGCCGGTTGCGGGTGGCCGATATCCCACGGCGGTGCACCATCGCTGTATGACGCATCCCAGGCAATCCCGTCATCCGTTCATGACTGGTTGGGCACCGGCCACCGAACCGATCGTCAGCGCTTCCCGCTCGCTCCGGCATCCTTATTCCTCTTCGGTCTGAGTGATCAGGTACCGTTCATAACCAATTTCTTTGATCTGGTGCACCTGAGACTCAAGCCAGTCGACGTGGCCCTCTTCATCACGAAGCAGCTTCACAAATAGGTCGCGGGAACCGTTGTCGCCGTTTTCCACGCACACTCGAATCGACTCGTTGTACGAAGCCACTGCCTCGTGTTCGAGTTTCAGATCTGACTCGATCATCTCTTTGACGGACTTGCCAATGGTGAGCGACATCGGGTCCATCTTCGGTATGCCATCAAGGAACAGGATCCGCTCCATCAGCAATTCGGCATGCTTCATCTCGTCGATGGATTGCTTCTTGATGTACTTGGAGTACTTCTTGTAGCCCCAGTTTTCGGACATTTCCGCGTGCAGGAAGTACTGGTTGATGGCTGTCAACTCATCACGCAATGCTTGGTTCAGATGTTCGATGACCGTTGGGTTGCCCTTCATAATGCCGCCCATTCTACAAGAAGGTACCATGCGTCTGCTCATTTGGATTGGCGCGAGGGACTCAGATCTTCCCCGCCGCATGATCGGCCAATCGAGTGAATCGGATCTGGTTATCCCACTATCTATGGACTTAACGTTCTTCGCCGCTCGCGCCATCGCAGAACAGGAGTGAGCCGTCCGCCCGGGGCGTTCCCGAAAGGATCGTCGGCGCCTCTACGTTTTTCGCATGGCTGCGCTATCCCATGAAGCCGAGGTAAGGACTCGATCCGAAGTTTCTGAAGTTGGGAAAAACCTGCTGGACCTGGCCATCGGAGAGCCCGAACCAGCGTGCCAGCGTGCCAGCATACTGGTCGACTGACGTTGTCGGAATGAGGCGGCCGGCACCTACGTCGTTGGCCTGATCTGCCCCGACTACCGGGTACTGACCATACATATCCTGCCCTTGGACCGCGCCACCAACGACGAAATGGTGGCTTCCCCATCCGTGGTCAGTGCCGTCGCTGTTGCAGGTGAGCGTTCTGCCGAAGTCGGAAGCGGTGAAGGTCGTCACCTGGTCTCCCATGCCAAGCGAGCTCATCACTCCATCGAAATATTCGAGGGCCTGGCCCAGTTGGGTGAGCAGGCGCGCGTGTTGCGGCGCCTGGCCATCATGGGTGTCGAAGCTGCCAAGCTGCACGTAGAAGATCTGCCGCGTTACCCCAAGGCCGGATTTGCCTCCGACAATGCGGGCGACGGTCTGCAGAGAGGCGGCCAGGGGGTTATCCGTCAGCATGTTGGTGACCGGGTCAAGATACTGTGGGGGGTTCGGAATTCCGGTCGGGCCTGCGGTGAGCATCGAGGACGCGAGCAACTCCTGGGCCTGCGTCGAGCGAGTGATCACGACTTCGTATTCCTTGGCGAAAAGGTTGGTTTCGTCGGCTGTCAGAATCGATGCCAGTGCATTGGAGCCGGCAGTCTGGCCAAACAGAGGCTGCGACAAGCCATAGATGGGGATCGGACCGGCCGGGGTCACATTGAGTTGAAACGAACGCTGGCCTGAGAGAAAGAGGGCGATGCCCGCAGTCGAGATGCAGGTGAACATGGAGTTCGAATTCATGTTCATGCTTTCGATCATGTCAGCAACGGAACCTCCCCATCCCACGTGTTCGGCGCTACCGCCATTCGATGCGATTGCCTGCCATGCCGCCGTCTGGTCGAAGTGGGAAAACAGCGAATCGGGCAGAGGAACGGAGTTGTTGTTGACCTGGGTCTTGGTTGCCGGAGCGATGAGGGTGCCCGTGTTGGCGACAATGGCTGCGCGTCCCTGGTTGAAGAGATTCTGGAGACCCACCAGAGCCGGATTCAGTGCGAACGTACGCCCGCTCTGTGGGGTCCTGAGGACGACGGGAAGCAGGTCGGCGAGCGGATAGGCAAGTCCCGGTGCTCCGGATCGCGCCTGCGTGAAAGCGGCGAAGGAGTCGGGATCGGTGGCGATCACGGTTCCGTGGCCGTCGTTGCCGCCTTGCAGAAAAACGCAGACCAGAGCGCGGTAGTCGGTCGTGCCGGCAGACTGCGCCATGGCAGCCACGGAGTTCAGGCCCAGCAGGAAGGGGCTTGCGTAGAAGCCTGCCATCGATGCCATCGATGCGGTTCGGAGGAACTGCCGCCGGGTTTGTTCACACTTGCACATGAAGGGCTCCTTTAGAACTGGGCGCAGAAGGCTGGTGAAGCCATGGTCAGATAAATTGCTGTTTGCACGCGCGCCTCGAGCGCGGCGTTGATGGCGTTCTGGTTGCCTGTGGGAATGGGGATGGCACTTACGGCGCTCACGATCTGGCTGTGCAGAGTGCTGTCCATCTCCCCGGCCATCAGCAGCAGGTTGATGCGATCGACCAGCGCGGTCGGGGTTGCCGCCAGGCCTATCTCGGTGTCGTACGACGAAAAGACATCGACGCCTCCGTTGGTGTCGCTCCCGATCGCCGCCTGCATGTAGTTGAGGTATCCCACGACTGTCGACACGTTGGTGATTTGCATCTCCGGCGCGACCAGGTCCGCCTGCTCGATGCTGGTGCCGGGAGGAACATAACCGGGTGCAAACCAGTTGAAGACCGTGGGCGAACGCAGCCACATCTGACCGAGACCCCAGATTGGATCTTCGGTGGTTCCCAGATAATAGGAGCCCGTGCGCGATTGCGCCGTGAACGCGCGCGCCCACTCGGTGTAGCGCAGCAGCGGCTCGCGTACCTTTCCGTATTGCGGATTGCTGAAGTCGCCGGCGGAGTCTCGCGCTTCCGGATCGAGCAGGATTGCGGTAAGTACGGCTTTCATGTCGCCGCGCACACCCTGCCCATTGTCTTTGAAGACTGCGGCTACCCGGCTCACGTAAGCCGGACTTGGGTTGCTGGAGACAAGGTGCTGGATCATCTGCTTCGAGAAGAATGCGGGCAGGTTGGGATGATTGAACAGCGTATCGAGCGCAATCTTCAAATCGCCTTGCAGATCCGGTGAGCCCGACGCCGGAATCGTGACCCCTAGAAAGTCCTTCTCCGCGGTCGAATGATGGTCCGGATAGACCTGCATAGGCAGCAGATCCTCGCCGTATCCAGGACCCACATACATGCAGCAGTTGGACCACGCTGTATCCGAGGTGTTGCCCGGTACATTCCAACTGAATCCCGTGAAAACCTTCGCCAGTCCCATGACATCGGTATTGGAGTAGGTCGGAATCGGATTCCCCGATGAATCCAGCTTCTGCGTGCCGTCATCATTCAGCTGGTAGAGGCCGATGGTTAGAAGCTGCATCACCTCGCGCGCGTAGTTCTCGTCAGGATCGGTGGTGGCGTTGCCCTTGTCGTTGCCCAGCATGGAGAGGAACTGGCCCATCATCGGGCTCAGGGTTACATCCTGAAGCAGATTCCTGAAATTGCCGAACGCATCTGCTCCAAGCATGTCGTAATAGCTTGCTTCTCCGCGAGGCATGTTCTGGACGGCCTGCGTTGTGCCCGAAATCACAAACAGCTCGCTCAACGCATATTGCACGCGCTGCCTCAACTGGTCTCTCGAGGCGAGGCTTTGCTGCCAGAAGGCGTTCTGGTCGAGGATCTCGTCCTGGCTGTTCTGGACAAAAAGAGCCGCGTTGCATTTCAGATTGCCGGATGCGCAGGGGGGATTATTCAACGTCAGTGCCTGTTCGACAGCAGGCTCCTGCGGTACCTGCGGCGTGTTGAACTGTTCATTCAGCCAAGCCTGGTATCCGATCAACGAGAGATGGTGAATGTCGGCATCTGTCGCACCGAAGGTCGCCTGTTCGAGGAAGCGCGAAGCATCCTCAGGGCTGACCACCGGGACGGGCGGCGTCCCGTTGACCTGCGCAATCAGATCGGAGGAAGTTGCCGGTCCGGGGCTTGGATTCAGCACCTGTAGATCGAGATCTCCGGGCTCTGTGGGCGAAATGGTCGCGGTGAGTTGTCCTCCGCTATTGAAGTTGGTTGGAACGGCGGCGCCGTTCATCAGCACCTGCGCGCCGTTAATGAAGTTCTGGCCCTGCACGACCACCGTGGAGGAGCCGACGTTGAAGTTCATGGGCGACGCGGAGGTGAGAATGGGAATCGGGTTCAGAACCGAGATGTCGCCGGTGATCGAAACAGACGGATTATCGACGCTCACCACCTTGAGTTGAACCACATTGTTGGGAGTGGGGACCACGGCGGGAGCGTGGTAGGTGATGGAACCATCGGGGTTGGAAACAGCGGTGCCAACCTGCGTATTGCCGCCCGCGACGCCATTCACAAAGAGCTGAACGGCTGGATTATCCGTGCCCTGCACCATGAGCCCAAGAGTGAGCGCATTGCTTACCCTTACGTCGATGCCCATCTCCGGCTGCAGCGTGAGTACAACATTTCCCGGACCAACCTTTACCGAGGCAGTGGCCGAGTTCGCCGATCCCGGGTCTGGGTTGGTCACGAGGAGCGGAAACGTCCCCGGATTCGGCGCGGCAATCGAAGCCACCAGTTCGGTGCCAGAGACGTAGGTGGTCGACACCGGCGCGCCGTTCCATGTAATCTGCGCGCCGTAAACGAACTGCGAGCCGCTGACTGTCACTGTGGTTGTGCCCTCCGAGAATCCTGAGGGCGTGACCGAGTTCAGAACCGGAATGGGATTCAAAACGGCCAGCGCCAACGATCCCTGCGGGTAGCTGGGAAACTTGGTCGCGACGCTGGTGATCGTCACGGTGTTCGGAACCGGAACGATCGCCGGGGCCGTGTACAGCCCGTTGCCATCGATTGTTCCTAGCTGCGAGTTTCCGCCGGCAATTCCATTCACGTAAAAGATCAATGGCACGCCAGTCGCCCTGGCGTTGTTGCCGATCTGCAGCTGCTGATTGACCCGAATGGTGTTGCTCGCCGCCGTGATCGCTGCAAAGTAGCCGGGATCGGTAAGGGTAAAGCTCTCGCATCCCGTCAGCGCAAGATCGATACAAATGAGGAGTACGAAAGCGAGGGGCGATGCAAAGACAACCAGACCTGTGCGCCTTGCGTGCATAGAAACTCCTGGTCAGGGACAGAAATGCCCGATGCAACCAAACGGACGCCTGACGATTCAATGACCTGGATATGCGGGGAATTCAAGAAGCGAAATGAGTGCGCCCGTAGCTTCCGGTTCAATCTGCCCAGGGCACTGACTCTCGGGTGCTGCGCCAATGCGCAGCGATACAGACCGAATCCCTTTCAGGGTGACCTCAGTTTCAGGGTGAACTCCATGAAAGCACATCTCCCGGCGGGTGGGCGACGTGAAAGGACCGACCTTCAAAACCGAAAGTAATGTGCGTGTGTATCCGCCTTTGATTCAGAGCGATGGGTGCGGGAGAGAGCGGGACGCTCAAAGGGTTTCGCGGTTGAATCGATTGCACTGATTCGAGGCAGCGCCTCCGGCAGAACACTCACGGCC
>DATKPJ010000095.1:0-57789 GCA_035524195.1 Occallatibacter sp.
AAATGGATCGCCCTGCGCAGCAGGGTCTCCTTTCTGCCCTCTCGCCACCTGCTTCCAGGCGTCACGCACATTGCGCACGTTCGCAATCACCTGCAGAAACTTCTCCCTCGAATTTGCCTGCGACCCCTGCAGCATCAATGCAAACATGGCTGCATAGAACTCAGACAAGGTCTCCGCCGTTTTGCCTCCAATATCGGCCCTCAGCGTCGCCTGCAGATAGATCACGATATCCATTGCGCGTTTCACAGCGGCCCGCCGATGTCCAGCGTCATCGCGATCAACGCCTTCAATCGCTTCATACATAAAGCGGATGATGCCATCATAAAGCGCCATCGTCAGTTCGACGCCCGACGCGCCCTCAAGCGTGCATGTGTGGTACGCGTTCATTTTTCCCCTTCCTATCCGTTCTGCTGACTGTTATAGCCGGTAATTGCGCTATACATTTCGTTCACTTCCAGAATCTGCTCCGGAATGGATTGCAGAATCTGGTTGGCGGTGTTCAATTCCGTGGTGAGGCTCGTCTTTTGGGTGGCGATCAGCGCCTCCTGCTTTGAGACGTTGTCGTTCAGCGTCGTTTCCTGGCTGCTGTCCTCACCGAGTGCCAGGGCGATCGCTCCACCATCGGCACTGCTATTGCCCAGGCTGTTCAATGTATCCGTAAAGGTCGAACCAAAGCTTCCCGAATCCTGGAAGAGGGAGACTACCTGGTTGAAGTTCGAATTTAGCGCGCTGCTCAACGTGTCAGCATCGAGACTGATCGTGCCGTCTGCACTCGCGTTCGCCGTGATGCCGAGGGAAATCAGGGAGTTGATTGCGTTCGTCCCGAAAGATGAACTTACCGCCGACAGAAGTCCTTCCTGCAACTGGGCCAGGATGGAAGTCCCGTACAGCGGCTCAGGATTGCCGGACGAATCTTTCCCCTCCTGCGCGTTGATGGCCTGCATCGTCGCGTTGTAGTCCGTCACGAACGTGTTGATGGCCGTCTCGATACTTGAAGTATCGTTGTCGATCACCACCTGAACCGTCTCCGCGGTTCCATCTGAACTCGCGGTGCCTGTCGAAAGCAACTGAAACGTCACCCCCGGGATCGCATCCGTGACCGTATTCGAAGCGCTGGTGATCCCGGCGACCCCATCCACCGTCATCGACGCATCAATTCCCTGTTGAATGGTTGCGAGCCCCAGACCCGTATTTTTGTCGGGCATTGTCGAGTCGAACAAGCTCGTCGGGCTGGTCGGGTCGCTTGTCGCGTCGGCAATCGTGATCTGTCCTGCTGAGCCACTGGTCTGGCTCACCAGCGAAAGCCTTTGAGTGCCGTCCGCGTTGGTCAACACGCTGGCAGTCACGCCCAGATTCGCACTGTTAATGGCGGCGGATAATCCCGAAAGCGTCGCGGCCGTCGAACCATCGCCCACGTTGACCGTTTGCCAATCTCCGCTTCCTACCTTGAAGGTGATGCCGCCGGTCAGGGTGTCCGTGGCGTTTACGGCGTCCGACGCGGCGCTGGAGGTCTGCGCGAGGTTCTGCACGGAGATGGTGTGTGTGCCCGCAACGGCGGCCGCACTGGCTGAGGACAAGGTCAACACATTCGTGTCGGAACTGGACCCCGTCTTGTAGGCCATCGTGCCGCTGAAATCGGTCAGATTTTGCAGATCGGTAGACAGCGTGGAAATCTGCGTGCCCAGGCTGGTAAGCGTCGTGTCTTTGCTCGTGAGCGCCGTCAACTGGGTCTTCCACGGCGTCTCTACGGCCTGCAGATTGGTGACAATCTGGGCCACAGTGCTGGTTACGTCAATACCCTGGCCGCTCGTCGCCGAGCCGAAGTTCAGTCCGACAGCTCCCATACAAGTTATCCCCGGTTTCTCAGCATCAGATGAAGGACCACCCTGGTAAACAGAAAATTAGAAAGCACAAACGAGGCTCGATCGCACGCCATAGCAAAGCGGAGAAGGCCTTCCTACTCGCCTTCCCCGCTTCGCCAACGTTCAACGTCAACGCTCCGAGACTACTGCAGCAGCTTGGTGATCAACTGCTGCGACTGGTTGGCCTGCGATAGAGCAGCGATGCCGGTCTGGCTCAGGATCTGGTATTTCGACATGTCGGACGTGGCCTGACCGTAGTCGGTGGCCGTTACATCGTTTTCCGCCGAGAGCGTGTTGGTGGATTGCGTGTTCATGACGTTCTCGACTGCTGTGAGTGTGTTGATGTTGGCGCCGATCGTACCGCGGTCCGCCGCAACGGTTGTGATGGCGGAGTTGATCTCTGTGAGCGCGGACTGAGCTAGAGCTGTGCTCGTCAATGAAGTGCCCGACAAATTGAGAGCACTCGAAGAAGCTCCGATTACGTCGGTGGAAGAATTGTTGTAGGACTGGGAGATTGTTCCATCCGAAGTAAAGATAGAGACTGAGGGATTCGCCGCGCTGTTGACATTATCCGTCTCGGTCAGCGTGGCACCCGTTCCCGCCTGTTGGGACAAAGTGCCGCCCGTGATCGTCATTGTGTTACCAGAGACAACAGCGCTGACTCCCGCATTCGCGAATTGCGTAGAGATGTCCGCTGCCAACTGCGCCAGGGTTCCACCAGTACCAGCGCCGGCCCATCCGGTGATCGTTGTTGCAGTACCTCCGGTCGCAGTGATCTGAAGATCGTTTGTGCCCCCTGCGCCGCCCGGTGCGAGTTGGTCGTTCGCGTTGCCCACAGTGAGGCTGGTAACACCATTGGGAATCGTCGTGGGTGTAAGGTCGATGGTGTCGGTAAGCGAAGCAGACGTAGCTGTAAATTTCGCGCCGCCGGTCAATACCAACTGATTGTTCTGAACAGAAGCCACTGAGGCTCCAAACTGCTGGTTGATTTGATTGGCAACGGAGGCAATGTTGTCGGTTCCTGTCATCAGGTAGTAACCCGTCGCGCCGCTCGCAATGACTCCTGATGAGGTTGCAACAACCCCCGCGACGCCAGCGGTGCCCTGGCTGTTCTCGAAGACGAGTGTCTGATTCCCGTAGGTGACTGTCGCAGTGTCTCCGGCGGCTGTACCAAAGTCCAGAGCGTCGCTGGCACCGCTAGTGCCGTACGCAGCATTCGAAGCAAACGTGTGAATGCCGTTGTACTCGGTGTTGCTGTTAATCGTATCGACTTCGGTCAGGATCTTCTGATATTCGGAATTTGCCGCGCCCACCTGGCTTGAATTCAGCGTGCCGTTCGATGCCTCGGTCGCCAACGTAACTGCGCGATTAAGAAGGCTGGTCACCTGCGACAACGCGCCGTCGGCCACCTGAAGAAAGTCCACGCCTTCGGAAGCATTCGCGGCAGACTGCGAAAGAGCGGTCGAAGATGCCTGGAGGCCATTGGCCAGCGAGAGGCCGGCAGCATCGTCTGCGCCGGAGTTGATGCGCGAGCCCGATGACAATTGTTGAAGAGTCTTGGACAGAGAAGCCTGGGTATTACTCAGGTTATTCTGCGCCATAATTGCAGAAATGTTATTCAGGACACCCAATGCCATGGAAATTCTCCTTATTTCAAATGAATTGATCCGGTGAGTTCCTGCTGCGGGTGCCTGCCCGGGCGCCGCGTCATTGCCTGCCCCGGGTCACCTTGTGGAAGGAACCACGTTACACAGTGCCTTCATCGGCGTCCGGCGAATGGACTTTATGGATTTTTTCAAGAAGCCTAGCAATTCACGTTCCAATCATTCTTCTGCCCTCTTCTGTCGATACAGATGAGGAGCGGTGAAGGAGCCAGCAGGATGATCGAGCTTACGCGGCTGAATGGCAGCGCCATCGTTCTCAACAGTGATCTGATCAAGACCGCCGAATCATCGCCGGACACGATGCTGACGCTCATTACCGGAGAAAAGATGATTGTGCGCGAAGAACTGAACGAGCTTGTGAATCGCGTACTCGCCTACCGGGCGAACTTGTTGTCATTAGTCGCGCGCGATTTGCCCTTTCGAGATGTGCCGTCGAACGTCGTCTCAATGACCAGCCTGAGTCCGCCCAGCGATCCCGCCGGCAATCCGGGAGATTTCCAGGCGGATCCGAGCGGTACCTAGGAGCGACGACACACCTCGTTATTCCTCATCGCCGGAGTGTTTGATGGATAAAGGCAGCATCGGCGGAATCTTTGTTGCGGTTGCAGGCATAACCGGAGGTCTGCTCCTCGAAGGCGGAAATCTGGGCCAGATCCTGCAACCCACCGCAGCACTCATTGTGTTTGGTGGCACCCTAGGGGCCGTGCTCCTGCAGTTTCCTTTACCAACGGTACTTTCCGCGTTTCGAGGACTGACACATGTCTTCGCTTCTCCACGAAAGCAGAACGACCAGTTCATCCGGCTTCTCGTCGAATTCGCAAATAAGGCCAGGCGAAAGGGAGTCGTCTCGCTCGATGCCGACCTGGCTACAATTCAGGACCCGTTTCTAAAGCGGACATTGATGCTGGCAGTCGATGGCACGGAACCTGCCGAACTGCGCAAAATCATGCGCGTGAGCTTAGATTCAACCGCCGAAGCCGAGGAGCGCATGCCTATGGTCTTTGAATCCGCCGGCGGGTTTTCGCCGACTATCGGCATCCTTGGCGCAGTGCTCGGCCTGATTCAAGTGATGCAGCATTTAGAAGATATCCAGGTGGTTGGCCGCGGAATTGCTGTCGCCTTTGTCGCCACCATTTACGGAGTCGGCGCCGCCAATCTCTTCTTCTTGCCGTTTGCCGGCAAGATGCGCATCCAGCTTCGCGACGATCACCTCCGCCGCGAAATGATGCTTGAAGGCGTGATCTCCATCCTGGAGGGCATGAACCCCCGGATGCTCGAACTGAAGCTTTCTGGTTTTCTCCAGGATGCCCTTGTGAAACCGAAGGAGAATCGGATATGAACCCTCGCGTCCACCGCAGCCGAGTCAGTCACGATCGTTGGCTGGTGTCTTACGCCGATTTCATCACGCTTCTCTTCGCCTTCTTTGTCGTGCTCTACGCCTTCGCACTGGCGGACAAGCAAAAGCCCGCGCAGATTTCCGCAGCAATTGATACCGCGTTTCAATCATTGGCAGCCTTCAATAGCGCGGCAGCTGCTCCACCGGCAGTTTCCCAAAGTTCTTCTCCCTACACCGGACTTTCCGCGGAACGAACCATAAGCGAAAACGAAATGCCGGCCGCTTCCATCCGGGACGATCTCAACCAGATTCGACGCGAATTGGAGCAAACACTATCCAGGCAGATCAGCAACCACACCATCGCAATCCAGATGGGTCGCGACGGGCTTGTGATCAGCCTCCGCGAGGCGGGTTTCTTCAACTCCGGTTCTGCAAGCCCCCGGCCGGATTCGATCCCGACTCTGCGAAAGATCGCTGCTTCGCTGGGGCAAATTCCTTACGATGTGCGGATCGAAGGACATACCGACAATGTCCCCATGCACAATGCCGAATTCGATTCAAACTGGGAATTGTCTTCGGCGCGCGCCACTCGCATTGCTCGGCTCTTTCTTGTAATGCACGCCATCGCTCCCAGCCATCTTTCTGCCGCGGGCTATGCGGAATTTCATCCCGTAGCCGGCAACGATACTCCCGAAGGTCGCGCTGAGAATCGCCGAGTTGATCTGGTCGTGCTGCCTCGTACGCGCTTCAATTTCCTTCAGCCCAATCAGGCGAGCGGGAAATGGCGCAAAATCACGGACGAATAGCTGCCCGCTTTTATTCCACTCCCAGCACTTTCACAAGGACGCGCTTCTTCCGCTGGCCGTCGAATTCGGCGTAAAAAACGCGCTGCCATGTTCCCAGATCCAGCTTTCCATTCGTAACCGGAAGAGTCGTTTCATGATGCAGAAGAAGCGACTTCAAGTGAGCGTCGCCGTTATCCTCGCCGGTGCGGTGATGCTTATAATCGGGCCGTGCAGGAGCAAGTTGTTCAAGCCACTTTCCAATGTCCTCAATCAGCCCGCTTTCCAGATCGTTCACATAAACTGCCGCAGTAATGTGCATCGGCGAGACAAAACAAAGCCCGTCCCGCACACCGCTGCGCGCTACCACCTGCTCCACCTGATCGGTAATGTGCACCATCTCCCGGCGCTTTTTTGTTTCAAAAACCATGTACTCCGTGTGACTCTTCATTCTGACTCCCCTCCATCGACTGCCACGAAAGCGCCACTCCATTATCCTAGAATTTGAGGTGATGCCACTGAGCGCCATCCAATGCAGGAAAATCATTCAGCGGGGTCGCGAGCTGCTTGATGCTGGCTCTGCAACCCAAGCAGCTCGCGCGTTTCGCCAGGCCATCGCAGCAGATCCTGCGTGCTCGGAGGCTTACCACGGTCTGATAAGCGCGTTACGCGATGCGGGGCAGTTGGAACAGGCCATTGGTGCGGCTCTCGCATTCACGGCGATTGCCCCGGCAGATCCCTCTGCTCACGCTGCTCTTTCCATTTCGCTCCAGGCTGCAGGCCACACGGGCGAGGCGCAAACCGCTGCGGCTCGTGCCCGGCTCCTGGAATGGAAAACGCTCCTCAAACCTGCCGCGCAGCCGGATCAATCAGAATGAATGCGCAACAACACATGTCCCCGGCCGAACGTCTTCGCCACATGCACGACCTTCTCGCCAAAGCCTATGGACCGCAACACTGGTGGCCCGGGGATACGCCGTTTGAAGTCATCCTTGGCGCCTTCCTTACGCAAAATACTTCATGGAAAGCGGCTGAGAAATCGCTGGCTAACCTCAAAGCCGCTGGCGTGGTGAACTTCGAGCGCCTTCGAACCGTTTCAGTTGCCGATCTCCAGAGTCTCATTCGTCCGTCCGGCTTCTTCACCCGTAAAGCTCCGGCGCTCAAAGCATTTGCCCACATGCTTGTTGCAGAGTTCTGTGGCTCTCTCGACACGCTGGCCTCGATGGGGACAAGAGCTCTTCGCCAAAAACTTCTGTCTCTCCCCGGTGTTGGACTGGAAACGGCAGATGCGATCTTGCTCTACGCGCTCCAGCATTCAGTCCCGGTAGCCGACGAGTACCTGCGCCGAATTGTCGAACGCCACGAACTCCTCTTTCCAGCGCCTCGCCGCAACCGCTCTGGATATGAATCGTTGGTTCAGCTCACTCAGAAGGCCTTCGCGGCCGATCCAGAATGCCGCCGCATCGAACTCTACAACGAGTTTCATGCCCTCACCGTGGCCGTCGGAAAGGCGCATTGCGGAAGAATGCCAGATTGCTCCGGGTGTCCGCTTGCCCACGATCTTTCGGAATACTCAGGCGAAAACAGCACCCCCACCGGGCACAGACGACAGTCTCGGAGCGTTCGATAACCGGTATATAATCAGCAAAATGTCCCTAACTCCGCGCACCGTTCTCGATCAGTACGAGATATTGTCTACCCTTGGCGCGGGCGGGATGGGCGAGGTGTACCGAGCCCGCGATTTGCGACTCAATCGTGACGTCGCAATCAAAGTTCTGCACGATTTCTCTTCCGATGACCCCAACCGCTTGTCCAGGTTCGAGCAGGAAGCCCGGGCTGCCGCTGCGTTGAATCACCCCAATATTCTCGCCGTATACGAAATGGGAACGTATGAGGGAGTCCCCTACCTCGTATCGGAACTGCTGGACGGTGAGACTCTGCGTGAGCGCCTCAAGAGAGGCCCGCTGCCGCTGCGCAAGGTGATTGATTCCGGCGTGCAAATCGCGCGCGGTTTGGCGGCGGCTCACGAGAAAGGGATTGTTCATCGGGACCTGAAGCCTGAAAACCTGTTCCTCACAAGGGACGGCCAGGTGAAAATCCTGGACTTCGGTCTGGCCAGGGTATTGCACTCCGACAAGAAAGCAAGCAACTCGAAGATTGCAGCCGCAGACTCAACAGAACCTGGCGTTGTGATGGGAACTGCATCGTACATGTCACCCGAGCAGGTGCGTGGAGAACCCGCCGATCATCGATCCGATATTTTCGCGTTCAGCGCGATAATTTACGAGATGCTTGCCGGAAAACGGGTATTTCTGCGTCCCACAACAATTGAAACCATGAGCGCGATTCTCAACGAGGATTCCCAATCCCTCCTGGAACTTGTTCCCACAGCGCCAATGGCACTCCAGAAAGTCATCCACCGCGGACTTGAGAAGAATCCTGAACAAAGGTTCCAGTCAGCTTCTGATCTGGCGTTTGCCCTCGAAGCACTGTCCGACGCCACCTTGATGACACACCCAGTGCAAGCGATGGCGGTTGGAAAGCCGAGCCGGGTATTCTCAAGACTCATTGCCGGAGCTCTGGCTCTTGTATTGCTTCTCGCGATCGTTGATCATTTCTGGCTGCGGCCCTCGCCGGTTCCTTATGTTGATCATTATGTGCAGTTGACTCACGATGGATTGCAAAAATCCCTCATCGGCACGGATGGATCCAGGATCTACATGACTCTGATCAACTCAGGGGTTCAGGATGTTGCCGCCATACAGCCTTCCGGCGGTGTGGAATCGCAGATTCCCATGCCATCGCCTTCCATGGTTCCCGTCGATGTGTCACCGGACGGGTCGTCGTTCCTGATCGTGGATGGCAATGGCTTCCCCGCGGTGGGACCGCTCTGGAGCCTGTCCGTTTTTGGCGGGTCCCCGCGCCGGCTGGCGAACACGATTGGGGACGTCGCCGCATGGTCGCCCGATGGTAAATCACTGGCATACTCCAATGGAGGCGATGCTTATCTTGCCAGAGCCGATGGCACAGATTCCCGAAAACTCTGGACCATGAAGGTACTCATCTCTGACCTTGTATGGTCGCCTGACGGGAGCCGTCTGCGATTCGGAACATCTGATTTTTCACAGAGCGGTATCGGAGGCACGGGAATCGGCCAGCAGGCAATTTGGGAAATCGCGGCGGACGGTTCAAACCCTCACCGCTTGCTAGAAGGGTGGCACAATCCTCCCGATGAGTGCTGCGGCAGGTGGACTGCGAATGGCAAATACTTTGTGTTCCAATCCCAGGGACAAATCTGGGCTCTGCCCAAAGAAGGCGGATTCCTGCATTCAAAAGTGCAACCGATTCAATTGACGTCGAGTCCCATGTCGCTTCACTCTCCTCTGCCAAGCAGGGATGGCAAGAAGATCTATGTCGTCGGTCGAACCTACAGGGGCGAACTTGAAAGTTACGACGTAAAATCACATATCTTTCAGCCATTTCTTTTCGGGATATCCGCCGAGTTTGTTGAATTTTCAAAAGACGGCCAATGGGCGGCCTATGTTTCTTATCCTGAAGGCGAACTTTGGAAGTGCAAGTCGGACGGAAGCCAAAGAACGCAATTA
Source organism: Occallatibacter sp. (assembly GCA_035524195.1). Taxonomy (GTDB): domain Bacteria; phylum Acidobacteriota; class Terriglobia; order Terriglobales; family Acidobacteriaceae; genus Telmatobacter. The sequence goes on from DATKPJ010000095.1 coordinate 9,250, forward strand.
ACATTCCCGCCTTTCAAGCCCATCTTGCCCCGTTGGTCCCCGGATGGGAAGACGATCGTGTTTTTCAGTTTTCCTGTGAGTTCGACTCAGCCGGGAAGGATTTATACCATTCCCGCGGATGGGGGTACGCCCAACGAACTCATGCCGGGCGATCCGCATAACCAGCAGGATCCCACCTGGTCGCCCGATGGATCCAGAATCGCATTTGGCGGAGACGCAAATGATGCGGCTGTGACGAGTGGCACTCCTGCAATTCATGTCCTTAATTTGTCAACTCGGAAGATCTCCGACATTCCTGGATCACAAGGACTTTATTCACCGCGCTGGTCGCCCGATGGACGCTATCTTGCTGCCATGTCAGCCGACTCCCAAACCGTTCTGATTTATGATTTTCAGAGTTCAAAGTGGACCGAGCTTGCCAAAGGAACCTTCGGCTGGCTTGCGTGGTCGAAAGATTCAAAATTTATCTACTTGAAAGATTTCGCTGGGAAAGGAGCGGTTGCCAGAATTGAGATCGCTGACCACAAGATGGAAAAAGTGGCCGATTTGACCAATTTTGCTGATACGGGACAGGCTGGCGGCTCATTGACTCTCAGTCCCGATGATTCTCCGCTACTGCTGCGCGATACGGGCACACAGGATATTTATTCATTGGATTGGACTGAACCTTAAAGAACTGCAATCCATAAAAACCTGCAATCTGCTTCTATTTAATGACATAAATTACTCAATCTGAAGCCTATACAGTTTTCATCTCCAGCCAGTTGACAAAAAGATTCCCATGCATCATGCTAGGCGAATAAAAGGCGAATATACCTCCTGCTATGCCCTCCGCTGCCACACTTCGACTCAAAATTGAACACGCACTCGAGAATCGTTTCCCATCCGCTCTCACTCCCATACTCCAGACGATTCCCGATGTTGCTTCTTCTGGAATTGCGGTTGTCGACAGCCTGCTGCGTGGCGGGATACCCGTGGGAGCCATTTCTGAGTTGGTAGGCTGCTCATCCTCAGGGCGGACAAGCCTGGCATTGTCGATCGTCGCGCAACGCACGAAAGTGGAACAAGTTTGCGCATGGGTCGATGTGGACGATACCTTCGACCCCGAATCGGCAGCTGCAAGTGGAGTAAGACTGGATCACCTTCTCTGGATTCGATGCCATAATCGCTCTCCCAGAGACTACCCGACAAAGTCGTCATCCTCTAGAAACAGTCAATGGACGCGACTCGATCAGTCGTTACGCTCAATCGATCTGCTGTTGCAGGCAGGCGGTTTCGCGGCAATCGTGCTCGATCTCGGCAATATTGCACCCGAGCATGGTCGACGAATACCGTTGGCTACATGGTTCCGGTTCCGGCAGGCTGCGGACCACGCTCGTTGCAGCCTTGTGCTTCTGGGCAGAGCAGCCTATGCGCAATCGAGTTCCGCGCTGGTTCTGGAGTGCTCGCCTTCGCGCGCAATCACTGCCGGTGGAACTGTGCTGCGTGGATTCACTTTTGACATACAGCAACAACGGCGGCGATTTACACACGGAGTGAACAGCATACGCAAGCCTTCTGCTTCAACGTGGTCTGCCGGCGCGCAATGGGAAGCAGAGATGCGGGTATGAGCCGTACGGTCTATTCCTGCGTTTATGCAGCGGATTTTCCCGCACAGGCCTTACTGCGCCTGCGACCTGATCTGCAATCGCAGCCTGTGGTTGTCCTCGAGGGGCATCCGCCTCAGGACACGGTTTGCTCCATGAACCTGCGTGCGCGACGACGAGGAGTATCGCTGGGCATGACACGTTTGGAGATCGAGGAATTGGGCGGAATTCAGATATTTTCACGATCTGCCCAAGTTGAATCCGCTGCTGCCTCAGTGTTCCTGGAAGTTGCGGCAAAGTTCTCTCCGCGTATTGAGGCAGCCGGCAGTGATAAAGCCTGCACCTGCGTTCTCGATCTCTCTGGAACTGAACGCTTGTTTAGACCCGCAAAACAATTGGCCGCTCGGCTTCATGCCGCGCTTCTTCGTGCCGGTTTCCGCACTTCCATTACGGTCAGCGACAACTACCATGCAGCGCGACTAAAAGCCTCTGCAGAACGTGGTATTGTCCTTATTCCACCCGGCGAAGAAGCGATGGCGTTGGCAGATCTTCCACTCACCTCGCTCGACCTTGGTGACGATTACCTTGAAATCTTCGCAATGTGGGGCATTCGCTCATTAAGCGAACTTGCGTCGCTCCCTGTAGTGGAATTGGTTATGCGGTTTGGCCCGCAAGCCATCACCTGGCATGAACAGGCGTGTGGCGTGGCAACACATGTCTTTGAACCTGTAGAGCCTGCGCTTCTGCTCCAGGAAACATACGAATTTGAGAATCCTGTCGATCAGATGGAGTCACTCCTCTTTATAAGTGCGCGCATGATCGAGTGCCTTACGCAGCGGGCCGCAGACCGCCTACTTTCTCTCGCTTCTCTGTCATTGAAATTGCAGATGGAAGGCGGCCAAGTTCATCACCTTGCAATTCGACCAGCCCTCCCCACCACCGATCGCAAATTTCTGTTGAAACTGCTGCAACTGCAAATCGCTGCGAATCCACCACAAGCTGCTGTCGTTTCCTTCTCGATGACTGCAGAGCCGGGCGTCTCGCAAAAAATGCAGCTTGGCCTGTTTGCACCGCAAACACCAGAGCCGTCTCGACTCGATGTAACCCTGGCCCGGCTAAAAGCCCTGGTGGGCGACGATCGCGTCGGTTCACCCGCGATCGAAGATACGCATCATTCCGGCCGCTTCCACATGGAGAGCTTTCAGGTCAACCGTCGCGCGCCTGCGTTGAAGTCCGAAGGTATACATCTGGCTTTGCGGCGCCTTCGACCACCATTGCCTGTTCACGTTCGTTTTCGTGCAACCAAGCCGGAGACATTCAGCACAAGAGAGAACCGCTACCTGATCACCGAGTCATTCGGACCATGGCGGACCAGCGGCTGCTGGTGGTCCAACGCGCAGTGGGACACGGAAGAATGGGACGTATTGGCGACCGATGCGGATGGTGCGTCCCTTGCCTGCCTGTTACTGCACGACTGCATGCAAAACGAATGGCGGCTGGAGGCTTATTACGACTGAGGGCAAACAATACGTCGAGCTCCATGCCTCCAGCGCCTTCAGTTTCCTTGCCGGGGCTTCGCAGCCGGAATCACTGATCGAGCGCGCTATAGATCTCGAAATGCCCGCCATGGCGCTCGCAGATCGAAATGGCCTCTACGGAGTAGCTCGTTTTCACACTGCTGCCCAACGCGTCGGGATCAAGGCACACATCGGAGCCGAGATTGCCGTCTCAGCGTTCGGTAACTGTCTCACTCCGCCTGCATGGCTTCCGCACCTGTTTCCACCGGAACCGCCGCGCATTGTGCTGCTTTGTACGTCCCAGGTCGGATACCAGAATCTCTGCCAGCTCATCACGCGTTTCAAGATGCGTGAATCTTCAAAAGCCGAGGGAGCAGCGACATTCGACGATCTTGAAGAGTTTTCTCAAGGGCTGATCTGTCTTACAGGTGGCGATGAGGGCCCGTTAGCTGCTGCTCTTGCGCACAACGGGCTCATCGGGGCACGAAAGACACTCGATCGCCTTGTCTCCATTTATGGCTGTAGCAATCTATATGTAGAGTTGCAGCGGCATCAGCAGCGCGCGGAGGAATGCCGGAATCAATCCTTGTTGAGCCTGGCGTCCAGCCTGGGTCTTCCTGTTATCGCAACCAATGGCATTCGCAACGCAATTGAAAAGGATCGCGAGCTGCTCGATGTCTTCACTTCGATTCGTTATCACACAACACTGGCCCAGGCAGGCAGATTACTGGCCACAAATTCGGCGAGGCATTTGCGCACATCACGTGAAATGGCTTCCCTGTTTGACGATATTCCCGATGCAATCGCTAACACGCGCATCGTGAGTGAAAGGCTTGCCTTTACCCTCAATAATCTCGGCTATAGGTTTCCCCACTATCCGGTGCCTGACGGCGAAACCATGGAAAGTTTTCTCGAACAGAGGGTTGAAGAAGGAGTGAGAAGACGCTACGGTTCACCAGTCAAGAGGAATCTTCTCCAGAAGGCGTGCGCTCAGGTTAAACATGAACTGGCCCTGATCGCAAAACTCGGTTTTGCCGGATATTTTCTGATCGTTTGGGATATCATCCGCTACTGCCAGCGAAACGGTTTTCTCGTTCAGGGCCGAGGCTCGGCAGCTAATTCCGCCGTTTGCTACGCACTCGAAATCACCGCTGTCGATCCCGTCGGACTCGAGTTGCTTTTTGAACGATTTCTGAGCGAGAGCCGCGGCGAATGGCCTGATATTGATCTCGATTTGCCCTCCGGCGATCAGCGAGAACAGGTAATCCAGTATGTGTATGAGCGCTACGGATCGCTGGGAGCAGCCATGACTGCGAATGTCATCACGTATCGCGGGCGCTCTGCAGCGCGTGAGGTCGGAAAGGCGCTCGGCTTCGACGAGCAGCAGTTGGCGCGATTATCCAGCCTGGTCGGTCACTGGGAGTGGCAAGGACCCAACGACACGATGGCACGCCATTTTGAGCAAGCTGGATTTGATATTCGGCATCCGCGTATCGCCGCTTACCTTGATCTTTGCATGCGTATGCAGGACCTGCCGCGGCATCTCGGGCAGCATTCGGGCGGCATCGTCATCTGTGCCGGGCTTTTAAATCATGTGGTTCCAATTGAGCGCGCTTCGATGCCGGGACGCACCGTTGTGCAGTGGGACAAGGAAGATTGCGCTGACCTTGGTCTTATCAAAGTAGATCTGCTTGGCCTCGGCATGATGGCTGTGCTCAAGGATTGCATTGAGTTGATCCCGCGGCATTACGGCAAGAGTGTTGACATGGCCGCACTTCCTGAAGATTCCCTGGTCTACCAAACGTTGCGCAAAGCCGATACCGTTGGCATGTTTCAGGTTGAAAGCCGGGCGCAGATGGCCTCCATTCCCCATAATGCTCCGGAAAGATTCTACGATCTCGTTGTGCAGGTAGCCATTATTCGCCCGGGGCCGATCGTGGGCAAAATGATGCACCCTTACATGCGCCGTCGCCAGGGTAAGGAGGAGATCACGTATCCGCATCCCCTGCTCGAACCGGTGCTGAAGCGAACGCTCGGTGTTCCGCTCTTTCAGGAACAGTTGCTCCGTATGGCGATGACAGTGGCGAGCTTTTCAGGCGCTGAAGCAGAAGAATTGCGTCGCGCAGTAGGCATGCGCCGCTCCATGCAGCGCATGAAGGATCTCGAAGGCCGCCTGCGCACTGGCATGACCCGCAATGGTATTGGAGCAGAAGCACAGGACGATATCGTTCAGGGCATATCGTCGTTTGCGATGTATGGATTCCCAGAATCGCATGCAGCCAGCTTCGCTCTGATTGCCTACGCCTCGGCTTATTTGAAGGTGTATTATCTAGCCGCTTTTACCTGCGCTATGCTCAATAACCAGCCAATGGGCTTCTACTCACCAGCGGTATTGATTAAGGATGCGCAGCGCCATGGTTTGCGTGTGCGTCCCATCGACGTGCAAAAATCGGACTGGCTTTGCACACTCGAGACAGAACCAGATGGGTCCCAGTCCATGCGTATCGGGATGAACTATTCCAAAGGACTGCGAAAATCCACCGCAGAAGCCATGGTCGATGCACGCAATCAATGCGGGGCTTTCTCATCGGTCAATGATCTCGCAGCGCGTGTTCCGGCGCTCAAACGAAAGGAACTCATCGGCCTGGCACGCATTGGCGCCTTGAACTCTCTCGGTGAAGTAAATCATCGCCGCGATGCTCTCTGGCAGGTGGAGCAGGCTGGCCGACCTGTCGGTCCTCTGTTACGCGGAATCATGTCGGATGCCGGTGAACCAATCGCACCTGGTCCGCTGCGCCAAATGACGACCGACGAGCGACTCGCGGCAGATTACGCCGGAACGGGTCTCACCACCGGACCGCATCCGATGGCTTATTACCGCGACGCACTACGCAAAGAAGGGATACTTTCTGCTGCAGATCTCGACAACTGCGGCAACAATCAATTTGTTCGCGTTGCCGGCTGCGTCATAGCGCGCCAGAGACCGGGCACGGCAAAGGGTTTCGTTTTCCTCTCCCTCGAAGACGAGACCGGTATCTCAAACGTGATCATTACACCTGGCACATTCGAACAGGACCGCGCAACCATTACGCGCAATCGCTTTCTCCATATCGAAGGAATGCTCCAGAATCAGGACGGTGTGATTCATGTGAAGGCAAAGAACATAAAGCCTCTCAATATCACCAGCGCGGAAATTTCCTCTCACGACTTCCACTAAATTCACCTTAAAGATGCGGCGCGACCCAAAAGAGCCGCGAGTTAGCCGCGGTTTCTACTCCCTTGCGTATGGTTGATATGCCGCCGCCTGCACAGCTCGATCCTTCACTCCGGCCAGTCGACTGAGCATGCTCTTCATTCAACAATTTCGTCAGGGTCTGTCGATAACCAAATGTTAGACCATGCTCGACCGACTCTTTTCCGTCTCTCGTGAAACTTGCTTTTCTTCGTCGGGGCAAAAAAAATGGCGGCATGCCGAGGAAAGGCAAACATGCCGCTCGAAAGCATCTGCATCTTCGGTCCATCAACTCACGCGGCGTAGCGGCGAAGCGATGGGCTGACAAAGAGAAGCGAATGACGGTCGATGAGGATGTCGACTCGCTCATTTGTCCAAGTCTCGTTGCAATTGGTGGTCATGCACCATATCCGGTTGATGGTATATCATCCTGACCACTACAATGCCGAAATGCACAACTTCCACGGCGGAATTGCCCCCGTCATCTCAATCGACCGCACATCTGCAACGCCATTGCACAGGCAAATCTACGACGGGTTCAGGGCTGCGATCCTTCGCGGCGACCTTCGTCCCGGGCAACCTGTCCCTTCAAGCAGAGAACTTGCGTCCGAAATTCCAGTTTCCCGTTTTCCTGTTCTCCATGCATACGCACAGCTACTGGCTGAAGGCTATTTTCAAAGCCGGGTCGGCTCAGGAACATTTGTTTCCAGCTCATTGCCCGAACAACTCATGTCGGTCAGCCGGACGTCTCGTCCCTCCACCAGGACGCCCTCCGGTCCTCGTCGGTTGTCGCGCCGTGCACAACTCTATCCTGCTTTTGAAGGCGCATCCCAGCTGCGCGGATGGGGCGCATTTGGAGTGCATCAGCCGGCATTCGACCAATTTCCATTTCAGGTCTGGTCGAGCCTTGTCGCCCGGCACAGTCGAAATCCAAGCGCCGCAGCGTTTCACCATATCCACCCGCTCGGCTCCCCGCGTTTCCGCGAAGAAATCTGCTCCTATCTCCGCACGGCGCGCTCCGTCAAATGCGAACCCGGCCAGATTATGGTCGTTTCAGGTTCACAACAGGCATTGGACATCACAACCCGCGTTCTCCTCGATCCAGGGGATCCCGTCCTGATTGAAGAACCGGGTTATAACCTTGAGCGAACTGTGCTGGCGACTGCAGGTTGCCGCCTCACTCCTGTTCCTGTCGATGCGGACGGCATGGATGTTTCTCTCGCAATCAGGCGTCATCCCAAGGCCCGAGCTGCCTTCGTCACACCCTCTCACCAATATCCCCTCGGCTCAACCATGAGCGCGACTCGCAGATTGCAGCTCCTCAACTGGGCGCAAAGCGCTGGAAGCTGGATCATCGAGGATGATTACGACAGTGAGTATCGATACGAAACCAAGCCCATCGCTTCGCTGCAGGGCCTCGACGTGAATCAGCGCGTGATCTACATTGGCACCTTTAGCAAGGTCCTTTTCCCTTCATTGCGAATCGGCTACATCGTCATTCCGCCGGACTTGGTGGAACGATTCTCTGCCGTTCGATTTGCGATGGATATCTTCCCTCCCTATCTCTATCAGGAGGTGCTCGCAGATTTCATGAGTCTGGGATACTTTGGAAGACACCTTCGCAAGATGCGCCGCCTTTACAGTGAAAGGCGAGGTGTCTTGATCGAAAGCATTCACCAGGAATTCGGCGACATGCTTGAAGTGCACGGGACCGAAGCGGGAATGCATCTCGCCGTGACGCTGCCCGATGGCTTGAATGATCGAGAGATCGCTTCCAGGGCCGCTCGTGAAAAACTGTGGCTGTGGCCACTCTCGCCCTATTACATCGGCAAGAAGCCTCGTCAGGGACTGGTGCTCGGTTTTGGCAGCACCTCTGCCAGTCAACTCCCCCAGGCCGTGCACAAGCTCCACTCCTTGATCATGGAAGATCAAGGGTAAAGCTGGTTGGGAATTCCATGGAGGAATCAATGCTGCAAGCAGATCTCCAACACATCTGTGTAAGACCGATGAAACCCGCAATTGTTGTCCTTGCGGCAATGATTTCAATGGCCCTTCCAGCCCAGACCTGGGCCCAGAATGGCGAACTGAAGTTTGCGGAGTTGGGTCGATGCAAGCTGGAGAATGGTTCCATCATCGAGCACTGCCGCATTGGCTATCGGACATTTGGCACACTCGACGGCGAACGTGACAACGCCATCCTGATGCCCACCTGGCTCTACGGAACAAGCGCTGACCTCAGGAACTTCTTTGGCGATCCCAATTCGGCAGCACCGTCTGCAAAGTCAAATATCCTCGTCGACACCTCCAGGTATTTCGGAATTGCAATCGACGCCCTCGGCGACGGCATCTCATCCTCTCCATCGAATAGCCTCACACAACGTGGGGCCGCCTTTCCCGAATTCTCCACGCTGGATATGGTCAATGCCGAGTACCGCGTCGTAACCGAGGTCCTTCATCTTACCCATTTGCATGCGGTGCTTGGTCTCTCCATGGGAGGCGAACAGACTTTCGCATGGTCTGTCGCCCATCCTGAGTTCGTTGATGACGCGATTCCCATCCTTGGCACTCCACGATTGACGCCTTATGACCTCGAAGTCAAAGAGATCATGCTCGATACCATCTACTCCGACCCCGATTACCTGAACGGTAGATATACGAAAGAACCAAATTTGAAGCTTGCCAATCTCTTCGGCTCGTTGGTCGTCACGACACCTGATTTCCGCAACTCTGAAACCACGCGACAGAATTTTCGCAAGTTTGTTGCGAAAACCGAGAGCCCCTTGCCGATCGATGCCAATGATCGGGTCTGGCAGCTCAAAGCAATCCTTCACCAGGACGTGATCGGCTCTCGTTCTCTTGCGCAGGCTGCACATTCGACCCATGCGCGCTTTCTGGTGATCGTCGCCGCACAGGATCACCTCGTGAATCCGCGTCCCGCGCTCGATTGGGCCGCAGCTCTCAACGCTCCGACCTACGTCTCACCAGGATCGTGCGCACATCTCATCATGACCTGCGATGCTGAGCAGGTTTCCTCCCGTGTGCGAAGCTTTCTCGAAACGGAGACCTCCGCGCGCTAACTCGCTGAAGCAACCACAGCCCAGCCGAACAGATAGCCGATATACAATCATCCTGCAATGAAACTCAATCATTTCCGAGATCCGTTCTCTTTCCGTGGCCGGATTCCTGTGATCAGGCATTCCCTGTTGATCGCGGTCCTGCTTTGTTCGTGCAGTTGCCTCTTTGCCCGGCCGGTGGCGCTCTTCTACATGACTGACCAGCCCGGCTCAATTCGCTCGTTTCTCGCTCACGCGGCCAAGGTTGACTTGATTGTGCCGACCTGGTACCAGGTGGATGAAACTGGCCTGGTCACTGGTGCGCCAAATCCCCTCGTACTTCAAATAGCGCAACAGAACCACGTGCCGGTAATGCCGATCCTCGCTCTTTTTGGCAAGAGCCAGTTGCACGCTCTCGCAGGCAATGCCGAAGCCCAGAACCTGATGAACCAAGCCTTGGTTCGAGAGGCGCGCTTGCATGGATACAGGGGCTTTCAGCTGGACTTCGAAAATCTTAGTTGGACCGATCGCGATGGATTTACCTCGTTGGTGAAGCGAACCGCCGAAGCTCTCCATGGTGCCGGGTTCCAAATCAGTGTTGCCACCGTTCCCAATGCTCCCGGCTACCCGGGCAGCGGGGGATTTGCAAAATGGATATACTCCGATTGGCGCGGTGGTTATGATCTGGCCGCCCTCGCAAAAATTGTCGACCTCGTCTGTGTAATGACCTACGATCAGCACACACGATGGACGACCCCTGGACCGGTCGACGGATGGCAATGGTCATTGGAGAACCTTGATTATGCCCTCGCTGTAGTCCCAAAGGAAAAACTCTCGCTCGGCATCCCGTTGTACGGGTACCACTGGTTTGCGGGCGCCCCGACCGTGGACAAGGCGACCGGTAGAGAGACTCCAAACGAAACTGCCGACTACATCAGCGCTCCCGACGCGCTGCAACTGGCCGAAACCTACAAAGGCAAAATTGAATGGGACGATTCCGATCGCAGCTCCTATTTCTTTTTCTATCGGGATCAGATGCGCGAATGGGTCTTCTTCACTGACCTTCGCACGTTCCGTGAGCGATATCAGCTGGTTGAAGACCGCAGCCTCGAAGGATTCTGCTCTTGGGTCCTCGGAGAAGAGGACCCCGAGATCTGGACTCTTTTGCCAGAACATCAACATTGATTCTCACGCCAGAAGATCCGATTGGAATCAGCGTGGGTAGGTCGCTGGTTATCGGGAAGTCTTAATTTCGATCATCTCGGAGATATGAATGTCTTATTTTTTGGCAGTAGATGCCGGCGGTTCGAAGACCGAGTTTCTTCTTGCCAACGAAGACCGCGAATTGCATCGTGTCGTAAGTGGCAGTGTGAAACGCCTCAACGCCAGCGAAACTGAAGCGGCGGCCCAACTTGATGATGCCCTGAGCCGTCTGGCAAAGCAAGCTGGCATCAGCATGAATCAGATTGCACGCACCTGTATTGGCACATCGGGCAATACCGTTCCACTTGTCGTTGATTGGCTGCGGAACAATTTCTCAAGACGCGTCTCCGGCTCACTTCTCATTCTTGGTGACGTGGAGATCGCGCTGGACGCGGCATTTCCCGGCGCACGCGGAGTTCTCGTCTTGGCCGGCACCGGCTCCAATGTCGCCGGCCGTGGCCAGGACGGAAAGATCATGACAGCTGGCGGGTGGGGGCCCATGCTCGCCGACCAATGCGCGGGATTTTGGATTGGTCTTGAAGGCCTGCGACGCGGTTTTCTCGCGGTTGATGAGAGCCGGCCTTCGAAGCTTCTTGAAATGGCACGTGAGTTATGGGGCCTTCCCTCTGTCGAATCGCTCATTGAGTTTGCCAATTCCGAGCCGAGACCGCTCTTCTCTGAGTTTGCGCCTATGGTTGTCCAATGTGCCGAAGATGGCGACGAGGTCTCTTGTGAAATCCTCGATCGCGGCGCAGCAGACCTGGCGTATCTTGCGCAATTAGTGATTGATCGAATTCTCAAGTCTGAGAACCGCCAGCTTCTCCCGCCCTCAATCGCCACCGCGGGAAGTATTCTCGGAAAGGTCCGAAGAATTCGCGACGCAGTTGTCTCCCGGCTGCAAAATCGATACACGAACCTCCAGTTCGTTGAACCGGCTGATCCAGTGAAGGGTGCACTGTATCGAGCTCGCATGGGCGCCTGAGAAAGGACCTCTGATGAAGGGACCAATTCTTGCTTCCCTCTTTTTCTCCGTGATGACAGGGACGCAACTGTGCACCGCGCAGACTGCGCAGGACATTACCCCTGCGCCTTATCAGGTGGCCTGGCAGGACTTGGAATTCGGCGTTATCGTTCACTTCTCAACAAACACATTCCTCAATCGCGAGTGGGGCGATGGAACAGCCAGTCCCAGTGTATTCAATCCAACCCAATTCGATCCCGACCAATGGATGAGGGCGATCCGCGCTTCCGGTGCAAAATACGTTGTCCTCGTGGCGAAGCACCATGATGGGTTTTGCCTTTGGCCCACTGATCAAACCAGCTACAGCGTCCGCTCCAGCCCCTGGGAAAACGGAAAAGGGGACGTGGTTGGCGATGTCGCGCAGGCCGCACGCAAATACGGCTTGCGCTTCGGCATCTATCTCTCTCCGTGGGACCGGCACGAGCCCAGGTACAAAGACTCGGCCGCCTACGACGAATACTACAACGCCGAATTAGAGGAGTTAGCAACCCGCTACGGCGATCTGGTTGAATTCTGGCTCGATGGCGCGGGATCTGAAGGTCACGTATATAACTTTAAGAAGATCATTGAAACTCTGAGGACTTACCAGCCGAATACTGTGGTATTTGCAGATACAGGCCTGTTTGAGTATGGGGATGCTCGCTGGGTGGGTAATGAGAAGGGCCAGGTGCCCTTCGAAAACTGGAATGTCATCGACCGGCATGGATATGAGCGGTGGCGTCCCGTAGAAGCGGACACCCCTCTTCGAAAAAGCCATTGGTTCTGGCATCCCAATGACGAATCCTCACTGAAGAGCCTGACCGAATTGTTAGCCACTTACGATGCAACGGTTGGGCGCGGGGCACAATTGATGCTCGGTGTCGCGCCAGATAGCCGCGGTCTGCTGCCCGACTCTGACGTCAAGCGCCTTGAGGAATTCGGCGACGCACTCCGTCAACGAGCGAAAGACAATCTCGCCCTCAACCACCGCCCGGCTTCGGCCAATGAGAATGCTGCTTTGGACGGAGACCCCGACACATTCTGGTCTTCCCCTGAGGGTTCGCATCACTCAGATCTCGAGGTCGATTTTGAGAAGCCGGTCACATTCGACCATTGCCTAACCATGGAGTGGCTTAATGACGGCCAGCACGTGGAGAAATATGCGATTGAGGCGTGGGATGCAAAGACAAACAGGTGGATCAAGCTGGCTGAAGCGCAGGCAATCGGCCATGAAAAGATCGATGGTTTCAAGCCGGTAACTGCAACGCGCGTTCGGCTTCGAATCATCTCGAGCACATCACAGGCTCACATTCGCGAGTTTCAACTCTACAATTGGTCAACGCCGGACAACGCAAAGTAACAGCTGACAAATCACAATTCCGGCAGGCGCCCGAGGCCTGAATTCTTCATCTTCGTCCCGGAATATCAACACTCTGAGATTCCGAAATCGCGTCAAGAATATCCCGCATATCGTGCACGTTGGATTCCTCGACTACATACCTTGACGAGGCCGGCGAGCTGCTTCCATCCTCGCCGTCTCCGCTCCAATCCACGTTCTTGCTCCATTCTGAGAAACCAAGAGTGGAATGGACCTCCTGAACACGGGAGGTGAGAATCAAGTCGCGGACATTCTGACGCCGAACTCCGCCGCCTGCCATGATGCTCGCTCTGCCGCGGGCAACGTCAACAAGCCGGGCGATCTTCTCTGCCGCTTGCACCGCCTCCGCTGCGCCTCCCGAGGTCAACACGCGGTCCGCTCCCGTTGAGATAACTCGTTCGAGCGAGCGCTCAAGGTCCGTGCACTGGTCAAAGGCGCGATGAAAAGTGACCTGCAACGGTCGAGCTCTTGAAACAAGTTCTGCAGTCGCATCGACATCCACTTCCCCGTCCGGCAAAAGAACGCCCAGCACCACGCCATCGACCCCGCATTTCTTCGCGAGGTCAATATCATGCATCATGGCTTGGAGTTCAACGCGATCGTAAGTGAAGTGGCCGTCGCGCGGCCGGATCATCACGAATACATGTATCGCCACTGAAGAGCGAACCGCGCGCATCAAAGCTTCGCTTGGAGTCAGGCCTCCAACGTGAAGCAGCCGGCATAGCTCTAGCCGGTCTGCTCCGCCCCTTTGCGCTGCCACGGCAGACTCGACTGAATCAATGCATACTTCCAATGAGATGGGCATAGTTAGGTTCAATCCAGGCATCACTTCGGTTCGTTTCGTGAATTATTTTCATTTTCAGGCGCACAGCCTATTCAAAAGGCGCTTCGGTCAGAAGAACGTTTCGATGAGATCCACCACTTGGAATTTCGCGTCGAGGAGCGGCAAAACGCGCCATTTATCAAAGGTCAGGCAGGGATGTTTGATATCAAATCCGATCATGTCGCCCACGCGCAGATCATCCTCCGTTGAAATCTCCATGTATGCGTGCTGGTCCATCAACTTCGAGAGTGACCAGTGTACGGGAGCGAGAACGGGGACGTCCATTCCAGGCCTGAAGCGAAGGGCGGGAATCGGAAGCCCTGAATCGAAGGCGGCATCGCGCCTCCCTAGTCCGACAATCGCTCTTCCGGCCTCCGGGATTGACTGTACATACGCCCAGACGTGCAATGCCGGAACCAGCCCATCGTGCATCCGTGATGCGATGGAGTTGTTCTTCAGAATCCTCGCCTGGGCCTCGCGATACGCGCCCACATCGTGCGTAATGTAGCAGCCTGGACGAAGGACGATCTCGACTCGATCCCCGAATCCCGCAGAAGAAAAAACCTCGGCAACGACGTCATACCATGCAGATCCAGCACCCGAGAGCAGCACCGGTGCTCCGGCAAAACGCCGTTCCTCTGCCAGCCTCCTCGTGACGTCGACTGCTCGTTGCATAAAAGCTCGAATCTCCCGTTCATCGTGAAGAACGCCCTCGTAGACCTCCACACCGTTCAGCGAAATCGAATCTCTCCATCGCGAGACTGCAGTCAACACAGCCTGCAACTGTTTATCGTCACGCACACCCGCGCGCCCGCCCATCACGCCTAGTTCCACAAGGACCCTCAGTCGCTGCGCTTGCTCCGAAAAATATGCGCCCAGCAAGTCAACCTGCTCAGCCGAATCCACGAGGCAATAGAAGGTAAACTCCGGATCGCGCAGCAAGCGCGAAATCACCGCCATGTTCTCGCGGCCTACAAGCTGGTTTGCCATCAAAACGCGTCGGATTCCGTAAGTGTAGGCAACCAATGTCTGGTGCGCCGTGGCGAGCGTAATACCCCAGGCGCCATGGTCCAGTTGCATTTGAAACAGACGGGGCGCCATCGTTGTCTTGCCATGAGGCGCCAGGCGAACTCCATAGGCATCGATGAACTGCTGCATCCAGTTCAGATTGTGAAGTACCTTTTCCTGATACAGAACGGCGCACGGCAAGGTCAGGTCTCCGTTCAGCAGGTTCCAGCCGCGCAGCGCAATTTCCTCGTGGTCCGCGGAGTCTGCGAGATACCCGATCCCTTTATTCAAAGCAGAAATTCCAGGTTGGCTGGCCTTCCGCGTCGTCACCAGGTCGCCCATTGAATCACCCTCCATATATTCTTCGAATCGAAAAATGCATTGCCCGCGACCCTCGCGCTGGTTATAGCCTATATCCTGAAAGCGCCCCATGTTGAGATGCGACACCCTCATTCGAAATGCAAACGTCCTCGACGGCAGCGCCGCCGAGCCGGAATTGTGCGATGTCGCGGTACGCGATGGCGTGCTATGCGCCATCGATCAGGCGCTTGAATGGAGCGCATCAAATATTTTGGACGCAAGCGGGCTGGCGCTCGCTCCGGGCTTTATCGACGTGCACACCCATGACGATCTCGCCGTCATTCAGGATCCGACGATGCTGCCCAAGCTCTCGCAGGGCGTCACAACCGTCATCGTCGGCAATTGCGGAATCAGCGCATCCCCTGTGGTACTTCGCGGCCCACTGCCTGACCCCATGAACCTCCTCGGCAAAGCCGAAGCGTTTCAGTATTCCACAGTGTCTGCGTATCGGGCCGCACTCGAGGATGCGCCTCCCGCTGTGAACGTCGGGGTGCTGATCGGCCACACCGCTCTGCGAAATAACCATCTGGACCGGCTCGATCGGCCGGCCGGCAAGCCGGAGATCGCTGCCATGCGCCGTCAGTTGCAGGAAGCCTTGGATGAGGGAGCGCTCGGCCTGAGCACGGGTCTCGCCTATCTCTCGGCCAACGCCGCATCTTTTGAAGAGGTGATGGGTCTGGCCGAACCTTTGGCCTCCGCTGCAGCAGTCTATACCACGCACATGCGCACTGAGGCAGACGGAGTCCTCGACGCGATGCGGGAAGCCTTCGAGATTGGCAGCCTCAGTCAAATACCAGTAGTTGTTTCTCATCTGAAGTGTTCGGGAATTGACAACTGGGGCCGCAGTCACGAGGTGCTGCATGCCCTGGAAGAAGCACAAAAAGGCCAACCAGCGGGCTGCGATTGTTATCCCTATTCGGCCAGTTCCAGCACACTCGACTTGAGGCAGGTCGACGAGCGCATTGAGATCATGATCACCTGGAGCGAACCTCATCCGGAGATGGCCGGACAAACTCTTGCGGCAATCGCCGCGACCTGGGGAATCACCCAACTTGATGCTGCCGGCCGTTTGCGCCCTGCCGGAGCCATTTATCACAGCATTTCAGAAACCGACATGCGCCGAATTCTCAGCCATCCGGCTACCATGATCGGGTCTGATGGCTTGCCTAACGATCCGCGTCCTCATCCTCGCCTCTGGGGCACCTTTCCGCGCGTGCTCGGTCACTTTAGCCGCGATGAAGGCCTTTTCTCTCTCCCCGTAGCCGTTCATAAAATGACTGGAATGCCGGCGCAAAGATTTGGTCTTGCCCGACGAGGACTGATTCGCACTGGGTACGCGGCAGACTTGGTTCTCTTTAATCCGGCGACCATCGCCGACACGGCCACGTTTTCCAATCCAATCTGCACATCAAGAGGAATTGAAGCAGTTTGGGTGAATGGAGTTCTTTCTTACACTTCAGAAGGGGCGACCGGCAAGCGCGCTGGCCGTTTCCTCCCGCGCGGCAAAACAAACTGGATCCAATAACCGGCTCGATTGAGTCGCTTCTCGCGAAAATGGAGGTGGAGTATGGGCGTGAAACGCTACGGAGTCGAAGGAGGCAAAGGGGCAGGCGGTCAGCATCTTCCCTTTGCACGTTCGGTTGCAGCAGCCGGCTGGCTCTATGTATCAGGACAGGTTCCGATGCTCAATGGCGCGCTCGTCTCCGGAAACATCCTCGACCAGTCGAAACAAGCGATTGCGAATCTTCTTGCTGTCCTGAAAGAGGCCGGCTACGGGCCGCAGCATGTGGTGCGCTGCGGAGTGTGGCTCGATGATCCACGCGACTTCTCCGCCTTCAATTCCGTCTTCAAAGAGTACTTCGGCGAACATCCTCCTGCCCGTTCCTGCGTGGTTTCGAGCATGGTCGTCGACTGCAAGGTTGAAATCGATTGCGTGGCCTACAAGGAACCTGCTGCATAGGATCATCCTCTTCTGACCATCTCCGGTGATCCCCGCCTCTCTTTGCTCGTCAGAACCAGTATTCTGGAGACGAATGATCGATCATCACAGTCTGTTTCTCCTCTTATCGGCGCTGATCGCAGTCATCGGCCTCATCGTTCTTGTGGCGTTTGTCAAGCTGAATCCCATTGTCACCTTGATGGTCACATCTTTGGGGCTCGCACTCGCCGTTGGTATGCCCCTCACCACGGCAATTCACTCGTTTGAAGCCGGCGTCGGGGGCACTCTGGGACATATCGCAATCATCATTGGGCTCGGCACCATGCTCGGGAAAATGATGGCGGAATCAGGTGCGGCAGATCGAATTGCCGGCACCCTTGTTGATTTCTTCGGCGCAAAGAACGTTCCCTGGGCTATGGTGCTAATCGGCCTCCTCATCGGCCTTCCCGCGTTCTTCGAAGTCGGATTCGTGCTCCTTGTGCCCGTCGCATTCACCGTCGCCCGGCGCACCAATACCTCCCTCATCCTGGTTGGCCTTCCCATGGTGGCGGGGCTTTCCGTGGTCCATGGATTGCTTCCCCCGCACCCTGCCGCCATGCTCGCGGTTACCATCTACAAAGCCGACGTCGGACGCACCATCTTCTACGGCCTGCTGATTGGCCTTCCCACCGCTGTCATCGCCGGCCCCATCTACGCATGGATTGTCGCTCCCCATGTGCATCTCTCGACTGACAATCCAATGGCTGCGCAAGTCGCCGGACCTCACGAAAGACGCAAACTGCCCGGCTTCTGGATCAGCGTAATCACGATTCTCCTTCCCGTGGCCCTTATGCTGATTGGCAGTTGGGCCGATGGAATGCACTTCACGAACCCGACCCTCGCCAATGGCCTCCACCTCATGGGCAACGACGACCTTGCGCTTCTCGTTGGAGCTCTTGTCAGCTTTGTGACCCTCGGCCGCATGAGAGGCTTCTCAAGAGAGACAATTCTCCGTTTTAGCAATGAGTGCCTTGCGCCCACGGCAACCATAACGCTTCTCGTCGGTGCCGGCGGCGGTTTTGGGCGCGTTCTGCAGGACTGCGGTGTCTCCTCTGCAATCATCACAGCGGCATTGCGCAGCCATGTCTCGCTCCTGCTCCTGGCCTGGCTGGTCGCGGCGCTCATGCGTCTCGCCACTGGTTCTGCCACGGTTGCCATGACCACTGCGGCCAGCATTGTTGCTCCGATCGCACTGCATAGCGCAGGAGTTCATCCAGAATTACTCGCACTTGCCACGGGTACCGGATCACTTATTTTCTCCCATGTAAATGATGGCGGTTTTTGGCTGGTGAAAGAGTACTTCAACATGAGCGTTGGCGAAACTCTCAAGACCTGGTCTGTTTGTGAAACGATCATTTCCGTTGTCGCATTCGCACTGATTGCCGCTACTTGGTACCTCGTCTAGGATCGAGCCTATCCGGCAGCTTGACATCAATGGGTTCTTTGATAAGTCACTAAGGAAAGGGAGATTCACATGGAGACCAACGATCTAATTCAGTCGCGGTCACGTCGTAGTTTCTTGATGACTGCAGCAGCTTTTTCGGTTGCGCCTTCCTTGTTCGGCGCCGTCCCGCAATTTTCCGCGAATTCCAGACGCAGGATTCTCGCTTACATCGGCACTTACACAAGTGCGGTTGACGGAAGTGCAAACGGCGAGGGCATCTATCTCTCGGTGATGAACCCAAGTACAGGTGAGCTGACTCTGCCTCAATTGGTCGCCAGGACTCCAAATCCTTCTTGGGTTTGTATTCACCCTTCAAAGAAATATCTGTACGCGATCAACGAGATTACAGATGCGAATGGCTCAGTAAGCGCCTTCAGCATCGATTCCATCAGCGGCAGTCTTTCGCCCCTCAATAAGGTCAGCTCAGAAGGCGCCGGGCCCGCCCATATGAGCCTTGACGCAACCGGAAAATATGTATTCGTGGCGAATTATGTGGGGGGAAGCATCGCCGTCATTCCAATTCTGGAAGACGGCCATTTGGGTGCGGCAGTGGATGTCCACCACGACATTGGAAACGTTGGCGCAAAGCATGCAACCGATGCACCTCCAGGTAGCTTTGCCATCAGCGGCCACGACAAGCCCCATGCTCATATGATTGCGTCCAGTCCTGACAATCGATTCGTGATCGCCACCGATTTGGCCCAGGACAGGATTTACATGTATGGCTTCGATTCTTCGACCGGGAAGCTGACCCCTTCCGAAGCCGAGCCGTTTACCTCCCTGCCTTCCGGCGACGGCCCGCGCCACTTTGTCTTTCACCCCAATGGCCACTGGTTCTATTCCCTTCAGGAAGAAGCTTCGACCATCGCCTTCTTTGAATACGATCCGCAGCGCGGCTCGTTGAAGCACAGTGCGACGATCTCCGCTCTGCCGCCTGGTTTTGCCGGTACAACGTTTGCCTCCGAGATTCTCGTGTCGACCGACGGCAAGTTCCTCTACACGGCCAATCGTCTGCACGACACGATCTCGATCTGCTCCATTGGCGCCAACGGAACACCAAGTCTCATCGGAGAAACCGCAACCAGAGGCGATTATCCCAGAAACTGCAGAATTGACCCGAGTGGAGCTTTTCTTTACGCGTGTGATCAGCGCAGCGACTGCATCACCGCATTCAGGATTCATCGCGAAAGTGGCAAACTCGACTTCACCGGGAGCTACGTGCCCGTCGGAAGCCCCGCTATCATCACATTTCTCAGTTAGAACGAAACCATACGTGATCGCTCCGGAGTCCGCACATGCCAATCCAGAATCGACGAAAATTCTTGCGGGAAGCAGGTACTGCGTTCACCGCTGCGGCGACTTTTCCGAATCTCCTTTACGGCGCTCGCTTGATGCCTGGTTCAGTCAACGCTGCACTTGGGCGATTCCGTCCGGAATCGATATCGCAGGCTGCCGGTGGCCCGGAAAGCTCCACGAATCAGAAAATGCGAGGCGTGATGGTCGACGCTGCCCGCGTCCCGGAGCCGCTGGAGCACTACCGGCGTGTCGTCGAGTTCTGTGCTGATTGGCAACTGAACGCTCTCCAGATCCGGCTGGCCGATGATCAGGGAACCGCTCTCCGATTCTCTTCCGTCCCCGGCCTTTTCACTCACCCGCACGCCTTCAAGCCTGACCACCTTCACGATCTCGCCATGTTCGCTTCAAGCCACGGAGTTGATCTAATTCCCGAACTTGAGTCGTTTGGACACACTGGCTACATTACGCGTTCCTCAACGTATGCGCATTTGCTTGACGCCTCAGAATCTGGCTCGTCCGAGTTCACCGGAATCATCCCCGTAAACCCCGAGACCCTTCAGCTCTTCGAAAAGTTGTATCGCGAAATCGCAGCGATTTTTCCGTCCGTCTACCTCCATGGTGGCTGCGATGAAGTGAATTGGGGCGGGTCCGAAATGTCGCAAAAAGCCCTTCGTTCGAAATCCCGTTCTCAAATCTGGGCTGACTATCTCAACTCCCTGAACCATTTGTCAGAAGAGTTGGGAAAGCAGTTCATCGTTTGGGGAGATTTCGTTATCCACAAGGAACCGGAAATTCTCGGCCTTCTCGACAAGAAAATCATTGTGATGGATTGGAACTACTCTGAGACCGACTCTATCCGGGTTCACGACACGCTTCTGAAGGTCAAAGCCAACGGATCGCGTGCAATCGGCGCCCCCGCATTGATCAATTACCAGTGGGGTCCACGCGCCGGCGCCCGGCAATTGCGCAATATCGACGCCTTCGCCGAAGCGTATTTCGATGCAAACGACACCAACTCGCTGGGCGTCATCCTTACCAACTGGGTGCCCTGCCGTTATGTGCAAGACTCCATCTGGGACGGATTCGCCTACGCCTCCGTTGCCTTTAGCCGCGACGTTACAGTCGCGCAGACCTCGGCATTTCGTCTCTTTGTGGAGCAGCATTATCACGCCCAGTGGAACGAGATTTGGGACGAAGCTTTTCACTTGATCTACGACGCCGCTCCGGCATTCAATCGCCATGCTGCAGCGTCTTCGATGGGTCTTCGGCTCCCGGTTCCGTGGAGCAGTGACGACGAATTGCTGACGTCGCTCAAAGATCGCTCCCCACGCCCCAATCCCTTTACTCGTCTCCACAGTTTGCTCGTAATTGTCGGACCCTCGGTGCTTGCCAACCTCTCCGACTTCCAGGCGTTCACGCTGAGCGTCGACTATCTCGAGGGTCTGTTCTGGCGAGAGTCAGTCATTGTTGAACAGGTCGCAAGGCCGATAAGCCAGGACGCCGCCGGTCTCTTGATTCGAAATATCGCTGAGCGCGATCAGAACCTCGCCATGGCATTGTCGAAAGATTGGGACAAAGGCCGCTTTCCGGATTCCAATGCAAAACTCCATCCTCTCTATGGAATGGAACCCAAAGACCAAATGCTCTTTCAATGGAGTCGAGCCACCGCGTATTCAGATTCCCTCGCCCACCAACCAGATCGCTTTTATCAGCTCCTGCAATCGGCCGGACTCGCCTGAACCGTTCGCTCCGACTGCTCAGAGGCTCTTTGGAAAGTCCAAATCCCAAGCCGCTTGCCATTCATGTCGCTCGATCGCGGCCCGAGATGGGCGTCCGAGCAGCCGCCGACATTGCTCGCGAGATCCGGTTATGCCTCGAGAACCAATCCGGCGTACGCATCATCTTCGCTGCCGCCCCCAGTCAGAGTGAAATGCTCGCCGCGCTCCGCAAAGCGCCGGGCGTTGACTGGTCGAAGGTCACGGCTTTCCACATGGATGAGTACCTGGGCCTGTCCGCCGCCGCCCCGCAGCGTTTCGGAATCTGGCTGCGCCGTGCCATCTTCGATGATCTTCCATTCGCCGCGGCGCATCTACTCGATCCAGGCGACGATCCAGCGGGAGCCGCTGCACACTACGCCGCAAAACTTAACTCCGAACCCATCGATATCGTATGTTGTGGGATTGGTGTCAATGGCCACCTCGCCTTCAACGATCCACCTGCTGATTTCGACGACCCGCATACGGTCAAAATCGTCGATCTCGACCTCCAGTGCCGTCAGCAGCAAGTCGACGACGGTTGCTTCCCCCAACTCGATGCGGTTCCCGCGCGCGCCCTCACCATCACCATTCCCGGACTACTTGCGGCGCGATCGATTTTTTGCACAGTTCCCGGCTCGCAGAAGAATCAAGCTATCCGGAACATGCTTCATGGGCCCATCAGCCCCATGTGTCCGGCCAGCTCTTTGCGCCAACATCCACGTTGCATGCTTTATCTCGACCCCGCTTCTGCAGCTGGCATCTCTTTCGACGGCTATCAGCTTGTGTGACGATTCATCCCGCCTGAGTGGTGAAGGCGACCGATCTGTTCCTTCTTTTCGCCGGTACAGCCCATGTTCCGGGCCCCTGAGGCGCTTCCACGATCGCGTACCATGGCTTTGTGCTCACCTCATTCTCAGGACGCGATCCCTGCACCGGGAATTCATTCACTGTTCACACCTCCGCGGGCCTGATCACTCGGATCGATGCAGAGCCGGCTGATCAAACAGCGTGGCTCTGCCCCGGCCTGATCGACCTCCAGGTAAACGGCTTCCGCGGCCACGATCTGAACGCCGACGACCTTTCCGTCGAAACGGTCCGCTCTCTTGCACGCAAGCTGCTTGCAACGGGTGTCACCACGTTCATCCCTACGCTCATCACGGCTCCTGAGCAGAAAATCCTGCACACCCTCGCCGTCATCGCCGAAGCGCGCCGTTCCGATCCGCTGCTCATACACATGATTCCCTTTGTCCATGTTGAGGGGCCACACATTCAGTCTGAAGACGGCCCCCGCGGTGCTCATCCTTCTGAGCATGTCCGTCCTCCGGATACCGGCGAGTTTGCGCGCTGGCAACAGGCTTCCGGCGACCTCGTTGGCATGGTCACTCTTTCGCCCCACTATGCAGTTGCACTGGAGTACATCCAGTTTCTATCGCAGCGCGGTACCCATGTCTCCCTCGGCCACACCAACGCATCTGTCAGCCAGATTCACGCCGCCGTTTCGGCAGGTGCTCGACTCAGCACACATCTCGGCAATGGCGTAACTCAGTTGCTGTCTCGTCATCCCAATCTCATCTGGGCGCAGCTCGCAGATGATCGACTCACCGCCACCTTCATTGCGGACGGCCATCACCTCCCGGCCGACACGCTCATTTCCATGTTGCGCGCCAAGACCGTTTCCCGTTCCATTCTGATCTCCGATCTGGTTGCCCTCGCAGGCCTTTCTCCGGGCAGATACGAAACTCCCGTAGGCGGCTCAGTCGATCTTCACCCCGATGGTCATCTCACCCTCGCGGGCAGCGATTATCTTGCCGGTGCGACGTCCACTCTCAAGGATGGCGTCGCCCACGTGGCTTCCAACACCGGATTCAGTCTTGGCGATGCGCTCCGGATGGCTACTGTCAATCCCGGACGATTCACTGGCCGCGGCGCCCTTCTTCCCGGCGCCCCGGCTGACCTGGTTCGTTTTGATTGGAAAGAAGGAGACTCAACACTCCAGATCGAGGAAGTCATCGTGCAAGGACAAACCTGGCACGAGTAATACCTTCATCTGCCCCTGGGAATGTGCAGCATTTTCGCCGTATCGTAAACTACCGAATTATTGCAGAAGAAGTCCCCACGGAATCCGGTCCCAGGGACTGCTTGGATCGTTGAGGAGTCTCAAATGGCTCGCCCGCATCGCCTGGCCATCTCTTTTCGTCTGGCGCAGTGACCAGAATTCCTTCTCTGCTCTTCCGTCCCACCCCCTGAAGAGAGAGTATCGAGAGCCTCGTGATTCTGCCCTGCCAGGATTGCCGACGCCACGATCGCCCAAGCCTTTTGAGCGTGAGTCGGAGCGCGGGAACCCAAAGTCGGAGTGGTCGAACCTGAATACGAACGCTGTATAAGCCAATCGGCTCGGGCGAGGCCGCCGCACTGGGCGCGCTCTTCAGTACCGATAGTGAGATCTCCTACTGGCACGTAACGGAATCATCTTTTCCCATGAAAACCGGAAGCGGTGCACCATCCAGCGCGCTGATCTTCTGCGGCGCGCAGCATGCTCGATCGAGTCTCGATCGATCGAGTTGCATGTCCTTCTCCTCGCGAAGCGTATCGAGCGTCTGGCGAAGGATCGTCGCTGCTCCCTCATCGTTTGGAAGCACTATCTTGTAGTGCATCCATTTCCCTTCCCGGCGAGCGGACACGATGCCCGCGCGACGCAGGTACGCCAAATGCCTCGAAATCTTCGGCTGCCCCTGCTTGAGAATCTCCACAAAGTAGCACACGCACACTTCTCTTCCATTCATCAGGTTCAGTAGCCGGAGTCGGGTGCGATCAGCTAAGGCTGCAAAGAGTATTGCCAGATCTGACGGTTTTGGAGAACGGGTCACAATTTTATGATATACGCCTTGACAAATATGTCCACTAGAGAATACATTCGCCTTAACGAATACGAGGTGGCAATGATGACATCGGTTACGACCGACGTTCGAGACCAGGTGAAAGAGAAATATGGCCGCGCAGCGCGGGCCGTGGCAGAATCCGGTAGCCCGCAGGCATGCTGCGATCCAGGATTACACTGTTGCGACCCGATCACGACGAACCTTTACAGCGCAGACCAGAAAGGCCGGATTCCGGAGAAGGCCGTCTTGGCTTCGCTCGGCTGCGGTAATCCCACAGTGCTCGCGGAACTGCGCGAAGGCGAGGTGGTGCTGGACCTCGGGTCCGGCGGCGGCATTGACGTGCTGCTCTCAGCGCAGCGCGTCGGACCCACCGGCAAGGCGTATGGCCTCGACATGACCGAGGAGATGCTGGCGCTCGCGCGCGAGAACCAGCGCCTCTCGGGCACGACCAATGTGGAGTTCATGAAGGGGGAGATCGAGAACATTCCCCTGCCTGACAACACGGTCGACGTGATTATTTCGAACTGCGTAATCAACCTGTCGGCCAACAAGGATCGGGTGCTATCTGAGGCTCTGCGTGTACTGAAGCCGGGCGGCCGGTTTGCGGTCTCGGATGTGGTTGTGCGCGGCGAGGTGCCGGAGGAGGTGTGCAAAAGCATGCTTCTATGGGTCGGCTGCATCGCGGGCGCCTTGGAGGAAAGCGAGTACCTGGCGAAGATCAGGAAAGCTGGCTTTGAGAACGTCTCGATTGAGCCCACCCGTGAATACAGCGTCGAGGATGCGCGCCAGTTTCTGACGGAAGCAGGCGTGGATGTGGAAGCGATCGCTCCGCAAGTGAATCACAGATTCTTCAGCGGGTTTATCCGCGCGACCAAGCCGAAACCCTCATGCTGTGGTCCTGTCTGCTGCGGCCGTGGTCCCGCTGAAGGAAAAGCCTAGCGATGGCCACGCACCACAACGTACTGTTCCTCTGCACCGGAAACTCGGCGCGGTCGATCATGGCCGAGGCCATTCTCAACCACAAGGCCAAAGGCAGATTCACTGCATACAGCGCCGGCAGTCATCCAACGGGACGGCCCCGTCCCGAAGCCCTACTCCAGATCGAATCAGCGGGGATGTCCACCGCCGGATTTCGCAGCAAATCATGGGATGAGTTCTGCGGCCCCGACGCTCCCAGGCTTGATTTTGTCTTCACAGTCTGTGACACCGCCGCCAAGGAGCAGTGTCCCTTCTGGCCGGGTCAACCCATGACGGCGCACTGGGGCATTCCCGATCCTGCCGCTGTCAAAGGAACCCCAGAGGAGATCGCCCGCGCGTTCCGTGATGCTTTCATCGTGTTGGATCGCAGGATTGGGCTATTTCTCTCGCTGCCTCTTGCGACGCTTGAGGATATGGCGATCAAGAGCGAGATCGACAGGATCGGCCGATCGTAATTCGGATCACCAACTGAGTGAGGGTGGAGGGCCAGAGTTGAAGAAAAGTCGTCTTTCCTTCTTGGATCGCTATCTGGCCGCATGGATTTTCGCCGCGATGGTCTTGGGCGTTGCACTCGGCTGGATTGCCCCCGGAATTGTTCCGTTTCTGAATCGGTTCAGCGCAGGTACGACATCCATACCCATAGCTGCGGGCCTGATTCTCATGATGTATCCACCGTTCACCCGGGTTCGTTACGAAGAACTGCATGAGGTCTTCCGAAACAAACGTGTCCTCGCCCTCTCGTTAGCGCAGAATTGGTTCATCGGGCCCGTTCTCATGTTCGTGCTCGCCATCGTATTCCTGCGCGGATATCCGGAGTACATGGCAGGGCTGATCATGATTGGCCTTGCGCGCTGCATAGCAATGGTCATTGTATGGAATGAACTCGCGCAGGGCGACACGCAATACGCGGCCGGTCTGGTCGCGTTCAACTCGCTGTTTCAAGTCTTCTTTTACTCAATCTATTCCTGGGTATTCATCACTGTGCTGCCCAGTTGGTTCGGGCTGCGCGGAGCCGCAGTCAATGTTTCGATTGGAGAAATTGCTCGAAGTGTTTTGGTCTATCTCGGCATTCCATTCATTGCCGGGTTCCTCACCCGGACGGTCCTGATTCGGGCGAAAGGACCCGACTGGTACGATAGGAACTTCGTACCGCGAGTCGCGCCCGTGACACTTGTGGCCCTGCTGTTCACCATCGTCGTGATGTTCTCACTGAAGGGCAATTACATCGTCCGTCTTCCCCTGGATGTCCTCAGGATCGCCGTGCCGCTCCTGATCTACTTCGTCGTGATGTTCCTCATGTCTTTCTACATGGGGAAACAACTCGGCGCCGACTATTCCAAAACGGCGACGCTGTCTTTCACGGCCGCCTCCAACAATTTCGAACTGGCAATCGCAGTCGCCGTATCCGTCTTCGGAATCAACTCGGGCGCTGCTTTTGCGGCGGTGATCGGGCCTCTCGTTGAGGTACCGGTTATGATCGCGCTGGTGAACCTGGCGCTGAGTTTTCAGCGCCGGTATTTCTCCTCTCCCGACATTCTCGGCATACACATTCCGAACTAATCCTCCGCCTAACTACCTGACTTTTTGTTGGATTCTATCCCATATCTGCCCTCATCTTGCCTATGCTCATTCTTCCAAGGCAGTCCCAATCCTGAGGCGCAGGCAATTTGTAGTCAAATGCAACCTGTGCCCGCGAGATCTAGTCAGAAGGATAGAGGACTTCCCTTTCCAATCGATCGTCGTTACCTGTCCTCTCTGCAAAAACCAACGGCTGAGCTACTCCGATTGCCCAATCACGCCGAACTTGCGCGTGGTGCCATCGGGAAGCAAAATTTCAAACTGTTGCACAGATTCGTAGTTGGTCTTGTGCTCGTCCATCGACAATTTGGCGCGATAGTCGCCGGGATTGATGAGGCCGTCCCCGTGAGAGAAGATCCTTGAGCTGGATGTCGGGCCGAGTAGCTGATAATGCTTGCCGTCGATAGTTGCGGCGACGATTTCGGAAAGTGTGTTCGAAGCAGTGGTGTAGGTAGACGAAGAAATGTGCACGGCGAGTGGATAGTTGGCAGGGTTGGCTTTGGCGTCGGCGGCGTGAGCGCGATGAGCGAAGGCGAGAATCAGGCAAGATAGAAGGATTGCGTGTGCGCTGTTTTTCATGGTGCTGTTACCTCCGCTGTTCATGGTAATCGCAGGGTGGCCTATACTTCCTCAACGTCCAACATTTTCACGTCGCGGCTGGCGCAAGTCCTTCCAATCATGAGATTCGGCAGACAAATGTGAGCTCAAAATCTCGCGAGAGAATTTCCATGTTTTCTTCGAAAGGAGTAGGCTGACTTCCGTAAGAACAGAAACAGGAGGTTTTCCCCATGTCTCAAGTGAAGCCCATACCTGACGGATACCATTCGGTTACGCCATACCTGATTATCGGCGAGGGCAAAGCAAGCAAGGCTCTCGACTTTTACACTCGCGCATTTGGTGCAAAAGAAGTCATGCGCATGCCGCGACCCGAAGGCGGTCTGGCACACGCCGAGATGCAAGTGGGGGATTCGAAGATCATGCTCTCGGACGAATCTCCCAAGTTGGATGCCTACGGTCCGAACCACTACGGAGGTTCGCCCGTCACCCTGCATGTCTATGTCCCCGACGTGGACGCGACCGCCAAACAAGCCACAGCAGCGGGAGCCAAGCTCATTCGGCCAGTCGCCGATCAGATCTATGGCGACCGCACCGCTGGCTTCCACGACCCTTTCGGACATAGGTGGTACTTCGCCACCCATATTCGTGAGGTGTCGATGGAAGAAATGCAACATCAGATGCATGCAACGACAGCAGGCTAGTTGTCGCTTTCTTGGGCGGCGCAGACAACAGCGCGCCGCCCATTTCACTCCACTTTTCGCTTTGGAAATGAGCCGGATTTGCTTCTCGGAGCGCCTGCAAGGCGGATTATCTCCTCGATGGCCGCAGAATGGGTGCCCCAAGGAGCACTTTGATTTCCTGCTCAGCCTCGGTCTTGCTGATCACGCCCTTTACGAATGCACGCACATTCCCCTCGCGCGAGATGTAATAGGTTGTCGGCAGGATCTCCGTCCCTCCATACAAAGAGATGACCTGACTGTTACCGAGAAGAACGACGTAGTCAATCCCCGATTTGCTAACGAACGGGGCAATCGCGTCCCTTCCGCCGTCATCCATCGATACTCCGATGATTTGTAGCCCTCGCGAGCCATATTCTTCTTGGAAGTCTACGAACCACGGTATCTCTCGCCTGCATGGTTCACACCATGTCGCCCAAAAATTCAGGACAACCGCTTTTCCGCGAAAATCGGACAGATGGACCTGATTGCCATTCAAGTCCCGCAACTCAAATTCTGGCGCTTGATACGGGTGAGAAAGATAGTGAGTCGTTGGTCGATTCACGAAAAGGAGAAGCGCTGCACAGACCACGATCATTGAGGTTCGGAGAAGAGATCTAAGGTTCATTGAGACTCGCAAAGAATGCAAGTTCTTCCAGGATGCCCGGTGATCCGTCTGCCTCGGAGTCGTGCCGGTCCCATGGGACGAAAAAGTGCATGAAGCACACTTCGTAAATGGCGTTGCCGTGAGCTTGTGCCAGCGACAAACGGCCAGCGTTCAACCGGCACTTCAGGAGTCAACCCTCTCCGGTTTCCACTGATCTGAACGCTCGCGGTCGATCTGGTCCTCGCGATCCTCGCGCTCTTCCTGCTCGCGCCGCTTCTCACGCTCCTCCCGTTCTTCGCGGCCATCGCTCATAGTTTCTCCCGTCTCAAGTGTAGGAGATCACGTGCCTCTTCCGCTGGCCGAGAGGATAAGCCACGAATCAAAGTGTCTGGCTGTAGATGACAATTCGCCTTTTCTTTGTCTATGCTCTGCCCGTATTCCTCAGCTTGTCGTCTTTGATGTCCCCGACTTTGGCCCACCGGCGAGCCGTCTCGATTGCTTTGCCAGGTACATCGCCTCGTCCGCCTTCTTCACAAGAACGTCCTTTGAAGTCCCGTCCTCAGGGTAGAGAGCGAAGCCGATACTCGCTGAACCATGCAGTTCACATTCGTCAAATGGAAATGGAGCGTCGAAACTGCTTCTCAGTCTACTTGCGACCTCCTCAACTTCTCCGCGGTTTCGAATATTGGATAGCAGTACTGCGAATTCATCGCCGCCGAGTCGCGCCAACAGATCACCAGCGCGGAGCTGCCCCTTCAGCCGCATCGCTACGGCCTGCAGGTATCGGTCTCCCACCTGGTGCCCATGAACGTCATTCACCTGCTTGAAGTCGTCGAGGTCGACGTAAATGAATGCGAAGATACCCGCGTTCTCGCGTCCGGCTTCGATCTGCGCATCCAGAAGTCTTTCAAGCGAAAACCGGTTCCGCACATCCGTCAGGAGGTCGAACTCCGAGCGGTGGCGCAGCTCTGAATACACCCCCCGCGTCTCAATGGCCAGCCGAGCCAGCGCTGCCGCGTTGGACAGGATCTCCGACTCGTTGGGAAGTGGCTTGGCCAATGGATGGAATGCGGCGGAGAACGTGCCGAGCGGACGGCCGGACTGGGCTTTGATTTCCTCCGACGCGATGCGAAACACGGAAAGATCCCGCGGTCGATTGCCAAGCTGGGCTCCTTCTTTCACGTTGCACCAGCTTGGGGCGCCCCGGAGTTTGAAGGAGACCATTTCGGTGATTTGCTCGATGATGTCCGCCAGGGGACGCGATCCGTTGATTTCTTCCAGTATTCGGCTGCGCCTGCTCTCAACATAAGCCATCTCGGAGTTCAGATGTCGCAGCTTCCGCTCACGCATCGAGTCCCGGATAAAGATCACAATCATGACCAGAAGTAAGAATCCGATGAATAGAAGAAGATTGCGGATGGCCAGAATGGGTGGTCCAGCGACGAGCACTATGTCATTGTTTGAACGCATCAGAATATCAAAAGCGACAGGCACTCCGAGTGGATCGGATCCATATTGAAGTGTGCAGATGCCGGTAACGCGAATTCTCGAACCGATCGGTGTGCTTTTCATTGGCGGAAGCGAAGCGCCTTCGAAAACCGGATGGCGAAGGATTGCTGAGAAGAGACGACCGTTTGAGTCCAGAACATACTCATCCTGTGTGGCGCCTCGAACCCTTGCGAGAACTCTCCCTTCGGTCGAAACCAGATCGAATGCATGTTTGCCTGCAGCCAGGTCCGTCCACTCAGCGTATTCGGGTGCAATCTCCGCCCTGGTCTCCACCGCATCGAGTTCGCCGCGAATCAGAATTACATGTTCGTTCAGAACGTCGGGAAAGCCGGAGACATCAAGGACAGTGCCAATCTGCAAGGGTCCGTTGTACCGGGTACTCACCCACAAGCTCTGCGATCGATTCTGCAGGACCAGCGCAGTGCCCGGCTGATAGTAAGTGACGATTCCTCTTGTCCGGACACGCGAGGACTGGTCATTTACGTCATAGGCTTGAAGGATCTTGTCCATGGGGGTGATGGGAAGCGAGAGCGGAGCGGCGTGTCCGGGGTTGAGTATCTTCACGTCGGAAATGCCCTGGACCTCGATCACTATTCCCGTGAGCTGCTGTTTACTGTCAACCTTGGCAGCGACAACACCGATCACTTCGACTGATGCGTCGAGGAGTTGCTTCAGCACCGTCTGGTCATGACCGATCACCAGTGCGTCGATGGTGCCGCCGTCCGTCTGCAGGGTCAGATAAACACTGGGTTCTCCCTGGGCAGTCACGAGATCGGCGCTTCGGACCTTCCCTCGAACGAGTACGCGAGCGCAATCGAGATCTCCACGAATCAGCTGCTTGAAGCTGGCGGATATCGGTTTCGTCGGGGTTCCGTGGTGAAGAAGCGTGACCTGACTGCTCACGATATCTGGACGGTAATCAAGACCCGTTCTCCCCTTGATGAGAACGCGGTCGCCCGGTACCAATCCTGCCCCCGGCTTCGTATAGACGTAGATAGCTCGGCCCTGATCTTCGACGAACAGATCGGTGCCGCCGCTATTGTCGTAGTAGGTAACGGTTGCTTCAAAGAGAACGGGGACTCCTCGCTTCGCTTCGGCGTCGGCGAGAGAGTGGATCGCATTCAGCGTGGTAAGGGTAGTTTCCTCCGGCCACATCCGCAAAGGGTGCAGGACTGCGAGCAATAGGATCAGTCCCTTCATCGTTCTTGAATCGAACGAGCATGCGACACGATCCTACCCGGATGGATTCGTTTTTCGGCGCCCGAGCCCGCTTCGTGCACAATGCCCCTCATCTTTCGGTTGGCCGACGCGCGGCATAGATGGCGGCAGATATTCATCGCGGCACTCCTCACTCGACCCTAAAGGGCAGGCATATGAGACTTTATCGTTAGTTCCGATATCGGACAGTGATTTAAATCACCCAATTCGTAAAGCTTGCTTTCGCAGGACTGCCCTGCAAATCTCATGCGCACGGTAACCCCGGCTGTGGGAACGTGACGCACAACTCACCTGCGTTGTGCCAGCCTCTCCCGGGTCCCGAAACTTGAGGGTCTCTCCACCGGTATTCAGATTGAAAACAAGCACAGTGCTTCCACTGACTGGACGAGAGAGCTTAGCCTGCCTGCCGGGCGCCTGGAGCTGGCTGCTGAACCAAGCCTGAAGGCGGGCGATCAGCGGGCGCGGAGGCCCAGTCTTTATTCGGTCTGTTGCTCATGCGGAACCGGAGTTCGCCGCCCGAAACGATATCGGCGTGAGTGAACCAGGACCGGGCGAGCGGCTTGCCGTTCAACAGTACGCTCTCGATGAAGACGTTATCGGGCGAGTTGTTCTCGGCTATCACCGTGAAGGTCGTCCCTGCCGCTTCATTCCGTATGCTGGCACGATTCACGAGCGGACTCCCTATTACGTAAACTCCCGTAACGGCGTTTACCGGATAAAAGCCAAGCGCTGCGAAATTGAACCAGGTGGAAGTTTGACCGCAGTCGTCGTTTCCAGGTACACCTGCTGATGTATTGTCGTAGAGCGCCGCAACTTGCCGCACGCGTTTCTGAGTCTTCCATGGTGCGCCGGCGAAAGTGTATAGGTACGGGATATGATTGCTGGGCTCATCTCCCTGTGCCAATTGACCGACCATCCCGGTGATGTCTGGCGGAGATTCGAGAACGTTGGAAGGAGCCGCAAACATGGCGTCGAGCTTGGCGCAAAAGGGCTCGTCACCGCCATATAGATTGATCAGGCCTTGCACATCCTGCATGACATTGAAGGTCGCCTGCCAGGCATCGGACTCGGTGTAGTCTTCCTGGTATTCCTGGTCGGGACGGAATGGCTCGCGCCATTTGCCGTCTTCTGTCTTGCCACGCATGAATCCGGTGGCTCGATCGAACAGATTCTTGTAGTTCTGTCCCAGTTTGTAGAACATGTCCGCGTCGTCCTGCTTTCTCAGCAACTCGGCCATCGCTCCAACGCACCAGTAGTCGTACGCGAAATCAAGCGTGCGCGAGACGGATTCCCGCTCGGGACCCGAGGCCACATATCCAAGACTGCGGAATTGCTGCTGCAGCTCCTTATTGCCATTGGCTGTCGCCCCCACCAGCGCAGTGTCCCGCATCGCTCCATAGGCAGCTTCGATGTCGAAGTCGCGGAAGCCCCTTGCGTAAGCTCCCACGATCATGCCGACGACATGAAAGCCGGTCATGCACCAGGTCTCGTTGCCCCACAAGGGCCACACTGGAAGAGAATGCTGATCGAGTTGTTGATAGTCCGCCAGCAATGTTCGGATCATGTCGCTGGTGCGATGCGGCTGCATCAGCATGATGAACGGAAATTCTCCGCGATAGATATCCCAAATGGAAATCGTCGTGTATTTCGTGAAGCCGGGATTGGGATGGTTCTTGTGATCCTGCCCGCGATAGGCGCCATCAACATCGTTGAAGGTCGCAGGAGCCACAAGCCCGTGATAGGCGCCGGTCGAAAACGTTTCATCCATAGCCTCGCTTGAAAGCTCTGCCTCGAGCACACTCAATGCCTTGCTCCATTCCCGCTCATTGTCTTGGACAATGAGGTCGAAGTCCCAGTGCGGAATCTCATGAGCGAGATTTCTGATGGCGCCGTCGATGCTGGTGCAGGACAGGCCAATGCGAACGACGAGGGGCTCGGCAGCGGTGCTCTGTGTGAAGATCGCTTTGATCTCCTTGCCGGCGATCTTGTCACCCGCTGAGACAGCTCGCGTTGTGCCATCGACTTTGGCCTCCACAGAAGCGAACGGTCGCGAGAACTCCACGACGAAGTTGACCTGTTTATCCGCAGCCCAACCCTTCGTCGAGCGCGAGCCGGTTACACGCACATTGCTTTCGATGTTCAACTCGGCTGCGTAGACATCGCAGCCGATTCCGTGCACGAGATCGAGGATCAGTCCCCGCTTCGTCTCGGGCGGCAGCGAAGGAAAGCTGTAGCGGTGCATGCCGCACCGGGTGGTCGCTGTGAGCTCTGCATAAACGCCGGGAGTATCGAGATGCACTGCATAGTAGCCGGGGCGAGCCTTCTCTCGTGCATGAGAAAAAGAAGAGCGATACCCACGCTCCGCGTCGTTGAAGACCCAGCCGGAGTCCGCTCCAATGGCTTCGATTTGCGCTTCTGACTCCTCACCCGGTTCGCCGCCGTCCCATCCCCAGTTGCGATCCTGCACGAGCGGCATAAAAAGGACATCGCCCAGATCGGACGCGCCAGTGCCTTGCAGATGCGTGTGGCTGAAACCGAGGACGAAGTCGTCTGGATAGTGGTAGCCCGAACAATGATCCCAGCCATAAATGTCCCATTTCTCGTTCCACTTCGGCTCGGGGGCGCCACTCGTATCTGGGCTAAGCTGGACCATTCCGAAGGGGGCGACAGCGCCGGGAAACATGTGCCCGTGCCAGCCGGTGCCGATCATCGGATGCACGCGTTGGAGTGAACCGGCACTAGGCCTCTCAGCGCTCTGCGGCAAGGGCTTCTGGCGGTCTTCTGCGCTACTCCACCGGTAAGCGGGTACCATCGAACCCGCCGCAAATACCGCGCTTGTTTTCAGGAAGTCCCGTCTGCGCATCGCTGTCTTCTCCTTGATCTAATAAATGCACCCTGGTCGAAAGTGTGTTCGGGAGTCGATGATAACCCACCCCACCTTGCCTTGCGCGTGACGTATGCCAGCTTTCACCGCGCCGGCAACAAGAGGCATACAGCCTTCGATCCACGTACCGGGTGTTTGTGGGCAAGACTCGCCCTTGTCGATTCTCGCTCCGCCACCGCTCCCCTGATCCGCAAATTGAGTACGCGAGACCGATGGCGCTGGCGGCGTGATTGGGAGGGGTTATTGGGCCGGGGTAATTTGCGCTCTGCTGTTCCTCATGGGCAACTCATCTCCGCCTCATTGAGTCGCGATGCGAACTATTGCAGACTACCTTCATCGCGGCGATCGAGGTCGCCGCCAGATCGTACAAAAAGGAGATTGGACATGAAGCGCACAGCGAAAACGACGATCTTGATCGCGATCCTGGGGATCCTGCTGGCCGGCTCCCCGCGCAAGGCAGCCGCAATGGACACAGGTTCGGTTGTGGCGGCAACCGTTGATGCATTTATGGACTACATTACACTTCCGGTTGACCGTCCGGTCGGGGAGCCTTCTACGCCACAGCCTCCTCCTCCGCCTCCGCCGCCGGCCCCGTCGAGCAAGAAGTAGGGAGGTTGGAATGGGCAGCCGCCGCATTTGTTCCCCTTGGTGCGGGCGCCGCAGTTGAGCTTACGCCGGCGGCGGGTTATTCGCTCTCCAGGCCGGTGCGATACGGCTTCTGCGCAGTTCCGCCGCCGCTGTTCCGGGGCGGGAGATCGATAGCGGCGGCGGCCGGGGCAATCCTCGGCGTTGCTATACTGGGCGGGAGACGTCCTCTTCCCGCCCCTTTTGCCATCATGCCGCCGATCCGGTTCGGGGAATTCGAATTCGACGAGCAGACTCTCGAACTGCGCAAGGGGGGTGTGCCGGTACGCATTCAGCAGCAGCCGGCGCGCGTACTTGGCTTTCTTCTCCATCATCGGGGCTCGCTGGTGGCGCGCGAGCAGATCCGGCTGGCGATCTGGGGCGACGACACGTTCGTCGATTTCGAACAAGGGCTGAATTTCTGCATTCGCCAGATACGCCTGGCCCTGAACGATCGCGCCGAGCAGCCGCGGTTCGTGGAGACGCTGCCGCGGCTTGGATATCGCTTTGTTGGGCAGATCGAAACCGACTCGGCTGACCAGGCCGCTCCGGCGCAGAAGCGGGTTCGAATCGCCGTGATTCCCATCGAGGACCTCTCGGGCCATACGGAGGATTACTTTGCGGCGGGCCTGACGGAAGACATGATTTCTGCGCTGTCGCGCATCGATCCGCAGCGGCTGCGAGTGACCGCGGGCCCGAAAGGGATGGGGGGCGCGGATTCCTCGCCGGAGGGGCTGGAACAATTGCGGCGCGCGCTGGATGCCGATTTTCTGTTGCGCGGGACGGTCCGGCGCTCCGGGGAGAGGATGCGCATTGGCGCCCAACTACACGATCTGATCGACAAGAGCGTGCTGTGGTCGGAGACGTACGACTTCCAATCGTGGGATTTGCTGGCCATTCAGGAAGAGGTCACGCAGCGTGTAAGCAGGTCGCTGGCGCTCGGAGTATTTCCCTCCGCAACGGTCGGGTCGCGGCGCTACGCCCGTTCGGCGGCGGCGTACGATGCGTACCTGAAAGGGCGGTTTTTCTGGCACAAGATGACGATCGAAGCCATCGCCCGGAGCATGGCTTATTTCCAGGAGGCGCTGAGCCTGGACTCGGGGTTTGCGCCAGCCCATGCGGGAATTGCGGACTGCTATGCGCAAATGGGCTCCGTTCGCGTAGGGCAGATGAAGCCACTGGACGCGCTGGCGAACTCGCGAACATACCTCAAAAAAGCGCTTGACCTGGATGAGACGCTGGCCGAGGCGCACTGCACCCTGGGGCTGCTGAAGAGCTGGTACGAGTGGGACTGGAATGGTGCCGAGCGCGAATTTCAGCTTTCCCTGGAACTCGATTCCAGCCTGACGACGGCGCTGATCTGGCAGTCGCTGCTGTATGCCGCGGTGGGACGGAGCCAGGATGCGATTGCCTCCATGCGGCGCGCGCGCGAGTTGGAGCCGCTGTCACCCAGCGTTCATCTGTATCTGGGGATGGCCCATTCCTGGGCCGGGCATCACGACCTGGCGATTCGGCAGATCCAGCAGAGCATCGAGCTCGACCCCGGGAGCTACAGGGCTTACATGTTCCTGGGGAAATTTCTGAGCGTTCTGGAACGCCACGAAGAGGCGCTGGCCGCGCTGAATAGAGCTTTGCTGTTGTTTCCGGGGCACCTGGAGGCCATTGCGTTTCTGGGGTCGGCGCTGGCGGGCAAGGGAGATCGCAATGACGCCCTGAAGACGGTGGAAGAGATGAAGGCGGCGGACAGCCGCAGCGAGCCCGCAGTGCTCATTGCAAGTGTCTACGCGCGCCTGGGCATGAAAGACGCGATGTACGAATGGCTGGAGCAGGCGGTACAAGTCAAATCCACACCCATTTACATCGGCGTCATCACCCACGACTTTGCCCCCTATTTCTCCGATCCGCGCTTTCACCGTTTTCTTGCTGCTATCGGGCTGTCGCACCGGGCTCGCGCTTAGCTGGCGGGAACGATGTTCTGGTTGAAGCGGAAGTCCGAAGCGCCAAAGGCGGTCAGCTCCGACGCGAACTCCGGTGCCCATGCGATGCATTTTTCGGCCATGGAGGGATCGGACCATCCCGGCATGATGTTGATGCTGTAGCGGGTCCGCCGTAAACCGAACGCGATGCGGTCCACGGGCACGCGGCTTGCGGTCGATCATGCCGTTCCAGACGCGGCGCGCAGAGTCGCACTCGGCATCGTGCGAAAGCAGGACGGGACAATCCAGGCGAGGCCGCAGCCGAAGCATTCTCTCGTCCGCGGATTCGTCTGTCTTCTTTCGCATAGGGAGCAGCGTACCATCCGGAATTCTCGCCGGGGATGAGTTTTGGATGAGCTGTATGAGGCGGAGAACTCATTTCCAACTCATGGCCGGCTCATTGAAACCGGGCCGGAGGCGCCGCAGAATCCTTTCCATCGGACGGAGCCGACAATCCCCAGGCTCCGTGCGGTTCCAAAAGGAGGAATGCACATGAAACGTACTTTCGCACCGGTTCTGGCCACCGCGATCGCCCTTGCAGGCATGGCTTGCGGACCCGGATTTGTCCCCGCCGCGCAGGCTCAAGCCGTGGGCCCGCATATCCCGATTCAGGACATCGCCGCCGTGCAGGCGGATTCCAACTTCAGCAGCCAAACCTTCCCGAACTGCACCGCATTCGACAGGCTGGTGACGCCTCCGCTCGTGAGCGCCTTTACCATCCCCGCCGGCAAAGTGTTCGTCGTTACCAGCATCGACTGGAGCGCGAACATCGCCTCCCTGGCGTCGAAGTCGATGTACGTTGCAATCCTGTCGACTGTTAGCGGTTTCGTCAACGGGCCCACGGCAACCTCCGTCGCAATGGCAGACTCCGCAGGCGTTGGCGGTGGCAACGTTACCTTCCCCACCGGCTTCATCGTTCAGCCAAACCAGAAGCTGTGCATCCAGGTGGAAGTGTTGGGAACAACCGAGACCTTCGCGGCATCCGGCGTCGCCCACGGGTACTTTGCCGATGCCCAACCGTGGGATTCCGATCGTCACTGAGGTCTCGATCTGTTCCGCGCACGCTCCTGGCGCGATGGATGAGATACCCCTTTTCGCCGGAGATGGAATACCGCATTTCCCAGGTCCCGGAATCGAGACCTGGGAAAGACTGGAGCGTCTACGAGAAGCTAAGCAAGAAGCTCGTTCTTTTTATCGTGGCAAAACGAATGTATATGCAGACGCGTTGGGGAATTTCTGCGACAGGAGGCCGGAGCGTCGCGGGCGCGGCGCAGCAGCGTCGCTTCTTTTCCTGGGCGTTCCCAGACAGGGACCGGAATTCCACAGAATTCTCCAACGAAAAGTTACGACAAAACGTTACGGCAGAGGCATTTTCGGGAAAATGAGGAAGCGTAGGTCTTTGATTCTAATTGGCTGCCCCCCAGGGATTCGAACCCCGATATGCTGATCCAGAGTCAGCTGTCCTGCCATTGAACGAGGGGGCAACAAGCGGTACGGATCGTCTTGCAGCCGTGCCGGCCAGTTCCGCGGCAGAACGCCGGGAGCGATGAGCCAACCCATTCATCATACGGGGCAAAGCGCAGAGGGGTCAATGAATCCGCGGTCTCCTATGGCGCTGCCATCGCCGCTTGCCGCATGAGTTCAGTTGCGCCCCGTGGGCCGAACAGCGCACTCCCAATTTGCTGGCTTTCATTCTTCGCGCAGCACTTCGAGCGGCCGCAGTCCAAGAATCCTGTTGCTCGCGATCCACCCGGTCGCCGTCGCCAGAATCGCCGTCCCCACCAGGGCAACAACCGCCGCATACCAGTTGATCTGGTAGCTCACTTCGAGTTTGTGCAGCAGCACGCGCGTCAGCAGATTCGCAAACACCACTCCCACTGACCCAGCCAGCAGCCCCAGCACGCTGAATTCCACACTGAAGGTGCGCACGATGCGCATCCGTGTTGCCCCAAGTGTCTTCAGTACCACCGCCTCGCGCATTCGCCGGAACCGCGCGCTGGCGATGCTCGAGGCCAGAATCATGAGCCCAGCCAGAATCGAAAACCCAGCCAGAAACCGCACCACAAACGTAATCTGGTTGACCACGCTTTCGATCCTGTCGAGCACTTCCGCAATGTTGATGACCGTCACGGTTGGATAAGCCAGGAACAATGCGCGCTCCATGGCGCCCACCTGCTTGCTGTCAATATGCAATCCGCCGTACCACGTCGCAGGCGCGTCTTTAAGCTGACCAGAAGGCAGCAAGAACGAAATGCGCGCCCCGGGATGTTCGCCGTCAGCACGGTAGATCGCCGCGACCTTGAGCTGGCGCGGAGTCCCACTCACCTCCAGTTCCATCCCTGAACCAATGCCGAGATGGAGCCGCCTGGCCACGCCTTCTCCAACTGCTATTTCCGCCGTGTCCGCGCTCTTCCACCATTTGCCTTGGGTGATCTTGTCGCCCGCCGGCGGCGTATCCGCCCAACTCAGTTCCGCATTCTCCAGCATCCGTCGTGGAAAATGCTGCCCCTTCAAATCCGCAATCGGCTTGCCATTCAGAGATACAAATCGTCCTGCCACCACGGGCAGCAGATCAAGTGGCTGGCTTACTCCCGGCTGTTTTTTGAAGAACGCTCGCAGACCGTCAACTTCATCCGTCGTCACGTCGATTACGAAAACATTGGGAAGCTTTGGCGACGCTGTTTCGCGCAGGTCGCGTAGCAGCGAGCCTTGCATCAGGTAGACAGCCAGGATCAGCATCACCCCGGTGCCCAGCGCCGCAAGCACTGCCGCCGACTGGTTCCCAGGTCGGTACAGATTCGCCAGCCCATGGCGCAGCGATGACGGAAGCTTCAATCGCACGCGATTCAGAACAAATCGCAAGCTGCGCAATGCCACCGCTGCCAGAATCAGCAAAACCACCAGCGCGATGGCAAACAGCAGTGCGAACCAGCCGCCCACCTTCGCCGAGTCAGACAGTCCCCACGCGATGCCTCCTAGTGCAAACACCACCAACACCGAGAGCCCCAGTTGCAGCCGCCGTGCCCACCAGCGCGCAAACCATTCACTCAAGCCGCCTGGCCCCTGCTCCACCAGCCTGCGCAACACCAGCACCGGCCGGATGGTTCGCACGTCCAGCAGCGGGGGCAGGCAAAACAACAGCGTCGTAAGCAACCCGGTCCCCAGCCCCGCCCCAACCGACCGCCAAGGAAAACCAAGTACCGTATGCACCGGCAGCAGCTTGCCAAAAACCGCAGGCAGCAGCGCCATCACACCAACGCCGGCCGAGACGCCCAGTATTCCTCCTGCCAGCCCGAGCCCCAAAGTCTGTAAAAGAAATATCCGCAGCAAGTCGGTAGAATTTGCTCCCACGGCTTTCAGAATGGCGAGCATGTCCATGCGCTGCTCCAAGTGCGCATGCATCGCCATCGCCACGCCAATCGCTCCCAGCACCATCGCCACCAGGCAAATCAAACTCAGGATCGCCGTCGCATTGTCGAGTCCCTGGCTCAGCGCGGGATTTCCTTCCTTGAAATCCATCACCTGCGCATCCGGTAGCGCCTCTTCAACGTGCTTCCGCACCGCTGCCTGATCCACTTTCGCGGGCAACTTCATGAGCAGTCGATGACTCGCTCGGCTTCCGGGCGCAATCAGACCCGTTCGCTCAAGCGATGCATTCGAAATCATCACCCGCGGTCCAAGTCCGGCTCCGGCGCTCATCCGATCCGGCTCCTGCTTCAATACCGCGGTGATCTTGAAGTTCCTGCCGCCCAGCCGCAGAGTTTCTCCAACATGCGCATTCAGCCGGATCAGGAATTCATCTGCGACTACCGCCGAATCGCCCGACAGTGCCCTCTCCAGAGGCATCATCGGCTCCAATTCCGCCTCACCGTAATACGGATACTGCGTCGGATCAACCGCCTTCAGCGAAACCAGCAACGGAACGGGATCGGGCGGCACCGACGCCATCGACACTGTCTCCGTGACCCAGGTCGCCTGAGCGCCGGGGATCCCCTTCACAATTGCGTCAACCTTCTTCGCCTCCTCGGGTGTAGGCTCGCGAAAAATGCGCGCACTCAGGTCACCCGCCATCAGCGATCGCGCTTCCATCGTCAGCGTCTGTCTGAAGCTCTGGCTGAATCCGCGCACGCCCACCAGCGCAGCCACGCCCACCGCGACTGACAACACCACGAACGCGAACTTGCCTGGCGCGGATTTTAAGTCGCGCCAGCCAATGGCCGCCGCGCGATTCCATCCCAGTGCGCGCTTAGCCATTCCCGCGTTCTCCCTGGCCTATTCCTGCCGTCGCCAGCCGATCGCTTGAGGGCAAAGTATCTTCCAGAATCATTCCATCCTTCAGCACGATCTTGCGATCAGCCCGGCTGGCTATCTCCGCATCGTGTGTCACCAGCACCAGCGTGGCGCCCGCCTTGCTGTTTCGTTCCAATAAAAGATCCAGCACCATCCTCCCGTTGGCCGAGTCGAGGTTCCCCGTCGGTTCGTCGGCCATCACAATCGGCGGCTCCACCACAAAAGCGCGCGCCAGGGCCACTCGCTGCTGCTCGCCGCCCGAGAGTTGCACCGGATAGTGATCCATCCGCTCCCCCAGGCCCACCGCTTCAAGCAGCATGCGCGCCCGCTTGAGACCGTTCCCGTCCATATTCAGTTCAAAAGGCAGCAGCACGTTCTCCAGTGCCGTCAGCGTCTGAATCAGTTGGTACGACTGAAAAACAAATCCGATCTTGCGGCCGCGCACCGCAGCAAGCTCCGCCTCTGCCAGGTTGTGAATCGGAGTTCCATCCAGCCAGATCTCTCCATCACTTGGCGTGTCGAGACCGGCCAGCAGTCCCAGAAGAGTGCTCTTCCCGCTGCCGCTCGCGCCCAGAATGGCAACAAACTGCCCAGCCGGAATGCTCAGCGAAATTCCTTTCAGAATCTCCACTCTGCGCGAGCCGTTCTGAATCCACTTCCAAACATTGCGAACCTCAATCACTCGGCAGCGCCTCCTCACCCGTCTTCCGTCTGGCCTTCCTTCAGTTCTACGCGATCCCGGAGCGGCCTGTTCCGTTCTTTACAAAGCTTTACACTATTGATGTGGACGTTTGGCGCAGGCATCCGGGTTTCCCGACGATGCATTTTTCATCTCTCCGGCGATTTCTCGTTGCATTTTGTTTGATTGTGGCAGCGTTTCCACTCTTCGCTGCCCGCCGGCCCGTCATCGTCTGCTACGGCGACAGCATTACAGCAGGCTACAATCTGCCGGCCGGTCAATCGTTCCCTGATGCTCTGCAACGCGACCTCGACAAACTCGGCTACCACTACAAGATTCAGAACCTGGGAACAAGCGGCGCCACCACCAAGGACGCCGTGGAAGGATTGCCTTCGGTCCTGCTTCTTCATCCTGAAATTGTCATCGTTGAATTCGGCGGCAACGACGGTCTGCGCGGTCTTCCACTCGATCAGACGCGCCACAACCTCGACACCGTGCTCACCGCTCTCACCAATGGCCGCATCAAGGTTCTGCTTGCCGGCATCACTCTTCCGCCCAACTATGGCCCCGACTACATTCGCCAGTTTGATGCCATGTTTCACGACCTCGCCTCGAGGCATCACGTCGCACTCGTGCCCATGATCTACAAAGATCTCGTGCACGTTCCCGGCACCATCCAATTCGATGGAATTCATCCCACCGCGAAGGGCTCTGAAATCATCGCCACCACGCTGCTGCCCGCACTCAAGCCTTTGCTGCGGAAGACAGCTGATAGCCGCTAGCCTCGAACTGCCAATCGCTTCGCTCTGCTCCTCGGCGCCTTTGCTGAACCCAAAACTTCAACGGACGAGCCGAATCAGATCCCTGCAGTTGCTCAGAAGCCAGTAACTGGGGGCTATGAACGGGAAGCTGACATCACCCCATCACCACTACCGGTTTAAACAACGTTCCCGCCACTCGCTTCGCGATCCCCACCAATTCCCGTTGTCCAGCAAAAACCTTCACCAGCGCGGCCTGAGAAAACTCCGGCAGATTCGCCTGTGCGCCATTCCGAAGCCGGCCCAGCGCCATTTCATCTCCCGCCACCGCGGGCATCTCCGCCAGCAGAGTCCTCGGATGGACACACATTCTCTCAACTGCTTCCATGTTTCCTGCGCGCTCTTCGATCTCCTCCAGCGTATGCGCATCTTCCAGCGTAAAAACTCCGGCCCGGGTTCTGCGCAAGTTGCTCAAATGCGCTCCGCAACCCAGGGCGCAACCCAATTCGTGAGCCACCGACCTCACGTAGCCGCCCGCGCTCACGTCCATTCTGAAAGCCGCGACTTCCCCATCGAGATGCAGAATCTCGAAGGAGGAAATGCGAATCTTTGCCGGCTTCAGTTCCACCGGCTTGCCCGCGCGCGCCAGCTTGTATGCGGGAACCCCAGCAATCTTTTTCGCGGAATAGGGCGGCGGCATCTGCTCCACATCGCCATGGAATCTCTCTGCCGCCCCGCGCACCTGCTCCACCGTTAACTCGGGTTCAACCGGCGCACCCATTGCCTCACCATCGGCATCATAGGTGTCGGTCGCGAATCCAAAGCGGATCGCACCTGTATAGCTCTTTTCAGCGGAAGAAAAGTATTGCGCCAGGCGTGTGAACTTCCCCATCAGCAGAGGAAGAACACCTGTCGCCATGGGATCCAGTGTTCCCAGGTGTCCAATTGTGCGCTCGCCCGTGATCTTGCGCAGTGCGTTCACCACATCGTGGCTGGTCATGCCCCCGGGCTTGTCGATCACCAGCAGTCCGTTCACTCTCGTTAGTCTAGCTGCACCGGGCTTTCCCATGCCCAGGTTCGCTCGGGAAACTCGCAA
This sequence comes from Occallatibacter sp., assembly GCA_035524195.1. Classification (GTDB taxonomy): domain Bacteria; phylum Acidobacteriota; class Terriglobia; order Terriglobales; family Acidobacteriaceae; genus Telmatobacter. Next base: position 53,235 of record DATKPJ010000095.1, read on the forward strand.
CTCACACACTCAGGATGGGCAATATGAGTTAGGATCCCGAACACGGCTCAAAGCAGGGGCATAGGTAAACGTCCCGTTGCCATTGCCAAGCATGACTTCGTAGTCGTCATCTTCGTCACTCCCAATCAACAGGTCGTCAATTCCGTCCTTGTTGAAGTCCGCGGTTGCGACATGAAATTCTCGTCCCATTCTCGGCAATCGAAACGACCAGGTACGCCGGAACGTGCCCTTGCCCGTCCCCAGAAAGATAACGGCAGAATTAGAGCCGGAATCGGAGACGACAAGGTCAAAGTCGCCGCTGTGCGTAAAGTGGCCGGTTGCCATCGACGCGACGGACCCGAGCTTGGCGATCTCGCCCGAGTCAACCATGTCGCCCTTCCCGTCACCAAGGAACTCCTCGACTGCGCCATTGCCGTCTCCCACAAGAACGTCAGGACGGCCGTCGCCATTAAAGTCGCCGACAACCAGCGCGCGGGGATCACCCCCGATCGAGCGCTGTAATGCCACACGGCTGAATTTTCCGTCTGCCTGGCCCAGCAAAACCGTAAGAGAATATGTGCCGGAGCCGGAGCCGTACCTCTCCGCCCAGGTCGCCTCCACTAGGTCGGCTATTCCGTCCCCGTTGAAGTCCCCCGTCGCAATCAAAACCGGCGACTCCCCGCGAACGTCCGCTCCACCCCCCGCGTTGTCGGTCATTTTTCCTGCCGCGGCGTAGGAGGATTGAGCAGTGCCTGCGTGGATTTGTCCAGTCAGAAGTGCCGCGGCCACCATGGCGGTTGCAAGACACGCCAGACGCTTCAAAACATGCTCTCCTCAACAATCGGCGGCGCGCCCGCTTTGCCCAACTCGGCCGCGTGACTTACATACTGCCATGATTGGCCTGCCGCACCAGCGACAAAAACTCTCCCCGCGTCTCCTTCTGCCGGAAGCACCCCACCATCGCCGACGTTACCGTCGACGAATTCTGCTTCTCGATGCCGCGCATCATCATGCATAGGTGCCGGGCCTCGATCACCACCCCAACCCCTTGCGGATGAATCGCATCCTCGATCGCATCCGCGATCTGCCTCGTCAATCGCTCCTGCACCTGCAGTCTGCGCGCAAACACTTCCACCAGCCGCGGAATCTTGCTCAGTCCGATGACCTTCCCTTTGGGAATATAGGCCACATGCACCTTGCCGAAAAACGGCAGCATATGGTGCTCGCACAGCGAGAACATCTCGATGTCTTTCACGATCACCATCTCGTCGTAGTCCACGTCAAACAGTGCTCCCCGCAACAGTTGCGTCGGATCCTCGTCATATCCCTTGGTGAGAAAGGCAAGCGACTTTTCAACTCGCGCCGGCGTTGCCAGCAAGCCATCTCGCATCGGATTCTCGCCCAGGCGGCTCAGTATCTCGCGATACATCTCCTGCATGCTGAACCTGCTCAACCCTTCGTCAATCTCCAATACCCCGCGAACGGGCTTGCTTACCGCAATCGGCTGTGCCATTCTTCGTGTCCTTTCGCCCATCCAGATCGGGCCTCTTGCCTAAACCTGTTCACCGCAATACTCAAAGAAGTTATTCTCGGTTTCCTCGACCCGAACAAACTCCAGCTTCGCCGAAGGAATCCCGCCCTTCAGAAGGTCGAAGACCGCCCTACAAAGATTCTCTGTCGTCGGCACTTGATTCAAAAACAGGGGATCAAGATTCAGGTTGGTATGGTCAAACCTTTGCATAACCTTTGTTTGCACCACTTCATCCAGTTCCGCCAAATCCACGACCATCCCCGTTTCTCCGTCCACCGCCCCGCCAACCAGCACCTCCACAATGTAGTTGTGTCCATGCCCGTGCGGATTGTTGCACTTGCCGTACGCCGCCTTATTCTCCTCCGCCGAAAGGGCATCGGAATGCAACCGGTGGCTGGCGCTCAGCATGTATCGCCGTCCGAAATAGGCCTTCACGCTTCCCCTCTGTACTCCGCAAAAATGTCTGCCGTCTCGTACACTCGGACCCGAGTCAATCTCGCCCCGCCTGCTTCACGTATTGCGGGCTCCAGCCTTCGCCACGACGCAATCGCGATGTTCTCCGTCGTAGGATTCACGTGCGCAAACTCCGGCGCCTCCAGGTTGAGATGCCTGTGATCATACGCAGACAGAACTTCACTCTGCATCACTTCCTTCAGCCACTTTAGATCCACCACAAATCCCGTAACCTTGTCCGGCTCGCCTGCAACCGTGACTTCGAGTGTGTAGTTGTGCCCATGCCCGTTGCGGTTTGCGCAGCGCCCAAAGACCTCCTCATTCTTCTCTGCGGACCACGCCTCATTCCAGTAGTAGTGCGATGCCGAAAATGTTGCCCGCCGCGTTAGTTCAATCATCCCTATGCCTCTAATCTTTCATCCCTCGCTCCTGCGCCCCTGGTCCCTCGTCCCTATTCCTTGTACGTTCTCCCCTTCCAGCTTACCTGCTTGAGAATCCGATGCTGAAACCAGCTCTGGTAGAGCAGCCATACAAACAGCGGCAGCCCCAGCGGAGACAAAGCACACTCCACAAACCCGAAATTCGATTTCGCCACCCTTGCATAAAACCGGAACAGGTTGCGCGCCCACAGCAGCAGGAGCACCCATCCCGCGGTCAACCATTCCATGGAATGGGCCGAAAACCGCGCGCTCCACAACTCCACCGCCAGCCAGGGCAACCCCACCAGCAGCACGATATCCAGCCCTTTCCATAACGACATCGCCAGCGCATTGTTGAACAGCAGCGCCAGGTTCTTCGTCCAACCCTCCACCATCGCCGCCGTCGTCCGGTACATCCGGGTCGACAAGGCATCGTCGGCGTAGCGAAATCGAAGTCCGACCTTGCGCCGCTTGGCCAGAAAGGCCAGTTCCACATCCTCCAATACCCTGTCCGCGACCGCCGCGTGCCCTCCGATCTTGCGATACGCCTCTCGTTCCACCAGCAGAAACTGCCCGTTCGCTGCGGCGACCCTCTGGTTCGGGTCCGACACCTTTGCCGGTGGATACGCCAGCGCCAGTTCGCTGAAAACCAGCGGCATCAATGTCCGCTGCGCCAGCCCGTTTACAATCTGCCGGGGCGAGTAGCTCAGCATTCCCACCTTGTGCCGTGCCGCTTCGTGGAGCGCCCGGTGCAGATCGCCCTGCTCGTGAATCGTGTCCGCATCGGTGAACAAAATCCATCGCCCCCGCGCTTTCCGAGCCGCCGTCCAGATCGCGTTCACCTTCCCTGTCCAACCCGGCTTCAGTTCGTCCGCCTCCATCACCTTTACACCCGCAACACTGCGCGCAATCTCCGCAGTGCGATCGGTCGAGTGGTCGTCCACTACTACCAGCTCCCAATCCCGGCCAAGCTCAAAAATCTCTTCCGACTGCTCCACTAGCGATTTGAGACAGGCTCCGATCGAAGCTTCCTCATTCCGTGCCGGAACAATCACCGTCAGTTCCAGCAGCTCTTCCGGCTCCGGCTGGTCAAACACCGTCCCTGCCCGCGCTGGGATTGCCGACGGCTCGCCCCGATCGATCGCGAGACCCAGCACCGGCTTCCATGTCTTTGAAACCGGAGCTTCATTCCCTTCCGGTTTGCCTTCACCCATGACTTTCTGCCCTTCCGCTCCGTATTATATGGATGTGAAGTTTCTCCATCGGCTCACATTCCTTGCCTTGTTGCCCCTCGTCCTCGTTCCCGGATGCAACCGGGGTGCGCATCCTGCCCAGCTTGACCAGAAGGCGCCCGATTTCACCGTCTCCGACGGCTCCAGCACCATCCATCTCGCCAGCTATCGCGGCCATCCCGTCCTGCTCAACTTCTGGTGGAGTCAGTGCGGGCCGTGCATCGAGGAGCTGCCTTCGCTCGAACAGCTTCACCACGATGATCCGGGCCTCGTCATCCTCGCCGTGAGCATCGATGAAGATCCCGACTCCTACACCAACTTCATCCGTCGCCGCCACGTCGATCTCATCACCGTTCGCGATCCCAAAGAATCTGCCGCCACCCTGTTCCACACCGACATGTGGCCGGAAACTTACGCCATCGACCAGAAGGGCATCATCCGCCGCAAATTCGTCGGCGCCACCGACTGGTCCGATCCCGAAATCCGCGACTTCCTGAAAACCCTTTAGCTGCGGAACTTGGTATCATGACTCCAGCATGACCAACGTTGACATCCTGTTCCGCTACAACACACCTCCCAGCGAGGTAGTCATCCATGCGCTGGCCGATACGCGCGAAGTCTATGGCGTCCGGCGCCTGGTTTTTGATCGCTCTGCACACACCCTCCGCGTCGAATACGATGCCACGCGCCTCAATGCGGCCGCTGTCGCCAAGCTCGTCCGCCAGGCTGGTCTCGACATCGAGCAAGAGTTGCCCCTCGCCTTGCCCCAGCCCGCGCCGGAACCCGCTCCCGCAGCCTGACTGTCAATTGCGCCGTACTTTATTCCCTGTTAATCTGTCAGAGGTTCCAATCGGAACGGTTGTGCGCCCGTAGCTCAGCTGGATAGAGCGACTGACTACGAATCAGTAGGTCGGGAGTTCGAATCTCTCCGGGCGCACCAT
>DATKPJ010000096.1:0-94134 GCA_035524195.1 Occallatibacter sp.
TCCGAGATAGAGCATGACAAGGCCCTGCATCATGGCTCCGGTTTCAAAGGTGATGGCCCAGGGATCGTCCTTGCGGAAGAATCCCGTCTGCATGCCTTCGCGAAAGAGCTGGAACGCGAGATTGGCGGTGGGCGAAGCGCCTGCCTTAAAGTCCCTGGGAAAGCGGCGGGCACCGGTGCGGGGCTTGAGGAACATGAGCTCGAAGAGGCGCGGATTGCGAAGGGCGTGGTCGATGTAGATGTCGAGGACCTGGAAAAGTCGCTTCTCGATATCGCCAGAAAGACGCGTGGAAGCGATCGTGGCCGCCAGGTCGTCGAAGCCCTCATCGGCGAGAGCGTTGAGAAGACCATCGCGATCGGCGTAGTGACGATAGACGGCCATGGCCGTAATGCCGACGGCGGCGGCGACGCGTCTCATGGTGACAGCCTCTGCGCCTTCCCTGTCGAGCAGGCGGCGAGCGGCGGTTGCGATTCGTTCGGAGGTTGGCTTACCTTGCATGTATACACTGTATACATCAATGCCGGGCGCGAAGCAAGGTGCGTAATTGGACGCCTCAACGGCCGCAGCTTCCGCCGGCTCCGGAACTGATGAGAGGCTCTAAAATATCGGCGTATGCGGCTTTTTATCGCAATTCCCATGGCAGATGTGGTGAAGAAAGAATTGACGGCGATTTGCGCGAAGCTGAAGACCGGTACAGATGGGTTGCGCTGGTCGGCGGCCGAGTCGTGGCATGTGACGCTGCAGTTTTTGGGCAACACCGACGCAGATCAATTTCCGCGTGTGGTAGCGAGGCTGGGTGCTGTGCGCGCCGCGTCCGTTCCGATGGCGCTTGAGGGATTGGGATGCTTTGACCGTGCCGGGATTCTTTATGCCGGCGTGCAACTGGCACCCGAATTGATCTCGCTGCAGGAGCGCGTGATGGCGGCGATGGCAGAGTGCGGATTTGCGGCTGAGGAGCGCGCATATCATCCGCACATCACCCTGGCGCGGACGGGCAGAGGGGATCGGCGCGGGGTGCGCGAGCTGAAAGCGAAGATACAAGTCGAACCGAGTTTTACTCGGTTTGTGGCGCGGGATTTCTGTCTCTATGAAAGCTTTCTGGGGCCGAGCGGATCGCGGTACGAGGTGCGCGATCGGTTTGAACTGGGTGGCAGCCGATAACGGGATCCCAGGTCTTCCGATGCGGCGGAAGGCCTGGGAACCATGCTGCAAATGTTCGCGGCGAAGTTTTGCTACTTTGCCGAAGGCACGATGTCGGCGACGGAAAACAGTTGAACGGATCCCTGATTGCGCAACTTGTCGCAGTTTTCAAAGGTTGTGCCGATAGACTCCTGGGCGCTGCAACCGGTCGAGCGATAACCGGGTGAAACCAGTCACGAGGTCCGACACAACCATAGTGAGCGGCAAGTGAAGAGAAGTGAATTTACCCATGATCTCGTAAGGCGGAGTTCCGCCGCGGAGAGAATTACTGCGCCGTGGCCACGGTGTTGGTCGTGTTCGCTTTACACGGGCCGTAGTCCTTGCTCAGATTTTTGATCTTGAAGACTTGGCTGCCCGAGTTGTCCTTTGTCTTTTTTGCTTTGGAGCCGTGCAGCTTTACCCGATCGCCCACTTTGATGTTCGCCGCATCGCCCTCGAGCGCGTAGGTTTTTGAGTCGCTAGTCTGGAGATCGAGGCCTGTGGGACCGGAGAAGACGCACCCGGTGAGCATGTGATGGCTGCGGCTAATCTCGACAGGAACGATGATCGCCACGGCGATCGCCGCGCCGATGCCCACAGCGGCACCGGCTACCTCGCCCGTTGATGGACCTATATTGCCGGTACTGCCTGTGCAGGCAACGGGAGCGGTTGAGCCGGAACAGAGGAGAACAGCAAGGCCGGCAAATGCGGCGATGCCGAGTCGGTAGTTCGAGATTGAAGACCCCGGGGCCGCGCAAAGAGATAGTGGGATGATCCGCCAAGAGATTCTCAAATTGTCCTCCAATAGATCCATGAAACCCGTTGAATAAGGGCGGATATGTGGAACGGCGAGAGCGATCAGGATAGAGGAGGACTGACCGAAACGCTTTGGAGTCGACCAAATAAAGGGAAGACGTGAAAGGAAGTATGACGGCATCCGCAACCAGGCGCAAGACCTTTCTTCGAGGGCAAGCGAAATGCCAACCGAAGGTTCCAATTCGGATTTCGGTGAAGGAAGCACGAATCCGATGGGGTTTGTCTCAGCTGGTGTGATCGAGGATGATCTTCCAGCCATCGGGGCCCTTGCGCCATATGAGCGAGAAGATGCCGTCGTCCTTTTTGGCGTCGCCGCGAGTGGTGCGGTCGAGATGGAATTTGCCGGTGACGATGGCGTATTGCGCCGAGGCGCAGGAGCCGGGCAGCAGGCGGACATCCAGGTCGGTGAAGGTGAGCGTTCCCATCTGATCCTTATTCGTGTAGTTCTGCTGGTATCGCTTAAGGATGGGCTGGTAGCCCTTGCGGAGAGTGAGTCCGATGAAGGTAGTGTCGGGCGAGTCTTCATAGGCCTGCATGAAGGCAGGGATATCGCCCCGGTTCCACGCCGCAACCTGAGCGTCGATGGTGGTGCGGATGGCTGCTTCCGGTTGGGGCGCCTGCGGTGTGGCGAATGCCGCTGGCGCGCCCACCAGTGGCGGGGTCAAAGCCAAGGAGATCAGGACCATCAAAAGGCACAGCGGCGGGAACGCGTGTTTCATGAGCGGGCCTCCGGAGTTTGGGTATACGCGTTCAGCTTACAATGACGGCGCGCGCACCGGCGAAGCCCTTTTATGAAACCCCTACGAAACTCGCAGTTTGCGAGAGATAGGCCGGGCTCTCATGAACATTACCGATGAGCTCGAGTCTCGAAATGTCTACTGAGGGATCCTGGGCACGGCCCGCACGCGATAGATGGGATGCAGAGGTGCGGAGTCGCGCCACTGGATGAAGTTGCCAACCTACTTTCTTCGCCGCCGAACTTCAATCGCAGTAAGTGACTGTGTTGCAGGTGAGGTGCGGGAAGATGTAATGGGCTTTGTTGATGGTAAGTCTCATGAGAATGGTTTGAGTGTACGCAAGGTACTTCTTCGTGCCTTTGAACAGCATCCAGTAATCCGCGATGTAGTCCGTGACTTCCGAGACTCGCCGTTCAAATGGAACGTTGGTTACGATCCCCTTTCCGTTGCTAAGTTGCTGCGTGGTGACATGCCAGTGCATATAGTGGTCGGGTTTGATGCAATGCACTGCCTGTTGCAGGGGAAGATTCGGATTGAGAGTGAAGTCCGGATTCGGGTTTTGAAAGTCATTGGGGTTGCCGCGTGCCGTCGAGTAACGTTCATCTGCGTTGAGATTGGAGATGAGAACGGCTGGAGGCGGGGTGCCATCCGTCACTGGAACCGGAAGAGCGAGCATGGGAAAAGGTGACCCGCCGTCCGGTATCACGGGAGCGCCCGGGAGCAGGTAGGAGTCATCCGACTCTCCGATGCCGTCGAACTTGTGCGTTTTGTCGATGCTGCCCAGCGCGAGAATGGAGTTGCCGTGAGGCACGGCTATCTGCTTGGCAATCAAGATGTCGGCGGGTTGCTGGAGGGCCGCAGAAACCAAGGCTCCCGGAAAGGGATTGGGGTATGGGCCGGGCTGCTGAATGTACCTGGGCAGCCAAAGCCATGTGCCGTTTTCTACATGGACGACGTTGCCAGTGGCGGGCCCTTCGGCAAATTGGACTTGCTGCTCGTAAAAGATGGCTGTTGCCACTTGGTCGATCTGGCCTCCACGATTTGGAGCCTGCGCGGCGATGGCAAGCGTGTTGCTGGCGTTGTCATCGTTAAAGTGCAGTTTTTCGTGGTAGCGGAAGTTCTTCAGGATGTAGCCGTTGGGATCAGCCTTCTCGGGAAGCGGCATGATGTTGTACGAGAGTGGGTTCTCAGGGCCACCGACAGTCTCGCCTTCGAAGTCGGCGTTTTGCCAGTTGCCGACGAGTTGCTGCTGAAACGGCTGCAGAATGTTAATAGGCGCTTGGGTAGGCATTACTAACCTCCTGTTTCTAACTTGCAGGCTAACCTGGTCTGAGAGGGTGACGGCTGGGGAGCTATTTGCCAGAGGTCAAATAACTCAGACATGGGAATGTCCTGGTCCGCAAAGTATAGTCGATGTTTTGAATTGTGAAGATAATTTATTATTGGCGGAAAAGATTGCCTCTTGCTTATCTACTAATTTAAGTTATTAGTTCGACAATAAAAGTGGTTACTCTTTGCTCCAGCTTGTAAGTTCTCCTCGCACTTCGCAGGTCGCGCGATTGCAGCTAATGAAGATACGCTGACGCGCCACGCGCTTGATGGGCAGGGGAATGCGCTGGCCTACAATGAACACATGGCATCCACGGCTGCTTCTTCCCCATTTCGCATAGTGCATACGGTCTGTTCACATGACTGCCCGGACTCGTGCGGCGTGCTGGTGACAGTGGATGAAACGGGCCGCGCGATCAAGGTGCAGGGCGATCCGAAGCATCCTGTGACACAGGGATTTCTATGCGGCAAGGTGGCGAAGTATCTTGACCGGGTGTATGCGCCGGATCGGATTTTGCATCCACTGAGAAGAAAGGCCGGCGTAGCGAAAGGGCCGCTGGTGCGCGGGTGCGAGCACGAGGCCTTTGACCGCGTGAGCTGGGACGAGGCGCTGGGCTCGATTGCGGCGCGGCTCAAGGAGATCAGCGACACATACGGGCCGGAGTCGATCCTGCCCTACAGCTATGCGGGAACGATTGGGGTGCTGGGGTATGGGTCGATGGACCGGCGGTTCTTTCACCGCCTGGGCGGAAGCCAGTTGGACCGTACGATCTGTTCTGAGGCGGGCGGGGTGGCGTGGAACCTGGTGTATGGGAAAAAGGTGGGGACGCCAACCGAAGACTTCAAGCTGGCGAAGCTGATCATCGCGTGGGCGGCGAACATCCATGGAAACAATGTGCACCTGTGGCCGATGGTGGAGCAGGCGCGGCGCAATGGAGCCCGGCTGATCGTCATCGACCCCTACAAGACACGGACGGCGGCACTGGCGGATTGGCACATCGCGATCCGGCCGGGAACCGATACGGCGCTGGCGCTGGGCATGATGCATGTGATTTTGCGCGAGGGGCTGGAAGATGGCGCGTACATCGCTGAGATGACGCATGGGTTCGAGCGACTGGCAGAGCGGGTGCGCGAGTACACGCCGGAGCGCGTAGCCCAATGGACGGGCATGACGGCGGCCGGGGTAGAAGAACTGGCTCGCGAATATGCAACCACGCAGCCTGCGGCGATCCGGCTGAACTACGGTGTGCAGCGCGCAGAGTATGGCGGCACGGCGGTGCGCGCGATTGCAATGCTGCCCGCGCTGACTGGCGCCTGGAAGTATCGCGGTGGTGGAGGGCAGCTTTCTACATCGGGCGGATTCAAGTGGAATAGGCGTGAGTTGGAGCGGATGGACCTGGCGCTCGATTCGCCGCTTGGGCGGCCGGCGCGGGTGGTGAATATGTCGGTGCTCGGCGAAGCACTGACGGAACTCGGGCAGGGGCCGGATGCGAAGCCGGAGGATGGGCCCGCGGTTCATGCGCTATTTGTGTACAACTCGAATCCTGGCGCGGTTGCGCCGAACCACAACACCGTGGTGCGCGGTATGGCGAGGGCGGATCTGTTTACAGTGGTCCACGATCTGTTCTTTAACGACACGACGGATTATGCGGATTATGTTCTGCCGGCGACTACGTTTCTGGAACACACAGATATTCAGGGCGCGTATGGGCACTATTTTGTGCAGTTGTCACAGCAGGCCATCGAGCCACCGGGCGAAGCGCGATCGAACGTATGGCTGTTTGGAAAACTGGCGCAGTGGATGGGATTCACCGAGGATTGTTTCCGTGACGGGGAGGAACAGCTGATCCGCCAGGCGCTGGCAGTAGGGCTCAGCGGGCATTCGACGAATGCAGGCATGGAACACATCAGCCTGGAGGATCTGAAGGAACAGGGCCACATTCCTCTGGCCTTCCACCTCGATCCAGAGGCAGAGCCGTTTTTGCCCTTCTCCTCAGGTCCGCTGCCCACCCCTTCTGGAAAGGTGGAATTTGCTTCTGAGACGCTTGCCGTGCAGGGGATTGATCCGGTGCCTGAGTTTCACGCTCCGGCTGAGTCAAGGTTCGGTGAGCTGGCGTCGCGATTTCCGCTGGAGTTCCTGGGCCGTAAGGCCGACAACTACATGAACTCGACCTTTGCCAACCTCGAAGGACACCGACGGATGGAGGCTCGCAACAGCAAGAAGCTCGAGATGCATCCAACGGATGCGCAGGCACGCGGGATTGCGGACGGGGATGCGGTTCGGGTGTGGAACGACCGCGGCTCAGTGCGGCTGACCGCGCTGGTAAACGGCAAGGTTCCGCTGGGGGTAGTTGCGGCCCGGCTCGATTGGGCCAAGCTGCACGGAGAGGGAGGCAACGTAAACGCACTTACGAGCGAGCGGTTGACCGACCTGGGCGCGGGGGCGACGTTTTACTCCACCCTGGTGGATGTGGCCAAAGAGAAGAGTTAATATGTTCACCGCGAAGGGGAAATGCGGGAATAGAAGCCGGGGTTGGTTCAGGACAGGTAGAATGGGAGTGCTGCCATGAGATTGACCTATTTCCTTATTGTGCTCGGTGTCGCGCTGCTCTATATCATCTACCGGCGGACCGGGCTAATCCCCAAGAAGGATGCGGCTGATCTTCTGAAAAAGGGCGCGATTGTGATTGATGTGCGCACCCCGGCGGAGTTCTATTCGGGCCACCTGTCGCAGGCCTACAACATGCCGCTTGATGAGGTGGAGAACCTGGTTGCGAACAAGGTGAAGGACAGGGGTAAAGTACTGCTGCTGCATTGCCAAAGCGGGTTTCGAGCCCGGACGGCAAAGCAGCGCCTTGCTTCGATTGGCTATAAGAATGTTTTCGTCCTAGGATCGTACGACCGCGCCTTCAAAATCGTGAGCGGCAGGAGCCTGTAAGTCTCATGGGCTGACTGCTTCCGGGTTGGCCGGAATGGCTTGATGGGGTCCACTCCCGCGGATGGTCCGCGTATAATGAAGTTTCTGGTTTGTCTATCTCTCGCGGCCTGAGCGAGACTGCTCCCCGCCACGGAATCCGGATGCCTGATCACATCAAAAAACAGCTTCTCAAAGAAATTCAGCTTCTTGAGCACGAGCTTGCCCACGAACTGCCGGCGGAGATCAAGAAGGCGGTTGCGATGGGAGACCTGTCAGAGAACGCTGAGTATCACATGGCGAAGCAGCGGCAGGACTTTGTGAACGCGCGACTGGGCCAGTTGAAGCGCCGTATGGCAGAGCTGTCGCTGGTGAACCTGGCCAACATTCCGAAGGACAAAGCCGGGTTTGGGTCGACGGTGGTAGTGTATGACTCGACCAAGGACGAGGAGATCGTTTACCGGCTGGTGACAAGCGAAGAGTCTGACGTTGCCAAGGGGCTCATATCCACCACGTCGCCGATCGGCCGGGGGATTGTAGGCAAGCGAGTGGGGGACACGGCCACGATTGTGACTCCGAACGGGAAGCGCGAACTGGAGATCCTCAAGCTTTCGACCATTCATGACGAGGCCAATGAGGCTGAAGAAGACTCCGGGAGCGGCACAGAATCTTAGGGAAGCGAGGGTATCTCGAGGGTTGATGACGGCGAGCTGAAGCTCGAAGCAGGCGCGGCGAGGATGAAGACAGCAGCGCTTGAGCTCTGGAGATGCATTAGGAAGAAGATTGGCATGACCTGGACCAGTGCTTTCGGCCGCGCGTGCGGCTGGCTTTTAGATCGAATTGTGTACGGCCTGGCGCTTACCCGCATTTCTCCCAACGTACTGACGTTCATCGGTCTCGTGATCAACATCGCGGCGGCCTTTCTTTTTGGACACGCCAACGCGTCAAACGCGGGCAGGATGTTTTTCTATGCCGGGCTGGTGATTATCGGGGCGGGCATCTTTGACATGGTGGATGGGCGGGTGGCGCGGCGTAACAACCAGGTGACCGTTTTCGGCTCGTTCTTTGACTCTGTAATCGACAGGTATTCCGACGTGGTGCTGTTTTTTGGCTTGCTGGTTTACTACGGGCGCATCAACCGCTTCCGCTACGTCGTGCTGGTGGCGTTTGTGATGGTCACGTCACTCATGGTGAGCTATACGCGCGCACGGGCAGAGGCCCTGATCGGCCAATGCAAAGTGGGATTCATGGAGCGGCCCGAGCGAATCGTGCTGGTAATCCTTGGCGCACTCTTCAATCACTGGGGCGTAATGGCGCCGGTGCTCTGGGTGCTGGCCGTGCTTTCGACGATCACGGTGATCCACCGGATCACGTACACCTATCAGAACACGAAACACCTTGCGCCGCTGAGCCAGTAGGCGATCGAGCGATTTGTCGGCGGCCTCAGCAGGTCACCATTACGGCGGAGCAGCCGGGCCGGATGGGTTTCCATTGCACAAGGAAATGCGTCACGGACGAGGGGTCCATGCGGCGCATGGCCTCGAATTCGCCGCTGCGCTGACTATAGAGCAGCTTGCCGTGGTCACTGAGCACGGCGAGAGCGGGCACGCCCTTGTTGAGCGGGACGTCGTACCGTTTGGCGATGCTGAGGTTCTCGTCCATATGACCGACGTTTATGTGGACGAGGACGAAATTCGCTTCCAGGATGGGCCGGTTTGCGTCGTTATGAAAATAGATGTCGAGCACCTGGCAATCTCCGCACCAGTTGCCGCCAAAATCAAGGAGGACGCGTTTATGTGTTGCGGCAGCAGTTTTCAGCGCGGCGGCCAGATCGGCCGTAGCCTGCGAAGGGTCAGGGTAAATAATGCGTTCGGAGGAGTTTGCAATCCCGGTCGTGAGCGTCCAGGCAGCGAGAAGAACGAGTATTTTGAAGGATTTCACAGGCGGGGAAGCCTCCTATTCCTGATCCTAGTTTGCCACAAAAGATCTGGAATGAAGATGCAGCGGACCGCATTCTGGGCTCATTTCCTGGGCTGGAGGGGTACAGTGGAGATCAAATGACTGACCGCACCGATCTGCGGAAGAGGCTGGAGTCGCGGGAGTTCCCTGACCTGAGCGCGATGATGGAGGGGTACGCGCAGGCTGCGTCAGAGTTGGGGCTTGAGGGGTTTGGCCAGAAGCTTGATTTCGGCGCGGATTCGATCGACAGCCTGGACGAGATCCTGGTGGTGGTTGGGGAGAGCCCGGAACTCGATCTGGATTTTGAAGTGCGGCTTTGGGGCAGTTATCTGGGTGAGGTGTTGCGCCGGCGGTATGCGGGTAACTGGGAGATGACCCAGTATCCCGGAGGCGTAGCAGCGGTGCCTGCCATTGAGGTACGCGGATCAAGGTTGTTTCCGCTCATGAAAGTGTATCGCAGGCTCACCGTGGGGGATGAGGAGGATCTGGGGAGCTTCTACTCGATGGTGACCGAGCGGCTGGGTAATCCGGCCCAGGTAAATTAGACCCCGTGATGTGTGGGATGAACCAAGGTTTGCCGCATGTCACCGCGGCAAACTGGGTTTGTGCGACAATAGGGGTTGATAGAAGCGCGCAGGGAAGAGGCTGCGTGCGGAGGATATGGCAATGGGTGATTTATTGCAGCCGTGGCATCTGATCGTGCTTGCCATCGTGGCTTTCCTGCTATTCGGGGCCAAGCGGCTGCCGGAAATGGGCAAGGGATTGGGCGAAGGGCTGAAAGGGTTTAAAGAAGGTTTGAAGGGCATCAACGATCCAGCGCCTCCGCCGACGAATGTGCAGCAGAACACCGCTCCTGCTCCACCGCCGCCGAACACGACCGCGCCGACGGAGCAGAAGTAGTCAGATCCGGCTTCGCGTCTGAGGCCCCCCGGGGTTAGAGTTGCGGCGCCTAAAGCAAGTTTTTCAGAGGGGTGAATAAAAGGCCTGTGCCGGTTGGCGCAGGCCTTTTGTGTTTGAGGACTCTTTGCAAAGAGGGCTCGGCGCGAGCGTTGCCCATTCTCCTATTGGATATTTTCGGCCGTGGGGTAATATCCGAGTTTTGCAATCACGTCGAGTCCGGGACGATCCACGCGCACATCGATCTTGCGATATTTATCGTCGATCATAGGCTCGTGACTGGCATAGACGAGCGTGTACTGGGTCCGCGCCTCTTCGGCGATCTTCTGGTAACTGGTTTCAATCCCGTTCACGCCATTCTCTGAATCGAGCGTTCCGCCGGTGGCGAAGGTATACTTGGCGAGCATATTGTCGTACATCGTGAATGGAAGGTGAAACTTGCTGATATACCCCACACCCCATCGCGCCTCGTCGCCCACCAGGGTGCCGTACACCGCAATGTTATTGGTTTCAAGGTAGCGCAGCACGTCGCGGTATTTTGCCTTGCTGCCGTATTCCTTTCCATCGGAGACAACAAAGATGATGCGGCGGCGCTCCTTGGGGCGGGTCGAGAGTTCCTTCGCCGCAGCGAGGATGGCGTCGTTGAGCGTGTGAATCTCTTTGGGGATCGTAATGAAGGTGCTGTCGCCAGCTGAGCGGCCTGCCTGGAGATTGGGGTCGGCGCAGTTGCCGTTGACGCGGATATTACAACTGGCAAAGGGGCCGTCGTTTTCAGGAATGAGCATTTCAGTGCCCGACGCTTTCGTGAGGGCAAGCACCGCCGGCAAGCGCGCACTTTGCGCTCCCGTGAAGCCTGTACGCTCCTGGGCGCCATTGCTATAGGAAAAGACTGCGACCTCATCGTACGGTGTGAGAGCACCTTGAATCGCATTCAGGGAATCGTTCACCTTCGCCATGATGTCTTTGGTCACGCTCTGGTCGATGACAAATGCGATGGAGAGCGGCGCTGGATCAACCGAGAAGATCTTTAACGGCTCGTAGGTGCCGTTTTCATAAACTTTGAAGTCGCGCCATGTGAGGCCGGGGACCAACTTTCCCTTGGAATCCTTAACTGTAACTGGAACTTCAACGTACGTCGTGTATGACCGGATGACAGTGCCAATTCTTTCGATCCCCTCTCCGGGGGGTGGCAGCTCCGGCGGCGTCTTCTGGATGTCTGTTGGTTGAGGCGGGGGCGTCTGGTTCAGAGTGCCCGGCAGATCCGAAGTGGGCGGCTGATCGGCTGAAGTGGATGCTCCGGAGGCGGTTGCCGGCTGGCCGGCGCCGATTCCCGGTGTGATGGGGCCGGCCACATCGCTGAGTGGCGAGGGATTGGGAGCGGGAGCGTCGGGGACCGCGGGTTGCGGCTTCTGCTGCTGTGCCCAGGGCATCGGGCAGAACAACAGACTTGCACCTACAATTGCCGCCGGCGCGATTACTTTGAGACCAGACTTCACAGATCTATTATCCTCCCAAACCGACACGATTGCCGCAATTGCACGCTCGGCGCGGTCCGCGGACCGGCTGGAAACCGGCAATCCAGACCGCACTCGACAGAGTATCAGACGCGCGAGAATGACACAGGTTGCCCGGTAGTGTCCTAAGACTGCGTTGCTCTGCTGACTCGACAGAGCAAAGTTCCCTGACTCGTTAGAGCAAAGCAAATTTCCGCTTCAGAACAAACCCACACCACAACCAACGATGGAGGAAACCATGCCTAAAGTATCTCCAAATAATCTCCCTCCCCTCTTGACATGGGAGATAGAAAACGGATACATTGAACCTATCATGGCAAGTTCGATCACTCTCCAGCAGATGCGCGAGAAGTTAATAGCAGCCCGCAAAAAACTGGAACTAGCCAAACGGGAAGTCACTGCTTGGGAACAGGTCGTAGCAGTCGAGGAATCCAATGCCGGACTGTCCCAGCCGGTTGTAGAAACGACGAACAAAAGCGCAGTCCTTCGTGATTATTTGCAATCGAAAGACGCACAAAAGGGAGTCACCTACAAAATGATTCATGACTTTTACGAAATGATGGACGTTCCCATAGCAACAAACTTCGTCTACAACCTGATCGATAAATGGGAACAAAAAGGCGACGTAGAAAAGCGCGATGGAAAGATTTTTTGGAGCGGTGAACGAACCCAGAAAGGAGCGTGATGCGTCCTCCACCAAATAACCACAAACAGTGAGGCCCATTAGAGACGGCAATCTCTAACGGGCCTTGAAACCACAACCACGGCAAGCCGTAATCGCAGCCTCGCAACTCCAATTATCGGCTTGCCTTCACCGAAAGGTCAAGGTAAATCCGATGACGTGTCACAACTGCAACTCGGCCTGCAAACGATTCGGCAGGCACAGAAACGGCCTGCAACGCTTTCGTTGCCGCCAATGCAAAAAGACATTCACAGAAGAGCATGAGAAACCGCTGGATGAGATGCGACTGGCGACGGATCGCGCCGTTACGGTCGTGCAATTACTGCTCGAAGGAATGTCAGTCCGCAGTGTCGAACGCGTGACTGGCGTCCATCGCGACACAATTCTGAAACTGCTTACGCTGGCCGGAGAACGATGCCAAAGATTGATGCAAGAGCGAATCCGAAATCTTGACGTGACAGACGTGCAAGCAGATGAAATTTGGGGCTATGTATTCAAAAAAGAAGGTCACAAATGGGAACACGAAAAGGACACGGAAGGAATCGGAGACGCCTATTGCTTCGTGGGAATCGAGCGGGAAACGAAGCTGATACTAGCTTGGCATCTCGGCAAAAGAGACATACCGAACACAGACAAATTCGTGTACAAGCTGGCCCTGGCGACAAGTCGGCAACGCTACCAATTGACCACAGACGGATGGAAAGCGTACGTCAAGGCCGTGGAGATATTCCTAGGCAACCGGGTCCACTTCGCGCAACTGGTCAAAGTCTACGGAGCAAGCCGGGAAGGCGAGCAACGATACTCCCCTGCTGAAGTTGTGGATTCTGTCCCATGTATCGTGAGCGGGAACCCAGACAGAGACAAAATTTGTACCAGCCACGTCGAGCGGCAGAATTTGAGCATTCGCATGGGAATGCGCCGAATGACTCGATTGACCAACAGTTTCAGCAAAAAATGGGGGAACCTCGAAGCGGCGTATGCCTTGTGGTTTGCGTATTACAACTTCTGCCGTCGCCATCAATCGCTGAGGATCACTCCGGCAATGGAACAGGGATTGACGGATCACCAGTGGACCGTAGGGGAACTGATGGGGATATGATGACGCCGGTCGAGAAAAAGGAGCTGGAAGCGATGACAGACAAAGAAATCGCGGAAAAACTTACGAAACGAATTATCCAAACCGAACTCAAACTGTCGAGTTTGGAAGGCTATCTGGACGCCCTTGAGCGGACGGAAAATCCTCCCTCTGATTGGAAGAAAGACATAAGGCGCAATCACGTCCAGATAGACGACTCGCTAGATGCTCAGCGGCGTGAGCGCGAAATCGTTGCTTCAATTCACGAAGCCAAAGAGCAAGAACTACTTCAGATTCTCGGTCGGGAATTTCTGGAAACTCAACAGTAGAAGATTGCATTTTGACACACTCCATGCGATGATTCGCAATGAGAGTGAGCGAACCGGAGACCCGCCCTGCGAAGGCGGGTTTTCTATTTGGGCAAGTATACTACCAATAAAGATACGAAGTCCATGGACGATCCAGTGACGGAAAAACCAAAACCAGAGTACCCCGAATACCGCCCTCGCAACGTGAACCGTGCCCAACTTCGCAGCATCCTGTTTTGGCTCGGCTTAGCAGTGGCGTTATTCGCACTGGCAGCGATCATGGAACTGCTAGACGGATAGCAACGCAGTACTAGGACACTACCAGGTTGCCCCGCATGCCAATAAACCCTTCAGGTATGCTCTCTTCGAGGTGGAGATTTCGTCTATCTGACCAGTATGCGCTTCCCTTTGAGAGCCGGATTCCTGCTCATTCTGCCGATCCTGTCGACGGTAGCGCGAGGTCAGCTTGCACCATCGCCTGACGCGCCCCCGGTGAGCACGGCGCCGGCCGCTCCCGATGACAACCAGTCAGTGGCCACATTCAAGCTGCAGGTGAACCTGGTCGACCTGTATTTCACTGTGAAGGACAAAAGCGGCATTCTCGTGCCGCATCTGACGAAAAACGACTGCACCATTTCAGAGGACAAGGTTCCGCAGACCATCAAGAATTTCCAGGCGGAAACAGATCTGCCGTTGACGCTCGGGATCCTGCTGGATACCTCGGGAAGCCAGGAGTATGTTCTGCCGCTGGAGCAGCAGGCCGGGAGCCAGTTTTTGAATGAGGTGCTGCGAAAGAAGGATCAGGCGTTCCTCGTATCGTTCGATGTGAATGTCGACCTGCTGCAGGATTTCACCAACAGCCCACATCTGCTTGAACGCGCCATGAACAGGGCCCAGATCAATACGGCGGGAGGCAATGGTGGAGGCATTCCAGGATTGGGCGGCGGGCCCGTTCCAGTGAGCGGGACACCGAAGGGGACACTGCTTTACGACGCAATCTATCAAGTCGCGAACACGAAGCTGAGAGAACAGACCGGGCGCAAGGCAATGATCATCCTGACCGACGGTGATGACGAGGGGAGCACGATGAAGATTCAGGATGCGATTGCCGCCGCAGAGAGGTCGAACGTGATCGTATATGTGATCCTGATTGCCGATACGGGGTTCTACGGGAACTTTGGAATGGGCTACTACGGATATTCCGCAGCGAAGAAGATCTCCGAGGAGACCGGCGGGCGCGTGATCAATGTGGGGAACAACGGAAAGAAGCTCGAAGCGGCGTTTCAGCAGATTCAGGACGAGTTGCGCACGCAATATATAGCCACATACACGCCTTCAAACGCCAAGATGGATGGGACGTTCCGGCACATCTCGGTAACATGCGGCGAGGGCATGAAGGTGGGGGTGCGCAAGGGATACTTTGCGCCGTCACCGGAAGGCAATGACAGCAATTAGCGGAGCCGCAAAGATCGAAGAGCCGCGAGGCGTCCATTCATTCAAGATATAAAAATTGCACGGTCTAGATAGAAAGTTCCAGCGAACCGCGAAACAGCTTGGAACTCAACGCTACGCGCGAGATGCCCAATCCGCGTTAAATCAATCCATTCTAGAAATCTTTGTCGAGCGCTCTTGTTTGGCACGCCGCTTGCGATAGCAGGGGCAATGCCAGTGCTTCCGCTTTCAGGGTTGTCGGCAGCGGGAGGATAAATAGAGATAGATGGAGGAATTTTCTATGAAGAGCGCGCTGGTGCTCGCGGTCGTCCTTGTTGCCCTATCGAGTTTTCCCCTTAGATCACAGCAGCCCGCCTCGATACCCCAGCAGAACCAGCCGAATAGCGCACAACAGCCGGGCCAAGCGGACGCGACCGCGAATGCACCGGCAGCGACGCCCGAGCCTCAGGCCGCAACGCATGCTGATCTGCGTCCGGTAAGCGGCGAGCTCGAAAGCGCGCTCGACTCAACCACTTCCAAAGCGGGCGACAGCGTGGTCGTGAAGACCGAGACCACGGTGAAGACCGCAAATGGCACCGTGATCCCCAGGGGATCTAAACTTGTCGGCCACGTGGTTGGAGTGCAGGCGGAAGACAACGCACACCGGAACTCGCAGGTCGCGATTCAGTTCGACCATGCCGAGGTGAAAGGCGGACAGACTGTTCCCTTACAGACCGTGATCCGTTCAGTGGGAACACGGCAGGATGAGATGACGAACAGGGCGGGGACGACAGGCCCTGGGATGAACGCCCCTTCGGCGCCTGTGCCGAACACGCCATCGAGCGGAACGGCCAGTGGTGCAGCAGCGACGGACTCCGCAGGCAATTCGCATGAGAGCATGAGCCCTTCTGCTGGGGCGCCGGAACAATCTTCACCAAACGCGGGACCGGCACCGGGAACCTTGGTGGCGAGGAGCGGCGATATCGCCATTCGAACCACGTCAATCCCCGGCGTGCTGGTTGCGAACGATGAACAGGGACAAGATCCACGCCTGCTTCATTCGTCAGGTATTCTGCTCGGCGCGAAGAAGAACATTCAATTGGGCAGCGGAACGACGATGGAGCTGGCAGTGGCTGATGTGTCAGCGCATTAAGACAAGGGCGGAGGCAAAGCCGATGACGGGCCGGAGGAATCCGGCCCTGTCGTGTTTTCAGACACAGAATTACCTAAGTCTCGTTACTAGTAATCTGGCGCGTGGCAAAACTCTTCGCTAATATCGGCGCAGTTCCAAAATACTTGAGGGGCGTCACGGGAAATCGGTTTCCCGATGTCGCGATGCGCTAGAGGAGCTGCTGTCATGTTCGCCGATTGCACCGCACAGGATGGGTTCGAGATTAGCCCGCGTTTTCGCAGCTCGATTGAGGACCGGATCGCCCGACTGGAGCGGGATGCCTCCATCGACGAGGCTCAGATTGCGCGACTGGAGAATCGCGATCACATTCGCAGGCAGATGCGTCTGGTTGCAGCCGAGAGGGCAGAGGCTTTGCGCATGAGGCTTTTTCTTAACCGCGTGCGCACGCGCATCGAGGCGCCGATGACCGAGATATAGCCTCAAAAAAAACGGAAATACAGCATGGAACGACCGGGGCCGCATCGATGAATTCGAATGCGGCCCATGCTGCGTCGGCGGGGAATGGAGCACCGGGCGGGATTTGAACCCGCGTATACAGGTTTTGCAGACCTGCGCGTTAGCCTCTTCGCCACCGGTGCGTGAGAAACAGGAACAAGCAAAAGGGACCCGGGACCGCAGTCAGTGTTCCAAGCTCGCTTTCGTTCGAGATCGCTGATTCAGCAGCAAATAGAAAAGCCCATCGCAATGCGGTGGGCGACGGGGATGCGACTGCCTGTTGCGACGCTAACCCGGCAAACACCCCCGCGAACTGCTGCCACAACAACAATTCGTGCGCGTTGCGAAGGTAAGAATGCGGGTCATAAGAAATTTCGAGGCCGCCGTAAGTGCGTCGGCGACGCCCGTATCCGTAGACTAGAGTCTGATGAGAGGTGTGTCAAGCGATGCGCGAGCTCGAATACTTCGTCGTTGACGTCTTCACCCGTTCACCACTGACGGGCAATCCTCTTGCCGTGGTGATTGACTCGGCGGGACTCGCGACCGAGACGATGCAGGCCATCGCGCGGGAGTTCAACCTGTCGGAGACGACGTTTGTCGAGCGCAGGCCGCGAGAGACTGAACGTGCGGAAGGCGTTCGCGTGCGCATTTTTACTGCACAGGAAGAGCTGCCGTTTGCCGGACATCCTACGCTGGGAACGGCGAGCGTATTGAAGTTGACGGCGCCGGAAACGATCGAGAGCGATTGCGTGACATTGCTGGAGAAGGTCGGGCAGATCACAGTGCGCTTTGAATCAGAAGGCCTCTTCGGTGAGATGACGCAGCGCGATCCGGAGTTTGGAGAAGAGCTGGATGCGGCAACAGTGGCCGAGCTGATCGGATTGCGAGTCGACGATCTGAATCCCGCGCTGAAGCCGCAGGTGGTCTCAACGGGAAATGGATTTGCGATTGTCGTACTGCGCAGCGCGGAGGCGCTGGCGCGGCTGCGTGTGAAGCAGGAGGAAGCGACAGGGTGGCTTCGCCGGCGTGGAGGGCGGTGGTTCTTCGTGCTGGGGCCAACCGGCGAAGAGGGGCCTGCATACCGCGCGAGGATGCAATTCTATGGCGGCGAGGATCCGGCGACGGGCTCGGCGGCGGGGTGCGCGATCAGCTATCTTGTCGCGCGTGGCGAGGTCGCTTCGGAGCAGCGCATTCATGTGCGGCAAGGCGTGGAAATTGGCCGCGCGAGCGATCTTTTTCTGCGCGCAAAAATCGATTCACTGAGAGTGACCGATGTGCGTGTCGCAGGCAGCACTGTTCCTGTTGCAACGGGACGGCTTTTCCTGCCGTAATGCACACGCTTTCAACAGACTTTCATCTTTGCAAGTGACGATTTGTGTTTGCAGTAACGGATTTCCACTTGTTTCATGAGAGTTTTCAGTTAAATCTTCGCTTCGTTTTCCCTCTTCCCATCTTTTTCAGAGGCTCGTAGTCTTTCCAAGCATTGAGACAAATTCACCGGCTTTTTGAGCCGGACTTGCCCCAAGGCAATTCACCCGATCTGACCGCCTGCAAAAGTGATTGTAGCGGAGATTGAACGCAGGATTGTGCGCAGACCAGGGGAATCGCCGACCGCCAGCCAGGGCGAACATTGCGAGCCTGCGTGAAAGCGGGAAAGCAGCGGCGTGCGTTGCGAAGCGGCCAACAAACTTAATTTGAAGGAGCACCATCTTTCCATGCGGCCCAAGAAAGTCATACTCTGCGTCGACGACAGCGAACAAGACCTTTCTGTGCTTAAGTTCATGCTTTCAACAAATGGATACCGTGTGTTATCCGCAACCAATGGCCAGGAGGCAGTGAGTGTTTTCTCTGAAAACCTGGTGGACCTTGTGCTGTCCGATTTTTCGATGCCGGGAATGGATGGGGATCAGCTGGTGAGCCGCCTGAAACAGATCGCGGCTCACGTGCCGATGGTGATTCTGGGCGATCCGCAACAAATGAACGGCCGGATCCACCGGGCCGACGCCGTGCTGGCGAAGAAGACATGTTCACCGCAGGAACTGCTGGAGCGCGTCAAGGTAATGAGCGCGCGCAAGCGAGGGCCGCGCAAAGGAATGCAACGGCTGGCGGCCGGGGCCGAACTGGCGGTGGCTTCGTAGACCATGGCCGGGGCCTTTCCAGATCCGCCAGCGCCGATTTGCCCGAGGGGCAAAGAAACCGCGTGCAGGGAGTTAAATCGAGATGGTTCGACTTACCGAGTGATTACCTGTGTGCAGTTGGTAACATGCCTGGGGATGATCAGGGAAGACGGAGATCCGATCAATGTTCTTGACGACATCGAGGGACGGTAGGCATACTCCCGATCAAGCCGGCTGACACATCCCTTTCCACGCCAGCGGAAGCAGGCTCTCATGGATCTTGTCCTTGTTCGTCTTCTCTTTGTTGCCGTTTTGTCCGTTACTTGTTACTTCCTCCATCCCTTCGGCATGCCCGGTCCCCTTGGTGCCGTGACGGGCGCGTTGGCTGCAGGCGCAGTGATTGTGTTTGAACTGCGCGTGCGGGCGCTCACGCTGCGAAGGCTGATCGGCGCGGTATTTGGCAGCGTGCTCGGCATCTTTGGCGCCGCGTTATTTTGCCTGGTGCTGCGCTCGGCGCCTTTGCCGCCCTCGAGTTCGGCAGCGCTGCAGATTTTTGTGCTGATGCTGATGGCTTACGTGGGCTTGCTGGTGGGTGCAAATAAGGGCGACATGCTCAATCCGGCGGCGCTGGGTATGGTGTTCAGCGGGGAGCGACCCTCGCGTCGCAGTGCCAAGGTTCTAGATACCAGTGTGATTATCGACGGACGGATTGCCGATATAGCCGAAGCTGGGTTTATTGACGGCATGATGGTGGTGCCGGAATTTGTGCTGCGCGAATTGCAGATCGTGGCGGACTCAACTGACGGCTCGAAGCGGCAGCGCGGCCGCCGCGGCCTGGACATGCTGCAACGGATGCAATCGAACAGTAACATCCAGGTGCAGATTGTGCCCGATGATTTTCCCTCGATCCGCGAAGTGGACCTGAAGCTGCTGGAACTGGCAAAGAAGTGGGAAGCCAAGGTGGTGACGAACGATTTCAACCTGAACAAGGTGGCCCACCTGCATCACGTCGAGGTGCTGAATATCAACGATCTGGCCAATGCACTCAAGCCGGTGGTGTTGCCGGGCGAGCGGATGACAGTGCTCATTCTCAAAGAAGGGAAAGAGTACAACCAGGGAGTGGGTTACCTGGACGACGGCACGATGGTGGTGGTGGATCATGCGCGCAAGGTGATTGGACGGTCTGTGGAGATCTCCGTGACCAGCGTCTTGCAAACGGCCAGCGGGAAAATGATCTTCGGCAAACTGGAGGAAAACGGCAAGCCCGCCGAGCCGATCAAGCCAGGACCGGTAGAACTGGCGCGTTGACACCTCGATAGCATGGAGCACCGATGGACGACCAGGCGAAGAAGTGGCTGCACGGCTTCATGTACGGTCTCCACTATCCAGCAATTCTCGGCACCGGAATCGTAGTGGCATTGATGCGCGTTGGGTCAAAGACCATCCATGCGCCAGTGGCATCGCTCGCGGTGATCGCATGGGCTTTCTTCTGCTTGTCTTTTCTGTCGGCAATCGGATTTGAAAAGCAGTACGGGAAGTGCGCTTTCCTTCTCGATCTTCTCGAACTCATCGGGATGTTTGCCTGTCTCAACTATCTTCGGCTACTTGATCCGACAACAACCGATCCGCCTTCATTGCCTGTTGCTTGCTGGATACTTTTCATTGTTGTTGCTTTGCAATTCCTTTGGCGAGCTGCGGTGGGCCTGAAGCCGATCGCGTTTCTTGATCTCAAGCTCTTGTTTCTTGCTCTTCTGGCGGTTGATGCATTTATAGGAGACTCAAGCATCTCGGGGCATTGGGCGATAACAGCAGGATTCGCCGTTCTTGCGTGGATCTATGTGGCAAATCACCCGTACGACCCGGACAAGAAGGACCCGACGTTCTTCTTTCTGACGATCCTGAGGCGACCGGCACGTAGCACGCCCGAGGCGCGCTAACTTAGAAGCTGACTTATTGAGATGGTCGAATTGATCGTAGCCTAGCCATCCGTATTTCATTTCCTTCCAGCGCATCGAGCTCAGGCAGGAAACAACCGAGCTAAGGGATGAGGCATCTCACATCCAGGACACGAGCCGGAAAGCGCGTGCGTATTGAGGGTGTGAAGGAGATACTCTAAATGAAACTTACAAGTTATATGTTGCCAATCGCCGGCAGCCTTTTTGTCTGCGGCCTGGCAATTTCGGGATGTCACAACCAGCCTGCTCATCCTGATGAGAAGGCAGCCGTAAAGGACTCGCTCAAAAGCAACAATCTCGGCAACGTGGATGTATCGCAGAATCGCGATAAGGGTGTGATTACGCTGACTGGGAACGTAGACTCCGATTCGGCCAAGACCCAGGCTGAATCACTTGCGAAGCAGGCCGCGCCCGATTACACGATTGCCGACGAAATCGGCGTTCGTCCTCCGGATGAAAACGCAGCTGGATCCGTCGCCTCAAAGCGCGACAGCGCGATCGAAGATAACTTCGAAGCTTCACTGAAAGAGCACAAGAGTCTTGACGACCAGAGCATCCATTGCTCGGCCAAGAACGGCACCCTGGTTTTGGAGGGAACGGTGAAGACTTCGGCGCAGAAGCGGGAAGCCGAGTCGCTCGCCAAGAAGGTTCCGGATGTGCAGCAGGTAGTGAATGAGATTGAAGTCAAGCCGAACAAGCACTCCACATCGAACTCCTAAGCAGAATGCCGGGAACAATGTTGAGGGAGCCGCCGAGGCTCCCCTTTTTTTGAGCACAAATGATTGGAACCGCGTCGGTGCGACTCTGTTGCGTGCTTGAGATGGAGTCAGGGGTGCAGGAGCAAGCGGCTCAGCCGCGCCTTCACGCCGGGCCATTCGGAAGCAAGGATGGAGTAGCGCACCGAATCGCGCGGCGTGAAATCCGCTGCCATGCGATGCGCGCGAAGAATGCCTTCGCGCTTTCCCCCGACGCGTTCAATGGCTTTCTGCGAACGCACATTGCGCGCGTCGGTGTGCAGGCAGACGCGGAGCACGCCCCAAACTTCAAAAGCATGGGTCAGCATCAGGAGTTTAGCTTCAGTATTGGCCGCGGTGCGGATTGCGGACTGGGTGAGCCAGGTGTAGCCGATCTCACATGCGTCGGGCAGTCCGCGGTTGTGACGCGGATGGCCTTCGGGCCAGGCCCAGGTTTCGATGTTCCAAAAGCGGGTTGAGCCGATCACGGCACCGTCGGTGATGCGAACTATTGCGAACGGCATGGCGGTACTGGCGTCCCGATCGGCGATTGCCGTCGCAATATATTTCTCCGCGGCCTTTGCGCCCTGTGGAACCGGGCTCCAGCGGTAGAGAGACGAATCGACCGCGGACGCCGACGCCAGAGCGTCTGCGTGGTGCGGTTCGAGAGGATCGAGACGGACGGCCTTGCCCTGCAACGTGAACGTCTGCATAGTAAGAAGTGTCAGTATTGCGGTACCGACGGATCGATTTCAGCGCTCCACGCGCGAATGCCACCAGCGAGGTTTGCAACCTTGTCGTAACCGGACTGCACGAGGAATTCGGCAACACGCTGGCTGCGGCCGCCGGAAAGGCATTGCACGACGATTTCCCGGTCGCGCGGGATCTCAGCCAGGCGCTGCGGCACTTCATTCTGGGGAATCAGCTTTCCGCCGATGTTGGCAATCTGGTACTCGTACGGTTCGCGCACATCGAGCACAAGAACGTCCTCTCCTGCATCAAGCTTGTGTTTGAGTTCGTGCACGGTCAACTGTGGAACGCCATTCTTCACGGACTTCTCCTGTTTAGTTTCGGGCACAATGCCGCAGAACTGCTGGTAGTCGATGAGCCGGGTGACTGTGGGGTGCGGCCCGCAAACCGGGCATTCGGGGTTCTTGCGCAGCTTGAGCTCGCGGAAGCGCATGTTGAACGCATCGACCAGCAGCAGGCGGCCGATGAGGGAGCTGCCCTTGTCCAGGATGAGCTTGATAACCTCAGTGGCCTGGATAACGCCGACGAGCCCCGGAAGAATGCCGAGCACTCCACCCTCTGCACAACTTGGAACCAGGCCGGGCGGCGGCGGCTCGGGGTAGAGACACCGATAGCAGGGGCCGTCCTTGGTTGAAAAGACGCTGGCCTGTCCTTCGAAGCGGAAAATTGAGCCGTAGACATTGGGCTTCCCGAGCAGGACGCAGGCGTCGTTGACAAGGTATCGTGTAGGGAAATTGTCAGTGCCGTCGGCGACGATGTCGTAGTTCCCGAGAATATCGAGGGCATTTGCACTCGTGAGCATGGTTTCGTGCTTGACGACGGTGAGCACGGGATTCAGGGCGGTGAGCTTTTCCGCCGCGGAGTCGAGTTTCTTGCGGCCAATGTCTCTGGTCGAGTGAATGATCTGGCGCTGAAGGTTACTCGCGTCAACGACATCGAAATCAACCAGGCCGAGGGTGCCGATTCCGGCGGCGGCGAGATAGAACGCAAGGGGCGAGCCAAGGCCGCCGGTGCCGACGCAGAGAACCTTTGCAGCTTTTAGCCGCTGCTGGCCCTCCATGCCCACTTCAGGCAGGATTAGGTGCCGCGAGTACCGGGACAGATCGTCGGTGGTCAATTCGGGGAGGGCGACGGGTCGGGTGGTGCTAGCCATGGTTCCAAGTGCTCCGTTGATTTAATTCTAGCGGGGTGGCGCGGGAACGTGGATTGAGTCGAGAATGGCGGAGAGAGCAGCATGGATGAGAGCGTTATCACGGTCTGTGAGCTTGCGCATCGGGGTATCGGAAGAGGCGTAGACGGATTGAACGGCAAGATCGAAGCGAAAACAGACGCCGGTGAAGCCTGATCCGGTGAAGGTGGTGTAGATGTCTTCCTGGATGTAATGACTCATGGCTCCGCTGCCAGCCGTTGCGTGCCAGAAGGGGACGCCATGGAGAGACACTGGCTCGGATTTCCCGTCACGGTTATCTTCGGTGAGGGCGAAGCCGCGGCAGTCGTCGGGGCTGGACATGCCGCGCAGATCGTAGCCGAACTCGGCGCCGACAAAGGAGGTCCGCGGCCAGGACGGTACCCCGGATATGGACTTCGCGAAGACAAAGCCGCGCAAGCTTCCCTGCGGGTGGGAAGGGGTGCTGCCGGTGGTGCTGAGCGGCATATAGAAGGGCTGCTCGAGCGAGAAGGTCCATGAGGCGGGATACGTGAAGCTGACCCCGTTGGTCTCGTCGCTGAACCGCATCTTGGCTGGCGAGACAAGCGTGACCGATTGGGCGGCGAGGGGAGCCGCCAGGGCGAACGAGATGAGGCAAAGGGCTTTCATCGGATTCAAGACCCTTAGTCGCCCGCGGTGTTCCTGCGGTGCAGAAGCGGCCGTCTCAGAGGCGAGCCCCCGGCGATGGAGGGGATGATGGAAAGCGTGTCGGTCGCGGTAACGGCCGTGGCTTCCTTTGCCGGGAGATAGCGGACGTCGTCGTCGTTGAGATAGAGGTTAACGAAAGCGCGCAGCTTGCCTTCGCTAGTGAACAGGTGCTTGCGCAGGTCGGGGTGGTTCTGCGTGAGGTGGTCAAGAGCCTCGGCTACCGTGGCTGCGTTCATTTCGACGGTATGTTGACCGCCCGCGTAGGGACGCAGGGGCGTGGGGATAAGAATCGTCATCTGCCAGAAAGACCTCGCCAGCTCTATCTAGAATGACACAGGTGGCGCACTGGATGAAGGAATCGTAAAAGGGGTGGCTGGGAAGGAACAGAAGAGGGTCCGGAGCGGCCCCGGGAATGGGTGCCGCTCCGAACAGGGCAAAGTGTGACCGTATCAGCGTGAGCCGGATGTGGGTACGCTGTTGATTATCTTTTCAGCCGGCTTGGCGGTGGCTTCCTCGGACTTCGGCTTCCAGAAGTCGGGATCTTCCTTGATCCAGTCGTCGCTGACGTAGCTCTGCCTTGGATTGACGGTGAACAACTCTGCGTGCGAGGAGGACACGGCGTCTCCAAAGAGCTGGTCGAGCTTGTTCATGCCTTCTTCGCCACCGATGGCCTCAACGAACTTTTTGTTGTTGGCGAATGCGTCGTCGATCATCGACATGGAGGGATCACCCGTGATGGCCACGTATTCGCCGTCTGTGCCGCCGAAGGCCACCTCGTACATGCCCCAGTGGGCCTTGTCGCCCATCTTATCGTGCGCATCCTTCACCATCTTGACTACTTCCATCCACTCTTTGCGGTGGCCGGGACGGACGTAGAAGACGGAGAGTTGATAAACGCGATGATGTGCGAGATCAGTATGAGAGTGGTAGCTGAGATCGGCGTCGTACGTGCAAACAACCGAGGAGACGCCGTCGAGTAACTCGCCATCGGCAAGGCTTGCATTCTCGACCGCGCTAGCAAGCTCGCTGTTATCGGCCATGATCTTATTGTCCTTTTCCCATTCGGCAAATGTGGAATACCGGGTCATAAACAGGGCCCGCGATTTGCCAGACAGGGAATCCATACCGACGTAGTACGCCGGAAAACTGGCCTTCTTCATGGCGGTGATAAAGGCGCCCTCGGTCTTGTCGTGCGCCATACCGGCTTTGTAGGGTTTAATATCCTCCCGCGTGATCTGGAGAATGGTCGGGACCGAATTGGTGGAAGAATCTTGCGCTGCGACGAGCGCACTGCCCGTCACCGTGAGAGACAGGCCTAACAGGATGGGGCTGATTTTCATGGATGAACCTCCTTGACTTGCTCAGAGATCACTGACGGCAGGGGAGGAGGGGGAACTGGGTATACGCGTGTGCTCTGGGACTGCGCGCATCGTATTCCCGCACTGAACGGTTGTAAAGATAATTGTCGGGCAATTCTCAGCGCGGAGCCGAGGGCTCACTTGGCTTTCCATCCGCGTTGTAGGCGATCACGCGATACCTCGTCGTGAAGAGCGCTGCGGGCTTTGGATCGGCCCACGGAGCGTCGGCATCCGAGGCACATTTGTCGCAGACCGTTACCCATGGAGCGGATTCGCTGGTTTGGCGGAGGACACTATAGGTCACCGCACCGGCCGAGCCATGCCATCCGAGCAGCCCCCACCCCTTGAAGGTGATCACGGGCGCCGCCGGGATCGCGTGCGGCGGCACGGGCAAGCCTGCCATGGCATAAGCATGGGCCCGAAGCTGCTCGGCCCGGGCCTGCATATCGTCTTTTGTATTCACAAGGGTGGTTGCTCCGCCATAAAACATCGACCACCAGTTCCCGCTCTCGCCATATCGCGCATAAGTTGCATTGGATGTGGGAGCGGAAATGGGCTGCCAGCCGAACTTGTCTGCATGCGCCTGCAGCGCCCAATAGTCATCGCCGCAGATACGCGGATCGGCTTCGAGGGTCTTCAGCACGGTTTGGAAATCATCACGCGTGGGCCAGTCGGTCAGGTCCCAGCCGTATTCGACCGCGACGTATGCCTTGCCCCTGGCGTTGATCATCGCAGCATGCTTTGAGAAAGTTGCAGCCGTCGTCTTTTGCCCGGTGCCCATCAGCGCGTCCCAATGCGGATAGTACTCCGACGTCACAATATCCGGAGTGGCGGCATTGAGCGCGGCTGGGTCGAAGAGGAAGAATCCGCTGTTGTCAATGTAGAGGTGCTTTTTGTCGATGGACTTGATGAACGTGCCGATGGTGTCGATCCAGGGAATGAAGGGGGCGACGCTCTTTCCCGGCGCAGTGAAGGCCGCGACAAGCCCGCACATGTTGCAGTCCTCCCAGGCCATGATGGTCGGGTCGTCCTTATA
The DNA here is from genome assembly GCA_035524195.1 of Occallatibacter sp. GTDB lineage: Bacteria > Acidobacteriota > Terriglobia > Terriglobales > Acidobacteriaceae > Telmatobacter. Next base: position 26,274 of record DATKPJ010000096.1, read on the forward strand.
TGCGATGCCGGTCAGCGCATTTTTGTGGTTGAGCAGCGCGCGGATGTGATCCTTGAATTCGCCGATGATGGCCGGATCAGTGAAGAAGCCTCCAAGATCCCGCCGGCCTTTCCACAACAGGTATTCGCCCGGTCCGCTGAGCTCGCAATTGGCGCAGTCGCCGGCCAGGGTGATGATCAGCCGCAAACCGCGGTCGTGCGCGGCCTTCAGCGCATAGTCGATCGACTTGAATGCTTCGGGATTGAAGACTCCGGACCTGGGCTCAATGCAAAGGGGGCAACCCACGCTGTCGCCCATCGTCTGCGACCGCACCACGCGTGCGCCCATGTCCTTTGCCGTATCGAGCGCGTCGTCGACTTCAAGATGGGAAGGGTAGCGGGGTCCGACAGGATCGTGCGGTCCGTACGCTTCGAGTCCCAGCCACTCGATGTTGGGTCCGCTGTAGCGGAAGTTCCTGCCAGCCAGCGTCAGCCTGGTTCCGCTGCGCTGCACAAACTGGTCGGAGAGGGGTGCCTGGGCCTGAGCCGGGAAGGAAACGGCCATCGAAACGAACACGAAAACTGCGAACCCAGATTTCAACCCCTGCCACTTGGTCATGATTGCTCCCAGCATTGAAAGAAATCCGCCCAGCACTGCAGTCTACGCGCTCGGACGGGCTCGATCAGGATACACGGGTATGCCGAGGCTAATCGGCGAGGGCAATCTCCTGCGGCTCAAATCGCTTGTTCTCCTCGGTGGTGCCGGCGAGGAAGAATGAGTTCGTCGTGGCGGCCTTGCCCTGGGCGACCTCGGTGATGACATAGCAGCAGCCGAGCCAGTGGGCCTCGGCAAAATCGGTGGGCGACCACTGTGCGGGGTGGTCGGGGTGCGAGTGATAGAAGCCGGCAATTTCAAGGCCGCGACTGCGGGCGTCGCGCTCGATGCGAACCAGCTCAACGGGGGCAATCTGGTAGCGATTATGGGCCGAATCGGTGCGGATGTTTCCGGCGCGGATGGCTGCGGATACAGTCCAGCCCGCCGGCGCGGGAAGGCCCAGCAGCGCGCCGCAGCATTCGTGGGGATAGGTTTCTTCGCTGTGGGCGCGGATGGCCGCATAGACTTCCGGCGTTAGATGGAGTATGCCCATGTGCCCTCCTCCCAAAAGCGCTCGCTGAGGTACTTGTCGGCTGCGTCGGGCAACACGGTGACGATGACGGCCGTGCGGCCGGCTGCTGCTTCTTCGCGGGCGACTTGCCGGCATGCAACCAAGGCTGCGGCTGCGGAGATACCGACGAGCAGACCTTCTTCGCGCGGCAGGCGCCGGGCCATCTCGTAGGCGGCTTCTGTTTCGACTTCAAGACTGCGATCGGCGAGGTGAGGATTGTAGATGGCCGGAACCATCGAGGAGCCCAGGTGTTTGAGTCCCTCAATGCCGTGAAACGACGAGTCGGGTTGCACGCTGACGACTTGTATGGCAGGGTTGTGTTCCTTCAGCCGGCGAGACGCGCCCATGAAAGTGCCGGTGGTGCCGAGTCCCGCGACAAAGTGAGTGACGAGGCCAGAAGTCTGGGCAAGGATTTCGGGGCCCGTGCTTTTGTAATGCGCCAGCCAGTTGGCGTCGTTTGAATACTGATCGACATAGCAGAAGCGGTCGGGATCGTTACCGGCGATCTCGCGTGCGCGACGAATCGCGCCGTCGGAGCCCTCATCGGGGTTGGTCCATTCGACCCGGGCTCCGTACGCGTGCAGGATACGTTTTCGTTCGGGAGAGACATTGAGGGGCATTGCGAGCTGGACGGGAAATCCAAGCGCCGAGCCGAGCATGGCGAGGGCGATGCCGGTGTTGCCGCTGCTGGCGTCGAGAAGCGTTTTGCCGGGAGCCAACAGGCCGCGCTTACGGGCTTCGCGCACCATGGCGGCGGCAGCGCGGTCTTTGACGCTCCCTCCGGGGTTGGTCCACTCCGCCTTGGCGAGCAGGATAATGCCGTCAAGATCGCGGACGAGCTGGTCGAGACGGACGAGCGGCGTCGAGCCAATGCGCTCGGGAATGGTCGTGCCAAGAGCGGCTTGAGGGGTTTTGATCGGCATGGCTGCATTGCGGGGGCGATGCGGGGTGTGCGAGATTGGAGATGGGGAAGGCACACGCCGAGCCCTAAATCCATCTTCGCAGACAGGAAGGCGATATGGCTGGAAAGATTAGGAAGCCCACTTTTGACGAGGCACTGGATGCTCTTCGAGCCCACGGATTTGAGGTGACGCCATCTGCCGGCGTGGTCGGCGGAGTGCTTGTGACCAAGTATAGTGTCGGGGCGGTCCTGAAGCCGGGACAGGACAAGGACAGGCCGTTGGCGTATGCGACATTGCCGGGTGTGCTGGTGCGAGGGGAGCTCGCGCGGCTTTTGGATCGCGGCTACCAGAAGTTCATTAAGACTTCCCAATATGAATTGCCCGCGACGGCCGGCCAATTGCACGCTATTCACGAGTTCAGCGAGGAGCTGAAGGAGTGGACGGGTGGGGAGAGTCTGTATAACGAGTCGCTGGGCACCACGAGCGATGTATATCTGTATGACCGATTGAAAGGCCGGGAACCGGAGCCGGCACATGGGCCGCTGCGTCCCTGGGAGTTGACCGAGGGGCACTAACTGCTTCCATTCGCTTCCGGTTGGAAACGCCATGGGATCAGGAGAAACGGCAGGGGGCGGGCGCAAAGATTTGCGGGAGCGCCGTGCGAGTCTCCGGCAAACTGTCGACGACCAAGCGTCCATTTTTCTGATTAACCTTGCGGCCACCATGACCGGCCGCATCGTCAATCTGAGCGCGGGCGGCTGCTGCATCCGTACCGATCAGCGGTTTCAATTGGGAGTCTATCGCCGAGTCGAGGTCGAGTTTCGTTTAGAAGGAATGCCGGTCCGGCTTTGCGGCGTGATCCAGGCAATCCACGATCCGCATCATGTCGGAATCCGGTTTCTGGATGTGAGCGAGCGCAAGCGCGATCAGCTACTTCAGTTGATTTCAGAAATCGAAGAGGCTCATGCAGAGCAAGAGGCGAATTCCGCCTCGGCGAAGGGTCGCTGCACGACCGACGAGGGCTGATCGAGAGACTTCGGCCGGGCGAGTCTGAGAGGCTGCGGCCTATTGACGGAAGGGCGACCGGAAACGGACTCAGGCCATCGGCTCGGCGTCGCGATAGGAGTGATCCGGCGAGCGGACGATGCGCATCAACTTGCCATGGTCGAGCCAATTCAATTCGCACCTGTCGCACGCTTCCATCACCACGTTGCCTGGACCGGAGTAGAAGTGGGTGTCCATGGGCTTGTGGCAGTGAGGGCAATCGAGCTTGATGTGAAGTTCGCTTGGATCCGGGGGCGGCTCCACGAGTGTGCCGGTCTGGCCGGCGCGCAACTCATCTACGATGGTCATGAATACGCCCATGGAAACCAGCATGCCGCGGCAGTGGGTACAGTACTCGATGCGCACCTTGGCGATCGAAGCGTGCATGAGCGGAACGGCGCAGACCGGGCAGGATTCGTCCGACTTTTCCGGAAAGACGCTGACGCCTTCATCGTCCTTCTGTGGGAAGTAGATGTACTTGCAGTAATCGCATGCCAGGCAGTCCCTGGCAGTTTCAATGCGCATGGGTGCGCCGCATGAGGGGCAGTTCATTGGGCTTTTCCGCATTCCGGACAGAACTTTGAGCGAGCGGGAATGGACTTTCCGCATTCGATGCAGAACTTTGTTCCGGCCGCTGCAGACGTTGCGGGCACCGTGAGTGGCACAGCGACAGCCGGCCGTGCCTGGGCCATCATGGTCTGGGCCATGGCTGCTCCGGCGCCGAGTCCCACGCCCATGCCGGCCGTGCCGCCGGGATTGAGCGCCGCTTCTTCAAGCGATTCCGCGGCCTCGAATTGCGTGAACTTGCCCAGGTCGCCCGCCATGCTGACGCCAATGCGCTGGTCGATGATCTTCTGCAGATCGTCGGGCAGCGAGATGTTTTCCACGATAAATTGATCGAGCTCCAGTCCTAACGCGGCGAAGCTGGGCTTCATCTGGTCGGCGATCTTCTGACCCAGTGCAGCCTGGTTGGCGGCCATGTCGAGATAGGAGACGTCGCTGGTGGCGAAGATATCGGTCATGCGCGCCACAATGGTTTCGCGCAGTTGCCCTTCAAGCTCGGAGACGTAAAAAGCCTCGCGGGTTCCGGTAACCTTGCTGAAGAAAATGCGGGGATCGGCGACACGATAGGAGTAAATGCCGTATCCGCGCAGGCGCACGGCGCCAAACTCCTTGTCGCGGATCGTGATGGGAGTCGAGGTGCCCCACTTCTGATCGATCTGAAGACGCGTTGAGAAGAAGTAGACATCGGACTTGAACGGCGACTCGAATTCCTTGTCCCAGTTCATCAGATCAGTAAGCAAGGGGAGATTGCGCGTATTCAGAGTATGCAAGCCAGGCCCGAAGACGTCGGCGATCTTGCCTTCGTTCACGAATGCGGCGAGCTGCGATTCGCGCACGGTAAGCTGGCCGCCGTTCTGAATCTCCATATCGCGCATCGGGTAGCGATAGGAAAGGATCCCGTCGTCTGTTTCAGTCCACTGAATGACATCGATGAACTGCTTGCCAAGGAATTGCTTGAGGGTCACGCGCGACCTCCTGGAGTGCAACTCTAGCATGCGCTCCGAGCGGCCCCATATAAAAAGATGACGTCGGCGCATACCGGCGGTAATGGATTGCCATGAGCAATTTCAAGCCGCCGCGAGATTGCTGAATGCGATTTAGTTCGGGGTGCCGGAACTTTCATTGGACCTGAATGTGCACTCGGGGCACCGGCAGTTGCGGCGCAGGTATTCCCAGGAGTAGATGCCGCTGGAATGGCCGTCGAGCCAGTTGAATTGGAGAGCATAGCGGCCGACCGCGTGGGCGCTGGCGGGCTTTGCAGGAGGCTTATACATGGGCAGGACTTCGCCGGACTTGGGCTTCGGCTGGCCGGGTTTGCGGCCTTCCTGCTGGCGTTCTTCCACGCAGGTTGCGCAGGGACAGGCATCGCGAAGCCAGGCGAAGCTCCATGTGCTGCGATGACCGTCCTGCCAGTCGATTTCGAGGCCCTTGCCTTCGGTCAGAAGAACGCGCACCTTTTGGGGTGTGGCGGCAATGCGCGGGAGCGGACGGTTCTCTGCGGCTTCGCGCGCCTGCTCCTCTTTTGCGACCAGACGGATGCCTTCGTGACTCATGGATCTATTTTACGAGAGCGGCGCTCAGTGCGGTCTCAAAGATCTTTGAGTGCTCCGATAACCACAAACCTGCTGTCGGACTTCACTTGTACCTGAGCCTGAACTCCACCGCCTTTGAGGGTCCGCTTGTCCCCGTCGGCAGCATTCCACGATTCCTGGGAGTTCTCAAATGCGATCGATCCGTCGGCAGACTGGGCTCCAGGGATGTTGCCGTTATATTCCCGCCACTGCGTCAGACTGAAACTCACGTTGATCACATTGCCTCGTTTGTCGGTGAGCGTCCCGGGCTCGTTGAGGATCCGTTTTACGGCCCGTCTTTCTTGTGCCATCAGTTCTCCTTTCGGAATTCAGCTTCGGAGGAATTATAGGTGCGATTGGGCGGAAGCGAAGCGGGCTGGGACACGAAAATATACTCTCTCGTAACGGGGTGCCGGCGCCGTGTTTCATGCCTCAAAAACGAGTTATGGGCCCACCCCGAGCTAAACGATATTGAGGAGGCGATTCCAGGCTTGCTCTTCGAGATCGGCGACCTGGCGGAATGAATCGGCAGCGGAGCGGATTTTGTCTTCGAGGTTGACTGCTGTTTCGGCGTCTTTGAAAAGTTGGCCGATTGCGGAGAATAGGCGAGCGGACTCGCTGAATTCATCTGCCGCCTCGGCTAATGCGGGGAGCCGGGCGAGGGTTGAAGCTTCGCGAAGAAAGCGCGCATATATGGCGCGGAACGCTCCGCCGCCGGTGCCGCCAATCTCAATGAAGACATAGAGATTGAAGAGGTTCATGCGAAGCTCGAAATCGTTGAAGAGAGTGCACCACCTGGGCAGCTGAATGGCGGCGTGGCGCATGCCGCTGACGCCCATGTTTTTGATGGGCGGACGCAGGTGGGCTTCGGCCGCTTGGGCAATGGCGGTGCGGATCGAGCTGGCCGCAGGCATACGAAAGCGTGAGAAGTCGAACTCAAGCCAGAGGTTCTGAGGAGGGAACGGCTTGTGAGGCGAGCTGCGCGCCAGGCGTAGTTGCTGAAGTGTAATCGGCGCGTAGAGGCCTTTCTTGATGCCGCTGGATTTTGGTTCCATATCGGAACAGAGGACGGTTTGGGCGCCATCGAAGCCGCAGGCGACGAAGGTGTGACCGCCGAAGTGATATCCAGCGGGGAGGTTGAGCCAGGGCAGGAAGCCCATGTCGCCTCCGAGCATGACGGGCTGTCCGTTGCGCAACGAAGTGAGCAGGGTGTCCTCGGCCCTTTTTGCGCTGCCGGTGTGCATTTGTGCGATGCGAACGCCGGTGCGGTCAGCAAGGTCCTGGTAGAAATGTTTCATGTTGCCGCGGCCGCCGATAAAAATGGATGTTTCGCCGGCGAAATTCATCTGCCAGTAAATGAATCCGATGCCGGCTCCAAGCCCGAGCAGCATCTCTTCAGAGAGCGGATGGCGGGCATGGTTGAAGATTTTGGCCAGCGAGTTGGTCACGCAATGGCAGCCGTCGAGGGCGGGACATTGGGGAAATGGTTGAAGTGCTGCGGAGGATTTTGGCGCTTTCTTCACGGCAGGCTCCTTGCGGCGGGTTTCCGTGCAATTCGCAAAGAGCATACATCGGGCCGCGCGGCGATGCCGTAACAGGGCGCCAGGAGGTCAGCCATTCTTCCAGAAAAACCAGGCCGCCATCCCAAGACCGATAAAGACGACCACGGCGCGCAGGAGAGGCTGCGGAACTTTGCGGGCCATGCTGGCCGACGTATATCCGCCGATGGCGCAGGTGACCATGGCAAGCAGGCAATACCGCCACACCACCTGCTGATCTGCGACGAAGATCAGGAAGGCGACGCCGTTGGCCATGGTAGTGGAGACAACTTTGAGTGCGTTGATCTCGTTGAGGTCCTGAAAGCCAAAGAGGGAAAGCAGAGTGATGATCAGGAATCCTGCTCCGGCGCCGAAGTAGCCGACATAAAAGCAGACCACCATGGTGCCGAGGAAAACTGGTAGTTGTCGCGGCGCGTGCGGGTGGACGATTGAACCTTTTCGCCGCTCGAGCCAGCGCGAGACGGGCCCGCTGACGGCGAAGATGGAGGCCGCCGCGAGCAGGAGCCAGGGCACGAGATGGAGAAAGGTTTTCTGCGGAGTGTTGAGGAGCACGACGGCTCCAGCGGTGCCGCCGACGAGGCCGGCGAGGCCCATCAGCATCGCCAGTCGAAGGTTTCTGCGTACGTCGTGCCGGTAGGCGGCGATCGAAGTGAGCTGGCCAGGCCACAAGGCCACAGTGTTGGTCGCGTTCGCCTGCACGGGGAGCACGTTCATTCCCAGAATTGCGGGGAAGAGCAGGAAGGAGCCTCCGCCTGCCACGGCATTGAGCACTCCGGCCAGGAAAGCGGCCACGGTGAGCCAGAGCCAATGCCAGTTCATGTAGGTGGGAAGAGCGCCAGGCGCGATCATCTGTGGCCTATTGTAGAGGGCGGACGGTAACCCGGCCGGCGGGCAAATGAGTTACGAAAAATCCCTATTCTCAACGAATACAGCAGAGTATGCTCTACGCATGTTTGAGTTTCCCTTGCGCCTGCCGCGCCCCGCGCGTTTGATATCTATTGCCTTTTCGGTTCTTTCGACGTTGGCGGCAGCGCAATCCTCGACGCCGGTTCTCACCATCGCAGCGTTGGGAAAGGGACTGGCGCCGCTTGATGGCCCGTGGCAATTCCATCTGGGCGACAACGCGGCATGGGCATTGCCGCAGACGGGCGATGATGCGCGAAATGTGGGCTGGGAACAGATCAGTCCGGACAAGACATGGGGAGCGCAGGGGCATCCCGCCTATACGGGATTCGCATGGTACAGGAAGCACGTCCACCTGGAGCCAGCGTCAGGGGCCAAGCCGGATTTTGCTTTGCTGATCGCCCATGTGGACGATGTGTACGAAATCTATTGGAATGGGATCCTGATCGGGCATCACGGCACAATGCCGCCGCATCCAAGTTATCCCTACAGTCCTCCGGCACAGACCTTTGGGCTGGGACCGGCGCGCGATGGCGTACTCGCATTGCGGGTTTGGAAGGCTCCGCTGACGTCGTTCGATAACGATCAACTTGGGGGGCTTCATGCCGCGCCGGTAGTTGGCAGCCCGACTGCAATTGCCGCGCAAAAGGCTGAGCTTGACTACGCCTGGCTGCGCAGCCGGCAATACTATTTTGGACTGCAATCACTTTACGCGTTGGTGATGCTCTTGAGCCTGCTTTCGTGGCTCCGTGACCGGTCCATGCGCGTCCTCTTCTGGATGGCAGTCTTCAGTGGCGCACCCGTCGTATCCATGGTTCTGGTTGGTCTGCGTATTCCGTTCAGCTTCAGCTTCGCCTTAGGTTGGCTGCAGCCTGTGCTGAGCATTTCGGATATTGGGCTCTGGTTTCTTCTGCTTTACCTGCTGAAACTCGATGAGAATCCGCGTCTCATGCGGCTCACACGTCAGCTGGCATGGATCAGCATCATATCGACTTCACTTGACGGTATCTTGACGCTGTTGGATTGGAGCAATCCGCTGCTTTCGTCCTGGGTGCAGGCCGCTGACGGAATCCTGACCCTCATTTTCACGGTATTGGAGGCTTTTCCGCTGGTACTCGTTGCATATGCCATCACCAAGCGTCTTGACCCTTCGCGCTGGATGGTCGCAATTGCGGCCACGTTGGCGGGAATGATTCAAGTCGTGCGGATTGCCGTGCAACAGGGCAGCCGATTCACTCATTTCACGCTCGGAGACAAGATCGCGGCACCGCTTTTCACGGTCAACGGCAATGTCCTTACCGCGCAGACGGTTGCCAATACCCTGCTTCTGCTCGCGATAATCTATGCTGTGTACCGCTATTTGCAGGATTCATTGTCTCGCCAGAGTGTGATGGAGCAGGAGTTTAAAAGCGCACGTGAGCTGCAGCAGGTACTCATTCCCGAATCGCTGCCGGCATTGCCTGGATTTGCGTTTACGAGTTCCTATCGACCGGCGCAAGAGGTGGGCGGCGACTTTTTCCAGGTGATTCCGCTGGAGGGTGAGTACGAAGGATCGACGATGATCCTGCTGGGAGACGTAAGCGGCAAGGGGCTGAAAGCGGCCATGACTGTTTCACTCATTGTAGGTGCATCGCGAACGTTGGCGCGGTATGCGCCGAGTCCCGCCGAAATGCTGGCCGAACTCAACCTGCGTCTTTTTGGCAGGCTGAAGGGCGGGTTTGTCACGTGCCTGGCCGTGCGGCTTGATGCCGCAGGCAATTGTACCGTGGCCAGCGCGGGCCATCCGGCACCGTTTCTGAACAAGAAGGAGATTGCTATGCCGGGCACGCTGCCTCTTGGCATTCTCCCAGCTGCAATGTACGAAGAGAAGACGCTCACTTTGAAAGAAGGAGACCATTTCGCCTTGTACACAGACGGGTTGCTGGAGGCACGCAGCGCCAGCGGCGAGATCTTCAGCTTTGAGCGGCTTGATGCGCTGTTCGCGACCCGCCCTGATGCAGCCAAGGCGACCGAAGCGGCCATCAATTTCGGGCAGGACGACGACATCACGGTGCTGACGCTGACTCGTCTTGGCAAGGGCCAGCAATCGTCTTCTCACCTTTCGACACCGCATTTTGTGCAGGCATAAGGCGCGGGAGGATCTTCAAGCGAACTCAGGCCGCCGCAACAATTCTGACAATAACGTGGGGTGATCACAAGGTAAATCCCAACAAGGAAGAGTGTAAATCATTTAAAAATATAAACTTAGCCAACATTCTTGAATATTAGCCTATTACACTCATATTTTATGAATCACTTGTGCTATAGTTGAATCCAACGGAATGAGCGGCGGGTGACCGCCTCGTTCACCACTTCTTAAATCCATGTGGAGGTACACAATGGCAATTACTCGTTGGGACCCGTTTCGGGATGTAATGACTCTTCAGAACCGCGTGAACTCGATATTTCGGGATTTCAATGACGGCGACAACGCTCTCACGACGGCCAGTTTCGTTCCAGCTGTCGACATCTATGAAGATGCGCAAAAGGTCGTGTTGAAACTCGAAGTTCCCGGAATTGAAGAAAAAGATCTGGATGTTCGGGTGGAAAATCACACACTGACCGTGAAAGGCGAGCGCAAATTCGAAAAAGAGGAAAAGGAAGAGAATTTCCATCGAATCGAGCGGCGCTATGGCAGCTTCTATCGTGCTTTCACGCTGCCTTCAACCGTCGATTCCGAGAACGTCAAGGCGAACTACAATGCGGGCGTGCTCAAGCTGGAACTGCAGAAGAAGGCTGAGGCGCAGCCCAAGCAGATCAAGGTGAATGTCGCGGCCTAAGGGAGCGGCAAGATTCAAGCGGGCTGGTATTAGCCGCTGGTTTTTCTCTGCCAGCGAGGCAGAGTCGATTCGGCCGGGAGTGTGGAGAAGGTCCGCCTCCCGGCGCACATTTTATGAATAGAATTTGTTTGCCTTTCGCCCTGGAGGCCGAAAAGAGCAAGCTAGGAACTGAAGGGTGAGGGCTGGAGTGTTTTTATGGCAATTCGTTGGGACAAAATGACCGTGAAGTCGCAGCAGGCGATGCAGCAGGCACAGGAGCGCGCGACGGAGCTCGGCAATCCTGAGATGCAGCCGGTGCATCTGCTGCTCGCGTTGGTGGAGGACCGTGAAGGCGTGATTCCCGCGGTGCTCGAGAAGATTGGTGTGCCCACTGAGCGGCTTGAGCATGATCTGCACCTGATCGAAGAGAAGCTGCCTCGCGTGGCCGGATCAAGTTCGCAGCCCGGAATCAGCCAGGCGTTGAACCGGGTAGTGGAGCAAGCGTTCCGCGAGGCTGCGAATTTCAAGGACGAGTACGTTTCGACCGAGCACCTACTACTAGGTTCGGCGCACCTGAAGGGCGACGCCGCGCGCGAAGCGCTGGTTACGCTAGGGGCCACGCACGAAGCGATTCTGAAGGCGTTGACCGCGGTGCGTGGATCGCAGCGAGTCACCGACCAGAACCCCGAGGGCAAATTCCAGGCGCTGGAAAAGTATGCCAAGGACCTGACGGAGTTGGCGCGGCGTGGCAAGCTCGATCCTGTCATTGGCCGAGACGAGGAGATTCGACGCGTGATCCAGGTGCTGAGCCGTCGAACGAAGAACAATCCTGTGTTGATTGGCGAGCCCGGGGTGGGCAAAACGGCCATTGTGGAAGGCCTGGCGCGTCGAATTGTGTCGGGCGATGTGCCGGAGAGCCTGCGCGACAAGCGAGTCATTTCGCTCGACCTTGGCTCGATGCTGGCAGGAGCAAAGTATCGGGGCGAGTTCGAAGACAGGCTGAAAGCGGTATTGAAGGAGATCGAAGAATCGAACGGGCAGATCGTTCTTTTCATCGACGAGTTGCATACACTGGTGGGGGCGGGGGCCGCGGAAGGCGCGATCGACGCGAGCAACATGCTGAAGCCGGCGCTGGCACGCGGCGAATTGCGGGCAATCGGTGCAACCACACTGAACGAATACCGTAAGTACATTGAAAAAGATGCCGCTCTGGAGCGGCGATTCCAGATCGTTTATGTGGGCGAGCCCAACGTGGAAGACACGATTGCGATTCTGCGAGGGCTGAAGGATCGCTACGAGGCCCACCACAACGTGCGCATCAAAGATGCGGCGATTGTGTCGGCGGCGACCTTGTCGCACCGCTACATCAGCGACAGGTTCTTGCCGGATAAGGCCATCGATCTGGTGGACGAGGCTGCGGCTTCGCTGGCCATTCAAATTGGTTCCGTACCGACTGAGATCGACCAGCTCGAGCGCGAGGCGACTTCGCTTGAGATCGAGCGCGCCGCGTTGAAGCGCGAGACCGATCCCAACAGCCGTGAGAGGCTTGAGGAAGTGGAGCGCGAACTCGCGGCCTTGAAGGAGCAAACCACTGCGTTGCGTGCTCGCTGGACGAAGGAGCGCGAAGCAATCAGCCGCGTCAGCGAGTTGAAGAAGCGGATCGAGGCTTTGCGCTTCGAAGCGGAAGAACAGACGCGCAAGGGAATGCTCGACCGGGCTGCGCAGATCCAGTATGGCGAACTGCCCAGGCTGGAAGCGGAACTGAGAAAGCTCAACGCGGAGCAGGATGGCGCAGAAAAGAATGCGCAGCGCATGCTGAAGGAAGAGGTGGACGAGGAGGACATTGCCAAGATCGTGAGCAAGTGGACAGGGATTCCCGTGTCGCGGATGCTCGAAGGCGAGGTGAAGAAACTCGTCCAGATGGAAGAGCGGCTGCGCGAGCGCGTAGTGGGTCAGGACGAAGCGCTGGAAATCGTCGCCAACGCGATTCGGCGCTCCCGCGCGGGCTTGAGCGATCCGAAGCGGCCGATTGGAAGTTTCATTTTTCTGGGCCCGACGGGGGTGGGCAAAACCGAAACCGCACGCGCGCTGGCGGAATTTCTTTTTGATGACGAGCAGGCCATGGTGCGCATCGACATGAGCGAATACATGGAGAAGCACGCAGTGGCCCGGTTGATTGGCGCGCCTCCTGGCTATGTGGGCTTTGACGAGGGCGGCCAGTTGACCGAGGCGGTGCGGCGCAGGCCGTATGCGGTGATTCTTTTCGACGAAATCGAGAAGGCACACCCGGACGTCTTCAACATCCTGTTGCAGGTGATGGATGATGGGCGGCTCACTGACTCAAAGGGGCGCACGGTGGACTTCAAGAACACGGTGCTGATCATGACCTCGAATCTGGGAGCGGCGTTTCTTGCCGGCGATGCGCATAAAAGCGATCAAGACATGGAGATGGCGCGCGAAAGCGTGATGCGGGTATTGCGCGAGCATTTCAGGCCCGAGTTTTTGAACCGGGTCGACGATATCGTGATCTTCCATTCGCTGGGACAGGCGCAGTTGAGCAAGATTCTGAATTTGCGCCTGGCTGAATTGCAAAAGCTGCTGGAAGATCGGCAGATTTCCTTTGAATTGACGGAACCGGCTCGGCAACTGATTTTGGCTTCGGGCTCAGATGCGGCGTATGGGGCAAGACCCTTGAAAAGGGCCTTGCAACGCATGGTGCAGGATCCGATGGCCATCAAGATTCTGAATGGCGAGATCCTGCATGGCTCGCACGTACGCATCGACGTGGACCGTAAATCGAATCAGCTGCACTTTGAGCCCATGGGACGGGAAGCGATGGCCTGAAGAGTGAACATTAGTCAGTGAACAGTGGTCATTGATCAATCGACTGCGAATCGAAATTGAGGCCTCGGGAGCAATGCTTCCGAGGCTTTTTTGTCGTCGCGTCAAGCCAGGCTTTGCTATACTTGCCGCGTTTCTTTCCCTCCCCTTACGCAAGACGTTTGCAGCACCCGCGGTCTCCGTTCGCGTAGTTACACCCGTGAGGCTGCGTTCAAATCGGCACTCGGAGGCCGTTCATCGCGACAGCATCGGCGGTGCACAGACCGAGACCCACGTGGCATGCGCGCGGCACCTGGAACCCGCGCGAAGACAGGCTGCCTTCGGTCGTGTGGTTGGCATTGCTGTGGGCGGGCATCCTCGCCGGGTTCGGCACGGATATGGGGCGATTCCTGCACGAGAACCCAACTCCGCCCCTGGTCGTCGACGTCCACGCGTTTGTCTTCACCGGTTGGATGATTCTGCTGACGGCGCAGGTGTCGCTCGTGGTGGGCAATCGCATCGCATGGCACAGAACACTGGGTTGGGTGACCGCCGGTTGGGCATGCCTGATGGCCGTGTTGGGGCCATGGGCCGCGATCGCTTCCCAGATTCTCAACTTCAATAGCCCAGGGCTCGCTCCGGCATTCCTATCCGTACAGTTAGGTGGCATTACCAGCTTTCTGGTCTTTGTTGCCGTAGGGATATCCCTCAGAAAGAATTCGGCCGCGCACAAGAGAATCATGATTCTCTCAACAATCGCGCTGGTCGACGCAGGATATGGAAGGTTCTCTCAGTGGCTGTGGCCCAATGAGCCTACTTCCAGGATGCTTTGGTTTTTCTGGGAGTGTTACGGCAGTGTTTTGATCATGGCGCTGATGATCGCCTGGGACTGGTGGCGCGGGCGGCTCATGAAGCAGTTTTTATTGGGCACCCTGGCTCTGGTGGCCTTGGAGTGTGCGGAGACGCTGCTTTATTTCTGGTCTCCCTGGAAAACGGCCACAACCTCCTTTATCGTTGCCTGCGCGAAGCTTCACTCCTGATTTGCAGGCCGACCGCCACCCTTCGTTGCGCGAATGGTGGGTTAGCCGCCACACTCCGTCCAGATTGCGGCGAGTCAGCAATCTGGCTCCGCACAGGCAGAGCTTGATTTGTTTGCGGAGCTAGCGAGAACGATTTACTTTTCCAGAGTTGACTCGATCGCTGTGGTGACCTCAGGCGAATCGGGTTTGACGGGCGGTTCAAAGCGCGCTACGAGATGGCCCTTGCGGTCGAAGAGAAACTTGGTGAAGTTCCACTTGATGTCGCCGCCGTACTGCGGATCCGAGGACTTGTCGGTCAGGAAATGATAGAGGGGCGTTTCATCGTCGCCAAGCACAGAAACCTTGGACATCATCGGAAACGTCACGTTGTATTTGCGTGAGCAGAAAGTCTTGATCTCTTCGTTCGTGCCCGGCTCCTGCTGACCGAAGTTATTGGCCGGGACGCCGACGATGACGAGGCCGCGATCCTTGTATTTCTCGTAGACTGCTTCGAGGCCCGCGTACTGAGGCGTGAATCCGCATTTGCTGGCGACGTTGACCAGCAACAAGACTTTGCCGTGATAGCTCCTGAGGCTCACCGGAGCCCCATCAATCGAATTCATGGTGAAGTCGTAAATGCTGTGTGCTTCAGCAGTTCCGATGGAAGCCGCTATCACGAAGACCAGCATTAGGCTCAATTTGCGCATACGTTTCTCCTCAGACCCAGGGTTGCCTTCGATGATAGCGAATGCTAGCCGATGGAATGTGAGGATTTTGTGACAAGAGTCTGGCGCGGGGTCAGGCCGCCGACAGCTGAAGACGGACTTCGAGGCCGCCTCCGTCGCGGTTTAGGGCGCGGATCATCCCGTGGTGGAGCGCCATGACACGGGAAGCTATGGCGATCCCTAGTCCTGCTCCGCCCGTTTGGCGATCGCGAGCGTCCGCGACACGATAGAACGGCCTAAAATCTTCTCAAGGTCGCGCCCCGGGACGCCGGGGCCCTGGTCTGAGATGCGTAACTGAATATGCGACGATGTGGCGATGCTGGGCACGCACGCGGCAGTTGCGCAGGCGTTGGACCGGTCGGTTGACCATGCGAAAGCGGATGCAGACATCGCGGGTCGGCTGAGAAATATTCCCCGGCAGGATGCGGCGTGGTCGTCGATCGAAATTGGATCGGGGAAGGTGCGGTCGCATCTCGGAGATCACACGGACGAAATCGAACATTGTCTGGGATCGAGAGGCGAGTTCGTGCTAGGTATTCTGCCTGCATCGACGACCGAGTTGGATATGAGAACGGTGGCCGCTACGCGTAGCCAGGCGCGAGATGTGACCGCATGTATAGCCAGCACCCTGTATAGCAATACCCATCTGGTGAGCCTCTCAACGTCGACAAGGGATGGAGCGGAATTGAAAGTGAAGCTATCGCGTGAGGAATACGAGCGTTGGTTGAATGGTTTCAGCAAACGGAAAGCAGACGAACTTCTTGAGGCGGTGGTAGGCGCCTCCGGAATTCCAGCCCAAGCAGGTTCGGGGAGGTAATGCGGCGCGGTTGTCCCACGATTTCTGTGAAGCAGAGGGCAGCGTCTTCTTTCGACGCTGCCTTTTGCACCCGCTTCACGAGACGCCGGCTGATGATAGGCTGCAGGACGGAAGTCCGATGGATGTGCAGGGGAATTCTTCGCACTTCACCACACGCGGCACGGTTTCGGGGCCACCATTGCAGAGGTCTTCCTGCAACTGAAGCTGCGCGCGAACTCCGGTAAATCCGTCAGCACGGTGTTGGCGCGATACTCATCCGGCGCGTGAGGATCGGTCTCGGCCTGCGTGCGTAGTTGCTCGGGGCGCGTCTGCGTGCACCACTGCTGCGCATAGGCGATCCAGAAACGCTGATCGGGAGTATAGCCGTCGGCTGTTGCCGACATGTCCATATGCTCGGCCTCGGCCTTTTCCTGCCACGCCATCCAGGCAAGCCACAGGCCGCCTAGGTCGGCGAGGTTTTCACCCAGGGTAAGTTTGCCATTGAGATGGACACCAGGAACGGCCTCGATGGCGTCGTATTGCTTGACCACGCATTCGGCGCGGTTGGTAAAGTTCTCTTCGTCGGTCTTCGTCCACCAATCCTTCAGGTTGCCGTCTTTGTCGTACTGGCGGCCTTCGTCATCGAAGCCGTGAGTGAGCTCATGGCCTATGGTCGAACCCATGTCCCCGTAGTTCGCAGCATCGTCTTCCTTGCTGCTAAAAAACGGCGGTTGAAAATAGCCGGCGGGGAAGTTCACATTATTCTGCTGCGGGTCGTAATAGGCATTGACGGTGGGCGGAGACATGTACCACTCGCCCTTGTTGACCGGTTTACCGATCTTGGCCAGGTCGCGGGCTCGGTCGAACTCGTGTACGCGCTCCTCGTTGCCCAACGTGTCGCCGCGAACAATTTCAAGTTTGGAGTAGTCGCGCCACTTGTCGGGATAGCCAATTTTATTCATTACGGAGTGCAGCTTGTCTTTGGCTTTTGCCTTGGTTTCGACGCTCATCCAATCGAGCGAATCGATGTCCTTATCCATGGCCTGTTCGATTGACAGAGTCATCTCCAGCGCCTGCTGCTTCTCCTCTGGCGGAAAGTACTTTGCAACGTATACCTGGCCGAGCGCCTCGCCCATTTCGAAATCGACGCGGCGTGTGCAGCGTTTCCAGCGGTCCTGCTCCCTGTCTACGCCATTGAGAATATGCGCGTAAAAGCGCCATGTCTCATGGTCGAAGGTATCCGGCAGTGTGGTTCCTGCGTACGCATGAAGAAGATGCCAGCGCAGATAGGTTTTAATTTGATCGAGCGGCGCTTCGTCCAGGAGCGCGTTGAACTCCGCGAAGAATTTTGGCTGTGCGTCGTTCATTTTGCCCGAGGCGGGCGCGTGCGCCGCAACCACGTAATCGGCGAGATCGAAGTGAGTGAGTTCTTTCTCGAAGATGGAAACCTCGGTGGGGTGGTTAAGGTTCTGCGGATTGCGTTCTTGGGTGATGGTAAGGGAAGCCCTGGCAAGGCGCGTTTCAAGATCCAGCACCACGCCGGCATCGCTCGCTGCCTGCGGACCGGGCTCTCCGGCAAGCTCGAAGATCTTCTTTACATGTGCAACGTACTGATTACGTTGTTCCGCGGACTTTGGATCGGTGCGAGTATAGTAGTCGCGCTCCGGCAGTCCGAGTCCGCCAGCGTCGTAGAACGAGATCACCGAATTGGAATCGGCATAGTCCTGATTCGATCCCATGCCGAAGAAGGCATCGACTCCGATGGCATGCAAGTGGGCCAGCAGGGCAGGAAGTTCAGCCGTTGACTTGAGTGCCGCGATGCGGTCGAGTTCCGGCTGAAGCGGCGCGATTCCAAGCTTATTGATCGCCGCCGTGTCCATGCAGCTTGCGTACTCGTCACCGATCTTCTGCTCGTTGGGAGTGCGCTGGGGCGAAGGCACGGCAGCCTGTTCGAGAATCTTCTTGAGCTCGAGGCGGTTTTGCTCGTAAAGCTCAGTAAAGCGGCCGTAGGAGGCTTGGTCGGGCGGCAAGGGATTGCGCTTGAACCAGCCGTTGCAGCTGTAGCGGTAAAAATTTTCACAGGGATCGACGGACTTGTCGATAAGCGAAGGATCGAAGACGCGTAACTCGGTTTTGGAGGCCGACCCGGCCGGCGCTGGATTCTGAGAAAAAAGCGGTGCGGTGGCGAAAACTGCGATCCATGCGAACCGGAAGTCGAGTTTGGAGGGGAACCGAAACATGGCGACACTCTACCAGATTTGACCAGTCCCAAGCAGTGGCTTGCGACCCGTACAATAGAAAGGGATCAATGCCCGCAAGGAGCAAATCGAGTGGCGCAACGCACTTTCAGCATCATCAAGCCGGACGCTGTCCGCAAAGGGTACACGGCGGCGATCCTGGCCGAAATTGACAGGGCCGGGTTCAACATTGTGGCAATCAAGAAGGCCTCCATCTCAATGGAGCAGGCGAAGGGTTTTTACCACGTGCATGCAGAGAGGCCGTTTTTTCAGGATCTTTGCACCTTCATGTCGTCGGGACCGTTGTTTCTGATGGTGCTGGAGAAGGAAAATGCGATCGGCGATCTGCGCCAGTTGATGGGTGCGACCAATCCGGCCAATGCAGCGGAGGGCACGATTCGCCGCAAATTCGCGGAGTCAATCCAGGAAAACGCGATCCATGGTTCCGATGCCGAAGACACGGCGGCATTTGAGATTGGCTACTGGTTCGCGGGGCACGAGCTGATCTAGACCAACCTCACACTGCTTCAGACCTGGTCTCGCGATTGCGCGTGAGCAGGAAGTAGACCAGCGGTGTGACGATCAGGCTGAGCACCATTGAAATCGCGAGGCCGCCGATAACGGCGATGGCCAAAGGCTGCAGCATCTGCGAGCCTGCGCCCAGGGCAAAGGCCAGCGGCAGCATGCCGCAAATGGCGGCTATGGCGGTCATCACGATGGGGCGGAGGCGGCGCTGTGCGGCGCGCATCATCGCGTCGCGGGCAGAAGCGCCTTCAGAGCGGTATTTTTCGTCGGCATCGAGAAGCAGGATGCCGTTTTTCGCCACGATCCCGATGACCATGATGACTCCCATGAACGAGGCCACATTGAAGGTGATCCTGGTGACCAGTAGCGCCAGAATCACGCCGGAGATGGAGAGCACGGACGAGGTGAGAATAGCGATGGGCGCGGGAAAGTTGCGGAACTCCGTAAGCAATACGCCGAAGACCAGCGCCAGGGCCAGTAACAGCACGCGCAGCAAATCGTGAAAGGATTGCTGCTGCTGCTGATAAGTGCCGCCGTACTCGACGCGTACGCTAGGCGGCAAGTGGAGGCCGGCTACCGCCCGCTTGGCGCCGGCGATGGCCGAGCCCAGGTCGGATCCCTCAAGACCGGCCGTGACTTCGACCAGCCGCTGCAGGTTCTCGCGCAGGATTTCGTTCTGCGGCGGCAACTGGGTGACCGTGGCCAGCGAGCCAAGCGATGCGGTGTGGCCTGAGCTGCTGTTGAAGACCGTGCTCTGAATGGCGTCGAGCGAGGTGCGGTTCTCAGGGCCCAGACGCACACGAATTGGGTAAGGGCGGCCGTTAGCGATCAGCGGATCGCCGAGTTCAATGCCGTCGAGAATCGCCGTCGCGTCTTCAGAAACTTCAGCCGGTGTGAATCCCAGGCGCGAGGCAACCGTCGGGTCGACCTGGAAATTTGTGGCTGGGCCGCTGATGGTGTTCTCGACGCCATTCTCGACATCCACGATGCCGGGAACTTTGGATATGGCATCGCCGATGCGTGGGGCCAACTGATTGAGCAGTTTGGCATCGCTGGAGAAGACCTTGATCTGAATGGGCTCCGGTGCGTTCGATAGATCGTTGATGTTGTCCTGCAGGATCTGCGTCAGCTCGATGTCGAGTTCCGGCTCTGTTGCCTTGAGGCGGTTGCGCACCTCGTCCATCACCTCCCAGACCGAGCGGCTGCGATTGCTCTTGAGCTTGACGGTGAAGTCGCCTGTATTGGCCTCGGTGACCGCGGCCAGCCCCAGTTGCAGGCCGGTGCGGCGCGAGGTGTTTTCGACCTCGGGAATAGAGTGCAGGATGTGGGTGACGTGTTCGAGAACGCGGTTGGTCTCGGTGAGCGAGCTGCCGGCCGGCATAATGTAGTCGAGAATGAAGCCACCTTCGTCCATCTCCGGCAGCAAGTCGGAACCAAGAGCCTTGTAGCCGGCCCAGGTGGCCACAACAAGTAATAGACAGGCGCCGGCGACCCACAGAGGTCTGGCCACAGCCCAGCCAAGAGCACGATGGTGCGCGCGCAGTGCGCTCTGCAACAGGCGGCCTGTTTCATGCTTGTGAGCTTCACCGTCATTTTCGCGTTTTTCGCGCAGCAGCACATAGCTGAGACCGGGCGTCCAGGTGAGCGCGAGGGCGAGAGAGGTGATCAGCGCCGCCGCCATGGTAATGGCCAACGCGCGGAAGAAGATGCCGGTCACGCCGGTAACCGAAACCAGCGGCAAAAACACGACCACCGGCGTGATGGTGGAACCCAGGAGCGGAACAGCGAGCTCATGGAGCGCCTTGCGCACGGCCTCGGCGCGGTGTTCACCTGCATCGCGGTGCATGACAATGTTCTCTACCACGACGATTGCGTCATCGATGACCAGGCCGATGGCGGCGGCCAGACCGCCAAGCGTCATCAGGTTGAAGCTCTCGCCCACCAGCCAGAGCGCCACGATGGTGATGGCCACCGTAACTGGAATGACAAGGCCGGCGATGAGAGATGAAGTCCAGTCGCGCAGGAATAGGAACAAAATAATGCAGGCCAGCACCAGGCCGATGAAGATGGCATCGCGTACGCTCTTAATGCTGTCGCGCACCAATTGCGATTGATCATAGAAAGGCTGGAGCTGGATGCCGGACGGAAGCTTTTTGCGCAACTCCTTCACCTGCGCGGCCACTGCGTCGGCCACTGCGACGGTGTCACTGGTGGGCTGGCGTGTGACGCTGAGCAGCACGGCGTTCTTGCCGTTGGCGGTCACGATGGTATACACCGGCATGACCGACGATTCGACAGTGGCCACATCACCGACATGCACGGGTGCGCCGCCCGGCGAGGTCTTGACCACGAGCTGTCGGATTTCGGCAGCGTCGTGCACCTGCGCGCCCACCAGACTCAAGATCAACTGGTGGTTGGCTTCATAGAGTCCCGGAGACTGAACAATGTTCGATGCCTGGATGCCGTTGTCAAGATCTGTGATGGTGATGCCCGAGGCCTGAAGTTGGGCGAGATTGGGCGTGACGTGGAACTCCGGCACCTGCCCGCCCTGCACGACCACATTGCTTACGCCGTTGACGCGATTGAGTGGCGGCTTTAGATCGTAGGTTGCAATCTCCCATAGACGACTCATCGGAAGGGTATCGGATGTGAGGCTGTAACCGAGAATTGGGAAGGTGGCGAAAGTGAGCCGCTTGGCGTTGATATGCACCGTGGACGGCATGCTCTGCTGCACGCTCGCAAGCGCCGCATCTACCAGTTGCAGCGTGGTTACCATATTCACGTTCCAATCGAAGAACAGGCTGACCTCGGCTGTTCCACGGCTGGTGGTAGAGCGCACGGTGGTTAGACCGGGAACCGAGTTGACCGCGTTTTCAATCGGCTGCGTGATAGTGACTTCCATCTGCTCGACGGGCATGACTCCGTTGTCGATGGCGATAATCACGCGCGGAAAATTGGTTTCAGGAAAAACCGAAATCGGGACTTTGAAAGCAAGAAAGATGCCCGCCGCGGTAAGGGCGACGGCGAAGAAAAAGATGGTGCGTGTGGTGCGTGCCAGCCAGAAAGGCCGGTGATCGCCGGTGGTTGCAGAGGCACTTGCAAGCTCGCGGGATCCGGCGCCCATCAATTGTCTCCACCACTGTTGCCGGCGTCGTCGCTTTCGGCGGGGCCGACCTTGACTTTGGTGCCGGGATCGAGCCCGTAGGATCCGACATTGATGACTTGGTCAGACGTCGAAAGTCCGCTGAGCACCTGCACGTCTTCCCCGTTATTGATGCCGAGCGTAACCTTCTTTGGCTGGGCGGTGCCGTCTGCGGCGACCACCATCACCGACTTGCTGCCATCGTCTGCAGTGAGGACAGCGGAGAGCGGAATCGTAATCGCGTTTTTCACTGTCTTGCCTACGATCGAACATCGGACTGGAGTGCCCGCCTTCAGGATGCCCGACTTATTGTTGACGGTGAGCCAGATTTCGACGGTGGCGCTGCCGGGATCGAGCGCCGGGCTAATCAGGGAGACTTTGGCGGCAACAGGCTCGGCGACACCGGGCACGATCACAGATGCCGCATCGCCCACCTTCATTTGTTGAGCAAGATTCTGCGCGATGTGCGCCTTGGCGATGAGTGACGAGGTGTCCATCACGGTGATAAGAGGTGCGCCGGCTGCTGCCGTTTCACCGGCGTACAGGGGACGGTCTGTGACGACTCCGTCGATGGGGCTGCGAATTTCAGAGAAACTGTATTGGGCTTCCGCGTCTTCGTATTTGCCTTCAGCAGAAATCAGTTGGCCCTTAGCCGACTTGAGCGCGGCCTCACGGCTGACACTTTTCATGGATTGAAGATGTTTTGATGCGGCATCGTAGGCGGCCTGGGCCTGCACAAGCGCGGCCTCCGCAGTGTCCAGGTCGCGACCGGGGATTGCGCCTTCGGAAAAAAGCTGTTTACGGCTTTTCACAATACTCAGATTCAGGTCGAGATTGGCCCTGGCCTGGGCCTCATCGAGTTCGGCCCTCTGCGCATCCTCAGGAACCTGCGCGCGGGTGGCCGTTGCATACGCTGCCTGCGCAGCCATGTACGACCCTTCATTGTCTTTCGCCGCCGCGGCCAGATCCTTGTTTTCGAGGGTAGCGAGCAACTCGCCCTTCTTTACATGTGCTCCGCGCTGCACATAAAACTTGCTGACGGGTGCACTGATCCGCGGCTCAATGGCAGCCTGAGCGCGGGGCGCAAGAACCGCGGAGGCCGTGATGTGTTCGGAGATCGTACCTTGCTCCGGATGCTCAGCCTGCACGGTGACCTCGATTTGAGGGGCTGCTTCCTTCCTGCAACCCGCTAGCGTCAGAAGCGGAACCGCGACAGCACATGCAAGAAGCCGGCCCATTCTTTTGGCAACGAAGTGGTGAAGAACAAATGTCATAGTTTTCAGGTCTTTCATCGGCTCACATGGTTCCCGTCAAGGTTTGGAGAGCCGCCAGCGCCGTCTCATAGCGTACGCGCCCATCCTCGCGGGCATTCTGCGTCGTCAGGTAGGTGTTCTGCGCATCCACGACTTCAAGCACCGAGGCCTCTCCGCCGGTGTAACGCAGCTTTGTCAGGCGAAGGCTCTCGGCGGCGGCGGCCACACTGGCGTCCATCGACTCAAGTTCCTTCTGTGCGGTCTGGGCCGACGCATAATCATCCTGCAGATTCGCAATCAGCTGTCGCTGTGTCGCGGTCAACGCCACACGCGCGACATCACGGCGTATCTCGCTCTGCTTCACTTTATGCTCGGTCGAGAGCCAATCCCATACGGGTAAGGTCACCGCCCAACTGGCCGAATAGCCGAGGTTGCGCGCCTGGAAGCCACTCGGAGTCATCGGCCCATTGACGGCGAACTCGTTGGCGTCAATGCCGTAGGTGACGTTGAGCCCCAAAGTGGGCAGGTATCCTGCACGCGCGCCAAGCAGGTCGGCATTGCTGACGTCGAGGTTGGCCAGCGCGCTCTTCAACTCCGGATTATTTCTTGCCGCAGCCGCTTGCACGTCGCCAAACGGCGGGAGAGAAGACTCTGCCTGCGATTCCAGGAGTGTAAAGGGGGTCCGCGGGTCGGGAAACAGAAGTACCGCCAGATCCAACCTGGCGGTCTGCGCGTTCAGAATTGCATCCTGGAGCGAGCGCCATTGCTGCTGCTGAGTCAGTTGCGCCTTGATGACGTCGGCATGGGCCGCTTCGCCTTGTTTCTCGCGTTCCTCGGTCGTCCTGGTGAATTGTTCTGCGTCCTGCAATCCGTGTTGCGCGATTGCCACCCTGTGATCCGCAGCCACCGATCCATAGAAAAGTGCCGTGACCGCTGCCACCAACCCGCGCCGCGCAATCTCCTGTTGCGCGGCAGCCATCGCCGCCGCGGCCTGGGCCCGGCGCACGGATGCCAGCCCGGACAGGCTGAGGGTTTCGTCGACAATGCCCTGGGCAAAGTACTCGTGGGGTCTCGAGTCGTTGGCGACAAACTTGGGATCGGACGAAAGCACACCTTCTCCTCCCTCGGAGGTGATCCCATTGGGTTGTGTGTAAATGCCCTGGCTGAAAAGGCGCGCAGTGGGCAGTAATCCAGCGACGGCAATCGATTTGTCCAACTGTGCCGACCAGCTTGCGCCCTTTGTTGCCGCATACGCCGGCTCGCTCGCTTCCGCTCGCTGGATCGCCACTTCGAGGGTGATGCTGACGGGAGCGTTCTCCGCAGATCCATTCGCCGGGGCCTGAGCGAAGGCCGACTTGCCTTCCGCTGTGCCGCATGCCAGGATTCCGAGCGCCAGGATCGCCGGGGCTGCGGCTCGGTGAATGCACCCTGGGAAGACGGTTAGGATGCGAAGTCTCATATCCATTCAGCATACGATTGGGAACCTTAATTTCCCGTGAGCCTTAAGCAACAACCCTTGAACTGGAAGTCATGTGGGGCGAGGTCTGCCTGAAGACAGGTCGGCCGTCGCACTGTGCCGCGTTTCTATTTTCCTTTGCTTCGGTCATCCAGAAAGGATTGGAGGATGAGCATAGCGGCGACCTGGTCGACGACATGACCGTGTTCCTGGCGAGGACGACCGGCCTCGTATAACACCTGGTGAGCTTCTCGCGTAGTGAGACGCTCATCCCAAAGCTGGACAGGAAGACCAGTCAGCGAGCCCAAATCGGAGGCAAACGCCTTGGTTTTGGCGGCGCGAGGGCTTACCTCTCCTGACAAGTGCAGCGGGTTGCCGATCACGATCCCGACCACATCGTAGCGGCGGCAGAGACGCGCCAGTGAGCGCAGATCTTCGCGCAGATTGCGGCGGCGTTCCAGGGTGAGCACCGGCTGAGCCGTCAGTCCCAGTGCATCCGAAACGGCCACGCCAATGCGCTTCGAGCCGACGTCAAGGGCGAGATAACGGGATTGAGCCGTCGGGACGGGCATAGGATTTCAGGCTTCCAGCATAACCCGGCTTCCAAGCAGGTTCTCTTGAAAAGGGAAACCCGATGGCAAGCCGATACAATTCTTAAAGGTAGGGAATCCGGGAGGGTCAGATTCGCGTCTTATCAAGCATAGGGAACTCTCGCAGAAAATGATGGGCCAAAGACGGCAAATAAGAAGGCGAAAGGGCTTTGGCGCGAGGGGAACCTTGCTGGCGACGCTTTTTCTTCTGTTGATTGCAGCGGGAGGAGCGGCATGGCTGATCTTTACACCTTACGGGCCCGGTAAAGCGACCGTGATTGAGCTCGCACCCGGCTCCACAACGATTCGTCTCGGACAGCAATTGGAGTTTGCAGGGGTAATCCGCAGCCAGTTTGCGTTCGATCTTGTGCGCTTGTGGAAACGCGGGAAGTTGCAGGCCGGATTGTACAGATTTGACCACCCGGCTTCGGTGACGGAGGTGTATTCGCGGATTCAGCGTGGGGATGTTTTCACGAAAACCGTGATTGTACCGGAGGGTTCGAGCATTTTTGACATTGCGGCCAAAGTCGAGCAGGCAGGCCTTGCCACGCGGGAACAGTTTCTTGAGGCACAAGCAAGCCAGACGGGCCTGATCGCTGACCTGGACCCAGGTGCAAAGAGCCTTGAGGGGTACCTCTTTCCGGACACGTATCGGTTTGCCGGCAATGCCACTCCGCAACAGATCACTACGACCATGGTGCGGCGATTCAGGCAAGTGGCGGCGCAATTGGGATTGAAAGAGAACATACACGAGATTGTCACCCTGGCGTCGCTGATTGAACGGGAAACGGCGGTGGACTCGGAAAGGCCGTTGGTCGCGAGCGTGTTTGAAAACCGCCTTGCCATGCACATGCCGCTGATGACGGATCCGTCGGTGATCTACGGACTGGAACTTCAAGGCGACTGGCACGGCGCAATTCACCAGAGCGATCTGAAGCGCAACACCCCTTACAACACGTATCTTCATACGGGATTACCGCCCGGACCGGTAGCCAATCCGGGAATTCGGTCGCTTCGGGCTGCGATGGATCCAGCCCATACGAGCTACCTTTACTTCGTGGCGGCGGGAATCAATCCGCAGGGCCATTCGATGTTTGCCAGCACCCTCGAAGAACACTCCCGCAACGTTGCGGGATACCGGAAGGCCGTCAAGAAGGCGGGTGACCGGTGAAGACAAGTCGTCGAGTTTCTGCCGCGATTCTTTCTCTTCCGCTGATTCTTCTCACCGGATGTCTGTTTCACCTGCGTCATCTTCCGGTTCCTAAAGCGCCGAGCATTGTGCAGACCGTGACCCCGCAGCAGCTTGTCGACAGGCTTAACCAGCGCTGGGCCGCATTTGACAGCCTCGACGCCAAGGTCGAAATCCAGGCCAGCGAGCTGAAAACTGCCGAGGGCATCGAGAAAGATATCCACGAATTTCCGGCAATCATCCTGGTCCGGAAGCCGGAGATGCTGCGGGTTTACGGGCAGGTTCCGGTGCTGGGCACGCGCATGTTCGACATGACCAGCAATGGCAAGACCTTCACA
Source organism: Occallatibacter sp. (assembly GCA_035524195.1). GTDB lineage: Bacteria > Acidobacteriota > Terriglobia > Terriglobales > Acidobacteriaceae > Telmatobacter. The sequence goes on from DATKPJ010000096.1 coordinate 52,849, forward strand.
CTGTGGATCCCGTCGAAGAACAAAGCCGTCGAAGGTCCGGCGGAACTGCACAAGAAATCGGCCAGCCAGCTTGAGAACCTGCGACCGAAGTTTTTCTACAATGCAATGGTAGTCAGCGGATTGGAGCCGGACGAGTACTATACCGTTGCCGCTGATTCCGAGACTGTGGAAGACGCTGCCAAGAAACATCTGTTCACGGTGCCGGAATATGTGCTCACGGTGATGCGGCAAAATCCAAATCCCGTCAGTCATCAAATGGCGCTGGTTCGGGTCATAACCTTCCACCGAGACGATCTGCTTCCGTATCAGCAGGACTTGTATGACAGTGACGGCAACCTGGAATCCCAGGTTTTTTACGGACCGTACCAGAATTTCGGGAGTTTGAAATATCCTTCTGTGATCACCATCAAGCTCCCTCTCATCAGTGACCAGATCGTGCTTACGGTCGAGAGCGTAAAAGAAAATATGAAGCTGACCGACCAGGAGTTCCAGATCAAGCTGCCGGAAGGAATACAAATTCAGCGGCTCGATTAGAGCCGGGGGTTTTCAGCTCAAGGGAGCACGATCACAGAGTGGCCGCAATTTCCCCCCGTTCTGTTGAGAGCCACCACCTGTCCAGGAGCGGGCTGCGAACTCAGGCTCGACGGTAATGGATAATCCAGTGAGAGATCCAGGCCAGCCAGATTGGCGAGCGCAGACACGGCTGATCGCTCATGGAGTAGTGTGGGGATATAGGGGATTTCGCCCTCAAAGATCAGCGACCCGCCTTTGAAGGGCGATGGGATCGTGGCCTGAAATTTACCCGGCGCACCACAGAGCTCCACGGCCGTTACGCCGTTGAAAGTCAGCGTCTGAAGCGACGAAACCTGCCCGGTTGGGACGTCGGTGCCGCTGAAGCAGGGAACGGTTTGCCCTGCCGGATTTGTCGCTTGCGGCACAACGGAATCACCCGATGCCCAGCTGTCCGGACCGGCGGGAATCGAGATCATCAGATCCCAATTGCTCCCCATGGGCCGGGCCGCGACACACTGATTGATGGTCTTATCGATAGCCGAGATGTTCATTCCGGCGCGCGAACCCACCGCGCGTTGAATAAAGAGAATATGGCCGTGATTATCGAGCATATAGAACTGGGGAGGCGTAGGCCATGGATTAGGGTTGATGTTGAAATTGAAGGTTCCGCCATGCGGATGGCCGCAGGAAGGCGAATACACTTCGATCCCGAGAATCATCCCGGCGGCATCGATGCTCGGCACGAACACCCATGTTCCATCGAAAACAACATCAAGGCGTGAAGCAGAGGTGACCGGATTACTTGCTGTTCCCATGAAAGACCTCGCGAACATTTGTATTTCCGATTCCAGAAGCATAGTAGGCCGCCCAGTAGTAGGGGTGTTTCCATCGCCCATCCCGGATGAGCGCCCAACGCGCAGCGGTCAAGGCTTGCGGTACCGTCCGTCCGGCGGCCAGTCCGCGGTAAAAAGAATCCATCACCAAAACTGCTGAAGCGGAATCAATTTGCCAGCGGGTGGACACGACTTCAGGAACGCCCAGATACGCAAGCGTGTCTACAATATCTCCCATACCGTGATTCCAGCCCGCTTCCCTTTTTCCAGTGGAGCATGCTGAGAAAACCACCAGCTTCGCATGCCTGGGAGGATTCCTGAGCAGAACACTCTTGTCTAGATATGGACGGTCAATCGGGGAACCGGTCGGCGCGAGGAGCAACCGCGTCGCGCCGTCAAACTGCGCGGCGTGGCCGGCGAAGTGGATGATGGACGCCGAATTCAATTTCTGAACTACCTGCGGTTCCGTGGCTTGTCGGGCCAGGAGCATGTTGGGGTCTATCTCAAGGGAGGCTACAGTTCGGGCTTCCTTTAGAACCTCCGGCAGAAGGATGCTTCCGCCAGCCCCGTCGGATGCGCCGATTACGAGCGGGCGATCGGATGAATCTTGAAGCGAGTCCCCGTGTCCCGCGGTCACCCCGTTCAAGAGCACGGATGGTGCTTCCTCAAGAGCGAAACGCAGGCCGATGGGGCCTTGCTTTGTTTCCACTGCCGCCCAGGGGATGTTGCCGAGCAGCGGATCGGGCTCTAGCAGCAGGAGGCTGCCCTGCAAGGCCGAATTGGGGAGGCCGGCAAGGAGCAGGCTGCCGGCGCGACTTGCCGCCTGGTCAACCGACTTCTGCGAAGTGGCCGGCGAACTGGTGACGCGCTCCAGCGAATCCGCGGCCGCCATCACGTCAGCCTGTTGGATTGGCTTCTGGCTCCAAATCACGTCATGTGCGTCGGCGTGATACAGCAGTACGCGATCGCGCAGGACAATCTGGCCGATCAGCACTCCCCGATCCGGATCATGGAAATCGGCAGCTAGTCCGCGTTCGAGCCGGGTCTTCAGACAATTCAGGCGACTGGCAGGGCAGGCCGGCACAAGTTCACCGACAATGCGCAACCTGTACCGCTCCCATAACGCCAGGATATCGATCGCCGGACGCTTTTCGGCCAGCCAAACGGCAGCCAGCACGGCATACAATTTGCGATTTTCGCGCGCAAAAACGATGTTCTCTTCACCGGCGCCTCGCGCCTGAAGTTCCTCTTCGAGAATTGCCGAGTGCAACGCGGGTTCAGCCGCTTCGGGATGACCGAGCGCCAGTTCAAGCTCCCCTCGTTCCGCCGCATAGTCCCGGAGCTGCAGGGAGTTGTCCTCGCCAATCATGTGATCGCGCGCATCATCGAGCATGTGGGCCGCATCGCCGAAATCGCGCCGATTCAGGTAGAGTCCTGCCATGGCGATCTCACTCTCGGCCCTGATGCCCTCCAGCCCGTTCTTCTCCGGGGCAAAGTCAGAGGTCCTGGCGATTGCCATCTGCTTTTCAGCTTCTTCGAGAGCTCCGGCGCGGATCGCCGCGCGAATCAGTGCAACCCGCTGTTCCGCAATGATGGCGCGATTCTGCGAAAGCTCGAAGAGTTCCAGCGTCTCTCGATTCACGAGCAGATCCAGCTGTCTGCGTGGTGTCTTGTCTTCAATCAGCGCAAGCCCGGCCATGATGGTTGCGGCGCGGAACGGCGGGTAGTCGCCTGAATAGAAGCGCCGCAAGCTCTGAATGCAAAACCGCCAGCCTGTTTCCGGGTCTCCGGACTCGACTGCTGCTGCTGCTGCCGCATTCCTCGCTCGCATTTCGAGGAGGTCATAATGATGCGCCTGAGCCAGATCGACGCCCCGCTCAGCGAGAGGGTTGTCTGCCGCCGCGGTGCCGGGACTCATGTTGCAGCCCGCATCAAGCGTGGTGGCGTCAGCCCTGATCCATTGGAATTGGTTGCGTTGCGCTAGCAATGCTTCTGCCGCATGGTGGCAGGCGTCGAGGGTGTAGGAACGCTGGAGAGCATAGATGCGTTCCACGTCGGCTCGGTCTTCGCCCGCGAGATCGCCGAGGCGGTGAAACAGCTCGCGGCTCTGCAAGGCCCATTGCGCTGCACGCGGGTAGGCCCCGCGCATGTCGGCAGCGATCGCTTCGCTCAACTCATGAGCTGCGACGGGATAATCATTGCTTACGACGGGGATTTGTGAAGGAAGGAAGTCGTGCAGCCAAGGATCTTGATGGTTGCGAATAAGCGAAGTGGCGAGAGCGTCGAGCAAGGTACGCGCAGCGGAACATTTCTCTCCGCATGGCGATCCCCGGGAGCGAACGGCCGGAAGCGGAAAGGCGGCGTCGAGGAGTTTGGGAAGAAGCGTGCTCGAAAGCTCTTCGTCAATGCGCGAGAGCGCGGTCGCATCCGCTGCGAGGGCGCGCATGGATTGCGGCGTCGCGAGGTACCTTTCCATGCGGCTCGAATGCGTCTGTAACTTGTCGAGTTTTTGTTCCAGCGCCTTCAACCGCCGAAGCCCGTCTTCTTTCCAGCGCGGATCGCGTTCGAATTTGAGGAAGCGGTTCCAGGTCTCGACCGCATTCATCACTTGTCCGCGGTCTTCCATCACGATAGCCTCGTTGAACAGGATGACCGGATCACCGGGGGCCAGTTCGTCGGCGCGACGCAGGTAGTCGAGTGCCGTGGCGCGGTCATTTTCGCTGCCGGTCGCTGTCCCGCGCTGGAAATACGCTGAGGCATCGTCGGCGAGCAAATCAGGCGTGACCGGCCCAGCAGCGAGCAATCTGTCGAGGATATCAATCGCCGGATCGTACTTCTCTCCAAGGAGATCGGCGCGGGCCTCCAGTTGCAACCAGTGCGGGTCTGAAGGAGATCGCTCCAGATTTCGTTCAATTTCGGCACGAGCGGTCAGAAGATCCGGTGATTCACGATCGGCAGTTCCTCCACGCAGATGCTGTTCCGGGATGACGGGAGCGAAAGCCGCGCCGGGAACGCGCAAATCGAATGTACGGGATCGAGTATAGGCCTCGGCAAGGAGTCTTGAGGGGGCATTCTCATAACGCCACCATGAGACGAGCCCAGCCACAAGAATCACCGTGAAAGCTGCCAATGCGCCGGCCCAGGCGAGCAGTCCCGGCTTCCATCTGCGATTCGCAGGCCGGGGGGAGTTAGCGAGCTCGACGGCAAGCCGATGTTGCCACTGAGGTGAGGACGAGGCGAACTGGCCCAGTTCCTCCGATTCGTCGGGGGAAACGTCCTCTGCGGTGATTCTCCGGCTTGCGCTGAACCGGTTCAGGCATTCCCGACATGACGAGGCATGCGATAGGAGGGCCATCGATTCAGCGGTGGATGTCTCATGTCCGGTGAGGCGGAGCCACTCGCCGGGATCCGGGCAGTGTGTGCCTTCGCCGGGAATGGCAGCGGATTCCCCGGTGCCTCCTGCGGCGACAAGGGCCTCAAAGGCGCGGCCGAGTGCGCTTTCCTGAGGGAAATCGCGGGGGTCGGCCGATCGGTTCGACTTCAAATCGTCAGACATGGTTCCACTCAACTTATCGAAAACCGGTGGCACTTTCCTTTGCCGCCATCAACAAGGATTTGCGCCTAGCCCGTACGATTGACCGGATCTGCCGGGCTTTCGCGCTTCCGAGTCTCCAATTCCTTTCGAAGCCAGGTTGTGATGCGCCGCAAAGCACTTTCTACTCCCTTTGCAGACAGGTCAATTGTCGGCAGGGCTGCGATTTCCTCGGCCGTAAGCCCCTGGCGATAATAGAACCAGAAAACCGCCCGATCCCGTTCGCTCACGATCTCTGGAGCTGCCTGCATTTTGCGGTCAAGTTCTGAGAAGAGAACAGCCTTGTGCATATCGGAACCGGAAGTCGATCCTGGCTGGATATCGGAATTGGGGCTGTCATCGAACGCAATCGTTACTGCCTTGCCACCCCGTTTGGTCGAATACTGGCGGCGGAAGTAATCATTGGCGACTGAGGCCGAGACGGTCCGGACGAGCCCCAGGAACGAATCCTCTCCCCGCGGTTTGAAGTCCCGCAGAATTCGCCTTTCCTGCTCGCACAGCTTCAGAAAGACTTCCTGAACGATCTCGTCGACAGTTGTTGGAGTTACGGTGCCGAGCCACATCCGCGAAACGCGGGCCGCGACAAGTGATGCCAGTGGCGCACACCGCCTCAGGAGTTCCTGCCACTCGATTGCGTCTCCAGAACCGGCGCAAACTCGGGCGAGTTCATTGACTGGAAGCTTAGGCGGATCCATCGCGCGGGAGTCCAGTGTAACGCAAGCGCGCCTGTTAGTTACTTATTTGTAAAGAAAGGCTTCCGGCACAGATTCTTGCCAAGCAGAGTCGTTTGGTGCTGTGCTAGTATCCCGGCAAGCGCCCTCCGCTGCCACTATTAAGGACTCAGCATGGAAACAAACCTGCGCCCTCTTACGCTCGGCGAGATTCTTGATCGCACCGCCCAACTCTATCGCGAGAATTTTCTCCTGTTTGCAGGCATCGCGGCAGTGTATGCCGGGGTTCTGCTCGTACTGAGCCTGATCCAAATCGGGATTCAGGAATGGATGCGCGCGGAACATATGATCCGAGAACTGGTCTGGGCTACGGGAATCGGAGTGCTGGTGCTCTGGATCGCGATTTTTATCTGTGGGGGCCTAGCGGTCGCTGCCAACAACCGCGCTGTAGCCTGGGTGCATCTCGGCGAGCCGGCCACCATCCGAGGCGCCTATTCCAGTATCCTGCCGCAATTGGGGCGTTACCTCTGGCTGATGACGATTACGGCGTTCAGGGTATGGACACCTTGCGTTCTGCTCTATATCGCATATCTTGCGTTGGCCGTCTTTTACCTGCGTCCTCAGGGTGCGCTCCGCCACCACGGCGCCTCGCCCGACATGAATGCCTTGCTTATCTTCGGGGTGGCGTCGTTCATCTTTGCGATATTGCTGCTGGGTGCGATTATCTACGCGATCATTATGGGGCTTCGCTACTCCCTTGCGGTGCCCGCCTGCGTAGTCGAGGGCCTGAGGGCCCGGCAAGCCATCCGGCGCAGCATTGATCTCAGCAAAGGAGCGCGCGGACGGATCTTTGTGTTGGGTTTACTGGTGCTTGCAATTCAGATCGGACTGGCGCTCGTCACGCAGCTGTTTTTTATTATTGCGACCGTCCAACATCACGGAGTTCTACCCGTCGGCATTCGCGCCCTCCAGCAGATCGTTGCGTTTTTCACAAACACATTTGTGGCTCCCATTTACGCTACCGGCCTCACACTCTTCTACTATGACCAGAGGGTACGAAACGAGGGATTTGATATTGAGAGGATGATGCAGTCGGCAGGGTTGACGCCGCCCCCTCCTGCCGCACCATCTTTCGAGCCCGTCCTTGAGATACCCGTTGAAACGGCTGCGGACTCCTCGATTCCGGAGCCGGGGAGAGTGAATGAATGATCAGCTGCACCGTTTGACGTGGGGCCAGAGAGCTGGTCGAATCTGCCGTTCGAAGGCACTGGCCATCTGCGTAGCGTTGACTTTGACTCACCCGCTCCTGTTTGCGCAGATTCACGTCATTCCAAGTACCCAGAGTTCAGGACGCTGGCGCGACGCAACGCTGGATGAATATCGTCAGCACCTGACGGCGCTCTCGTCACTTGTGGCGGATTGCGTCAGGGCGCGCGATCTGAAGACTTGCGATCCCATGCTCGTTGGGCCGGATGATCGTATCCCTGTGGGAGCCGGACCCAATGCCGAGCGCAGGTTGATACGGTATGGCTGGCTGCGAGTTCTGATCTCGAAGGCGGAAGAGCCCGATCAGCCGGCACCGAAAGCGGCTGCCGGTAAAACTGCAAAGTCAGGAGCGGTTGAAACCCCGGCGCCGCCAACAACCAGTGAGCTGCTGCAGGATGCCGAGAAGCGGCTCGCCGCCGATCTTGCGCAGGCATCAAGCGCAGAATCTGCGGCACCTGAGCATGGCGAGCAACGCGCCGTCATGCAGGAAGTGCTCGCCGGCCGTGATTTTCGCGGACTGGAGACGACAACGGTGCGCCAGACAGTCCTCGAAAAAGTCGGTAATTGGCTGAACCGTCTCATCGAGAGCGCGGCCAGGCTGCAGGCGCATTCGGCCTGGGTGGGGCGCGCGGTGGTAGCGGGATTCATCCTGGCTGTCTGCGTGGGACTCGTCTGGGGGGTGATGCAGTTGGAGCGCAAGTGGCGCGTGCGTCTTGTGCCGGACGCACCCCCGCCGGCCGCCGGCGCAGCGTCGGCCCGAGATTGGCAGTTGTGGCTTGACGATGCGCGCAAGGCCGCAGCCTCGGGTCTTTGGCGAGACGCGATCCACTTCGTCTATTGGGCGGCGATTTCACGTTTGGAATCACGCCGGATGTGGCCGGCAGACCGGGCACGTACTCCAAGGGAATACCTGGCGTTGGTCGCCAAAGAAGATCCACGGCGAGCTGGCCTGGCGCAGCTCACCGGGAGTTTTGAACGCACTTGGTATGGCGGAAGGGTTGCCGCCGAAGGCGATTATCATGCGGCCGAGCAGATTGCCAGGGCGTTGATTGCGGGAGGCGGAGCGGCAGAGCACGCAGAGGGCGGCGCGGCATGACTTTTCTTAATTCGCTCGACGCCAAGGATCGAAGCTTGCTGTTCTGGTGCCTTGGTATCGCCATGTGCCTTGCCGTGCTGATGGGATTTCTGCTGCCGGGCTCCAGCGGAAACGACAATCGGCTTCCCTCGTCGTACCTGGCCGGACAGCACGGTGCTCGCGCTGCATATGAAACATTGCTGCGCGCCAACTATCCAATTGAGCGCTGGGAACGGCCGTTGAGCGAATTGGCTTCCATTGCGGGTCCTGATACGGTGGTGATTTTCGCCGAGCCTTTCAGCCGCGAGCGGAGCGATCTGAATGCAGTTCGCGAGATCGTGGAGCGCGGCGGCCGTGTGGTTGCCACGGGGTTCTGGGGCGGATTCCTTCTGCCCGGGGGGATGCCAGACACTCCTCGGGAATTCAGCTTCGCAGCTTGCAAACTGGAGCCCGAGGGACTGGACCCGCTTGCGGGCTCGGGCGAGGTCTGGATGGTGCCCGAAGCGACGTGGCAGGTCGGCAATCCGAACCAGCGCATCCAGTACAGCTGCGCAGGGCAGCCCGCGGTCGTGGAATACAACTACGGCAAGGGCCATATTGTGTGGTGGGCCAGCTCCACGCCGCTCGAGAACGCCTCGCTGGCACGGGCCAATGACCTTGACCTGCTGCTGAATTCAATTGGACCCATGCAGGGTCACCATTTTTATTGGGATGAATCCCTGCACGGCGACGTGCGCTCGCAGTGGAGCTACGCTGCAGGGCCCGCCCTGAACCTGTTGCGCGCGGGGCTGCCGGTGCTGGGATTGCTGATTGTCTTCAGTTTCAGCCGCCGCAGTGGGCCGGTCCGCGAGTTGCCGCAACCTGCCCGGGCTGCTCCTGTTGAATTTCTTGAAGCTCTCGGTTCGCTGTATCGCAATGCCGGCGCGTCCTCTACTGCGGTTGCAGTCGCCCTTGAGCGATTCAGGCGATTCAGCCTGCGGCTCTGCGGGCTGCGTCCCACCGCCATAAACGCGCAGGAACTGGCGGAAACGATCCGCCGGCGCTTTCCTCTAGCTGACGGCGCTCTCGAGGCCGATTTGGCCGCATGCGAAGAGGCGTCATGGACAGAGACCATTGAGCCGCGTGAGGCATTAAAGTTGATTCAGAAGCTCCATTTGCACCAGGAGAAGCTTGCTGCCGCAGCAATGCCGGCCGCACAGGATACGAAATCTCAGGATCAATCTACTCGCCAGGAAAGGGCTTCATGAGCCAGGAAGGCCATCAGGAAACCAACGTTATGGACACCACGAGCGTGGCATCCGCATCAGCGCTGCGGGCAACGCGTCAGCTTATCGAGCAGGCTCGCACCGAGTTAGGCCGGGTGATTTCGGGACAAAGCGGAGCGATCGAAGAGATCCTGATCGCTGTGCTTTGTCAGGGACACGCGCTCCTTGAAGGCGTGCCGGGAATCGCCAAGACACTGATGGTGAAGTCGCTGGGAAGGCTGCTGGGCCTCGGCTTTCAACGCGTGCAGGCCACGCCCGATTTGATGCCGGCCGACATTCTCGGTACCACCATCCTGCGCCCGGGTGCGGACTCGTTCACCTTCCATGCTGGACCGGTGTTTACCGATCTTCTGCTGGTGGACGAGATCAACCGCATGCCTCCGCGTACGCAGGCTGCTTTGCTGGAGTGCATGGAAGAACGGCAGGTGACGATCGACGGCCAGCGGCGTCCGCTGCCCGGGTGGTTCACTGTGTTTGCAACGCAGAATCCGGTGGATTTTGAGGGGACCTATCCCCTGCCGGAAGCGCAGTTGGACCGCTTCCTGATAAAGATTCGGGTGGCGTATCCGTCTGAAGCAGAAGAGTTGCAGATCCTGGAGCGTCATCATGCCGGCTCAGGCGCCAGCCCGCTGGACGACGTCGTGATTTCGCCGATCCCCGTTGACCTGCTGGCCGCAGCGCGCACTGAGGTTCGCTCGATCCGTATTGAGCCGGAGCTTTACGGCTACATCCTTTCGCTGGCACGCCGCACGCGCGAGTGGCCGACGCTGTTGCTGGGAGCCAGTCCTCGCGCCGCATTGAGCGTGATGCGCGTGGCACAGGCCACGGCCGCATTCGATGGCCGCGACTATCTCGTTCCAGACGACGTGAAGCGCGCTGTGCAGCCGGTGTTGCGCCATCGCGTCATCCTCAAGCCGGAAGCGGAACTGGAAGGTTTCGACGCCGACCGCGTTTTGTCCGACGTGGTTGCCGCAGTCGCGGTACCGAGAAAATGATTTCCGCTTCGCTCCATCCGGAGCCGGTGCGCGCCGCATGCGAGCGCCGCAGCCGGTGGGGATTCGCGCTGACCGGGCGTTCCATCGGCCTGCTGATCGTGGGTTTCTTTCTGCTCATTCCCGGCTTCTGGGACGGCAGGCTGAGTTACTCAATGCTCGCATGGGATGCGCTGGTGCTGCTGGCCGCGTGGGTTGACGGGGTGCGATTGCCGCATGCGGCAGAGTTGACGGCGGGCCGGGTGTGGACTAATGCCCCGGCGCTCGACAGCGAATCGGAAATTGAGGTCACGGTCGAGAACAACAGCCGTGTCATTCTCGATTGCCGCCTTGTCGATGACCTGCCTCCTGAGCTGACGGCAAAGTTGGGCGTACATCGAGTTACCGTATTTCCCCGCGTGCCGGCGTCGGTTCGCTATCGCATCGAGCCGCAGGAGCGCGGCGACGCCGAAGCGGGCTGGCTCTACGTTCGCTACCGCTCGCCGCTGGGATTGGCGGAGCGCTGGGCCAAGGCGCCACTGACGCAGACAGTTCGCGTGTACCCGGCGTTGCGCACCGGCGAAGAACAGCAGATCTTTCTGGCCCGCAGCCGGCAAATCGATCTGCAGTTGCGGCTGGCCAGGCAGCGCGGGCTGGGCCGTGACTTTGAAAGCCTGCGCGAGTATCGCGAGGGTGACGACCTGCGCGACATCTGCTGGACAGCCACAGCAAGACGCGCCAGCCTGATCACGCGGCAATATCAGACCGAGCGCAGCCAGCCGGTATGGGTTGTACTGGACTGCGGCAGGCTGATGCGATCGCGCGTGGCGCTGGCCGGCAAGCGATCGGCGCTGCCCGTCGCTGAGCCGGGTGTGCGCATTCACTCGAAACTCGACTATGCCTGCACGACGGCAGTTTCGCTGGCGCAACTGGCGCTGTATTCCGGCGACCGCGTTGGGCTGCTTGCTTACGGACAAACGGTTCAGCAGCGTGTTTTACCGGGACGAGGCTCGGCACATCTGCGCCAGTTGATTGAATCTCTGTCGCAGGTGCGGGCGGAAGGCAGCGAAGCCGACCACCTGCGGGCCACGGCGACGCTGAATCGCCTGCAACCGCGACGCGCGCTGATCCTGTGGATCACGGACCTGGCTGAAACGGCAATGCGCCCCGAGGTCATTGACGGCGCGATTCAGTTGCTGCGGCGTCACGTGCTGTTGTTCGTTGCCATGGCTCAGCCTGAGGTCAATCTCATTGCCGAAGCAAGGCCGAAGAACGTGGAACAGATGTTTCGCGCGACCGCGGCGCAGGAGATGGCGGGGCGAAGAGAACTGCTTCTGGCGCGTCTGCACGAACAGGGCGCGCTCACACTCGATCTGAATCCAGAGCTGTTGACGTCTTCGGTTTTGAATCAGTACCTGACGGTGAAGGAAAGGGCCATGGTGTAGCGACTTCTGAAATCCACAAAGAACGCAGTTAGAATGGGACAGTCGGCAGTATCCATCCTGATAACTCAATTGACTCATCGTCATTCATTGACCCAGGATAGTCTGCCGCCTTTCGGATCATCGTCACAGTGGGCCGCCATCACCAGCCGATCATGGAAATTTTGTACACCAGTAGAATGACGATTGTCGCTAGCGCAGTCCAGCCGCACAGCGTATAGCGTCGGAAGAAATACAAGATCACTCCTGTCCAGCAACAGCAAGCAGCTATTAAAGCGCCGCCGACATACGGCATAGCGACCGTAGCCGAGAAGGTCGTGCCATGAATGTGCCTAAGCCGGAAGATCTCCCCCAGTGTCCTCACGACGATAAGGAATTGAATCGTGATTCCAATCTGAGCCCAACGTTCTCTAGTCACGCGGAGGATTGTAGCTGGGTGTGCGGCTTATGCATAGTCGCCGAGGCACTCCCAGATGCTAACTACACAGATAAGGAGGCTTCTTCATCGATTTCAGGGGCCGCAACGCAGTTTTGAGTGAGTTACTGCCAACTCTGACGTTGCCGTTTTGTCATCGGCCCGAGGGCGGTAGAGGCGAGGGAGAGGCGAGCATCGAAGCCCTGGGTGGCCAGCGTCAGGCTTCGATCTCGACAGGGCGGAGGCGACGGGCCAGTGCCCACTTCAATTCGTCTATGCCTTCGCCGGTGACGGCTGAGATGGCATGGAACTCGAGCTTGCGGCGCTTGGCGTAGGCGCTTAGTTTTTTCAGCTTGTCAGGATTGGCGGCGTCGATCTTGGTGGCGGCGACAATCATCGGTTTCTCATCGAGTCCATTTCCAAAGCTCGCCAGTTCGTTGTTGATTACCTTGAAATCCTCGACCGGATCAGGGCGGCCGGAGGCGTCCGACACGTCGACAAGGTGAACAAGCAGGCGCGTGCGCTCGATGTGGCGGAGGAACTGCGTGCCCAGACCCGAACCAAGGTGCGCTCCTTCGATCAGTCCGGGCACGTCGGCGACGACGAAGGATTCCTGCTGCGGTTCCTCGCCCACGGTCACGACGCCGAGATTCGGTTCGAGAGTCGTAAAAGGGTAGTCAGCAATCTTGGGCCTGGCGGCCGAAATGCGGGAAATGAGTGTGGACTTGCCGGCATTGGGATAGCCCACGAGGCCGACGTCTGCCAGGAGCTTTAACTCCAGCCGGTAGCTGCGCTCTTCGCCGGATCGCCCCAACTCATGCTCGCGAGGAGCCTGATGTGTGCTGGTGGCGAAGTGCTGGTTGCCGCGTCCGCCGCGGCCGCCCTTGGCGACAACCAACTGCTCGTCGGGCTCCTTGAAATCGTGGACCAGTTCGCCGGTCTCCTGGTCGTACAGGCTGGTGCCGACAGGGACTTGGAGAATGATGGAGCGGCCATCCTGCCCGGTGCAGTTGGAGCCCATGCCATGCTCGCCTCGCTGCGCCTTATGCTCGGGATTGTAACGGAAATGGATGAGCGTGTTATGGCGCTGTGACGACACCATGATGACATCGCCTCCACGGCCGCCGTCGCCGCCTGAGGGCCCTCCACGGGGCACGAACTTCTCGCGCCGGAAGGCCATGCAGCCGTTGCCGCCGTCGCCGGCCTTGACGCGAATTTTGGCTTCGTCGATAAACATGAAAACCAGTGGGTCGCGGACCAGGGCCGGTCGTTTGCACAGCGGACCTGGCTCCGAGATGCCGTCTTTCCAGTGTAACGAAACGAAACGGCCAGCCGCGTTCACCCAGGATTAAGGTTGCGGCGCGTATGCTCATTCCGAAGGAAAAGCGGCATTCGGTTGGCACAATGATCCGGGCCGCAGATCGGGCTGCGAGGCAGCTCACTGGAGATTCCACCATGAACTCGAAATGGTTCGCTGCTGTTACGCTCGCCGCTGCGTTGCCGCTTGCAGTCCTGGCACCCGCACAGGAAACCGGACCGTACAAGGTCCTGAAGATTCAATTGGTCGGCGGCGATGGTGGATTCGACTATGTGACGGCAGACCCTGACGGCCGCAACCTGTATGTTGCCCGTTCCGGTCCTGACGGGCACATCGGTGTCTTTAACCTCGACACGCTGGTCCAGGTGGGAGATATTCCCGGCACGAGTGCGCACGGCGGAGCAGTCGACACGGAGACGGGACACGGATTTGCCACTTCAAACCCTGTGACCATGTTCGACGCCAAGACCTTCGCCATCCTGAAAAAGATCGACGTCCAGGGCCATCCAGACGGCTATCTGAACGACCCCTACAATCACCACTTCTACATCCTTAGCCACGCAGAGCCGAATATCACCGTCCTCGACGACAAAGGTGGATCGATTCTCGGCACCATCGACATCGGCGGCGCGCCGGAGCAGGCTGCCACAGACGGCCATGGCAAGATCTATGTCGACATCGAAGACAAGGCCGCGATTGCCGTCATTGACGCGAACACGATGAAGATGGTTCGCAAATACGATGTGTCGAGCAAGGGAAGCGGATGCGCCGGCCTGGCCCTCGACGCGAAGAACAACATTCTGTTTGCCGCTTGCCGTGAGAACAAGAACATGGTCATTCTGTCGGCGACCGACGGCCACATCATCACCGATCTGCCCATTGGAAACGGATGCGACGGAGTCACGTTCAACCCAGAGACGATGGAGACCTTCAGTTCGCAGGGTGATGGCACGCTGACGGTTATCAAGGAAAACTCGCCCACAGACTACGTTGTTGAACAGACGGTTCCGACTCCGGCGCGGGCGAAAACGCTGACGCTCGATTCAAAGACCGGCCACATTTTCCTGATCACGGCCGAGTACGGTCCAGTCCCGGCCGCATCGCCCACGGCTCCGCCTCCGCCGCCGGGCGCGCCAGCGTGGATGCGCGGACCCCGCCCGCCAATGATTCCGCACTCGTTCCAGATCCTTGAGGTGGGCAAGTAGTCCCGTTGAAGATCGAGTTGGACTTTTTGCCGGCGATTGGCCGAGTTGTCAGGGTATCCACCGTGTCGTGCCAGGAACAACGAATCTGAGCCTTTGGGAGCAGCCTCGCTCTGGAACTCTTGCACCGCGAAAGATAAACGCGCAAGGATAGGGCTGAAGGAAGAAAGAGCCAATGTTCGACGAATTCATTGACTCCTCCAATAAAGCGGCGCCGGTTCGTGGCTACTTGCATCTCTCTCCTGCATCGGGATCAGATTGCCTGATTCTGACGCACGGCGCGGGGGCAAACTGCCAATCTTTTCTGCTCACGGTACTCGCGGAGGCATTCTGTGCAGTGGGGCTGACTGTGCTGCGCGGCGACCTTCCCTTCCGCCAGTTACGGCCTCACGGGCCACCGCCACGGGGAAGCGCGGAGCGGGACCGGGAAGGATTGCGTGCGGCTGTCCAATCGATGCGAATACGCACTGAAGGCCGAATTTTTTTGGGCGGTCATTCTTACGGAGGCAGACAGGCCTCGATCCTGGCTGCGAATGAACCAAACTTAGTTGACCGACTCCTCCTGCTCTCCTATCCCCTGCATCCTCCTCAGAGGCCTGCGGAGCTTCGAACCGGGCATTTCCCCGACCTTCAGACACCGGCTCTCTTTGTTTCCGGCACAAGAGACGGGTTCGGTTCCATTGCAGAAATCGAATCCGCAAGCAAGTTGATCCCTGCTCGAACGAAATTGATGCCTGTGCCCGGCGCAGGTCACGAACTCATGACAAATCGAAATCGAAAGGAACTAACCGAGCTGTTGGTGCCGGAATTTCTCTCCTTCACGCGTTGAATGAAAACACCTGTGCTGGATAGAACCAAATGCTTCCCGCGCCGGCAACGGCATTTCTTCATGATGGTCAATCCACCGAAAACGCGATAAGTTGAGAACACGTTGTCAGGAGCCCCGCAAAATCCGGCAACCATTAGCCGAATGTCCCCACGAACCAAATCGCGTTCCGAATCCGCGAAAGCGGTCGACCGCCAGCTTGCGCGGTATCGTTCGATGCGCGATTTCGAGATCACCCCGGAGCCGCAGGGGAATGCGCAGGAACACAGTCGCCCCCAGGGTTCCGTTCCGATGCCTTTTGTCGTTCAGAAGCACGCGGCGACGCGGCTTCATTACGATTTCCGGCTGGGATGGCGCGGCGTGCTGAAGAGCTGGGCGGTGGCCAAAGGGCCCAGCTACTTTCCCGGCGATAAACGGCTCGCCGTCGAGGTCGAAGATCACCCGATGGAATATGGCGGCTTTGAAGGGACCATTCCAAAAGGCCAATATGGCGGTGGCACCGTCATGGTTTGGGATTTCGGCGAGTGGAAACCGCTGGGAGACGTCGAGCACGGCTTGGAGAAAGGCGATCTCAAATTTGAGCTGAACGGGAAAAAGTTGAAGGGCAAGTGGGTACTCGTTCGGATGCGTCGCAAGCCGGACGAACGGTCAGATAAGCCAAACTGGCTGCTCATCAAGGAGAGGGACGAGTACGTTCAACCCGAGGATGCACCCGCAATCACAGACGAAGCCCCGAACAGCGCCATCACGCAAAGAACGATCGAACAAATTAAAGAGAGCAAGGATCATGTGTGGGACTCGAACCGGGGACTCCTCGAGACTGCCAGTGAAAGCGGGCGGACGCCTCCCGCCCAGGGTGCGGGAGCAGTCCGTCAACGAAAGCGAGCGGTTCAACGCGTGCTGAAGGATGCGCCTCGAGAAGAATTCCCTGGTTTCGTCCCGCCTCAACTGGCCCAGCAGGCTCGCAATGTGCCCGACGGCAATGAGTGGATCCATGAACTGAAACTCGACGGCTACAGGATGCAGGTCCACGTGCAATCGAAGAAGGAGCGCGGAAGCCTTCACAAGGAAGCTACCCTGTTTACGCGCACCGGTCTTGACTGGACGGCTCGGATGCCGGGGCTCGCGCGGGCCGCCGCGAAGTTCGACGCGGAGAACTGCATCCTCGATGGCGAAGTCGTTGCGCTCGATCGCGAGGGGCGGAGCAACTTCTCAGACTTGCAGGCAGCATTCGCCGAAGGAAGGCACGGGGACCTTATTTTCTTCGCGTTCGACCTGCTTCATCTGAATGGCCGCAATCTCCGCAAGCTTCCCCTCGCGGAGCGCAAAGAGATGCTCTCATCCCTTTTCTCATGGAATGAATCCGCTTCACCGCTGAGGCTGAGTGAACACATCGAAGGCAGAGGAAGCGAGGTATTCGCAAAGGCCTGTGAACTCGGAGCGGAGGGCATCGTTTCGAAGCTGGCTTCGGCAAGGTATACATCGGGTCGCGGAAACACCTGGCTCAAAATGAAGTGCGGATTGCAGCAGGAATTTGTGATCGGAGGGTTCACGCCGCTGAAAAAAGGAGGCCGCGGAATTGGAGCGTTGTTGCTCGGCTACTACGACGGCGGCAAGCTGCGCTATGCGGGCCGCTGTGGGACAGGATTTTCAGAGGAAACACACCGTGCTTTGCGAAGTCGCCTGGACGCGCTTATCCAGAAGGAACCGGAGTTCGCCAAGCGTCCATCGGATGCGCCGCGAGAGAGCAGGTGGGTCAGGCCGGATCTGGTCGCGCAGATTTCATTCTCCGCGTGGACCCGGGACGGCCTGATTCGACAGGCCTCTTTCAAAGGGCTGCGTGAAGACAAGGCGCCAGGAGAAGTCAAACGCGAACTCCCGGCCGAGCGATGCGAATGTTCAGAGGACATCTCTGATCCGGCGAAGGGCGCGAGCCTTCCCGAGCCCGAAGACAAACCTGGCAAGAAGAAGGGGTTGAACGGCTTTCGAATTACCCACCCGAATAAGGTTGTGGATCAGAAAAGCGGAGCGACGAAACAGCAACTGGCCGAATACTACCTCTCAGTTGCGGAACACATTTTGCCGCATATCGCCGATCGACCTCTCAGCGTAGTCCGTTGTCCCAATGGCGTCGGGAAGCCGTGCTTTTTTCAGAAGCACCTGGGGCCTGGTTCGCCGCACGGTGTCAACAGCATCGTCATTGCGAACAGGAAGACGGGCAAGAACGAGGATTTTCTCACCGTGAACTCCGTCGAGGGCTTACTCGGCCTCGTTCAATTGGGCGTTCTCGAAATTCATCCATGGGGATCGAAAAACGGATCGATCGACAGAGCCGATCGCATCATTTTCGACCTCGATCCTGACGAGGCGGTCCCCTGGACCACGCTGGCATCAGCCGCACAGGAACTGCGGGCTCTCTTAAAGCAATTCAAGCTGACAAGTTTCTTGAAGAGCACGGGCGGGAAGGGGCTGCATGTCGTTGTCCCCATCCAGCCCGAATACGAATGGCCAATTATCAAACAGTTCTCTCACGCAGTCGTTCTCCGAATGGAGAAGGGAAGGCCGGGTCTCTACATCACGAAGATGTCGAAGGCATCTCGCGTGAATAAGATCTATCTCGATTACCTGCGCAACGATCAGGAGTCGACTGCGATCGCACCGTTTTCAACTCGTGCGCGGCCCGGGGTTCCGGTTGCAGTCACCCTCGATTGGAAGGAACTGGAGTCGTCAGCCCTGCCCAGGTTCTACCTGGCAGACTTTGCCCGATGGAAGCAACGCCTGAGCCGGGATCCGTGGAAGGCGATGGCTCGTTCCAATCAGCGACTCACCGAAGAGGCGCTCGTCGCATTCAGCGTGAAGCTTAGCTGACACCACCCTGACCAGGTTTCAATCCAGCGCCCGTTGCTTCCAGTCCCGAAAAATGAGCGGCCTCGGGCGAACACGTGGCGAAGACTCTTATTTTGCCCTGATTTTGATTCACGAAGGCTCTTCGATTGCGATAAACTCTTGACTCTACAGGGTCGAGTGCGTCCCCAAACGTAACTCGAGGAGGTCTTATGGCACGTCCCTATTGGACGGGAAATGTACAAATATCGCTGGTCTCCTTCGGTGTGAGTCTCTACGTTGCCACTGAAAGCAAGAGCGGGATCAGCTTTCACCAGATCAGCCGCAAGACCGGCGAGCGAATCCGCCACCAGAAGGTGCTCGAAAGCGCCGCCGAAAGCAACGAGGGGGCGACCGCCGTCGACAAAGATGAGATCGTAAAGGGTTACGAATATTCAAAAGGTCAATACGTCATTATCGAGCCGGCCGAATTGGAGAACCTCCGCATACCTTCAAAGCACACCATTTCAGTATCGCAATTCGCCGACTCGTCCGAGTTGAATCCTGAATACGTTGAGAAGCCATACTTCGTCCTTCCTGAAAACGAGTCTCAAGCAGAAGCCTTCGGCGTGGTAAGGCAGGCCCTGGTAAACACAGGCAAGGTGGCGATTGGCAAGGTCGCGTTCTCCGGGCGCGAGAATATTCTCGCCCTGGTTCCTGCGCCCGGCGATGATCGCGGTATGATGGCCTACTCGCTGCGCTTCCAGAATGAACTGCGCAATCAAAACGATTATTTCCGTGACATCAAGCCAACCCCAATCGAGCGCGACTCCCTCGAACTTGCCGAAACTCTGATCAAGCGGATGTCGGCCAAGCTCGATATGAGCAAATTCGAAGACGGTTACGAAGTTGCTGTGAAGGCGCTGGTCGATGCAAAGATCCATAATCTGCCGGTACCCATCGACGAGGCGCCGAGGCAACAGCCGGGTAAGGTGATCAATTTGATGGACGCGCTTCGCAAGAGCATTGGCCCCGATACACGGACCGGAAAGAAGCCGCCTAAGAGCGAGAAGGAACTTCCCGGCAAGAAGTTGGGGCTCGTCAAAGCGCCTGCCAAGACGGCATCGAAGCGCAAGTCGGCCTGAGTGGGTTATTCAAATGCCACTTGAACTTGTTAAGGTGGTGCCGAATAAGGGAACAATCTCCTTGTGTCCGGCAACTCCTTTATTCGAGAGCTGATTACCAGTCCTCCTGGTACCCGGCTTCGTTAGCTCTCAACATTTATGCATGCCCCAATGGCGTCTATCGACAGATCTACAGGTGCGCGATGCCCTCGCCCCTTGAGTCCCGGCATCTGCTTCGGGCATCTTTAATCCCATGTGCGAAATTCCCCGGGATCAGCGGCGCGACTCATCGTTGACCATACCTCACGACAGCCACGGTCGCTTCTTCAATCCGGGCATTCCAGAGCACGGCTTCCGCGAATTACTAAAGTGGATGGGAAGCCGGCACCCCGGCCTCTGGCAGAGTTGGATTCCCTCATCTCCCGGGCCGAAGCCTCCGAAGCGCGTCTCAGGCTCTGACCTCCGGGTGACCTTTATCAACCATTCGACCGTCCTGTTACAGACCGAAGGCCTCAACCTGCTCACCGATCCCGTCTGGTCGCAGCGGGTCGGCCCGTTCTCCTTCGTGGGGCCCCGGCGCCATCGCGCGCCCGGCGTTCGCTTCGAAGACCTCCCACCGATTGACGCCATTTTTATCAGCCATGACCATTACGATCATCTCGACATGGCAACTCTAAAGCGCCTCTTCAGGCAGCACCAGCCCACTGTATTCTGCCCCATTGGCGTGGCCCGCCAAGTCCGCCGCTGCGGACTGTCTGATGTTTGCGAATTGGACTGGGGCCAATCCGCAAATTGGCGTGGTCACCGCGTCCATTGTCTCCGCACCCAGCACTTCTCAGGACGTACACCCTTCAACCGCAATCGAACTTTGTGGTGTAGCTGGCTGATAGAGGCTTCCGCGGGCAATCTGTATCTTGCCGGCGACTCCGGCTTCGGCGATTTCTTCGCCGAGATAGGCCGCCGCTATTCCCCCATTCGCCTCGCGCTGCTGCCCATCGGTGCTTATGAGCCGGAGTGGTTTATGGGGCCTGTGCACATGACTCCCGAGCAGGCTGTGGAAGTCCGCAACCAACTCGGTGCCGCTTATGCCCTCGCCATCCACTACGGTACATTCGCGCTCGCAGACGATGCCCAAGCCGATCCTCCATCCCGTCTACGCCGCAGGTTGGCCGGACGCGAAGACGCCGACCGCTTCTGGATTCTCCCGGAAGGCGAGGGGCGTCAGGTTCCTATTTTGTCCGTAGACATTCCTACGAATTTATAGCTTCGGAGCAGATATCGGCGAACTGAAAATCAGGTTGGATATTGACTCAACACTCAACACCCGGTTCTGGAAGAATCGCATTTCGCCGCTTCGCATTCTTGACCAGCCTCTGTCGGCAGTTCTCGTTTTTTTGAAGAATGCGACAGCCAAGTAATTCGTCGCTCGCAAAACCAATATCCGCATTTTCTGGGATCTGACTAGCCCGTTTGTATGGCCGTCGTCATTGGGCGGCGGACTCCTTTGGAAGGCAACGGGAGACTTACGGTAATTCGAGCGCCGCGCACTTCCCGATTTGTGACTTTAACAGTACCGCCGTGAGCCTGGACCACCGCATCGACGAACGCTAGGCCAAGACCATGGCCGGTGGAGGCTCTTCCTTTTACTCGGCCAACGAAGAGATGCTCAAGAACTTCCGGTTCAAATCCCTTGCCATTGTCCTCTAGCGTCAGGATTGCCATGTCGTCGCTGCATTGCAACGTGATACTGACGTTCGACCCGGGGGCGAGGTGTTTGAGTTCGTTATCCAGGAGATTGGCAATCATCCGATGAAGGAGCCCCTCATCGCCGGTTACGATGGCTGCGCTCTCACCACTCACGCGAATCCGAATTCCTCGATCCGCCATGGACGGCTCGTAGAGGTCGACCATCGTTTCCATAAGCTGACTTAGATCGATCTGAGTCCGAGTCAAGCGAAGCGCATCGGCGCGGGCCTCCGCAACATCCAGTGACTTGTTGAGAAAGTCCGTGAGTTGGTCAAGCTCCTCAATTGCAGACACAATCGGTTCTGTTTGTTCCTCGTTTTCGGTATGAGAAAGGGACATCTCAAGTTTTCCGCGAATCGCAGTCAATGGGCTCCGGAGATCATGCGCCAGAGCGTCGGTGATCGTGTGCAGTTGATGCATGGACCTTTCAATGCGATCGAGCATTCCATTCAAAGTGTGAGCCAGTTGGCTCACCTCATCGTTACGTTGTGTCGCCGGCACCCTCTCGCTCAGGTCAGAATGGCCGATTCTGGAAGCCGCTTCAGTGATTTTGCGGACATGGCTCAGCATGCGCTTTGTGACAAGGAAAACAATGCCAAACCCCAGGAATACGACCAGAAGCCACAGAAAAAAGAATCGAAGTTGGAGCTTCCTTAATACCCTCAGCTCGTCGCGCTCGGAAAGTCCGAGGTAAATATGGCTCCCGTCGCCCAACTGCAGACATGCGACTCGAAACGGGACTGGAAAGCCTGATACTTGCACATCTGTCGGTGTGTCTGGCTGGAATTTCGTTCTCCTGATCGCTTCAAAGTTCGATTGACCATCGCCGGCGCCCACCCAGAGCTCCGACTGTTGTTGGGCGCTGGTTTCCAAAAAGAATACGGCATCATTGCCGTCGCCCCTGGAGGTTGATCTGTTTGGCACCTCGCGTGCGGCGAGTTCTGCGACTTCGCGCACCACTCGACCGTATAGCGCGTTTCTCGGAGTCCGTACGGCCACATCGCCGAGCACCTCGACTTCGCCGGAAAGCCATGCATCGGTCCTGCGTTGAATATCGCTTGACATGAATTGGTGCAGGAAGAGGAAGATCACCAGAGTGCCGCACGCGAATGCGATCGTCGCCAAGAACGAAATGCGCCAGGCTGCGCTGCGCATTGGTAACTTAACGGTCTTTGAGGACATATCCTATGCCTCGCATGGTCTTGATGAGGGGGTGCTGCCCTGCGCCATCCACCTTTCCACGAAGGCGGTATATATGGACGTCCACAACATTCGTATCAGGAACGATGCGCATTCCCCAAACTTTGTCGAGAATCATCGATCGTGTGACCACACGCCCAACATTTCTGCACAAATACTCAAGCAGGACGAACTCCTGCTGTGTGAGTTGCAGAAGCTGTCCCCCGCGACTAGCTTCTCTGCGCAAAAGGTCGAGTTCAAGATCCTGCACATGCAGCCGGGTCGCTTCACCCGGGAAAGGGGAATTGCGTTTTAGCAAGTTACGCAATCTCGCCAGCAACTCAGCCAAGGCAAACGGCTTGGTCAGGTAGTCGTCGCCACCCTGCTCCAGCCCGCGTACACGATCATCCACAGATCGGCGCGCCGAAAGAATCAAGACCGGCGCTCGCATTCCAAGGTCGCGCAATTGCAGTATCAGGCTTATCCCATCCCGATCCGGCAACCCGAGATCGACAATGAGGATGTCGAATTGACTGCCGATGGCGAGTTGCTCCGCAGTTCGTGCGTTTGGTGCAACTTCCACTTCATATCCCGCTTCTTCAAGAGAGCGCTGCAGGAATCCCTGTATTTCGACTTCGTCTTCCACAAGCAGCAAGCGCATAACGAAAGTTTAGTGCAATCGCGGAATAACGTCAGGTTAGTTGGAAAGCTGGCCAACGAGATCAAGACCAATCGATACGTCATGCTCAGCTTTCCAGAACAAGAAGCTCGGGTCCTTGAGACCCCACTGAACATAGGGAATGACGAAGTGCGCTCTCGCGGTTGCCTTGGAGCCATCGATGTGTATTTGCATCGGAATCGTCAAGTCGTGAGAATCGCCGAGTAAGGTGAACACTCCGCTCACCTGAATGGTTGAGTCACCAGAGGATGCGATGGTTCCGGTGTAGGTTTTCGGTGCAAAAGTGATGGTTGTGAATTGATCCACTTTCAGAATGTCATTATGCATCTTCTTATCGCGGCTGTTGTTTCCGGTCTTTCCACTGTCGGGCAGCACAATTATCAACCCCGACATCTTTGGATTGCTGCGATCATACCCGACCGATCCAGATTGAATATGAAACGTGCCATTTACGACCTCGTGAGTCGTGTTGAGCGTCATCTTGACTTGGCTAGCATCGGGATTGACATCGAAGGTTTGATGCTGGGCAAGCGCGGCTGGAGCGAGCATGACCGCGAGAGCCAAGTTTGCGAACAGTTTCATTGCATCTCCCCGTGAAGGTATGACTACCGGCGATTTTCTCGTTGTAACTAGATGTCAACTGGCAAACGCCGCCGGAGCGACGGCGGACGGCTGGGTGACACGAGTAAGCCGAGCCGTTACCCGCATCGCACCGGGCCAAAGCCTGAGACAGAAAGGCAATACGGCCCGCGCGAGTGCGTTGCTCAAGCCATTGGCGGCGATTTCGGCGAGACGCATCTGTGGCACCATTGCCGCGCGCAATTTTGGCTGAAAGAGCGGTGCCGGTTCCGCGGCAAGATAGGCAGCGGCGGCACGCCGGGCCGTATGCAGGGCGATCGAAATGCCATCCCCCGTGAAAGATGGAATTACGGCCGCCTGATCCCCGATGCAGTAGAGCCCATCCTCGGTTGCGCGGCGGATGTAACCGTATGGGATATGAGTGATGGTGATCGGCTTGTCGAGCAGCGGCTCCGCGCCGGCAAGCCGCATCGCAAGATGAGGGCAGTCGTCCTGCATCTTCGCGAGAAGACCCTCCCAGCGAAGACCCACACGTGCGAAATACCGCCGTTGAACTACACAACAGAAATTCGTAATGCGGTCTTCCACCGGCTGGATACCACCGTAACCGCCGGAATAGAGCGTCAACTCGGAGGCGTCTCCCAGGTCAGCTGTCTGTGCTGGTGACATTCGGTAGTACATCTTGAAGCCGATCCATTGGTGTGGGTCCTTCGGGCGACTGTGGCCGCGTAGGTCGTGTTTGCCCGTAGCGAGAAAAGCGGTTGGAGCCTCGTAGGTGGCGCCGTTGTCGAGCGTAGCCTGCCATAGATTAGCGGCCGTGCGACTGAGCGATTGCACAGCGCGGCCGCGCTCAACTCGGACTCCCGCAGTAATGGCTTCTGCGATCAGCGCGGTATCGAGCGCCTTTCGCGTAAGCGATTTCGCGGGAAATGGTAATGGAGCCGTAGCTGCGCACCTTGCCGCGGCCAGTCGAACGTGGTTGATCGGCACGGCGCCAAGCGAGGTCACGTCGATACCGAGCGCATGCAGATCTTCAAGGGCCTCACCGCTTAAAAACTCCCCGCAGACCTTATGGCGCGGTGTGGGTTCGCGTTCAATCAGGGTTACGCTCCGGCCCCCTTTCACGAGCGCAATCGACGCGGCGCAGCCTGCCACTCCACCACCGATGATCAAAACTTCGTCTTGCAAAGCAATGCTCCTAATTCCATAAATGTCCAAGCAACTTTTGGATGGGCTCCTCTCTCTAGTAGACGTCTAAAAGGCAGTTTCGCGGGGCATTCTGAACAAAACGTCATTTTGGAGCGGACCAGGTGCATTTTCTCTCGACATCTCACAAAGTTAATCTCAGATTTGAGGCGATGAATCGCGTCGGGTAGTGAGCTCTCGCCAGTTAAGGCCGATATCCACGATCAGGAGCGAGACGAGTGTGAAGGCAATCACGCCGACTGCCGAGAGAACATCGCCCAGGTGGCTCCAGTAAGCGGGCACAAGGTTCAGTACGCGGCTGGAAACGAAGGTAAACGTGACCGCGTAGGATCGAGCCATCCACTGCCGGTGTACCTTAATCTGACGGTTACGTGCGGTGACGACTGCAACGATGGTGCACACCATCCACGCTGCAGCCTGCATCGAGGTACCGGGAAGCCCCGGGCGGCCTGCTGCGAGCGCGATTCCCGTGAAAGACCCGACAAAAACCGAGAGGGCGTAGGTATAGCCAAGGATGCGATGGAGTTGGAGGTGACGCTGGCGGATTCGCGAGGAGAAATTGATGGGGCCGATCAAAAGAGCGAGAGTTCCGGCGAGTGTATGCGGGATGAGGAGATGGCGGTCGGCGATGACCTGCAGACGGTAGGTATGGTACATCGGATAGTCTGCGATGAGGAGCAGCTCTGAGGTAATGAAGACAAAGAGCGTCGTGAGACCAAGCGATGCCCAGACGAAAATCTTAAACTTGGGAGCGGCGGATTTGGGCGCTAGTTGCGTAGAAGTTGCCATTGTTCGCCTTTCAAATCATTAGACGAGATGAATTGGGCCAATGTGGCATTGAGCAGGAGTCACTCGAACGAGCGGACCCCATTGCGTTGCAGCTCACGATATACACAGCCTCACTTCCATCGCCCCACGCACAACCGCCCCGGCCGCCAGTGCTCGACCGTCACAGCTTCCTGGGGGATCCCGGCCAATGTTAGTAATCGCGTCCAGTCCTCCTTCCGGAAGGCCCGCCGAAAGGACACTGGCCCATCATGCCGTACAAACCGGTGCCATCGCACCAGACCCGCCACCAACTCAAATACCGTGCAGATCCATTCCGACCGCTCCAAATCATTGATGAACCAGCCTGTTTGCGCAGTAGCTTCCATCCACCGCAGCTGCGCGATGATCTCCTCATCCTCCAGATGGTGCATCATCAGCGAACTCACGACAATATCGATTGCCTTCTTCTGTCGATACTCCATGGCATTCCCTGTCAGCCACACGATTCCGAGCTCCTTTGGCGTGGATTCCGCGGCAGCACGCGTTGCATAAGGGTTCAGATCGATTCCGGTTAGCTTCACCGCAATTCTGCGTCGCTGAGCCCAGACCGCAATCTGCCGCAGAAGATCGCCACCGCCGCTTCCGACATCGACTACGCGCATCGGCCCATGCGGCTCACGCGACAATCGATCCAGCCAGGCCAGCGTGGGGCGATATCCTCTCAGCCAGCGGTTGACCTGTTCCAGGCTGCGCAGGCAGTCGCGGAAATCCTCATAGTTGCAGTCGCCATCCATCAACTCGGGCAACTCACGCGGAGGGATCCGACGACTGAAATCAGACTCAACACTAGACCGCATGGAAGCGCATCGTCTCCGCTGTCAGGCCCGGCCCGAACGACATCGCGCACCCGAGCTGCCCCGGCCGCGCCTGCTGCATGATCCTCTGCAGCACAAACATCACGGTCGCCGAAGACATGTTGCCGAAGCACGACAACACCTCGCGCGACGCCGCCAGCGCTTCAACTGGCAGTTCCAATCCGTTCTCTACCGCGTCCAGGATCGACCGGCCGCCTGGATGGACCGCCCAAAGGTCGATGTCGGCGCGCTGGTGCATCAACTCGCCCTCATGTAGAGCGCGGCCCAGTTCTCCCGGCACCTGCCCTGATAGAAGCATGTCGAACCCGAGATCGCGGATTTTCCACGTAATCAGCCGTCTCGTGTCGTGAACCATAAAGGCCTTAAAGCTATCCAGAGCAAGTCCCTGCTCGGTCGCGGTAATCAGACTTGCCGCCGCGCCATCTGCAAAAACCAGAAAGGATAGCATCTGTTCCAGTTCTTGGGTCTCCTGGAAGTGCAACGTGCACAGCTCCAGGTTAACCATCAGAACACCTGCATTTGGATCTGAGCGCACAATGTGCCGTGCCAGCTTCAGCGCGTTGATTGCGGCATAGCATCCCATGAAACCGACCATCGTGCGTTCGACGTCGGCCGAAAGCCCAAGATGATCGACGATTTCAAAGTCGAGCCCCGGCGCATAAAGTCCCGTGCAACAGGTGACCAGCACATGCGTAACTCCGGAGCGTTCTTTCTCGTTGAGCGCAAGCCGATCCACGGCGTTCCTCATCAGTTCTGGTGCATTCTGCTCAAACAGTTCCATGCGCCTCGCCGTGTTGGGAAAATTGCCTAGTCGGTAAAACTCGCGCGCGTCATGCAACGAGAACTGGCCGGAGTGCTTGAATGGATCGAGGAATGAATAGCGATGTGTGATGTTGGCACGACTCGCCATTCTACGGAAGACCGCACGCAGTCGCGGGTTGGCAAGCATCATCTCGGCAAAGCCGACGAAGGCCTCATGCACATCGTGTTGGGGTACGGCAGTGGAGATACGGTTCAAGTAGGCCGTAGTCATGCGGAGTAGGCCCTCAGCCCCGATTGTGGGGTTAGATGTCGAGTGTATGTTCAGTGGAAACTGGACCACGAAGAAACGAC
Source organism: Occallatibacter sp. (assembly GCA_035524195.1). Classification (GTDB taxonomy): domain Bacteria; phylum Acidobacteriota; class Terriglobia; order Terriglobales; family Acidobacteriaceae; genus Telmatobacter. The sequence goes on from DATKPJ010000096.1 coordinate 80,330, forward strand.
GAGCCAGCCACGGTCGACGATTTGAGAGAACAGGCTCCGGATTCCCACACGATGGCTACTCTAGAGACGAAAACTCTCTTCTTTTGATAGCACTTTTCAAACGGCGTACAAGATGACGATTTGTTCATGGAAGACGCATTCGCTCGGGTGAAGTGCGCATTCTGCCTAATCTGTAAGGTTCTATTCGCCGGTGAGGTCGCCCAACAGACTTTTTGATTTCTGACCGCGATTTATGGAGTGAATGGCGGACGTCTTTGTGACCCTGACTGCAGTTGCTTGGCAATACCCCGAACACACTGGAAGTCGCATCCCTCCAAGTTTCGAAAGACCTTATGGGTTCATCGCCAATACCACACTCATCGCAATAACAGACCTTCATTTCGCCCGCCTCTACCTGGTCAGCCCCACGATGTGAACAACGTACAGAAACTCATCGAACCATTCTTCTTCGAGTCTTAACTGTTCAGTGTTGATATCGCGGTCAAGCGCTCAATTATAAGAGGCACCCGGCCCTCATCGAGCACATAACCAGGAAGCACATCTAAGAAGAGAGGTGCGTTTAACAACTCTGTTGCAGCATGAATAAGATACTGCTGCAGTTCGCTCGGCGAATCGGAGATTTCCTGAACGATGTGGTGACGTCCATCGACAACAGCGACGAAATCTTCGAGATCATGGCTGGCAAGGAAGTCCTTATTGCCACGTCCTCGGAATGCTTCCATTTTTGTACCCAAAAAGAATGGCGCTGACACAACCTTGATCAACTTGCCACTCGGAAGGGCGATCGTTCTCGCATTTCGGAGAGAACCTTCATGCCACATATTGGTGTACCCTAGAACGTCTTCAGACAGTGGCAACACATCCAAGGTCAATTCCTCGTAATGCCAGCGGCAAGTCAAAGGCTGCTCGCCCGAATCTTCTTTGAAGTGCTCGTGGCGGAGCCGTTCCGAAAAAGCAATATAGTCGACGTACGTAATGATCTCGGCGATCACATCGACATCATTTGTACCTCGAATCGGAGCGGCAGCAGCATCATTGATAAGCAGCCCTAAGGCTACCCCGCCGACGAATACGACTTCGTCGAGAAGTGGAACTAGCTTTGAAGCCGCTCGTTCGAGAAGCGGGAGATTAGGATCAGACATTCAGCGCCTTTCCAATTAGGTCCATTGCTATTTTCCTCTCACGGATTCTTCCCCCGCGAGCCGCGTCGCACAAGGCGAGGAGTTCGTACATTCTGTAATCTGCCAAAGCTGCCTTGGGAGCACCCGCGTATAGGGGTAAAAACGAGATTCCTCTCACAGTACCCTCAGGGTAGGGCCAGACTGGAGGGGGCTCGTTACTGTCGACGAAGTACGCGTTCAAGGGCTTTGTTGCAATTGCCGTGGGGATTCCACGCACAAGGCCGTTTTTTTGCGGAGGAAAGACGTACCTCATCCCGTGTGTAAGGAATTCCATCAAGGCCGGTCGGTTCACTCTTTTCTCGAGGTCATTCCAATAAAGGAGTCCAGAGTCCCTGCACCGGCTTAAGGATTTGGAAACCTCCGATGCGGAGATAAATAGCTCGTCTGCGAGTTTCTTGGACAACACTCGTGGCTGCTCCCGCATTGAGAGCTTGAGAAGGACGGCAATGTCTTGACCAAGCACGATTTATATATTATGTCAAAAGAATTTCCAATTTCCAAATTGGAAATTGGAATGTCCTGTTTTGCCGAGCCTATGCAACGCCAAAATTCGCCATGTAGGGGCAGCATACTCACCACAAATAGAAAAACCCGCCTGCCAAGGCGGGTCCTCCCGTTCGCTCATCCACACGCGAATCTTTGCGCAGGACGGGTGTCTGATGCAATCCCCTAATGCCATGGCGGCCAGGGAAACCGATGTCCAGAAGAGCACACCAGGTCAGCTAAAATCCACTGTCGCCGCGGCGCCGTGCAACGAAGCGCGGTAGCCATCGCAAGACGCGGCAGTTCCGCCCAGGTCGGTAATGTATTCGTTGATGGTCCGCTTGCCGTTGCTGCGCACTCCAGGAAAGAGCTAGTGGCGTCGTATTCCTCTTCGGCCTGCATGCCCCAAAAGTGGAGTAAATCCCGATTGCAATCTACTACTTCGCTGCCCCAGAAGAACTATTGTGGTTTTTCATCCTGAGGTTGATCCTTGCTTCAAGGGCTTCACCGGGCTGATCAGCAAAGCGCATGTCTCGGCCCGGAGAGATTGGCGCTGACGAGGAATCCAAGAAGGAGATTGAATATGAAAAGGGTATTGAGAAGCCTTTCCGCATACATGATGAAAGCAAAGAGATCTGAAGAGGGTCAGAACATGGTTTCGTATGTGCTTCTCATCGCCCTTGTGGCGTTTGGTGCCACGGCTGGTATGTCTTCGACGGCAAGTGGTGTCAGCAATGCCTATAGCCATCTCGCGGGCGATCTTGCGTCGGCGATCTCGAGCCCCGCTCTCCCTGCCCCGCCTGCCAAGAATCCAAAGACTCCGAAAACTCCCAAGACTCCGAAGAAGTCCAAAGGATAGTCGGTCCCCCAATCCGACTTGGCTAGGTAGAGTTGAACTACAGTTTAGCCTTAGCGAGACAGACAAAACCGCAGTTTTGTCCCTCACTGAGACCGATTGGCTGGATTTTGAGGGGATTTACTGCTTGCAACTGACTAATAATATTGATTATATTGACTTTACTTGACAGCTTGGTGCCGAAGAAGGGAATAATCCCCTTGTGTCCGGCAACTCGTTGATTCGAGAGCTGATTACCAGTCCTCCTGGTACCCGGCTTAGTTAGCTCCCAACAATTTTCCGTGCCGGACCGAGGGCAAAAGGACGAAAAGTTCCGCGCCCTGAGTATCTCTCCCTGGGGAGGAGATGCGGTGGCACGCGAGAACGTCAAGGCGTCACTGGTGATCTACGCCAAGCTTCCCGTTTTCATCCGTAACAATTTGTTGTTTGAAGAGAGAGATCACAATGAGTGCGCCATTGCGTCACGCTCATGTGCTTCGGAGAGGCAACTCAGGAGGACCATCACGATGAACGAGAAATTGGCGACCCAACATTGGGCCAGACCCAACCACTCAGGTGTGTTTCACCTAATTCTCCTGCTCGTTGTTCTTTTGACCGCGCGGTACTCTCTTTCTCAAGTCGATCTCACGACGATCATTGGAGCCCCTGAACACGCGCACACGCTCCCAGTGCGATTCGGGTTCGTAAACCTCGATAATGGCAATCTTCATCTAGAGATTCCCCTCTATTCGCAACCATTCCGAGGGCACCCCACACAGACCGTCGCCCTTGTTTACGACAGCATGTTCTGGAACTACTGGCCTTTGACCGGAGGGCCGGAAATGCTGTACCCTACCGATTCTGGATGGACTTCAGGAGGAGTAACCTCCGATGCTCCTCCGGGTGCATTCGGATCTCCTTCTTCTCAGATCGCATGTAGCGTTTTGGGCGGTGGCCTCAGTGGATATATCTACCTATATTCTGAGTTTCAAGCCACAGACGGGAGAAACACAACCCACACATTTAAAATAATCAATCAATCGCCGATTGCTGACGCCCATTGCTACTATACGAATGGCAGTGGCGAGGATCCCGACGATAACGACTCATCTGTGGACGGATACCCTCAGAATGGCACCATTTACGCGCAAGACGGTTCGGGCTACCGACTCACCGTATCCAAATCAAACTACATCCAATCTCTTTCTGTCACGACCCCCAGTGGAAGCGGAGGAACAACTCCGAACGGCAATTATTGGTCCGACAGTTCCGGCGCGCACGACGACCTTGGAAGCCCGATTCCATCCACGACGGGGATAATTATGGGTAGCCAACTGTACCCAACTACCCAAAGCTATGTGTCCGACCAACCATATTCGCCGACAAACCCTGTCACTGGCAGCATTACTCGTCAAGTTCTTGTCAATGGGGCGCTTGGCAATACGATGTATTCCTTAACATGGAACTACATACCCGTCTGCACTGGTAACTCATCGACTGACTATTGCGGCGGCATGTGGGCTCTGGGATCTGTAGCACTCCCCGACGGCGGCGCATACACGTTTAGCTACGATCAGGGAGCATCTTCAGTCCACCTCGGAAAGCTGACTAGCATTACCCTGCCAACGGGCGGAATTATCTCGTATAGCTATGGACCGCTTGAGTGTTCAGGGATTTTCTGTGGAGGCCAAATTCAATCTGTCAGCGACAACGGGGGAGAGACGCAATTCCAGTTCAGCGCTCCCGGCACCGTGTCTGGGGTCGGATCATACGGCGCATGGACATATTATCCCGTCACTGTTACCTACCCTTCACACGTGACCGTCGCTGGGGGTACGGCGATGGTGCAAGACGCGACAACCTACTCGGCATCGATAGACACTCTCACCAAATCAGAATTCTCCGGGAGCAGCACCCTACTGAGAACAACCACCACCACGACCGACAATTATTCCAGGCCTGTTAGCGTGAAGGCAATCTGGAGTTCTACCGGCGAGAGTCACGAGATTGACTACAAATATGCGGATGACCCGAGCGTCTCGGGGACGATGACGTATGGTCAGCTCGGCATCGATATGGTGGCTCTTGAAACTGAATATAATTCTGGTTCGCTCGTGAGAAGCGTTCAGACGACTTATTTGAAAGACAACAGTACAGCGTCCTATGTCTCCCAGTACAACATGATTAACTATCCCTCGCTTGTAACGTTGATGAACGCTTCCAGCAGCGTGGTCTCCCAAGTTCAGTACACCTACGACGAGTACTCCGCGAGCTACTGCTCGCAGCACTATCCGGCCGGGTTGTCAGGAATTCCGATGCTCAGCCCAATAATGGGAGCTGCGGGCCATGATGATGCGAATCATGGATCTGGCTTTGTCGCGCGGGGAAACCCAACGACAATCAGTTACTCCGGCGTGAGCGTCAGTTCGCCCGTGGTTGTCCACAAATGCTATGACACGCTCGGCAACGTCGCCCAAATCATTGATGGAAACGGCAATGCTACGCGGTTCAATTACGTGGATAATTTCTATGAGACGAAGTGCCTTCCGAACGAAGGGACTTCGCCTACATACGCATTTCCGACGACTGTCACTGATCCATTGGGGCATCAAACGATAACCTCCTATTACAGTTGCTATCGTGCCGCTGAATCTGTACGCAGCCCGAACGATATTGCAAATGGACGTTCGGGGACCAGCTACTCGTACGATTCCGCTTTTCGCCAATCGTGTTCGACAACCCCAGACGGTGGAGAATAGTGCCCGTCATACCCGAGTCAGACGGAAACTGATGTCATCACGACGGTTGCGCCTGAAGGAACTTCCGATGCGATCCAGCATTTTCTCGACGATTACGGGCGTGAGACTTCTGTTATCGACGAGTCCACCGGGGCAGAGACGGATACAACCTTTGACGCATTCAGCCGTATCAACAGCATCTCAAATGCGCATTACCAAGCGGCGTCACCTTCGGACGGTGTCACCTACTTCGCATACGACGCCATTGGACGCAAGACCAGCGAAAAAGATCCTCCAAGCTCAAGCATGCAGACCTGGGCATTCACAGGGAACACAGTCCTGTACACGGACGGAAATGGAAACCAATGGCAGCGCACCTATGACTCGCTCGGCAGGCTCACGAAGGTTCGAGAGCCAGACGGAACTCATCAGAGTCCCTCCATGGAGACCGATTACACGAATTACGACGCCTTGAACAATCTGTGGACTGTGACGCAGTGTGGAGGATCCTGCCCAGGTCAGAATCGCATCCGGAATTTCACTTTCGATGGCCTCTCGCGACTGTTGTCTGCGACGAATCCCGAAGACGGCACATCGACCTATTTTTATGACGCAAACGGGAACCTGACCAGCAAGACGTCCCCGTTGGTCAACGCTACATCGGGAACGCAAACCATTACATATTGCTATGACGGGCTGAATCGAATGACCTACAAGTCCTATGTAAGCGGCTTTAGTTGCTCCAGCCCGACGAGCGGACTTGCCGCCTCGTACGCCTACGACAGTTCCGGCATCTCAGGCGCCCAGAATGATATCGGCATGCTCACGGATGAGAAGTCCTATGCGGGAACAACACTGGCATTTGATCGATCTCCATTTGCATATGATGCGATGGGCCGACTTCAGAAAGAGCGACAGTGCGTCTTGGGAAATTGCTCCACTTTGGAAGTCCAGCCAGCCTATACCTGGGATTCGAACGGAAATCTCTTGACCTACTCGACCGGGATCAGCCCAACGTCGACGGTCAATCCACTCACCTTTACATATTCATACGATGTCGCGAATCGGCTACAGACAATTACGAGCAATTGGGTTGATTCGACGCACCCGGCCACAATCTTGTCCACCCAGACAGGCACAAATCACTGCTCGAATGCGCCTCCGACTTCATATTCCGCATTCGGAAAACTGATGAATGCCGAGTTGGGAAGCGGCTTAGTTCTAAACCGCGCCTTCGACGGTGGGTTGCGAGAATACTGCGAGACCGATCTCGGGTATGTGGTTCCATGAAGGGAGAGAATTCAATGCGAAGACTTTTTACAGCATTGATGTTTGCTGGCTGTGCACTCGCGCATGCGCAAAACGTTCCTACATACGTTCAGAGTCGGTCGACACCTTCCGGCAGCGGGGCATCGACGCTCGCGTATTCCTCGAATGTGACCGCCGGGAATGCGCTCTACGCCGTGGTGTTTTGGGGGTCGGGGACCGGGGCAGCGCTGAGCTTCACGGATTCGCAGTCCAACACTTGGACGCTAAGCAAATCAGCGTCGCTGATGACAGACGGAGACACGATTGGCATTGGTTGCACGGTGGCTGGTTCAAGCGGCTCGGACTCGGTGACATTCTTGGTGAACGGCACGGCAACAAGCATCTTCGGCGCCATCTATGAGGTCAAGAATGCCACGTGTACGCAAGATGTCGCTGCTGTTTCTTCCGACACCACCGGGCAGACAACCTGCAGTAGTGGCGCTCTAACGACCAGTACTGCCAACGATCTTCTTGTCGGAATGTGTGGCTTGCAGAATCCCCAATCCTCCTTCAGCGCTGGGTCTGGATGGTCGAATACCCAAACCTTCAGTAGCCTCAACGGAATCGACGGTTTAGGGGAACTGCGTGTTGCGACCAGTCCAGGCAGTTACACCGCGACCACCGGCTCATACACCCCAGCCGGAGAACAGGGATCTATCGAAGTCGCCTTTAAGCCCATGTCGGGAGGTTCGCTCCCCACCCCGACGCTCACCGTCTCAAGTTCTCTGAACCCATCCACGGTGGGTCAGTCTGTTACGTTTACTGCGACCATCTCCAGTGGGCCTACCGGTACGATTACCTTCTACGACGCTGGATCATCGATCGGTACAGGGCCAATCAGCGGTACAACGGCTACCTTTGCCAGTAGTTCTCTGACTCAGGGCTCGCACAGCATCACTGCATCCTGGCCTGGAAACTCGAGCTACAGCGCCGTCACTTCAAGTCCAATTACTCAGACCGTGAATCAACCAACCGCTCAGCCCGGTACAGTATTTTATTACGATGCTGTTTACGACCTCGCTGGCAACGCAATCACCATCTCCGATACGGGTGTGGGCAGCAATTCGACGTATGGATATGACACCTTAAATCGGCTGTTCAGCGCTTCCGTACAGCCGCTCGCCGGCGGATACACGCGCGGCTGGTGTTGGTCTTATGATGCTTTTGGTAACCGGACTGCGCAAGATTTTCAAGCTGCGCCAGGTTGTCCGACCCCACCATCTCTCCCGCCGGCTACCGCCTCGTACAATACCAATAATCAGGTTACGTGGACGACGGTTAATTCAGCCAGTGCCGGGTTCACATACGATGGGGCGGGGAACGTCATCTCTGACAATGTGAACACCTATTTGTATGACGCCGATGGCCGGATTTGCGCAGTTAAAGTCGAACCGATCCAAGGAACATATACAATGACAGGATATCTGTACGATGCCGAGGGTATCCGCATCGCGAAAGGGTCGATCACGACTTGGGGAAGCTGCGATCCAGCGGTCAACGGATTCCAACTCTCGACGATCGATGTGGTCGGCCCGTCAGGCGAGCAGGAGAGCGAGATGAGCGTCCAAAATGGCAGCATGACCTGGGCACACGTGAATCTCTGGTCAGATGGTGCGCCGATGCTCACATACCTCAATGATGGGAACGGCAGCCTCCATTTTTATCTGAATGATCCCCTGGGCTCCCGCCGCGCCGAGACTGACTATTCGGGAACATTACAAGAGTCTTGCGGAACGCTACCATTCGGCGATGGTGCGTCATGTACTCCGACGCCTGCCGAGCAACTGTTTACCGGCAAAGAACGCGATACCGAATCGGGCAATGACTACTTCGGGGCTAGATACTACGCGTCTACGATGGGGAGAATGCTGTCGCCCGATCCGTCTGGCTTGTTCTTTGCTGACCGGACAAACCCACAGAGCCTGAACCTCTATGCATACGTTCGCAATAATCCTCTGGCCTTCACTGATCCGACCGGGTTGTACTGCGCGTGGGAAGATGGCACTTCTGATGACGACCCAAAGGATGGCGGTGCTACAAAGAAGCAGTGCAAACAACAGGGCGGGCATTGGACGGACGCCGCAAATCCATGCCATGGAATGGACAACTGTGTTGCGACATTCGACTGGAACAATCCACAAAGAGACAAGACGCCGACTTTCGATCCACGTTTAGATCCGCAGCTTGTCGGCGTGATGGGCGCGTTGCCTACTCAGCCCACGGTTTCCAACGTCGTTGATCCTGATGCTCAAAGAATCCAGCAGCTTGCCGACGCAGTGAAAAAGAAAACAGACTGCGCAGTCCACAGCCTCCTTAAGAGTTCAAGCACGATCGCGTTGGACGCGGTAGGTATGGTCCCGTTTGGAGGAACGGCGGAGGCCATCGTTCCGGTTGCTAATGGGGCAGTTTCGTCCGTCACGAGTGCCGTGCAAGGGGACACAACAGGATCGGCTCTTTCCACCGTAGATATGGTCCAAGGTGCCGCGGTAAGAGCTGTCACGAGTCCTGCAATTGGAATCAATGCGCCTAAGGCCATACCGCTCGCAGGGCAAGCTTACAGCGGGGCTTTAGTCGCACGAGACATTTGGAACGCCTCAGGAGAATACGCAAATTGCTTCTAAACGGCAAAATTGACGACGATTCGGATGCTGGCTCTCCGGATACACCGAGCCGAGCGTGGGCTATTGGGATAGGCATATGCTGCCTTTTCCCACTCTATCTCCTGTTCTCGGCTCTAGGGAATGCGGGGCGAGGAACAGCTGCAATGTGCTTTGGTGGGGCGATCATCATTGTCGTACGGCTCCGCTGGGAACTAAGGAATCGCGTGTGGTTTTGGGTGATAGTCAGCCTTTTGGTGCTCCTACATCTCGCGATGACCATTTTGATCCCTTGGCCAAATCAAAACTACACGCTTCCTATCGTTCTCCCGGTAGGCATCGTAGACATTTTGGGGATTTCGTGGTTGATTCAATTGGCTGCAAAGAAGATGGGATCAACAGAAAGCAATGGTGACGATCCTCCCACGACGACCTAATGGTACGATTTGGGACACGTGACTATGACGCGGTCCACCTTTTGTGCACTTTACGTGCCTTGTGCACCATACCTGTTTACCGGCAAAGAACGAGATACCGAATCAGGCAACGACTACTTCGGGGCCAGGTACTACGGTTCCTCAATGGGCCGCTTCATGTCGCCGGATCCGCTGCTACCAATGTTGGCTTGGACCCCAACGAGCAGTCAGTACCAGGCATTTCTTCAAAACCCGCAGGACTGGAATCTGTATGCGTACGTCTTGAACAATCCGCTGATCAATACCGACCCCACGGGATATGAATGCGTCTGGGACAATGGCAGCTACGATTCCGAAAACGACAAGGACACTGGCAGCGTGGGCCAATGCCAAGGGCAAGGCGGGACATGGATTGAACTTGGTCAGAATGGCGGCTGGAGTGATTCATCTAATTCCTCTCTTCAAAATGCCGTCCAGACGATAGCCAACAACGCCGCAAATGGAATGGGGACTGCGATTTCTGTCATTGGCGCAAACGGTACGCCTAACGTCACCGTTTACAACTCCTCAGGCTTGACGATTGGAACGGCAACCAACAACCAGATCACCCAGTACGGCTACACGGGCAGCTCCGTCCTTCCTTCTAGCGAGTCGTTCCAATCGGATCCGTTCGGCATGCTGACCTCAGCGATGAGCAATCAGATCATACAAAGCCAGCAACCTCAGCCTGATCCGCTTCAGCTTCTTGGACAAAATGTAATGGCGGGATCGGGGCTGTATGTGCAAACTCCCCAGCAGAAAAAGGCGCAGGACTGTGCTTTGGGAGCCGCAGGACTTGCTGTGAGTGTTCCATTCGTTCCGGAGGCAGGCGCGGCGAGGCTAATCTATGGTGCCGGTGTTGGAATTGGCGGCTTGAGCTATGCTACAGCAGGCTGTTTCCCGTTTTAGGAGGGGAGCCATGAAGTTCAATGCGGATACGGATCCTCGTCCCTCTAACGGCGGCGATATCCGAAATAAATCGCCTTTTCGGTCAATGTACTTTCTTGTAGGGAGCGTTCTTGTGCTTTCAGCGCTCGCTACGAATGTGTACATCATTTTCCGCCATTGGGAAATTCTAGGGGTCTCAGGGTCCCTCTTTATAAGTGCGTTCGTCGGAATTCAGGCATTGAATCAATGGAGATTAGCACTACGGTACCGTTCAAAGTTAAGGAGCCTTTGTTCTGAAGAACCTCCCAGCGAATTCGTACAAAAGCCGACTCCGATTCTCATCTTGCAAATCGCAGAGCAGGGGCTTTATGACTTGATGCTATTCTCAGGCGGAATGGCCCTGTTTGCTTTGTTAATCATTGGAGGCCTCCTGACGCACCTCGATGGCCTGAGATAGGCGACAGATGCGGATTTCCGGAAATCGTTTCACCGGCAAAGAAAGAGACGCAGAATCAGGAAACGACTACTTCGGGGCGCGCTACTATGGCTCTTCGATGGGGCGCTTTATGTCGCCCGATCCATCAGGACTATTGGCTCAGAAGCCGCAAGACCCGCAGAGCTGGAACCTGTACACCTATGCTCGTAACAATCCGCTGATTAATCTCGATCCGACCGGGTTGGACTGCGTGTATGCGAACGATGCCGGAAACGGGGTCGAGTCCATCGATCACGACAGCAACGCAGGGGAATGCGGACAGAACGGTGGAACCTGGGCACCCGGTTATGTAGACGAGAATTGGGCGACCTTCAACCAGAACACTCAAATGTTCCAGGTGGGTTCAGTCGACGGCGCGGGAAGCAGTGCCACGGTCGATTACACGAACTTCGCATCAGGTGCGCAAACGGATGCGAATGGCAACTGCTTGAGCGGCTGCGGTGGGTACGGCTTCGCCTCAGCTAATGCCGATTGGCTTCAGGGCCAGCTTGTAGGAAACAGCATGTCAGGCGGTCTCGACGGATACATACAATTTCTGACTGGTCGCACGGAGCCACTTGGCGGCGGAGTGCTGAATCAGCTTGTCAGCGGTCCACTCGATTTTTCCAGCGATAACTGGGCTGGGCCGGGCGGATTTGGGCCACCGTCAGGTCAGGGTGATTGGGCGGCATCGATGCACGATTACAACTACTCCCAAAATGGTCCCGCTCCTGGGCAAGGCATCACTATCGGTATGTACTTCAATCCGACTCTATCCCCCGCTACGTCGAGAGCACTCATCCAGAGCAACAACATGCTCATCCGAGACGCTGGCGGAATCCAAGGCGTCAAGATGGGGATGTTCTTCGGCGTGGTAAATGCGTTTCAGTGGTTGTCCCATGTGTTCTAGGAAGCAAGGAGCGAGTGCCGTGAAATGTGGGGCAATAGTAACTCTGATCCTGCTCTGCGGAGCCGCCATCGTTGCGGGTGCTCAGTCAACGCTAGAGAGTCAGAATCAGACGCAGGTGCGCGGCTTCTGGACCGATCCATCGACGGGGCTGATGTGGGCTGGGAAAGATAGTGGCAAGGACGTAAGTTACAAGAGTGCGGTGAACTACTGCCGCGATCTGCGGTTGGCCGGGTACTCGGACTGGAGGCTGGCGAACATGGCCGAGTTGCAAGGCATTTACGACAAAGCAGCCAATGCTCCAGGGCTGGCCGGCCCGCATGATACCGTCCACACCATGTGGCATGTGAAGGGCAATCTGTTCTTGACCGGTTATCACTGGGCCAACAATCAGAGCGGGCGCACTTCGGGCTACCAGTACTATTTCGATTTCAATGAAGGTAAATCGAACAACCAGCCAAGCGGGTTCCCCTACCCCTCTACGTTCATGCGCGCGTTGTGTGTGCGTGGCTCCGCGAAGTGACATCTCACAGGCCGTCTCCGCAGCGGGGCAAGGCATCACTATCGGTCGCTGTGCTTCTGCTCTCTCTCGCTGCCCTGCAAGGGGCCGCGCAGGAAACTCAGGAGCGCGGCTTCTGGACCGATCCATCCACGGGGCTGATGTGGGCTGGGAAGGACAACGGTCGAGACGTGAGCTGGAAAGGTGCGGTGAAGTACTGCCGCGATCTCCGGTCAGGCGGGTATTCCGACTGGAGACTGGCAAACATGGCCGAGTTGCAAGGCATTTATGACAAAACAGCCAATGCTCCAGGGTTGGCTGGCAAGCACGATGACGTGCAGACCATGTGGCATGTGAAAGGCAATCTGTTTTTGACCGGTTATCAATGGGCAGACGACCACATCGGGCACACTTCTTCGGGATATCACTTTTACTTCGACTTCAACGAGGGAAAATCGAATAACCAGCCAAGCGGGTTCCTGCACTCCTCGTCCTTCATGCGCGCGTTGTGTGTGCGTGGTTCCGCGAAGTGACATCTCGCAGGCCGTCTCCGCGTCCGGGCAAGGCATCACTATCGGTCGCTGTGCTTCTGCTCTCTCTCGCTGCCATCCAGAGGTCGTCCCGCTGAAGAACGACGCCAGGTCCGCAACGCACGTGCCAGGCCGCTGTTTGAGTCCATGCGCAGATGGCTGGAAGATTCCAGATTGCAGTTGGCGCCTAAATCGGAGACGGCAGCCGCCATTCGCTATGCGCTCAGTCTCTGGGATTCTCTTTCGCGCTATCTCGATGATGGACGCATCGAACTCGACAACCTTATCGCTGAAAGGGCGCTGCGTCCGGTGGCCGTAGGACGCCGCAACTATTTGTTCGCCGGCTCCGATAACGGTGGCCAGAGGGCCGCCATCCTTTATAGTCTGATCGGGACGGCCAGATTAGACGGGCTGGACCCTGAAGCTTACTTGCGTCACGTCCTCACCCGCATTGCCGACCATCCCATCAACCGCATCGAGGAGCTTCTGCCGTGGCGCGTCGACCTAAACTCGTCCTCAGCAAGGCAGAACGCGGCATAGACCTTCCCGCAATCGATCGGGCAGACCTTTCCCAGCTTCACAACCTCTCCGAGTTCCTCGCTTGGGGAACCATCACCATCGGCCATATCGACCGTGCCGGACAGGTTGCCATCGCTGCGGAAGGGAAACACGTCTACGCCATGCTCCGCCGGTTTCCCGATGAAAACCTGGACCAGACCATGATTCGGCTCGATCAGGCACTCGGGAGAGTCTTTAACGAACTCGTATACATCGACGAAGTAAACCCAATATCGGAATCGACCATTACATACTAGTCGTGTCCACTACCCAGCATCGTGGACACAACCAAGTAACTCAACTGCACACTTCGGTCCTAAAGCCAAAGACGGCCAGAACACCACGCTTACT
>DATKPJ010000097.1:0-49139 GCA_035524195.1 Occallatibacter sp.
CCCGGTATCGGATGCAGCCGGAAGCGCGATGATCGCGCGAAATGAGGCTTTCATTTCAGGAGAGTGACTTCCTCTGAAGCCTGACTTTCCGGTGTCCAGGTAGCACCTGGGGACGTAGCTCAGTTTGGTTAGAGCGCTGCCCTGTCACGGCAGAGGTCGCGGGTTCGAGCCCCGTCGTCCCCGCCATAGATTCTAAAAGGTTTAGATGCTATGGCGACCCACAACCCCGGTGCGTTCACTTGGCGGCCACACGCTGGAACATTGCGACGCGCCGCATGATGAAAATGAAATAGGATGCAACGCCGATCAAGACAATTCCTGAGCTTGCGAGTGCTGTCGAGACGCCAAAAATAGGGATGAGCTTCCCAAGCGCGAGGGCTCCGAGCGGAATGCCAAGGCGGAAGGCAAGATTGTAAACACTCATGACTCTTCCGCGCATCTGGTCGGACACGATGAGTTGCGCAAGCGAGAGCATGAGCGATGCTGATGCCATCATGGTTACGCCACTCAAGAAGATCAAAAGGCATGAAAGGAGAAGCCACTTGCTCAGCGCAAATCCTGTTATCGCGGCGCCGAGTCCAATCAATGTCAACAGAACCATATGACCGTGTTCCTTCAGCTTTTCTGAAGCCGCCACGGCGAGCGCGCCTACGATAGAGCCTGCTCCCGAGCTCACCAGCAGCAGTTGATATGTCTGCGGTCCACTATGGAAAACGGTTTGAACAATTACCGGCAAAAAACTCGTCAGCGAGAAACCAAGCAGGGTTGTGAAGAACGCGAGGAAAACAAGCGCCGAGAGCCCTTCGCGCTGGCGTATGAAGGCGAGTCCGACTTTCATGCTCTTCAGGATGGTTTCTTTCGATTTCTGCGGAATGAACTTGACCTGAATCATCATGAGCGATGCGATGACCGCCAGAAAAGACAAGCCATTGAGAGTGAAGCACCAGGTTGCGCCGACGGTGGCATAGGTTAAGCCGCCCAATGCGGGTCCCAGCACTCGAGCGAGGTTGAACTGGATCGAGTTCATGGCGATCGCGTTGGTCAGATCTTCGGCTGGTACCAGTGTCGGCAAGAGCGCTGAGTACGCCGGCCCACCAAACGACTGTCCTACGCCTACGACGAAAGAGAGGGAGAGGATTTGCCAGATTTCGACCCTGTGCGTAAAGAATAAGGCGGCAAGCGCAAAAGCGCAGGTCATCTGGATATATTGCGAGCCGAGCAACATTTTCCTGCGGTCCATCCGGTCGGCGAAGACACCACCGACCAACGAAAAGAGGATGATCGGCAACTGGCCAAGAAAAAGGTCCAACCCGAGGTAAAAGGCGTCTTTGGTGAGATCGTAAACAAGCCAGCTTTGCGCGAACTGCTGGACGAAGGTTCCAATGGTGGACGCGCATGCGCCCAGCCACATTAGACGGAAGTCCCGGTGCCGCAAGGCCCGGAATGTGCGACGCAGGAACGAGGATTCTGGCAAGTGGAATGACGTCCCTTCTGGAAGCCAGCCGAATTGTCATGCCCGCCTCGGAGAGGTGAGCCGCACAACATTGGATTCCAGACACTCATCAATGAATTACTTGTGGTTTGATGAGAATCCGAGCAATCGGTCGCACTTTCACGACGCTTACACTGATTTCAATTCGATATGCCAACGATACATGACTTCCAAGACCCGTTTCGATTGCTGGGCGTCAAGGGTTGTTTGGCCAAAGACCGGCACGAGAGATTTACTCCAGGCGCTTCTCAGCAGCCGCACCCACTACGGTATCGACTTCTGCGCCGAGAAGCAGCATGAGCCCACTGATATAGAACCACATGAGGAGAATGATGACTGCGCCCAGTGAGCCATAGGTGACATTGTAGTTGTTGAAGTAATGGATATAGACGCGAAAGCCTAATGACGCTAAGAGCCAGCCGGCAACGCCGACAGTGGTACCGGGGGTAATCCAGTGCCAATGCCTTTCTCGCCAGTCGGGAGCCCAGTAGTAAAGAGCTGCAAACAACAAGGAAAGGACGCAGGCTGCGATGATCCAGGCAATGATCCGTGCCGCAATCCCCAGGGCAGTGGCGGCCAATGGGTGATGCGTGAGTTCGTGATCAGCAAGTGCGGCGACGAAATCTCCGCCGAGCATGGAACCCAGCCCCAGAGTGATGAGGAGAGTGATAAGGAAAGTGAGCCCGATCGCGTAGAGTCTCGCCACGATGTAGGGGCGTTTGTTGTCGAGCTTGAAAACCTGATTCAGGGTATCTTGAATGGCGGAGATTCCGACAGACGCGGACCAGATGGCGGCAATGGATCCAAGCGTGACTTTGCCGGAACTGGCGGCGGCCGTGGTTTCGTTGAAGGTGGTGAGCACGGTGCCGAGGGCTGAGGCAGGGACTACGAGCGCGAGGTAGTTGAGAAGTTGATCAGAAACCCGGTGCGCCGACCGCGCCGCCAGGCCCAGGATCGATCCAGCGCAAAAGAGCGTTGGGAAGAGAGAGAAAAGGAAGTAGAAGCCGAGTTCCGCGGCATGCCCAAACAGCCGGTCATCTTGCACTGCTTTTAGCGTGCGCTTCGCAATCACACGCAGCGAAATGGATCGAGGGTTCCGCCTCAGCCTGACAGGCAAGCAGGATGCGAGCTTCCGCAGGTCCCGCGAGAGTGGGCCTGATCGGCGCCCTTCGTCCTGCGGATCTGTTGGAGTGATGGCTCCTGGCGGATATGCAGGCCTCGATTTCACAGTTCGTATGGATGCTGCCTGGCTAAGGAGCGGTGGCTCCGGTCCGCGATTCTGGGCAAGCGACTCGAATTCGGCGGACGGGGGGCAAAATCAAACCATCTCTTCTTCCCAGGCATCTGAAATCAGGTGACATGCCACTTTCTGGCCAAAGACCGTATCAACCGGCGACCGGCAGTGCGCAGGCTTGAGCACCTCGATCGTTCCCCTTTTAGTGTCCTTCTGAAGATTTGCCTGTGCTTTCTGTTGCCCGCGTGCTTCGCGTCTTTTGCTCAAGCGCAAAACAATGCATCAGGCCCAGCCGGGGTATCGGATGCGGGAGAGTTTCTATCCTCTTACGAGGGGCAGAATGTGTCCTCGATTGAGGTTGCAGGCCGGCCCGGAGTCTCCGCCTCACAATACTCCCAGTTTTTTGTGCAGCATGTGGGCCAGTCGTTTTCTAAAGATAAGGTTGAAAGAACCGCTGAAGCACTGAAGGCTGATGGCCACTTCGATGAAGTGCAAATCCGGGTCGAGCCGGAATCCAATGGGGTTGGGATTCTGTTTATCGTGAAGCCGGCAGACTATTTTGGCATCTTTCAGTTCCCGGGGGCGCAGCGGTTTCCTTATTCGCAGCTGATTCAGGCGGCAAACTATCCGATTCAGGAGGCGTTCAACCAGGAAGAGGTCGAACGGGATGCGCAGAGTCTCATCAATTTCTACCGGCGGGAGGGTTTCTTTCGAGCCGCGGCGGAGCCTCAAAGCGACATGGAGCCTGGGCATTCCGTCGCGAATGTGCTCTTTCGCACCACACTGGGCGTTCGCGCCAAATTCGGAACGACTGCGATTGAAGGCGCTCCAGATGACGACGCAGCAAATCTGCAGCACAAGTTGACGACGCTCATGGCGCGCTTGCGGGGATCAGCCATTCGGCCCGGAAAAACCTATCATCACTCGACGGTAACAAAAGCCCAGGCGTACCTGCAGAAATCGCTGGAGAAGCAAGGTTATCTAAGCGCGCAAGTGAAACTGGCAGGGGCGGAATATCAGGCTGATAGCAATAGGGCAGATATCCATTTCGACATTCGGCCGGGCATGCCGACTACTGTGAAAATTCAAGGCGCACATCTCTGGCCCTGGACCCGGAAGTCGCTTCTTCCTGTCTACCAGGGAATTGGCGTGGACGAAGAAACCGTGGAGGAAGGAAAACAGGCTCTCATCTCCTACTTTCAAGGGAAGGGTTTCTTCGACGTAACGGTTGAGTCACAGTTCAAAAAGCAGAACAATCGCGATCTCGTTATCTACACAATTACCAAGGACAAGAAACATAAAGTCACAGATGTCGCGATAACCGGCAACAAGGCTTTGCCTACATCACTGCTGACCTCGCATATTTCAGTCGCAAAGAAGCGGTTCTTCTCTCCCGGAAAGTTCAGCGATAAGCTTGTGCAAGAGAGTATCAGGAATCTCAAAGCTATTTATCAGTCCGATGGATTCAGCAGTGTTCAAGTTGCATCTGAGGTAACACGTGGCGCGCAAAACGTGCAGGTATCTTTCCACGTGGTAGAAGGTCCAAGGAACATTGTGAACTCTCTCAGGATCGAAGGAGCCGATACATTTGCGGAGTCGCAATTTGCGCCCGACGGGTTGAACGTGGCGGCAGGACAGCCTTATTCGGAGACGCTCGTCCAGAAAGACCGCAGGAACATCATTGCGAATTATTTAAAGGCTGGTTACCTTATGGCGAACCTGCGAGAGACGGCGAGCGAGGTTTCAAAAAGCGAACCGCACCGCATCAATGTGATCTATCACATTCACGAGGGGCCACGGGTTGTGACCGGCGACGTTCTGACGCTTGGTAGAGATCACACGAGACAGCGCCTGATCAACGATGATGTCAATATCATTAGGCCAGGACAGCCTCTGACGGAATCAGATTTGCTGACGGCAGGGAGCCGGCTCTACGACCATACCGGTGTTTTCGATTGGGCCGAGGTGGATCCGAAAGAGCCGGTTGCCACGCAGGACAAGGATGATGTTCTGGTGAAAGTGCATGAGGCGAAACGAAATGTTTTCACATACGGATTTGGATTTGAAGTGATCAAGCGCGGAGGAAGCATACCGAGCGGAACGGTCGCGCTGCCGAATCTGCCTCCCATCGGGTTGCCGTCGAACTTCACCACGAGCGAAACCACATTTTACGGTCCCCGTGGGACAGCCGAATATACACGCAACAATCTGTTTGGCAAGGGTGAATCGCTGTCGTTTACGGGATTTGCCGGTAGGCTGGATCAGCGCGGTGCAGCCTACTACATCGATCCCAATTTCCGTTGGTCCTCATGGAAAGCAACGACCTCGTTGTCAATAGAGCGCAATGAAGAGAATCCCATTTTTTCTTCGCAGGAGGAGCAGGGCACCTGTCAACTGCAACGGCCTTTGGACGGGACTAAGAATGCCATTTTTTTTGCGCAGTACGGATTCAGTCAGGTCGACCTGACCCGGGTGCTCATTCCGAGTCTCGTCCCGGCTCAAGACCAACACGTCCGGCTATCGACACTCTCCGCAAACATTACTCGCGACACGCGCGATAACCCCCTTGACGAGCACAGAGGTGTACTGCAGTCGCTGGAAGTGGGCTTTAACACTTCCAAGCTGGGCTCAAGCGTCGACTTTGCAAAACTGACGGGACAACTTGCTTTCTATCGAGAAAAGTTTCATCACATTGTATGGGCGGATAGTCTTCGCATCGGGTTGGCGGAGCCATTCAGCCATAGCTTTGTCCCGCTAAGCGAAGTCTTCTTTACTGGAGGGGGAAACTCGCTGCGCGGTTTTCCGCTCGATGGAGCGGGTCCTCAACGCCAAGTTGATGTTTGCAGCAGCGGATCAAGCTCGAACTGCCAAAAGATAAATGTTCCGGCAGGAGGAAACGAGATGTTGATCGTAAACTCAGAAGCCCGCATTCCGCTTCCAATCAAGAAAGGACTCAGCTTCGTGGCTTTCTACGACGGAGGCAATGTATTTCCGTACGCCGGTTTCCACGACTTTACTTCACTCTATTCAAACAATGTGGGAATCGGACTGCGATACTCAACGCCGCTGGGTCCGATTCGGGTGGATTTGGGAAGGAATCTCAATCCCGTTGCCGGAATCAACCCGACACAATACTTTGTCGGCATTGGACAGGCATTCTAGAGCGCAACGATGAGCGCATATGACACAGAGTCGAAGCGGGAAGAGTCAGAGGGCAGGAACCGGCGCAAAGGTGGGCGCTCCTGGATTCGTGTCGTCTCGTGGCTAGCTGCGAGTGGGTTGGTGCTTGTGTTGGCAGCCGGCCTTGCCATCGTGGCCCTGGTAAACACGGACGGAGTGCACCGTTATCTGATCGGGCTTGCAGAGAGAAAGAGCAGCGCAGCGTTGGGCATTCCGGTGCATCTTGAGAACTTTGCGCTGCATCTGCCAACGCTGAGCGTGGATCTCTATGGAATACGCCTGAGCGGCGCGAGTCCTTATTCAAACCCTCCGCTGCTCCAGGCCGATCACGTGAGGGTTGGAATTCGTATCGTATCCGTTCTTCGAAGGGCGTGGTATCTCGATCGACTGCAAATCGATCACCCGGTGGCGTGGGTTGTTGTCGGCAAAAACGGAAGATCGAATCTTCCCGGATTCAAAAGCGGCGGATCGAGTCATATTGACGCATTTGAGCTGGGCATTCGCCATGCCGTTCTTGATCACGGAGAAGTCTATTACAACGACCGGCCAAGTTCTCTCGAGGCCGATCTTCACAATCTGGAATTTCGAGCCTCGTTCAGCAGCCTTCGTACCTTGTACACGGGATCCCTGACCTATACGGACGGGCGATTGGAGTATGGATCGTTTCGACCGTTCCAGCACGACTTCGGAGCCAAATTTCGGGCAACGCCAGGCACCTTCCAGATGACGCGGGCGCAGATCACGAGCGGACATTCCGAGGTAATCTTGTCGGCGGTTCTACATAACTACAGCGAACCTGTGATCCAGGCGAAGTACGATGCGGTCGTAGACGACCGGCAATTGGCCAGGCTTCTCGATGAGCCCTCAATCCCCGCGGGACTGATTCGGACAACCGGTTCGGTTGAATACCAGCAGTTGCCGAATCGAACTTTAATTCAAGGGCTTGTAGTGGACGGAAACCTCGCGTGCGGCGAACTCGCGATCAGGACTTCGGCTGTTCGCACCGAAGTTCGCAATCTCGCGGCTCACTATTCACTGGCGAACGGCGATGCGAGGTTACTCGATCTTCGCGCCGAAGTTCTGGGTGGCGACCTGACAGCGCAGGGAGCCACTCAATCGATCGAGGGTGACTCTCACTCCAGTTATCGGGGGGAGTTGCGCGGAGTATCGTTGTCCCAAGTGAGATCCGCAACGGGACGCTCCGTATGGGCAAGGCAGATTGCCCTGACCGGAATGGCAGACGGCAAGGCAACAGCCACGTGGGGAAGAACAATCCATGATTTAGTTGTGCAAGCGGACGCCAACGTGAATGGGAGAGCTCAAAGGGTGCAGCCCGCGAGCGCACAGATTGTAAGCGCGGGCATCAGTAATCCCGGAACTGGAAAGGGAACTGCGGCCGTCATCCCGATCGATGGGGCCTTGCGCGCTACCTACAAGAATGCTGAACATGAATTGAAATTTGACAATAGCTATCTGCGCAGTTCCCAAACAGATGTCGATTTGAACGGGGCCGTGGGCAAGCACTCCAGTCTGTCTGTCCGGCTGCAGTCAAACGATCTTCGTGAGATTGCCACCATCGTTGACGTGTTCCGACCCACCGGGACGGCGCAAATCGATCTGGCCGGTAGAGCCTCGTTTCAAGGCGTGATGCAAGGATCGACCGTCTCGCCCTCTCTCTCGGGACAACTGAGCGCGGCGAACCTG
This sequence comes from Occallatibacter sp., assembly GCA_035524195.1. Taxonomy (GTDB): domain Bacteria; phylum Acidobacteriota; class Terriglobia; order Terriglobales; family Acidobacteriaceae; genus Telmatobacter. The sequence continues at coordinate 7,611 of DATKPJ010000097.1, forward strand.
CACTTCAACGGCACAGATTGGAAGACTCTACGAACGGGAATCCAGCTGAGCCCATCGCACGCGGCCTTGCAAAATATTCTTTTGGAATCGGGAGAGAACGGGCGCATCACGGGCAGCGCAAGTGCCGGATTACAGAAGTGGACTGTGCGTAAGCGGAGCGCGATTCAGGTTGACCTGATCGCATCGCAAATTGATATTGGAACCATCGCCAAGCTGAGCAGAAATCAGATTCCCGTGAGCGGAAGATTGGCCGCACAGATCAAACTTCACGGAAATATGATGAATCCGGAAGGCAGCGGGAATGTTCATTTGACCGGGGTCACGGCTTACGGGCAGGACATTTCCTCGGCGAGGCTGGGTTTTACAGGCTCCGCTAACCAGGCGCAGACGAAGGTGTCGATTCGCCTACCTGCCGGAACGATTGAGAGTCGAGTCGTGGTCGAGCCGCAGCAGCGAACATTTACCGCCCAACTGAGCTCCAATGGCATCGATCTCGCAAAGTTACAAGCTCTCAAGGTGCGGGATATCGATGCTAAAGGTCTTGTTGCGATTGAAGCGCATGGGCAGGGCACATTCGATAATCCAGAGGTCAATGCGGATCTGCAAATCCCAGCTGTGGCAATTGGGGGCCAAACTTTCTCAGGTATCAAGCTGCAGATGAATGTCGCAAATCACGTTGCCAATGCAGAATTGACATCCTCGGTTGCGAACACCTCCCTTCGTGCGAAGGCGAAAGTTGACTTGTCCGGCGACTATCTCGCCGACGCCTCTTTGGATACGCAGGCACTTCCGCTGCAGCCACTGTTGGCCGTATATGCTCCCGAAGAAGCTGCGAATGTAAACGGGCAGGCGGAAATTCATGCCGTGCTTCATGGGCCCTTGAAGCAGAAAAGTCGGCTGGAAGCTCAACTCACAATTCCGGTTTTCAAAATTGGATATGGAAACTCGATACAGCTTTCAGCAACGTCCCCAATCCGGGTGGGCTATAGGAACAGCGTCTTTGATATCCAACCCGCAATGTTCCGCGGAACAGATACCAACCTGCAGCTTCAAGGATCGATTCCTGTCCACGGGGGCGCGCCCATGTCGCTCAAGGCGCAGGGTACGGTGAATCTTCAACTCGCGCAGGTTTTCGAGCCGGACCTGCGCACCTCGGGACAGTTGAAACTGAACATCGATTCTCACGGCGTTGTGGGTTCAGGCCAGCTGGGCGGTGAGATCGACCTGGTAGACGCGAATCTTGCATCAATCAATTCGCCTGTGGGTTTGCAACATGGAAACGGCGTCCTGAAGCTGACGACGGATCGCCTGGAGATTACGAAATTTGATGGAACAATTGGTGGCGGACCTGTAACCGCGCAAGGCGCGATTACGTATCGGCCGAAGATTCAATTTGACCTGGTTGCCAGCGCTCAAGGCGTTCGCGCGTTGTATCCCGAGGGGGTACGCGAATCTGTCGATGCAAAGTTACGGCTAACCGGTTCTACCACGCATGCGGTTCTGGGCGGATCGGTCCATCTTACCGATCTGTCATTTACGCCGGCATTCGATCTGGATACGGTTGTCAACAAGTTCTCAGGAGAGGTGACGTCGCCGGTTGAACCTGGGTTCGAGCAGAATCTCAGGCTCAATATTGCGGTCAGTTCGACGAACAACGTAGACCTGGTCAGCCGGACACTCAGCGTGGCTGGGTCGGCAAATCTGCAGGTGCGCGGCTCGGCTGCGGATCCGGTAATTCTTGGCCGCGTGAACCTGAGTGGTGGCGATGCAATTTTGCACGGTGACAGATTCGTGTTGACGGGTGGAACGGTGCAATTCATCAATCCAGGCGCGACCCAGCCCGTCTTAAATGTCGCTTTGACCACGACAATTCAGGAATACAAGATTCATTTGCGCTTCAACGGGCCAATGGATCAGTTGCGTACGCAATACACGTCCGATCCGGCGCTGCCGGCCGCGGATATCATCAACCTCCTGGCATTCGGACAGACGACAGAAGCTAGCGGGATGAACGCAACCCCTGCAAACCAGCAGGCTGAGTCACTGGTTGCTTCGCAAGTTGCAGGTCAGGTAACGAGCCGTATTTCAAAGGCTGCGGGGATCTCGCAGCTTTCTATCAGTCCGGTCCTTGCGGGTAGCACTTCGGCTGGTCCACCGGGCGCTAACATTACCATCCAGCAGCGCGTCACAGGAAATCTGTTTGTCACTTTCTCAACAAATGTGGCAACCACACAGGGCCAGACCATCCAGGGGCAGTATCAGATTTCACCGAGGGTTGCCGTGAGTGCAACCCGGGATCCGAACGGCGGATTCGCAATCGATACCTTGATCAAGAAGAGTTGGTAGTACTCGCCGGATTATGTGCGATGCAGATTTGCACCCCGAGCGGGAGAAACGTCAAACAACGCACTCGTGCGAGACTGTCTGAATCTCACCATCGGATTGTGCCGGAGTGATCGTTAGCCTTGATCCAATCTGTGAGAAGGTAGGAGAGCGATGGATACGTTGGCAGCAGATCGTCCGAAACACCCGTCAACACTACCCATACCGTCAACGTGGAGGGGAGGCTGGGCTGATGGATGTCACTGTTTCGGAATGGGGCAGCGACTCCGATTGATCGGAACAACATGCCGTGGAGGTTTGTTCTCCGCCTTCGGGACCATAGAAAAAGATCCAGGTGGCGAAGTTGGGGGTGAAGTCGATGAAGAGATGCTCTTGGCCGGCAGGGACAGTGAGGACGTCGCCCTGTTCAACGGGAATATCTCTTCCGCAGCAGCGAAAGGTCGCCGAGCCGTTGGCGATGACGTAGACCTCATCTCGTGTATGCGGCTGTTGGCGGTCGACGGTTCGGGGAGCGTAAAAACGCACGGTAAGGCTTCCCAGTTGGAGCAATTCTGTTGACTGTTCAGATGCAGAAGCGCGTAGCCGGTCGAGGGCCTGGCGGGTTTTGATGTGGTATTCCATCGGAGTTCACCTCGGTTACCGTGCCGGTCTGCATTCCTACCATAGCAAGAATCGAATGAATTCGGTGCGCCGGAGATCTCACGGCACCGAAGTCTTGAGACAGGGTGCGTCTTCGGAGCGACCGCGTCGCCGTCATTGCGTGAACCAGGCGGCATTGAGCTGGGCGATGCGTCGCAGGTCCTCAGACTGCCCGTCAATCTCGAAGATGGCGCCGGATTTACAGGCTGAGATGCAGGCTCCGCAGCCGATGCATCTCCTTGGATTGATAAATACTTGTGAGGCACCATCGAAGCCGGTCTCGGCGGGGAGGGGATGAATGGCTTTGCGCAGGCAGGCGCGGATGCAAAGCATGTCTTTGTTGCATTTGCCGGTGATGACGCTGTAGCGGGACATTGTCTGGGAATCCCTCCCGGGGCGGGACAGCCTCGCCTGATTCGCAACCTTTTTAGATGGGCTGAACAGCCCGGATCCATCGCAACAGAGACCCTCGAAGAGGAGACGTGGATCACTTGCGATCACTTATTGGAGCACCTGGGCGGCGCAATCATAAGTGATGTACCTCACAGTCTAACGCCTAATGTTTCCTCAAATATGTTGTGCAGGCGGTACTTCATTGCGACATGTGCTGAACCGTAACGCGCTTTGAAAATGCGGTCTCCAATTCCTCATGCAGGGTCTTTTAACGCTTGGAAATAGTACCGGAATGATCAATATGCGAGGTTGAGCGGCCGGGTGGAGTACCGCGGTTCTTGGCGAGTCCGGAGTCGCAACGCAAACGAAAGAGACGGGGTTGAATCATGAAACGAATGCTCCTCAACGTGAACGGCGTTGAACGGTCGCTGGTGGTAGATCCGGCGAAGATGCTGGCTGATGTGCTGCGCGAACAGCTTTTGCTGACGGGATGCAAGGTCTGTTGCAGCGAAGGACAATGCGGAACCTGCACGGTAATCGTCGACGGCAAAGCGAAGCGTGCGTGCCTTATTCCCGCGGGCAAAGTGGCGGAGGGCGCGAAGATCACAACCATTGAGGGCATTGGGACTCCGGGCAATCTGCATCCACTGCAAGTAGCCTGGATGGCGCACGGCGGCGCACAATGCGGTGTTTGCTCACCCGGCTTCATCATGTCGGCGAAGGTTTTGCTGGAGAAGAATGCAAACCCGACGCGAGAAGAGGTGCGAAAGTGGTTCGATGTGAACCGGAATGCCTGCCGCTGCACGGGCTATAAGCAGCTGGTGGACGCGGTGATGGATGCCGCGGCCGTGATTCGCGGCGAGAAGAAGAAGGAAGATTTGCTGTTTGAGCCAGGTGAGAACGGAAGCATCCTGGGCTCGAAGTACCACCGCCCCTCGGCGCTGGCCAAGGTGACCGGATCGTGGGATTTCGGCGCCGATGTGGCGTTGCATATGCCCCCCGACACGCTTCGGCTGGCGCTGGTGCAGGCCGAAGTTTCGCATGCCAATATCAAGGGTATCGACACGTCTGAAGCCGAGAAGATGCCGGGCGTGGTGAAGGTGGTCACGTGGAAAGACGTGAAAGGCAAGAATGCCATCACGGGCCTGATCACGTTCCCGACTAACAAAGGCGACGGATGGGACCGTCCAATTCTTTGCAAGGACAAGATCTTCCAATTTGGCGACGCGATTGCGATTGTTGCAGCCGACACGGAAGACCACGCGCGCGAGGCAGCGGCCAAGGTGAAGGTCGATCTGGAAGTGCTGCCGGCGTATATGAGCGGCTGGGCGGCAATGGCGCCCGACGCGATCGAGATTCATCCCGGCGTGCCCAACATTTACTACGAGCAGGGCGTAGTAAAAGGCGAAGAGACCGGGCCGCTGATGGAACAGGCAGAGTTTACCGAGGAGATAGAGACTTACTGCAGCCGGCAGCCTCACCTGCATCTCGAACCGGATTGCGGCATGGCGTATCTCGAAGACAACGGACGGCTGACAATTCAGTCGAAGAGCATCGGCTTGCAGCTGCACGCGGCCATGATTGGACCGGGAATCGGCGTGGAGCCGGACAAGCTGAGGCTCATCCAGAATGGCGCTGGCGGTACCTTCGGGTACAAGTTTTCGCCGACCATGGAAGCCCTTGTTGGCGTGGCATGTCTGGCGACGGAGCGTCCGGTTTCGCTGGTGTATAGCCAGTACCAGAACATCACCTACACGGGCAAGCGTTCACCGGGCAATGTGAAGTGCAAGATGGGCGCCGATCAGGACGGCAAACTCATCGCGATGGAGACGGACTGGTGGATCGATCACGGCCCGTATTCCGAGTTCGGCGATTTGCTGACGGTTCGGCAGGCGCAGTTTACGGGCGCAGGTTACGACATTGCCAACATTCGCGGCAAGGGACGTACAGTTTGCACGAATCATGCGTGGGGATCGGCATTCCGCGCCTATGGCTCCCCGCAGGCGTTTCTGGCTTCGGAGATGCTCGTGGACATGCTGGCGGAGAAGATGGGGATGGATCCATTCGAGTTCCGCTATCGCAATTTGTATCGTCCTCCAGCGACGACGCCTTCAGGGCAGACGCCGGATGTGTATTGCCTGGAAGGACTGTTTGACCTGTTACGCCCGAAGTATGAAGAGGCCAAGAAGCGCTGCAAGGCTCTGTCCACAACGGAAAAGCCGCGCGGCGTGGGATTGGCCGTCGGTGTCTACGGTTGCGGCCTTGACGGGCCCGACAGCTCTGCAACGGCGGTTGAGCTTACGCGCGACGGTGTAACGCTGCTCAACTGCTGGCAGGATCACGGACAGGGCGCTGACCTGGCCGCTCTCACCATAGGGCATGAGACGCTGCGTCCGTTGGGTCTCAAGCCGGAACAGATCAAACTGAAGATGAACGATTCGTTGCTGCCAAATAGCGGACCCTCGGGCGGCAGCCGCTCCAACGTGTTCACAGGTAATTCCACGAAGGTGGGCTGCGAGATGCTGCTGAACGCGATGCGAAAAGCGGACGGCAGCTATCGCACTTACGACGAAATGGTGACTGAGAAACTGCCCCTGCACTATGACGGCACCTGGGTGGCATCGGACTGCACGGCCTGCGACTCAGTAACCGGTCAGGGCAAACCTTTCCCGGTTTACATGTACGAAGTGTTCATGCCCGAAGTGGAAGTGAATCTCGCCACTGGCAAGGTCAAGGTGGTCAAGTTCACGACCGCCGTCGATGTGGGCACGATCATCAACCGCGCTACTGTAGAAGGCCAGATCTATGGCGGGCTGGCGCAAGGAATCGGGCTGGCTCTGACAGAGGATTTCGAAGATCTGAAGGTGCACACCAGCCTGAAGGCCTGCGGCTTGCCCTACATCAGCGACATTCCAGACGACATCGAGATTCTCTTCCAGGAGACACCGCGTGATCTGGGTCCGTTTGGCGCAGCGGGTGTGGGCGAGGCGCCGTTGACAGCTCCGCATCCGGCGATTCTCAACGCGGTGTACAACGCCTGCGGTGTACGTATCACCCGGGTTCCAGCGCTACCGAAGGTGGTGAAAGCCGCTTTAGATGCAAAAGGGCAGCAGGAATTGGCACACGTCTAAGACGGAGCGGAGCATGACCGGTCCGGGGCGGAAATCGAGTTTCGCCCCGGGCACCTTAAAACCGACGGGCGCGCGAGGGTCGATGCATCTCGGGCCAAGGATTCATGATGGAGCGCGAGCAGGTTAGACGATGGGAGGGCAAATGCATTGAGGAGCAGGCTCCCGCGTGCACGGCAACCTGTCCTCTGCACGTCGATGCGCGTGCTCTTGCAGTTGCGTCCGCAGGCTCCGACTTCAAGAAAGGGTTCGCGCTTCTGGCCAACGCGGCGCCGCTTCCCCGGATCCTCGCGTACGTATGCGATCATCCCTGCCAATCGAACTGCCGCCGGTTAGATGCAGGCGATGCGATTGAGATCGAACTGCTGGAGCGAGCCTGTGTCGAATTTGGCGGCGCGGCTCCGGCGATGCGGCGCCAGCCGGAGAACCACAAGCGGATCGCGATTGCCGGCGGCGGCTTGAGCGGCATTTCGGCTGCGATCCGCCTGGCACTTCGGGGCTATACTGTCAGCGTTTTTGAGGCAGGACCAAGGCTGCTCAAGAGGATGCGGTCTCTCGGCGAGGAGGTGCTGCCTGCATCCGTGATTGAAGCGGATCTGGCACCGCTGGGAAAGCTGGGAGTGACGGTGCATTGCGATTCGCTCATCAGCCGCCATGCGGGGCCGTTTGGTTTGGATGCCATCGCGGCGGACTACGATGCGGTGTATCTCGGAACGGGTTACGAACTCTTCGACGAGAATTCATTGCGACTGGCGCGTTCGCTGGAGGGTCGTCTACTCATCGATCCGTTCACTCTGGCCACGAGCCTGCCCAAGATCTTTGCCGGGGGAGCACAACGCTACGCTCCCGCCGCTTATTCACCGGTCAACTCGATTGCCGACGGAAATCATGCCGCAGTGTCGATTGACCGCTTTCTGCAGGGAGCGTCCCTGACTGCGAACCGCGACAACCAGGGTTCGTATGCCTCGCGTCTCTTTGTCAACACCGAAGGCATCACGCCGACACACGCCGTTCGGCCCGCGCAGAGCCAGCGGGGTTACACAAGAGAAGAAGCAGCGCAGGAAGCTAGCCGATGCTTCCCCTGCCATTGCCTCGAATGCGTAAAGGTGTGTCCTTATCTTGAAGAGTACGGTTCCTATCCCAAGAGCTACGTTCGCCAGATCTACAACAACGAAAGCATCGTGATGGGTGTCCGCCAGGCCAACCGCATGATCAACTCGTGCTCGCTCTGCGGGTTGTGTGCGGCGGTTTGTCCGGAGAACCTGAACATGGCCGACGTGTGCATCGATGCACGGCAAGGAATGGTGCGCACGGGCAAGATGCCGCCTTCGACGCACGATTTCGCGTTGCGCGATATGGACTTTAGCCAGAGCGAGGCGTTTGTCATGGCACGACACCAGCCGGGATTCGACACCAGCGAGGTGGCGTTCCTCCCCGGATGCCAACTCTCGGCCTCCTCCCCAAGCCATGTAATTTCGTGCTATGAGCACCTGCGCAATACGCTGCCCGGAGGCGTGGGGCTGATTCTTCAGTGTTGCGGAGCGCCAGCCCACTGGGCCGGCAACGAAGAGAAATTTCAAGAAGCGCTAAGAGCGATGGAATCCGCGTGGTGCTCTCTCGGGCGGCCGCGACTGATTACAGCTTGCTCGTCCTGCATCAAGACATTGCGCGAGAACCTGCCGCAAATCTCGATCGAACCGCTGTGGCCGCACATCGATGTCTCGCGGCTTGCCGCCTCTGTTGCTGCTAACGCGGAAAGAAAACTGGCAATTCACGATCCCTGTTCGACGCGCGGGATGAGTGAGGTTGAGGGCAGCGCGCGAGGGTTATTGAGCAGGCTGGGCGTCGCGCCGCAGGAATTGAATGCGCCGGGACTGACAACCTGTTGTGGCTACGGCGGGCTCGTGATGTTTGCAAATCCGGCAATTGCAGAGAAGACGGTGAAAAAGCGCGCCGCTGAGAGCGATGCCGACTATGTAACCTATTGCGCCATGTGCCGCGATCGCTTTGCGCATGAGGGCAAGCGCGCCACGCATATTCTCGACCTCGTGTTCCCCGAAGAAGGCGAGGATCCTGCTGCACGGCCTGATCCCGGTTTCTCGCGCCGGCAGGACAATCGTGCACGGCTCAAAGAAACTCTCATGCGCGAACTGTGGGGCGAAGGGGAAAACCTGATGGAACCTTCACGCAACGTGCTCATCCCGGAGGAACTGAAGAAACAGCTCGATAAGCTGATGATCCTCGAGCAGGACGTAAAACGCACGATCGACTATGCCGAACAGACCGGAGAGATGATCGAGGATCCATCAACCGGGCACCGCCTGGCATCTCTGCGCGTGGCATGCGTGACGTATTGGGTGGAGTACTCCAAGCGGGACGGCGGGTTCGTGGTGCACGACGCATATTCGCATCGCATGGAGGTGCGCTGAGATGACCGCTGCCTCCGGTCCAGAGCCAGAACCTCCCTATCTCTGCGGGAAGTGCAAAAGGGCGCTCGTGCCGGGGAAGGTAATCGCCTCATACCTGGGCAGCGAGTTTCCTATCGAGTTGTGGAAGTGCCCTGAGTGCGGCAAGGTTCTGGTGCCCAGGGATCTTGCGACGGGGCGGATGTTGCAGGTGGAACAGGCGCTGGAGGACAAATGACGCTGTTGTGCACAACCCGCGATCGATCGGCCTATGAAACAGGCAGGTTGGCTCCCGGAGACGCGCGGCTTTTTCGGCCAGGCGGCATTGAACTCACGGCTCGGGCCATCGGGCTGGCACATCTGGAGGCCGGCGCAACGGTTCTCGACCTTGGGAGCGGCTCAGGCGACACGGTGCGCTATCTGCGCGCGCAGGGCTTCAATGCCGTCGGGATCGATTGTGTATCCGAACCGTCCGCGACGGAAACACCAACGCCAGGCGCGGATGCATATTTCGTGGGAAGCGCAGAGTCGCTGCCGTTTGCGAAGAAAACCTTCGAGGCTGTCTTCGCCGAGTGCAGTGTTTCGTTATTTGAAGATCGTGAGCGCGCCCTGGGCGAGTGTGCTCGCGTGTTGGTGGACGGCGGCCAACTCCTGATTTCGGACCTATATGCGCGCCGGCCCGAAGCAATCGCCGAGGTGCGCTCGCTTCGTGGCTCCTGTGCAGCCGGCATGCTGGTGCTTGAGGAACTGGAAACAAGTTTGTCGAATGCAGGCTTCACTGTGAATGTTTGGGAAGATCACTCGCTGGCGTTGCGCGAGTGTGCTGCGCGCTTTCTTTTCGAATATGGATCGCTCGATGGCCTGTGGGGTTGTGGAGGAAGTGAATCTTCGCAGAAGGTTCAGTCGGCAATGCGCGCCGCGCGTGCCGGCTACTTCCTGCTGATTGCGACCAAGCGCAAAGCGGCCGCGGAAAGGGATTGAAAGCGATGAATGACGACTCGTTCCGCGTGATGGACCTTGCGATGAAAGGGTACCAGTGCAGCCAGATTCTTATGGCGCTGGCTCTGGAGACGCAGGGGAAGGAGAATGAGGACCTCGTGCGCGCCATGTCAGGGCTGCTGGGCGGTATGGGATCGGGCAAAACCTGCGGCGCGCTCACGGGCGGCTGTTCCGTGCTGGGGTTGCACGCCGGTTGGGGAACGCCAAACGAAATACCGGACGAGCGGTTGGGGGCAATGCTTTCAGAGTTTGTCGAGTGGTTTGAATCCGAGTACAAAGGTCGCCACGGAAGCATCGAATGCGCGGGAATTGTGAAGGACGACATGCGCAACAAAATGGCGCATTGCCCACGAATCGTAATGGAGACCTGGGCCAGATTGCAGGAGATCCTGACAGATCACAACTATGAGCTTGACCACACCAATCGCGCATAACTGCTCCCAAGAGAGGCTTGCGGCTATTGTGCTGGCCGCCGGCGCTTCCTCGCGGATGGGCTGCTTGAAGCCGTTGCTTCGGCTCGGCGGAGTGACAGCTTTGGAGCGAAGCATCGCGCTGTTTCACGATGCCGGCATCGATGAGGTGCTCGTAGTTCTCGGGAATCGCTCGGAGGAACTGCGCTCCCTGGCGGAGAGTTGCCGGGCACGCACCATACAGAACGCGAAGTGGGAAGAAGGAATGTACTCGTCGGTGGTCGCCGGCGTGCGGGCACTGCCGGAACGAACGCGTGCCGCCTTCGTATTGCCGGCCGATGTTCCCATGGTAAGGCCTGCGACGATTCGCCAGATTGTGAATGAGGTTGACGCTTATCCGGAGGAAATGATCGTCTATCCGGCCTTCGAAGGAAAACGCGGACACCCGCCGATGATTGGCCGCCACATTCTGGATGAAGCAGCACGAGACGAGAGCGTTGGACCCCTCTGTGCAGTGCTCGCTGCACATGAACAGAGCGCCATCGACGTTGCTGTGGCGGATGAGGCGATTCACAGGGATATGGACACGCCCGCCGACTTCGAGGCGTTGCAGGCGCTCGCCATGCATCGCGAGATTCCCACAATCCGCGAGCGCGAAGCCATCCTTGGCGAGTGGCATGTTCCTGCGGCAGTTGTCCGACATTCGCGAAAGGTCGCGGAAGTGGCCGGACGGATTGCGGATGCACTCGCCGCGACTGGGCACACGATCGATCCGGAATTGGCACGGGCCGGTGGTTTGTTGCACGATCTCGCCAAGGGCCAACCGAAACATGCGGACGCTGGAGCTGCGGTGTTGCGCGCCTATGGCATGCCAGGCGTCGCGAACGTAGTTGCCGCGCACACCGAGATGGAGTTCTCCGGGACCATCGACGAGCAAGCGATCGTATACCTGGCCGACAAACTCGTCGGCGGCGAAAGGCTCGTGACCCTCGACGAGCGCTTTGGGCGGGCTCTGGACCGATTTCGCGACAATGCAAATGCGCTTGGGGCTGCCCGCAGGCGCAGAGAGGTTGCGGAAAAAATAGCAAGTTCGATCGAAGCAAGACTTGGGATGCCGATTGACGCGATTGTGGACCCTGCCCCTGCTTCGATCGGGCTGGAGGGATGATGTTGATTGGCACGGGAGCGGCACAACATGAGCGCTGACGCGAATATCGAGACAGACCACGTGCTTGGGACGACGGAGAGCCTATGCCCGGTTTGCCTCGAACGCATTGAGGCGCAACGCGTCGCTAAAGGCGATGCAGTTTATCTGCGCAAAAAGTGCCACAAGCATGGTGAGTTCGAAACTGTGATCTGGCGTGGGCTGGAGTCCTATGGGAGGTGGGGCGGTGAATGCCGTACGCCTGCGCAGCCGCCGGTGTGCGGCTCCGTGGTGAGCCGGGGCTGCCCGTTTGACTGCGGCCTGTGCCCGGAACACCGGCAGCACACCTGCTGCGTGGTGCTTGATGTGACCGAGCGGTGCAATCTCGCATGCCCGGTATGCTTTGCATCGGCGGGCGGCGGAGCGAAACCCGATCCGAGTATTGATGAGATCGTTGGATGGTGCCGCAAGCTGATCGAACTTGGCGGACCATTCAATCTTCACCTCTCGGGTGGCGAGCCAACTGTGCGGAGAGATTTGCCCGAGATCATTCGCCGGGTCCGCGCTCTCGGATTCAGTTACATTCAGCTCAATACGAACGGAGTGCGGCTGGCTCTCGAAGTGGACTATGCGCAGGAATTGAAGGATTCCGGACTGACCTGCGTTTTTCTGCAATTTGATGGAACAAGCGACGATGTCTACCAGACGATGCGCGGAAAGCCGCTGCTCGAGACCAAGCTCAAGGCCATTGCAAACTGCGGCCGTCATGAACTGGGAGTGGTGCTCGTGCCGACGCTGGCACCCCGGGTGAATACATTTCAGATTGGCGACATTCTCCGCACAGCGATCAGTCTGGCTCCTGCGGTGCGTGCGGTTCACTTTCAGCCGATCAGCTATTTTGGACGCTATCCGGCGGCGCGAACTGATGTGGATCGCGTTACCTTTCCCGAAGTAATCCGGCACATTGAAGAACAAACAGGCGGAGTATTCAAGGCCGCCGACTTCTATCCCGCTTCAGGCGAGAATCCGTACTGCTCGTTTCACGGCAAGTTCTGGCTAGATGCGCAAAAGAAGGTGTCGGCGGCGCCGCGGCCGGCGGCATCGTCCTGCTGCGGATCTGCTCCGGAGCCGGCACCCAATTCCGGATTCGTGCAACTCGGCTCGTTTAAGCCGGAGCCGGGCGAAGGTGTCCGGCGAGCACAGCGATTTGTCGCGCAGCACTGGTCCTATCCCACCGCCCCGGTCGACGCCGCAACGCTTCGCGGCATTGACATTTCGAGCTTCGATCAATTCCTGGCGAATAAGAAGATGTCGTTCTGCATCTCGGGAATGGCATTTCAGGATGCGTGGAACATTGATCTGGAACGGCTGCGGGAGTGCTTTCTGCATGTGCTGAGTCCGGAGCAGAAACTCGTTCCGCTTTGCGCTTACAATCTGACCGGAATCACGGGGCGGACACTCTACCGCCGTCAGACCAACGCGGTCTTTGCAGCGGGAGCGGGAGAAAGATGACAGTCGCCGCAGCTTTAGAACGGAATCCGCTCGACGCATGGGCAGTTCGGCGAACGGGCATCGCTCCGGAATTTCTAAAACGTAAAACGATTGTGGAATACCAGCTTCGCGCGATCCAGCAAACAGTAGCGTGGGTTCGCAGCAAAAGCTCGTTCTATGCAGAGCAACTGGCTGGTTTCCCCACAACATGGCCGCAGTCGCTCGATGAATTCATGCAAGCGCCGCTGACCGCCCCGTCCGAAATCATCGGACGAGGGCACGAATTCCTGTGCGTGCCTCAGAACCAAATCAGCCGAGTTGTGACGCTTGAATCGAGCGGGACGTGTGGTGGGCGGAAACGGGTCTTCTTTACGGCCGAAGATCAGAATCTGGCCCTCGATTTTTTTGCGCATGGTGTGGCAGCGATGGCCGAAAAGGGCGACCGTATGTTGATTGCGTTGCCGGGTGAACGAGAGGGCAGCGTGGGATTCCAGTTGGCGCGAGGAATCTCGTGCGCCGGCGTTGTGCCGATCCCTCATGGACTCGTCGTCGATCCCCTGGCGACGGTCGATCGAATGGACAGAGAAAAGCCGGCTCTGCTGATTGGGCTGCCGGTGCAGATGCTTGCGGTTGCCATCAAAGGCGGCGAGGTCGGGAGACGCGTGTTTGACCACCTCCACACGATCGTGCTGTGCAGCGATCATGTGCCGCAGAGCCTGGTGCTCAGGATTCGTCAGGCAACCGGTTGCGAAGTATTCGAGCATTATGGTTCCACCGAGATGGGCCTGGGAGGCGGTGTGGATTGCCGCGTGCATGCCGGCTACCATCTGCGTGAGGCCGATCTGTTTTTTGAGATTGTCTCGCCTGAAACGGGAGAGCCAGTTACCGATGGACAGATGGGAGAGGTTGTGTTCACGACATTGGGCCGTCTCGGCATGCCACTGATCCGTTATCGCACCGGCGACGTGACGCGAATCATACCTGGGCCCTGCCCATGCGGATCGCCTTTGAGGAGGATGGAGCGCGTGCGGGCAAGGGTTGATTCTCACGTAGTCTTCGGACCTGAAGGCGGCACTACGATCGGGGTACTGGATGAATCGCTTTTCGCGATTTCTGGAGTGCAGGATTTCGCAGCGACGCTCGTGTCAGGAACGCCGAGTGAGTTGCAAGTGACCATTTATGCGCCCGGCGCCCGCAAACATGTTGAACCGGAAGTTGAATCTGCTCTCATGGCGATTCCAGCCGTCGGTGCGAATTGTGCGAGCGGTGCATTGCGGCTCAGGGTCGATTTTCAAGACCAGCCATTCCCGGTGACGGGAGCAAAGCGAAAGATCAGGGTGCAACCCCTACGATGAGCCGTGTCGTTCTCTATCTCGTTCGTCACGGCGCCATCATGTCGGCGGCAGGGAAGGCCTTCATCGGTCAGATCGACGCGCCCCTCAGCCCGGATGGAGTGGAGCAGGCATGGGCATTGCGCAAGTGGCTCGAGGCAGTGCGTTTCAGCCGTGTGATTTCGAGCGACCTGTCGCGGAGCCGGCGCACGGCAAGGATTATAGCCGGCTGTCGAGCAGATCGTGTGGAAGCCATGCCGGCCTTGCGCGAGATCAGTCTTGGGACGTGGGAGGGCTTGATGTTTCAGGAGATCAGAGAACGATTCCCCGAGGAATACGCCGCGCGTGGACGCGATATCGAGAACTGGCGCCCTCCACGCGGAGAGAGCTTTGCCGATTGCCGTGCACGAGTGATGACCGCAATTGACGAGATAGCCGCCGACTCAGAAGGGAATGTTTTAGTTGGAGGGCATGCCGGCGTCAATCGGCTGATTCTGTGCTCGGTCTTGGGAATACCGGTCGGGAATCTGCATAGCATCGGACAGGACTACGGATGCGTAAACATCATCGAATTCGCACCCGGGCGGGCACGTGTTCAATTGGTGAATTACACGCCGGTTCCTGTGAGGCGTCTGAATCGGATTTCTTTTCGCGCCGCTGCGGCGCAAGGCGTTGTGAGCGCGGAGGTTTCGACATAGGGATGATCTATTTGGATAACAACAGCACGACTCCTGTTCTCCCTGAGGTGTTGGAGGCTATGCTTCCATGCTTCGCTGAAACTTTCGGCAATCCATCTTCAATCCACGGCGGCGGCAGACGGGCATTGGCGCTTGTAAAAGAGGCACGGGAGCAAGTTGCCGCGTTGCTCGATTGCCAGACGTCCGAGGTCATCTTTACCAGCGGCGGTACGGAAGGCGATAACCTGGCGCTCAAGGGCATGATGAATCCCGGCGACCATCTCATTGTTTCTGCCATTGAACACAGCGCCATTCTGAACACGTGCACATGGCTTGAGAAACAGGGGTGCGAAGTGACGCGAGTGGGCGTGAATGGCAACGGCCAGGTAGAGCCGGATTGCGTGGCGGCCGCGCTAAAGAAGAACACGAAACTGATTTCGGTGATGATGGCCAACAATGAGACTGGCGTTCTGCAGCCGGTGGAAGAAATCGGGCGCATCGCGGCGGAGGCGGACGTCTGGTTCCATACCGATGCAGTGCAAGCGGCGGGGAAAATACCGATCTCGGTGGGGAAAATCGGCTGCGATCTGCTGAGCATTTCTGCGCACAAGATTCACGGACCACAGGGAATGGGAGCGCTCTTCGCGAAGCGCGGAACACCCTTGCGTCCGCAGTTACACGGTGGGCACCAGGAGAAGAGGCGCCGGCCCGGCACAGAGAACGTGGCCGGCATTGCCGGGTTGGGCAAGGCCAGTCATATTGCGCAAGCCGGTTTAACGGACGGCTCCGTCGAGCAGCTCGCAAAACTGCGCGACCGGTTGGAAGACGCGATCGAGAGCCTGGTGCCTGATACGAGTGTCAACGGCAGGAAAGCGCCGCGTGTGCCAAACACCACAAATATTCTCTTCGAAAACGTGGGCGGAGACGCATTGGTGATGGCGCTGGATGAGTTGGGCATTGCCGTATCGCGTGGTTCGGCCTGCTCGGCGGGCGGAAGCGACCCATCGGGCGTTCTGATGGCGATGGGGCTCAGCGGACAGCAGTCCCGATCCAGCCTACGCTTCAGCCTGGGCAAACAGAATACTTGGGAGGAGATCGAGAGCGCGATCGCTGGCATTCCGGACGGAGTGCGGAGACTTCGCGAGAAATCTCTGATCTTCTGGAATGCGTAAGAGGCCGTGGTACAGTAGGAGCCTATTGATCACCTAGGACGTTACATCGTTACCGTTTTTTGGGAGGTGGGCCCGTGGACATATTTGATGAGATCGGCAAGCTGAGGCGCGATGGAAAACGTGGCGCGCTTGCCACAATCGTGAACGTGCGCGGTTCGATTCCTTCGTTGATGGCGGCTAAGATGCTCGTTAGCGAAGACGGGTCGATTATAGGAACGGTGGGTGGAGGCTGCGTGGAGTCGGACGTGCGAAAGGGGGCGATGGAAGTGATGCGCGACGGCAAACCCAGAACCTTTAACTTCAATCTTGACCAGCAACCGGACGATGACAATGGGCTGGTGTGCGGCGGCTCTTTGCAGGTGTTTGTTGAGCCGGTGATGCCCTCGCCGCGCCTCTACATCTTCGGCGCAGGGCATGTTGGCCTGGCGGTATACAAAGTTGCGAGCCTGGCAGGATTCGAGACCGTGATTGCCGACGATCGCGAGCAGTTTGCCAATCGGGAGCGGTTTCCCGAGGTGCACGAGATCCATTCCGGCGAAATGGATGAAACCATGTCGCGTCTCACACCCAGCGATTCCAGCTATATCGTCATCGTGACTCGCGGACATCGGCACGACTTGCGTGTTCTGCGTTGGGCTCTGGAGACACCGGCGCATTACATCGGGATGATCGGCTCGGGGCGCAAGGTGCTTGCCATCTATCAGCAACTGGAGGCGGAAGGTGTCGCTGCGGAGAGCCTGAGGCGCGTTTATGCGCCCATCGGCTTGGATATACAGGCGGCAACGCCGGAGGAGATCGCCGTTTCGATCGTAGCTGAGTTGATTGCGATTCGGCGCAAATGCCAAGTCGAATTGCCGCACTCACGGAATCGAATTCGAGAAATCTCGGACGCGAAGGCCTAAAGAAGACTCGGATACAAGGGCTGGATTTGATCGCAACGAGTGTGGTAAGCCCGGCGTGAAATCGGCGGATCATTGCCCCAGGGGAATAACATCCTCTCGACACCGCCTCGCGTGCTCCCGCTCGGCTTCGGTAGGAAGTCGACAATGAGCGACGGCGAAACCCTTCCATTCAATGTTAACTTGTGGCTGGGAGTGTAGCGTTTCGCCGGTGACGCACGCGGTGCCTCAGCCCGACGAGGAATGGCAGCCGAATTCGGGGGCATTTACCTCGTCAGTTATCTCTGATATAGAATCTGGTGAGAGCATGGAATTATTCCTAAATTCCGCGTGGGCGGTGATGGCGTTTGTCGCCATCTGTGTTTGGCTTTGCCTTGAGAGGCGAGACAAAGCGGAGAGACGCTTGTCGTTTGTCGCCCTGGTAATGCTCCTTGTCATCCTCTTTCCGGTGATCTCGGTGAGCGATGACCTTTGGTCGCTCCACAATCCCGCTGAGACCGACACCTGCCAGCGTCGGGACCATGTGGCCCCGTGTCCGCACTCCATTTTTCACGCAACGGCTGTGCTTCCTGAGCCTCCGCCCGCAGAGTTGGCCGTCTTCCAAAACCTCGGGGTGACACTCGGTTTTCCTGAATTAACGCATGAAAGTCCTGCTCTAGGCCCCATCCAAAACCGTCCCCCTCCCGCCGCCTGATCCCAGTTCCCGTCTTCGAACAAGCTCTATACATCCTTCTCTGAAATCGCTTGAAATCGCCGTCCCCAATGCGGCGAAAAGGACGAGTATGAAGCAGATATTCTGCTCCGGGACTGCCCCGGCTGTGGCTGCACTGACTCTCTTCGCGGCTGCTTTCTGCCCGGCCCAGGAAAGTCTTACCTGGGACCAGGCGAAGGCAAAGTTCGAGTCTGCCAATCCGTCCCTGAAGGCCGATGCGCTGAACGTGGACGAGATGCGCGCCGAAGAGGTGACGGCGTATCTGCGGCCAAACCCCCAGTTCACGGCTTCGACCGATGCCACACAGATCGTCCCGCACGATGGAGTCTGGCAGCCGCTGAAGGGTACTGATTTCGTCTCAAGCTTGAGTTACCTGCATGAGCGGAACCGCAAACGCGAGTTGCGGCTTGAGAGTGCCAAGGAGGGCGCGGGAATTGCAGAGTCACAACATGAGGACCTGAAGCGAACGCTTGAATTCACCTTGCGCACAGCCTTTGTGAACACGCTTCAGGCCAAGGCCGTCCTCGAACTAGCAAAGGCCGATCTCGATTATTACGATCGCATTATCCAAATCAGCCGGGACCGATTCAAGGCTGGCGACATTGCCCAAATCGATCTCGATCGAATCGAATTGCTCCGCGTGCAATACGAGACGGAGATTCAGACTGCGATTGTCGACCTGCGCACTGCAAAGATCCAACTGCTTCAACTACTCGACGATCGGACGTCTGTGGACCAATTCGACGTTACAGGCGCCTTTGATTTTTCTGACTCGCTCAGGCCGCTGGACGATTTTCGCCAGATCGCCCTGGATGCGCGGCCTGATCTGCGGGCAGCACTCGAGACGATCCAGCAATCTGAGACCAACCACAAACTGGCGATATCAAACGGATCCACAGATCCGACATTCAGCGGCTGGTATACCTACAACTCATCGAATAACAATGCGAACGGCATTCAGACGTTGGGCGCTAGCGTGAGCATTCCCCTGCGAGTCTTCGACCGTAACCAAGGGGAGAAGCAGCGCACTCAGATTGACATCAGCCGCAGCCAGCAGGCAAGCGAGGCCGCGCGCGCCCAGGTCTTCAGCGATGTGGACTCAGCATATGTCCAAGTCGAAAGCAGCATCGCTCTACTCAAGCCATACAAAACGGAGTATCGCGAACAGGCTACCCGAGTGCGCGACACAATCACGTATTCCTATCAGCACGGCGGTGCCTCGTTGATGGACTTCCTGAATGCACAGAGCGAATACCGCAGCGTGCAACTAGCGTACCTGCAACTCATCGGCTCCTACCTGACAGCCGCTGGGCAGCTCAACCTTGCAGTGGGACGTGAGGTCATCCAATGACTCTGAATTCGTATTTCAAGCAATGCCGGAATGCATCTCTCGCGGTTTCGCTGGCGGGATCGCTTGGCCTTGGTCTTTCAGGATGTAAGGGTGTCGAGGCGGGCGATGGCGCGCCGCCGCCGGCTCATGTTGTCGAAATCCATGACATGAACCTGATCCCGATTGACAGCAAAGAGATCAATAAATTCCCCCTGGCGCCGGCCGAGAAGATCGAGTCCGCCGATCAGTTGAGCGCCACAGGTTCCGTTCTTCCTGATGTGTCGCGCGAGGTCCCCGTAATCTCGCTCGCAAATGGCCGTGTAGTCGATATCAAGGCCCGCCTCGACGATAACGTGAAAAAGGGTCAACTTCTGCTGAGGGTCCAAAGCCCCGATATCACCAGCGCATTCGACACCTATTTGAAAGCCGCCAACGACGAACAACTGGCCAACCACGCCTATCTCCGTTCGGAGGATCTATTCAAGCATGGCGCCATTTCACGGGCGATGCTCGAACAGGCCGAAGACTCTGAAAAGGACGCGAAAGCGGACCTGACGGGAGCCGAAGAACAGCTGAAGACTCTCGGCGTGAATAAAGATCACCCGAGCAGCGTCGTCAATGTCTACGCGCCAATTTCCGGCGTCATCGTTGCGCAAAACGTGACCAATGCAGGGGCCGCGGGAATCGGTCTTTCTGGTTCGGCCACCGCCTTTACGGTCGCCGATCTTTCCCGCGTCTGGATCGTATGCGATGTCTACGAAAACGACATTCCCAAGCTGCAACTCGGTCAGCAGGCAAAGATCCTGGTCGACGCTTATCCCAATCGACCGCTCGCCGGGCGGGTGAGCGACATCGGCCCCATCCTCGATCCTTCCATCCGCACTGCCAAGGTGCGAATCGAAGTGGCCAATCCGGGCTTTCTAAGGTTGGGCATGTTTGCTACAGCCACTTTCACCAGCCGCATGAAAGAAACACACGCAGCAGTTCCGGCGGATGCAGTTCTTCATCTACACGACCGCGATTGGGTATTCGTGCCGGCGGGCGGCAATCAGTTCAGGCGAACAGAGGTCCGTGCCGGCCAAATGCTGCCCGGTGACAGGCAGGAGATTCTCTCCGGAATCATGCCCGGCCAGCAGGTTGTCCGCAATGCTCTGCTGCTTGAAACGGCGGGGAACGAGTAAATGCTTCGAGCTCTGGTCGATTTTGCTCTCAAGAATCGCTGGCTGGTGCTCGGCGGCACCGTCGTGCTTACCGCATGGGGCATCGTCTCGTTCCGAAACCTGCCCATCGAAGCCTATCCCGACGTTGCAAACAATTACGTCCAGATCATCACGCAGTGGCCGGGCCGCAGTGCGGAAGAGATCGAACGGCAGGTTACAGTGCCGATCGAGATTCAGATGGCCGGCATCCCTCACCTGACGCATCTGCGATCCACGACTCTGGCGGGCCTTTCCAGCCTCATGCTCATCTTCGACGATGCTTCCACGAGCGACATGAATCGAGAACATGTGCTGGAGCGGCTCAATCAAGTGAATCTGCCAGCAGGCCTCGTGCCGCAGATGGGCACCGACTGGAGCCCAGTCGGCCAAATTTACTGGTATACCCTGGAGAGCACCAATCCCTCATACGACGTGATGGAGAAGAAATCTCTCGAGGACTGGACGCTGGAGAAAGACTTCAAGAGCGTCAATGGTGTGGTGGATGTGTCGAGCTTCGGCGGTCCGACCAAGGAATACCAGATCAGGCTTGATCCAGAAAAGCTCGTGGCTTACGGACTCTCGATCGGCCAGGTTGAGCAGCAGATCGCTAACAATAATACCAACGGCGGCGGCAGCTTTATCGAGGAAGGCGCGCAGCAGGTCAACGTGCAGTCCCTCGGCCTCTATACCAGCGTTCAAGACATCGAAAACACCGTGGTTAAAGCTTCGAATGGTACGGCGATTCGAATCAAGGACATTGCCACGGTCACGCAGGGCCCGAAGATTCGCCTCGGCCAGATTGGCCGTGCGACGCACCTGGCAGATGGGACCATCACCGATAACCCTGACACCGTCGAAGGCATCGTCTTGCTTCAGAAAGGCGACGACTCCGACCCGGTTCTGCAGGGCATTCATGAAGAGGTCAAGAAACTCAACAACGGGATCCTGCCCAAAGGTGTCAAGGTTGTGCCTTTTCTCGATCGTTCCGATCTCGTCAAGTTTACCGTCGCAACTGTTGAACGCAATCTGACGGAAGGTGTCATTCTTGTTTCGATTATCCTTTTTCTTTTTCTCGGCAACATGCGCGGTGCCGTGATTGTCGCGCTCACCATTCCTTTTGCGCTCCTGTTCGCCGCGATTTGCCTTGACCTCATCCACATACCCGCAAATCTGCTTTCACTTGGGGCACTGGACTTCGGAATGGTTGTCGACGGTAGCGTGGTGATGATCGAAAACATGGTCCGCCACTTCTCGCTGGAAAACGATGGACGCTCTCCAGCCCGAAAGATTCGCGATGCTGCGCATGAGGTGCAGCGGCCCGTCTTCTTTGCTCGCGGCATCATCATTGCCTCCTATTTACCGATCTTCACCCTTCAGTCGGTCGAAGGCCGTCTATTTAAGCCCATGGCATGGACCGTGTCGTTCGCGCTGATCGGTGCCCTGGTGTTTGCCATCCTTGTCGCTCCGGTCATGGGCGGGATCGCCTTCCAGAATGGCGCAAAGGAGTGGAGAAATCCGCTGATGGAGTGGCTCATCGGGCACTATCGTACTGCGGTTCGCAAGGCCATTTTGCATCGCAGAACCACGCTCGGCATCTCTGCCGCGCTCTTCGTTGTAGCCATCTATCTTTCCTTCGGCGGCCCGATCGGTTCGGAGTTTCTGCCCCACCTTGATGAAGGCTCCATCTGGGTTCGCGGCACTTTACCCCCCAGCGAGGGGCCGACCTCGAGCATCGACTTCACCAACAAAGCGCGCCTTGTGATGGCGTCTTTTCCTGAGGTCACGACCGTGGTCAGCCAGACCGGACGCCCCGACGATGGAACTGACACAGCTGGCTTCTTTAATACCGAATACTTCGTCGATCTAAAGCCGAAAGAACAGTGGCGCCCCGTATTCCATCAAAGCAAGGAAGCACTCATTGCGGCGATGGATAAGCAGTTGGAAAAGTTCCCGGGCGTCATCTGGAACTACTCCCAACCCATCTCCGACAACATGGAAGAAGCAGTATCTGGAGTTAAAGGCGAGCTGGCGGTCAAACTCTACGGTGACAATCTGCGAACGCTGGAGCACACGGCTGAATTAATCCAGGCACAGATGGCCAATGTTCGCGGCATCGAGGATCTGGGCATCTTTCGCATCGTCGGCCAGCCCAACATGAATTTCACCGTCGATCGCGAAGCCGCCGCGCGATGGGGTATCAACGTTGCGGATATTCAGGACGCCATCCAGACCGCAGTCGGCGCCAACGCGGTAACGCAGGTCCAGCAGGGCGAAGCTCGATACGATGTGACGCTTCGTTATCAGAAGAAATATCGCGACACTCGCGAGGCAATTGAAGACGTGCGCTTGCTGGCGCCTTCGGGCGAACGTGTGTCTCTGGCGCAGCTGACAAAAGTCTCCACCGACGACGGCGCGGAGCAGATCAATCGCGAAGGCGGACAACGCTATATTGCGATCAAGTACTCGGTGCGAGGCCGCGATCTCGGCTCGACTGTGGAAGAAGCCATTGATAAGGTCCAGCACAACGTAACGCTGCCGTCGGGCTATCACCTTGAGTGGGCCGGAGAGTATGCGAGCCAGAAGCGCGCCGACAAGCGCATGGCGCTCGTGATTCCCATCACGGTCTTGGCGATCTTTCTTATCCTGTACACCATGTTTCGGTCATATAAGTGGTCCGTGCTTGTCCTCGTATCTGTCATGATGGCCTCTATCGGCGGTCCATTGGCGCTTTTCCTCACGCACACCAACTTCTCTGTCTCATCTGCCGTTGGTTTCTTGGCGCTCTTTGGTGTCTCAGTAGAGACGGGCGTGATCATGATCGAGTTCATTAATCAGTTGCGAGCGCGGCGTAAAGCGACGGAAGGATTCAGCAAAGACCATGTCATCGAAGCCGCCGTGGAAGGATCGGTTCAGCGTCTTCGCCCGGTTATGATGACGATGCTGGTGGCAACGCTCGGCCTGCTGCCCGCGGCTGTATCCCATGCCATTGGGTCCGATTCGCAGCGCCCGTTCGCCATTGTGATCGTCGGCGGATTGATCGCAAACTTGCTCATTGGCATCTTTCTTATGCCGACGCTCTATGTCTGGATGGCTCGCGAGAGCGACATCCTGCCGGAAAGCGATGTCGAATCCGCTGCTTGACAGGCGGCTTCGCACCCAGCGCGGCTTCAGGTTAGATCACCTGAAAGGAAATACAATCGAAGGGATTGGATGGACTGAAGTCACAGGATTCATTGGGCCTATCCGGTTCGAAAATCCATCCCGAATCTGTTGAGTGCTCACAAGAGGCGCTCTGAGCCTTTTGAGCACCCGCAGCTATCTTGCGGCCCTACGCCAGCGCACACTTGGTGTGCCGCAGCATCTCGGAGTTCGCTTCCGAAGAACGAAATCCTCTTTCTGGGGCGAGGATCGGCCTTACAGGGCATCCCGCAGACGACGAACCTATCGTCGCCATATTTAAGGCTTTTAGTATGTTGCAGTTGACTGATTACAAAGGAAGTTGATTTGTAAGATGGGGGAGGGAGGGATTCAGATTTGACCGTAAACCAAACAAAATAATACGACTTTGCGAGTATAACTATTGAAATACCCCCAAAACAACCCCCATCTAAACCGCGCTTCGCTCACGTCCCACGGCGAAGCAGGGTAGACCCGTCAGCTTTCAAGGCTGGCGGGTCAATTCCTCAGGCATGAGTCAAGGCGGATTCTCGCCTCTTGGCTCTCCGATCTAGAAACGCGTGCAATGGGTCGTCTTGCTCGCTCGGCATGTCGCTGTCGGGCGCTACCCGCTGCCGGTCTTGCGGGTTCATCCCGAAGAGTGCGGCAGAGCGGAGCATCAGCGCGTGGTAATCCTTGCTGGATTGCACGGCGGGATGCTTCTTTGTCCGATATCCGATGATGTCACCGTTTCTCGACACAATAGGGTCTTGAATGATCTGCCCGTCTCGTTCGATGATGCGCTCGGCTTCTGCCAGCCGCGCATACGCTTGGCAGTACGACGCGAGTGCGGCCCGGTCAGTCGGTTTGAGAATGCCTCTCTTTACCAGTGTCGGCGCTACGCGCTTCCACTCTTCGCGCGCTTCTGGAGAGAGAAAATCGGGCGGATGAACACTTCCGCTCGTCGGTTTACTTGGTTTAACGTTCGGTTTGCGTCCTCTCGGCATACAGTCGTTCCTTTCGTCCTCAAAATCGCGTCGCTGTAGGCGCTCGCTGTTATCTGCGCTAGTGGGTTGCCCATTCCAAACCCCACGGCGCTCCTACAGGGCGATTCCGTGGCTTCTATGGGCAGATTTCGAGTCAGTCAGACGTTGACTCTACAAGTTGAATTTCGGCTTTCGTGTGCGCGTGACTATGCGCGTGGTCTATGGCGCTTTTCATCGGAGCTATTTTGACCCCATACCCTTCCACGGTGCCAATTGCCGCGCTCTGGTGACTCGTAGGGCCGTCGCTGTCACTTCGACGCGGGTTTGCTCGCACAGTCGTTGTTGTCGTCTGCTAACACTGCTAACAACTGCTAACAGGCTGCTAACAGTGCTAACAGACCTTGCAGATGAACTGTCACGGTGACGTCACGTAACGCGTAACGTAACGCGTAACGAATCGAGCCGCCAAATGTTCATTGCAAAAGTCGCCCTTCGTAGAGGCGTCGATAGGACCGTGAAGCCACTACCCACCAGCAAGGTTCCACCGTGAGCACCTTGACCCCATAGCGTGACAACAGCGGGTATTCTAAGCCGCTCTTGCTGCTTCCATGTCTTCGATCAGTCCGAGCCGTTCCACCATCATCTCGCCATGCACGCGAATGAGAGTGAAACCGACTTGCCGCAGAAGTGACTCGAACCCGTCCAAGCTACACGGCCAATCGCTCGTCTGCTGGCAGCGCGCGGAAAAGTCGCGATAGAGCGCGACAAGATTCGAGCTGATTCGCTTGTCTGCTACGCAGTGTGCGTTAAGCCAAGCCGTGAAGGGTTCGGCCCATTCGTCGGGGTCCACCTTGGGGCGAGTCAGATAGGCGATGACATCGGACCTATACCGCTTCAACTCCGCCACAAACGGAACCAACTTATCAGCGGGTCCAGCGCGCAATGTGCCAGCCTCGACAGTGAGTCTCACGCCGCTTGCCGTCGCTCGTTCAATCAATTCCTGAATCATTCGTTCACCCCTTTCACGTGAAATACCGCATAAACATTGAGTTTTCGATAGGCCCCAAAGTGCCGAAGTGTGATTTCTCCAATAGAAACGCGGGTTGTAGCAGTGTAGCGTTTCGGTAGCGTTTTGCTATTTGAGATTTCTTCAATAAAGACGCGGGTTGTAGCAGTGTAGCGTTGTAGTAGAGAGAGAACCTAATAGACCCCGTATCCCGCTCCGTGGGACATTGCCCCTTCGGTGCGCTTGTCTGTGCTCCCCCCGTAACATGCCGTTACACCGCTACGAGCCGCATAAACATTGAGTTTTTGCGTAGCGGCTTTTTTGCCATGCCGCTACGCCGCTACGGGTCGCTACCGGGAGACGGTCAAATCACCGTCAACCCGTCGTCGTCGTTTTGTTTTGCAACCGGTTGAACGTCGTCCTTGGGCTCTGGTAGACAGAACCTCTGCCATGCATCCTCAAAGTCTGAGCGCGGGTACCCCTTTACTACCGCGCCTGACACCCTGAGATTGCGCGAACCGATGTGATACCGGCGTAGTTCCTTTGCGAGCTGATGCGGTTTCATCGGCTCATGTCGGAATCCCCATGCAACCCATGGTCGCTCGTCTAGCTGGGTTAGGTAGTCTAGCAGTTCCGTGGTTGTCGCACGGACCGCGCGGCTTTCGGTGAAGTAGTCCCGAATGTCTGAAAGCAGCATCGTCCCAAACGATTCGGTAGCCTCTGCGCTGATCTTGAACGCAATGCGCAGAGCAGAGCGCAGCCGGTTAGCCCACTTCATATCCAGCAACGCAATGGTGAGCAGGGGGCGGGCCGTGTCGTTTGTCCGACCATCCCATTCCGCTTCGCAGCCATAACGAATCCAGCGAAGCGCGGGTTTTACCGTCTTTGCCCATTCTGCAATTCTCTTGCGGATGAGTGCGGCTTCCATCGTTACCCCTTCCTCGCTGTACATGGTCACATGCTCGCTTGCAGTCTTTCGCTGCATCTCGATGCGAACCGATCTCGACGCGGTTGTGTCGTGTAACAGGTTGCCGATTCCGGCAAAGCATTTCGGACAGTACACGGCGAAGTCGCGCACGTCGTTGTTTTTCCCGTCGCATTTCGTGAATACACCGTCGCGCCTGTATCCCTCGTTCAAGACGCCTTGCACGGCAGCGGCAAATTCCTTGTCGCTCGCCAACTGCGAATCCATCTCATCGAGAAACAGGGTGGGGCGCTTTTGGTCAATGACTCGCACCAGCGCAGCGGCTGTCATTCCGCCCGATCTACGCGGGTTGTTTGCCAGCGCTCGCAGTACATCCATCAGCAGAGATTTTCCACACGCCTTCTCTGCTGCGGTGACAAACATGTACGGCGTGCAGAAAGACAGCCTGAAAACGTAAGTGTGCAAAATCCAGACGGCTAGGATTGCCTCTTGGTCGTCACGCAAGTAGACATATCGCCGAATGAACGTCGCAATCTCATCCAGCAAATCAGCGGTGTAGCTCTCATTCAGGCCAAACCATTCGGCTATGGGCGGAATCACTGGATCAGGCAGAGCGGCCATCATCTCTGGAGTTAACTCTTCTTTCGTGACAGCCTCGCCGCGTAGCCTTTCGTTGCGCTGTGCCATCTCTTGCCCGAAAAGTTGCCGCCCTAGTTCCCCGATGCCTGCATCGACGTCGCCCATTGTGGTATTCCTCTCTGCGCTTCCGCGCTGCGTTTGATGCCCTCTGCTGTTAGCTCGGCTTTGTGCAGCATTCCACAAGCATCATGGAAGGCTTTTTCTATGGCTTCATCGTCTGGCGTACACGCCAGCTTCGCCCCTAGCGCGTTGATGACCAACTGAATGCGATCGACGCGATCCATTGCCTCGCGGCGCTCGGTTGCAAATCTCTGTCGCGCTGCCTCTCTGCGCTCTCGCTCTGCCCGCATCGCTGCCAGCCTCTCAGGTGACGGCGGTGGACCGCTGAATAAGTCGCGCCTCGACAGCTTCAACGCTGCAAGGATTGAATCGGTCGAACAGCCCGCAAAGCATTTGAGTAAAACGCGCCCATCTCTGCCCTCTCTGATGGACAGTGACGGACTCCGGTCTTTGTGCGCAACGCATCGAACCTTCCACTTTCCGGGTCCGGTGGGTTGTGCATTGACGACGGCTGCAAACTCTCTGGCAGTCATGTATTCCTTCCTGCGAGATGCTATTTGCTATCTCGCTCTACTTGTGCGGTACCTACCCGCAAACTTCATCATGTGCTCAATATGTGAGCTACCTTCCCTGTGGATTACCCGGCTGCTTTTAGCGTTTCCGCGCACCTTGCGCAGTATTCATCCATTGCGGCATGGTGCCATCGGCCATCTGAGCGCAGTTCAAAAAAGCGCTCAAGGACGAATCGCATGGCTTTTCTGTAGGCAAGACGCATCGCGTCGTAGCTCATCGCTTGATTCCCGCTCAAGCCGCGCCATTTGCTCGGCAATCGAGACATCTCTAACAGCTTGTCTAAATCGTTCGGCAGTGAGCCATCGTCCCAACAGTGCGCCAACAATGTGAGGTATGCGCCTCGCTGCGTCGCGTCGGTAAGGTCCATCGTCTCGGTCAATGTCTCGCGCGTGCGGAACGTCAACCATGATCTTCTCGGTTTTGCTTTCATGCTTTCCCCTGTCATGCCCTCGTCTGCTAAAGGTGTGCGGGGAGCACCAGCGCCGGTGCTCCCCACCATCGCGTGAACCCGGAGACGAAGGGGTAAGACGGGTTACGCGAAATCTGATCTTTGCCGCTCTGCATGACCCTTCTGGTTTCCACGTCGGCGGGAGCGCGGTTGAGTTGGTCGCGCTCCCGCTTCGCAATCGCGCAAAGCGCTCGATACCGGGAGAGGGGCGGAGCCGGTTTCGATGCTCCACGCGAACCCGCATTAACTCGAAGGCGACTCGTTGACGGTCACAGCCGAGCGCGTTGTGAACCGCTCTGCGCCAGGTACGGCGGAGAGACGCTTCTCGAAGGATGCGGCTTTTATTCCGCGCTTCGATAACTCGGAGCGAAACTCGTCTAACGAGACGCTACGCCCTGCAACCTTGAACGTTGACGTAGTGTGACCGCGCGTGTAGCTCATGGCTCCATAGGGAGCGAGGCGGGGAGGGAGTCCGGCCTGACTGAACTTCAATTCCGCCTCCATTTTGATTCGGTCGTGCTCAGCGTCTTCCTGCTGTCGCGCGTTGCGCTGCGTGGCTTCGCCGATTTCAGCTAGCAACCGCAGCGCTCCCACGTCGCCCGGATGGCTCTCGACATGCCTTGATACAGTTCGCTCTGCGCGTTTCAAAAATTCTGATTGTTCGTTCACTTGTCTGTTCCTTTCCTGTTACGAGACTGAAGTGTCGCTGTAGGCCGGATAGGTCACTGGTGACACGTCTAGCAGTTGATCGAACTCAAGAATGCGACGATAGAGGTTCCCAGATGCATCTACCGACCATTCGTCACGCTTGCAGATGAACCCGAACGATGACCCCGAGATGTCGCCGCGTCTGACCAGCTCGCGGACCTCATTCCCTGTCGGCGTATCCGGAAGAGAGCATCTGTAGTGAAGCCCGTGAGAGTCTGCGCTCACCCTTGTCGTTCCCGATGCCGTACGCCCGAGCAATTTGTTGTCGTCGTGATTGAAGAGGCAGCACACATCAGGGTTCGTCGCCAGCACTGAATCGAAGGCGTGCGGGTCAATCTGTTCGATAAACCCCATGTCGCAAGAGTCCGAATCGAATACGGCTGCATAGCCGTCGATGCTTCCAATGGTTGCCATGGTTTACCCCCTAGCCTCCAACTCTTCCTCGGCCCATCCTTGCTCGATCTCCTTGGCAGTTTTTGTGCCACAGAGCGGCGTGGGGTCCAGTCCGGTTTTCTCGATAGCCTTGCGGAGCGCATCATGGGCTTTCAAGTACTCGCGTTTCGCCTCGGCTAATTCAGCACGCGCCTTTGATTCGGCCTTGGTTTTTTCGTCGCGCACCGCGACGATAATCCCACTCTCTGCGAACGCCATGGCAGATTGGAATCCAGACATGGTTGCGAAGAGAGAATTGATCCGGTCTAAGGTCAGAGATGACGGCCTTTCCCAGCGCTTCTCGATTTGGGCGGTGAGTTCGGCAATCCGTTTCTTCGCGGCGTCAATGTGGGCGCTAATCTGTTTCATCATGATCTTGTTTCCAGCGTTGAATCCGAGCGACTGTTCCGAGGCAGCAATTTCGCGTTTCAGCGTGCCCCGCTCAAGCCTTTGCCGGAAAATTCGCTGCGCCTCGGCTGTTTCCTTTTCTGCTGCCAACTGATAGATCGTCATTTGTTTGCCCCTGCTTTCTGTGGTTAGTAACGGTTTGTCTTGTGATTTTGCACCCACGAATGCAATGCACCACGGGCTCGCAAAATCTCCTCTTGTTGCTCTGCTGGAGTCCAGAAGCGCCAAAACTCTCGTTCTGCTTTTTCAAGCCGATTTGCGAGAGCAGCGAACACATCCTGTTGGCTAAGGCGCATCAGGCTGCCTTCTGCGCGCGGCTAGCTGCGATGCGCTCGGCCATCCACATTTCAATTTCTGTGCGCCGCCATGCACTGCACCTTTCTCCGAGTTTCAGGGGAGGGGGAAGGAGCCTATAACAACTGGCGCGCGACAACCCAGTTAGGTCCATAACGGAACGCAAGCGAAGGAACTGTTCGGTCATATCCTGCATGTGGTTTTCTCTTTTCTGCCGTGGACACACGGCGGTGCGAGTCCCGATTCTCGGAACGGTGGTTGTTTTCGTTGTCGATGAATGGCGGGACCAAGGAATCGGCCACGCCAATAAAAAAGCCCGCACCGTTGTGCGAGCCGGATGGAAACTTTATCCCACCTACCTACCTAGTGGGCTAGAACGATGCCGTTTGTGAGAGCCTTTGTGTGTTTCCCCCCTACATATATGCTTTTTTCTGGCTGAACTCATTGGATTCACGCGCTTTCTCTCCATTTAAGCTTTTGAGGCTTTCAGAGGCTCATGGCATCTCTATCCCTTCACTTACTTAGCGTGTGTTTTGAGGGTCAAAAGTGACACGGTCTCAAAATATATCTGTGGAAATCTCGAATCCCATCGCGTCCGCGTCTCTCCTTGTTCTCTTCCTTCATACTGTTTATCTGTTTTTTGGGTCGCTTTGTTAGCACATACAGGCTCACTTGCCAATTGACGTCTCTTTCTCCCTTCATACTGTTAGTGCGTTTTTTGAGGTCAAATCTCTACACCCTGCGGAAACTCTTTTGGCTTCCGGGTGCTCATGGCATCTCTCGCCCTCTACTTACTTAGTGTGTGTTTCAGTGGTCGATTGTCACACCGTAACGATAATTTTCTTACGCCACTCGGTACAGAGATTGCGCAGCGAGCCGTACTGCACCCCTGCCATTCGAGCGATTTCGCGCAAGTCGTAGCCCGCAGCTTTCAACTGGAACACCTGAGAGGCTGTCTCGTTCGGGAATTGCACGGACACGTCGCGCCCGTGCAATTCAGATGGCCCGTTCGCTACCTCGTCAGTTAGTTCGACGTTCTGCTGCTCTGCGATGCGTTCGCGAATCATAGCGGCGCGATGCGCCTTGATGACACGCTTCGCCCAAGTGTGAAACTGACAGCGACCGCGAAACGTCTTCAAGCACTGCCACACGTCGATAGTCGCGTCCTGTGCGGCGTCTTCGTCGTGCTCAAGCACGCGCAGAGCGAGCAGCCGCACCAACCCGAAAAGCCGCTCACGCTCACCAGCCGCGTGCAGTGTGTCAATCTCAGAACAGAGTGCAGAGTAGGTCACTTGGTCTAGGGTAGTCCCACTACGGCGCAAAATACGCTTGTGAATTGTCCGGCTTTTCCGTGGGAATCCGATGTGCAATGCGACGGCAACAAAAAAGAAGCCGCCCCGAAAGGCGGCTCTCTTAGATTCGTTCTGTTTGTTGGCTATGCAGCGTCGAAGTGGCCCACGACTACCTTTGCGTTGCTCACGACAGCGTCAAGATGGTTCGCCCACCATTGGAGCATCTTTCTCCGTGGCTCCAAATAGAGCGCGTGATTGTAGGCCGCGCTCACAGCATTCCGTGGCGCGTGAGCGAGTTGCAATTCGATGTGGTCATGCGGCCATCCCTGCTCATGCAGGATGGTAGACGCGATGCCCCGGAAACCGTGTCCGGTCATCCGATGCTTGTACCCCATGCGCTCTAGTCCCTTCAGAATTGTGTTGTTGCTCATGGGCTTCTTCGGGTTGCGGTCGCCCGGAAAGAGCAGTTCGTGTTTCCCGGTTAGATGGTGCAGGGAGCGCAGCACTTCGACGGCTTGACGCGAGAGAGGGACGATGTGTGGCGTTCTCATCTTCATGCGCTCTTCGGGAATGTCCCAACGGCAGTCCTCTAAATTGACCTCGCTCCATCGTGCGCCGATAAGCTCGCCAGTGCGTACAAACGTCAAGGCGAGCAACTTCATTGCGAGGCGCGTCACGTGGGTTCCTTGATAGACCTCGATTGACCTCAACAGAGATGGAAGCTCTTTCGCATCTACTCGGGCATAGTTGGTTTTTCGGGTTGCGTTCAGAACGTCACTCGGCTTAATCTCTGCGGCGGGATTGCGCTTGGCTAATCCGGTCGCGATGGCGTACCTGAATACCCGCCCTGTGGTCTCAAGCGCTCGCTTGGCAATGTCTCGCGCTCCGCGCTGTTCGATGGCTCTTACCATCTTCACCAGTTCTGGGGCTTCGATTTGACTGATGGGCCTAGCCCCCAAACGGGGGAACACGTCGGCCTCTAGGCGACGCTCCACGTAATCGGCATGACGCTGACTCTTTCCGGTGCGCCAATGATTAAGCCACTGCTTTGCTACGCTCTCGAATGAGTTTTCGGCGCTCGCTCTCTCGGCGTCGCGTTCTGCCTTGCGCTGTTCCATCGGGTCAACGCCAGATGCGAGCAGTTGTCGCGCCGCTACGTGCATTTCGCGCGCCTTGGCGAGTGTTACAGCGGGATACGGTCCAAAGGCCATCAGCTTTTCCTTGCCTTCATGCCGATATTTCCAACGCCACAGCCTTCCACCTTCAGGCATCACTACCAAATGAAGGCCATGACCATCGGCCAGTTTGTACGGCTTGTCTGATGGCCGCGACTTGCGAATTTCTGTATCTGTTAGCGCCATTTTTCATCCCCCTCAAGCAATATACCCCCAAATCGAAACCGGGATACCCCCAAAATAACCCCCACGGCAACAGAGCTTCCCTGAGACGCCCCAAGCCGTTATAGACAGGGTAGTCTTTTATTTTCAATTGCTTAGAATGTTCATGGATACGAATTGAGACAGAGGAAGGCTAGGTCTTGGCGGAGAGGGAGGGATTCGAACCCCCGATAGCCTTACGACTATGCCTGATTTCGAGTCAGGTGCATTCAACCGGGCTCTGCCACCTCTCCGTGAATGAAATGTTTCCCTTGATTCGGTACGCCAAGCCCGGTAGCCGATATCCATCCTCAAGGAACAGCGCATCAAAAGACCTTTGTTCTCAGATCGCACCGGAAATCCGGTGCCGAAGGCAGAAAACAAGGGCTTGGACGCGCCCCTTTAGTTTACTGAGAGTCCCGCCACGAGGCAATGCTTAGGCCATGGCGCTCAACAGGATACTGATTCAGGAACTCGAAAGGGACGGCCCGGCGCTCTCAGATGATACTTTACTGACTGACGAGTTTCGGCCGTTATGACGAGCCGAACCGGGCACGATTGGCCTCGACTTTAGCTGCATGCGGGCCATCAAATTGTTCGAGCGAATTTGGAGCTGGATTTCCATGATGGAATTTCACATTTCGCGAGAAGCTCGTGAGCGATACGAATTCGCGGAAACTCTTTTTTCTTATACCGGTAATGTGGTCTTTGCGGATCTTGGAGCCTGCCGTGCCTTCGCGCACAAGATGAATCAGGTCCGACGGGCAGACCAGTTTCCTGAGCGCACTGTGCATGCCGGGGCCCTCTATGCAATGGGCCTGATCGACGAAGCCAGCCACGCGCTTATGGCGAGCTATCGCCAGCAGTTCGATCCTGAAGTCATGACGGCTGCGCTCGACTGGTTTACGCCAAAGGTGGGCCCAGAGAACCTGCAGAAAATGCTGCTGACGTTTGTCGAGCATTTTCCCGGTCAGAGCGTAATGCGCGGCCTCGAAACTCCACAACAGTGGCTCGACGGGAAGACGGAAGGCGTTCCTCATCGCGCCGCGGCATTGGAAGAGATGCTTCTGCTTTGGAGCGCCAACCGGAACGAGGCATTCAAGCCCTTCGAGGAATTGTTCGAAGACAAGAGTCTGGCGGAGAAGACCGTCTACCGGCAGGTGACCAGGGAGCTTTCTGAATACTTCGCCACCCGGCCGCTGATCCCACTGCCCAATGCCGCGCCCATGAACCTGCTCGATCTGCTCCGGGCTCCGGCCGTGGGCGCGCCCCGATCGCTCGCCGAACAGCTTTCTCTGATCCGCAGGATGTGGAGGCCGCTTCTCGGGGAAAGCCTTGACCGCATTCTGATGGTTGCCGGCGAAATTCTTCGCGAAGAGGAACTGGCCATCTGGATGCAATTCAATCCCGATGCAGCCCGCGCCCGAGCCACCGCGCAACGTCACAGGGAGCGTGGCCAGCAGCAGTGGCCGTCCATCGTCAGCCACTCTGAAGTGCCAGTGTTTGGCGATCCCGCTCACGAATACGAAAGATTCAGTCCTGACACCGCCTGGATGCCGACTGCAGTCCTGATCGCCAAAAGCAGCTATGTATGGCTGGCGCAGATGAGCAAGCAATATGGGCGCCACATCGCGCGGTTGGACGAAATCCCAAATGAGGAGCTTGAAACTCTCGCGCGCCGTGGACTCAATTCTCTGTGGTTGATTGGTGTCTGGGAACGCAGTCGTGCTTCCAGGACCATCAAGCAACTTTGCGGCAATGCGGACGCCGTCGCATCAGCCTATTCGCTCTACGACTATCGCATTGCAGAAGACCTTGGCGGAGAAGCAGCCTATATCAACCTTCGCGATCGAGCTTACAGATACGGCATCCGGCTTGCGAGTGATATGGTCCCGAATCACATGGGGATTGATTCACCGTGGGTGGTTGAGCACCCAGATTGGTTCATCTCCCGGCAGCAGCCGCCTTATCCTGCGTACAGTTTCAATGGGCCGGATCTCTCCAGCGACGGGCGCGTGGAAATCAAGATTGAAGACCACTACTTCGAGCAGTCCGATGCTGCAGTGGTATTCCAGCGTCGTGACCGCGCCTCCGGTGAAACCCGCTACATCTATCATGGCAACGACGGAACCAGCTTTCCCTGGAACGATACCGCGCAGCTCGACTATTTGAATCCGGCGGTGCGCGAGCAGGTGATCCAGACCATCCTCCACGTGGCGCGGCTTTTCCCTGTAATCCGTTTCGACGCGGCGATGACTCTGGCCAAGCGACACTTTCATCGCCTGTGGTTTCCCGGACCGGGCACCAGCGGGGCCATTCCTTCCCGGGCTGAGTACAGCATGAGTAACGCAGACTTTAACCGGCTCATGCCTCATGAATTCTGGCGCGAAGTAGTCGACCGAGTCGCTGCAGAGGTTCCTGGCACGCTGCTTCTGGCCGAGGCGTTCTGGCTCATGGAGGGCTACTTTGTCAGAACGCTGGGCATGCACCGCGTATACAACAGTGCGTTCATGAACATGCTGCGTGACGAGGAGAACGCCAAATACCGCTCCGTCATCAAGAACACCCTTGAATTTGACCCGGACATCATGAAACGGTACGTCAACTTCATGAGCAATCCCGATGAACGCACAGCCATTGACCAGTTTGGCAAAGGGGACAAGTGCTTTGGCGTCGCAGTTTTGATGTCGACCTTGCCTGGCTTGCCCATGTTTGGCCACGGCCAGGTGGAGGGATTCACCGAGAAGTATGGAATGGAGTACCGCCGGCCTCGCTATGACGAGACTCCGGATCACTGGCTCGTTGAACGCCACGAGCGCGAGATCGCTCCGCTGCTCAAGCGTCGCTGGCTCTTCGCTGAGAGTACCAACTTCCTGCTTTACGACTTCTTTGAGCCCTCGGGCTCGGTGAATGAAAGCGTCTTTGCCTATTCCAATCGAAGCGGCGATGAACGGGCACTCGTTGTGTACAACAACCGCTATGCCGACGCTCACGGGACGATCGACTTTTCGGCGGCATTCGCTGACAAAGCGGCTTCGCAGTTGCGTCAGCGCCGACTCATCGAGGGCCTAGGTTTCGGTGCCGGTCACGGAGCCGTTCTAGCCTGGCGCGATTCGCTTTCCGGCCTGGAATACCTGCGCAGGGCGAACGTTCTCGCCGAGCACGGATTAACCCTTGATCTGCACGCGTACCAATGCCATGTCTTCCTCGAGTGGCGCGAACTGTACTCCACCGCAGAGAAGCCGTGGGATCGCCTTTGCGATCATCTCAATGGACGTGGCGTGCCAAGTCTTGAAGACGCGTTAGTACAGCTCGAGTTGCAGCCGGCACACCAGAGCCTTCGCGAATTGCTTTCTCCCGATCTCGCTCGCCTGATGGGGGATCTGGCCGACCAACCCAAGTTATTCGGCGCGACAGAGCGCAAGCTGTCACGGGCCCGCGCGCAATTTCTCGACCAGGCTTGGGAGCGGTGTGAGAACCTCATCCGGGTGACGCAGACAATTTATCTCAGGAGACGCAATATCGAAGGCGAACCAACAGTCAGAGCCTTCGATCCAATTCTGCAACGCGACATCTTCAAGGATCAGCTGCGTTCCGCCATGCGGATTCCGGTGATCGAAGCGCTCTTCCCGGCGCCTTGGTCGGCAGGTGCCCGCCGCGTGCTTCCGAGCCCGAGCCCGCAGGTCACTGCAACGGCGATTTGGGGACCAATTCTTGCGTGGTGCGCCCTGGAATCACTGGCAGAATCAATCGGTGGGATGGATCCCTCGCGCGCCGCATTGGATTTGTTTGACCGGCTTCGGTTGCGTGCGCCGTTTGCCGAAGCGTTTCATGAACTTGGCTTCGAAGGTGAAGAGGGTTGGCGGGTTGCTGCGAGGATCAAGGTTCTTTTGCTGAGCGGATCTGCGAATGACCATTCAGCCGCTCTACACGAACAAACCACGACCGTTCCTCAAGCGCCTGGGCTATCCGGCAAAGCGGCGATGTTCGGGAGAATCGAACGCGGGGCTGAATTCGACTCGCCCCCGAAGCCGGCAGCACATACCAAGGTTTCTGCGATTTCCGCGGACCATTGGCTGGACCCCGACGTTCGCTGGCTGACAGGCGTTCACGAAGCCGGAGGCCATGAATATCTGGTTCGCGAACCCTATGAAGAGTTGCTCTGGTGGCTCCAGTTGCCAAACCTGCTAAATTTGGCCGCGCAGACTTCTTCCGCCAGCAAAGAAGTTGCGCGAATTGCCGGGTCGGTCAGGGAGGATCTTGAATCCGCAGCCGCAGCTCAGTTCCGCGTCGACGTCTTGCGGAATGCTGGAAAGAACGCTTCGCCGAAACCCGAGAACTCAAAAGCGGCGCCGAATCCGATTCACGTTCCGGGGAAAGCCGCGGAACGAAATGACATCCCGCAAGGCTCGACGACCGGGATCAACTCGGCCGGCACCCGTAAGGAATGATCCAATTCCCCATCCGGCCTCGGGCTCGGCCAGGGTAAACTCGCCGCGCAGGGGACAGGATCACTCGGGTACTGTTGCGTGTTCCAAAGTGATGTGAATCACATTCTGACACGGGTTACCCGGTATATTAAACTCTAAGGGCCTTCCTCTGTTGTGTTATGGCCCGGTTTAAAACTGTCGTCCACAAAACATTCATTGTGCAAAGGTTAAGGGCAGTTCTTCAACGTTCCAAGGGTTTGGGTTTCCTTGTTCTTATCAGCCGGGAAGGTGCGTCGTGTCCCGGTCATTAAGTGTGCCTAAGGTCCGAAGATCCCATGGGGTGCGAACCGGATCGACCGATTTCACATCATTTATACATGGAGCCGTCTAAATGAGATTCGCAAGAGCTGGCTCAAATGGAGAGCATGCATGAAGAACGTTTTTGTCGTGGGAGCCGGACCTGCCGGCATGTTTGCGGCAAGGCAGGTTGCGTTGGCGGGCCACGAAGTCTTCATCTTCAATCGCGACATCAAGCCGGGCGGTTTAGCCGAGTATGGCATTTACCCAACCAAAGACAAAATGAAGTTCGGACTGCGGAAACAGTTCGGTCAGATCCTCGGCATGGGCAACATTCACTACTTCGGCAACGTGCAAATAGGCGAAACCTATGACCTCACCATCGCTGATTTGCAAACCATGGGGCCAGACGCAATCATCTTTGCTGCGGGAGCGCAGGGAGCGGGCAGACTCGGCCTGCCGGGGGAGGATGCGAAGGGAGTGTACGCAGCCAAGGATTTTGTTTACCACTACAACCAGCTCCCACCCTATGCGTCGCAGGATTTTTCCACTGGAAAGCGGATCGGAATCATTGGCATGGGCAACGTTGCGATCGATATCGCCCGGTGGCTGCTTGAAGATGATCCCAACCGCCTCACTGAGAATGTGGTCATCATCGCCCGTCGCGGTCCTCTCGAAATCAAGTTCGATCAGAAAGAGATCGGATATATTGACCGGCACATTTCAAAAGAAGAGTTCATCGCGGAATTAGAGCGCGTGAAAGAACGGTGCGAAGCGGCAGGGCAGGACGTCTCGCCCGCGAAGATTTTCGAGAGCAGTTTCCGGCATTTGACTAACGCAGATTTCGCATCGCAGCCGCCGCGTTTGTCGTTCCGGTTCCTTTCATCGCCAACTGCGGTTTTGCCCGGTCCTGACGGCCGCATTGCAAAGCTTGAAGTGGCCGAGAATGACCTTGCGCTGAAGAGCGACGGAAGCACGAAAGCTGTGAGCACCGCGTCGAGGACGATGCTGGATCTCGACACGTTAATCTTCGCGATCGGAGACCGCCATGATGCAAACCTCGGGCTGCCCATGGGGCCGGAGGGATACGCGACCCAACCCGATCCCGAGCATCCATCGATTCCGCATTTTGAAGTATGGAATCCGGCAGGAAACAGGAAAATGCCCGGAACCTACGTTGTCGGCTGGGCACGACGCGCCAGCACGGGCCTGGTGGGGATCGCCCGCCACGACGGAGAGCTGGGAGCGGCACAAGCCCTTGAATATCTCAAGAGCGTGCCGGAGACAGATCCGCTAAAGCAGTGCGAAATTCTGGAGCAGCTCACTCGAAAGCAACTGGAACCGGTCACGAAAGAAGATCTTACGCTCCTCGCCGGCGTTGAGAAGCGCATCGCAGAAGAACGCGGCCTATCCTCTTTTAAATTCAGC
Source organism: Occallatibacter sp. (assembly GCA_035524195.1). Taxonomy (GTDB): domain Bacteria; phylum Acidobacteriota; class Terriglobia; order Terriglobales; family Acidobacteriaceae; genus Telmatobacter. The sequence goes on from DATKPJ010000097.1 coordinate 46,341, forward strand.
GATAATGGGGCGATGTTTCAAGCGATAGACGAAGAACGCGAGCGCATGTCGTCACTGGAAACGGTCCAGAGATAACCTGTCGCCTGTGGGCTGAACCAACGCTGGATCGCCTGCATCTTCCGGCAGTGCAAACTTTAAGGAAGAGCCGACTTGGAACAGGCCAGCAGAGATTGTTTTGACAAACTGAACTAAACCGTTCAGTATTGATTCTCATGGGAGGTCGACCCATGATTCGCGTTCAAAACCTTGTTAAGTCCTTCGGCTCGTTCACCGCGGTGAACGACGTTTCCTTTGACGTTGCTGAAGGAGAGATCTTTGCCTTTCTCGGTCCCAACGGAGCCGGCAAAACCACCACCATCAAGATGCTCACCACGTTGTTGAAGCCAACCAGCGGCGCCATCGAGCTCGACGGACTGGATCCGCAGAAACATCAGAACGAAACTCGCAAGCGATTCGGGATCGTATTTCAGGACCCCAGCCTCGACGGCGATCTGACGGCGTGGGAGAACATGGAAATCCACGGCGTGCTCTACCACGTTCCGCACAAGCTTCGTCACCAGCGATCAGAGGAACTGCTCAAGCTCTTCGAACTCTGGGAGCGGCGCAACGACCAGGTGAAGAAGTTCTCCGGCGGCATGAAACGCAGGCTGGAGATTGCGCGCGGGTTTCTGCATACGCCCAAGATTCTTTTCCTCGATGAGCCGACGCTGGGTCTCGATCCGCAGAGCCGCAATCAACTCTGGACGCATGTGAAGCGCGTAAACGAGGCGGAGCGGGTGACAGTGTTTCTCACCACGCACTACATGGACGAGGCGGATCGCGTCGCCCATCGCATTGGCGTAATCGATCATGGCCGCCTGGTTGCGCAGGGAACTCCGAAAGAGATCAAGGAGCATACAGGGACTGAGACCCTTGAAGAAGCTTTCCTGGCCCTGACCGGCTCCACCATTCGAGATGAGAGCGCGGGCTCGGCCGATCAGTTGAGGCAATTCGCAAAGATGTGGACTGGGAGCAGACGATGAGAGCCATTTACATTCTCTGGCTGCGAGAACTGAAGCGGTATGTGCGTTCGCGGGCGCAGATCGCCGCGTCGCTTGGGCAACCGATGCTGTACCTGCTGGTGCTTGGCTTCGGGCTGGGCCCTGTCTTTCAGCGCGCAGGCGACGGCAGCTATTTTCAATTTGTGGCGCCCGGCGTCATTGGCATGTCGGTGCTGTTCTCGTCCATTTTTTCAGGACTCGGACTGCTGTGGGATCGGCAGTTCGGTTTCCTGAAGGAAACGCTGGTGGCCCCGGTGCCGAGGCTGCAGATCATGGCAGGGAAGACACTGGGCGGTGCGACGGTCGCGATGATTCAAGGCCTTCTGGTCACCGTGGTGTGCGTGATTGCCGGGTTCCGGCCGGCGCATCTCGCCACGGTCCCCATTGCCTTTCTTTTCCTGGCGCTCATCGCGGTGGTCTTTGCGGCGCTTGGTGTAGCGATCGGGTCGAGCCTGCAGGACATGCAGGGTTTTCAGCTCATCATGAATTTTCTGGTGCTTCCCATCTTCTTTCTCTCAGGCGCGTTGTTTCCCCTGAAGGGGTTGCCGAAGCTGCTGGGGTACGTCACGGCTGCCGATCCGCTGACCTATGGAATCGACGGAATGCGAGCCGTTCTGCTCAACCTGACTCACTTTGGTGCGATGACCGACTTGATTGTGCTTGCGTCGGTCGGTTCGGTGCTGCTGGTGATTGGCGCGCACCGCTTTTCAAAGATCGAGATCTGACGTGGCGCGAACACGCAGCAGCGAAGCTCACGACAAGGTGCTCCGCGCCGCACTGGAGTTGTTTGCGGAGCGGGGCGTCGACGCCACCAGCATGGACGCGATCGCGAAAGCATCGGGCGTGAGCAAGGCCACCATCTACAACCACTGGACCGACAAAGAAGCGCTCCTGATGGGAGTGATGGCGTTGATCCACGGGCTCGATCGCGAGCGCGAGGATGTGGACACGGGGGACATACGCAGCGATCTCACGACGGTCCTGACGCGCCGGCCTCCCGACGAGTTTGACGAAGTGCGCAATCGGCTGATGCCCTCGATGATTGCGTATTCGGCGACGCACCACGAATTTGGCATGGCCTGGCGACGGCGGGTGATGGAGCCGCCGCGGAACTCTATTTTGCGCATTCTGCAACGCGGAATTGAGCGCGAGTTGCTTCCCGCTGACCTTGACCTGGAGGTTGCCGTTTCTCTTCTGCTGGGGCCCATGCTCTACACGCACATCTTCCAGCGCGAACGTCTAGCCAAGGTTCCGGATATCGGACCGCAAGCCGCGGCCGCATTCTGGCGAGCACACGCCGAGGCGCGCGGGGCGCACCTGAAGGCCGCCGGGATCAGCAAGGCACCGAAGGACAAGTAGCGCGCGAGCTGCAACGACTGCCGGGGCATAGTTGGCAGCAGATGGATACCCCCCACCCCCGGTTTCTGGACGTAAATTATTCATCTCAAAAGAGTTGGCGACAGGGTCTCGCGCTAAATTACTCTCAGGAAAGAAGTTAGCCGCAGATTTCTCTCAGCAAAGGAGTTAGCGCCGAAAAAGAGCTGGACCTGTTGATTTTTCCGGGAATAAAGCCCTGTTGACGCTGGTCCGATCCCCGGGACGCCGGGGACCTGCACCTGCGGTGATTGGAGTTTTGCGGAACTGCCGGATCTAAACAGCGGCGTCTTGCGGATGAGCCTCCCTACTTTGATTGTGCGCGCTTTGGGGAATTAGTCGGCAAAATGCGCGGGGATTTGTCCGGAACTGAGAAATCGGCACT
>DATKPJ010000098.1:0-12638 GCA_035524195.1 Occallatibacter sp.
CCGCGCCGACCCATGTGGCATTAACGGCGCCCACCTCCCGGGCGAGGACACGAAGGCAGTGATCGAGGGCGTCCTGCGGGGAGGATGCCGGAAATTCCATCAACTCGTGCCACAGCCGGATGACGGTGTCCTGATCGCGCCGGACAAACGCGGCCTGGATCCTGAAGGATTCACAGGCATAACGGCTCCGGGGTCAGCACGCGCGACAACAAGCGCAGGCGGGCATCACCGTCAAAGTAAGAAGTGGGATTCAACGAGCGAGAGCGGGCGGCGGGGCAAAACAACCGGCGAGCCATTCTGTGAATCCTGCGGGTGAAGCGGCGAACAAGTCGTGCGGCGCCGCGCGGGGACACGGCCTGCAGGGAAACCCGACCGGGGAGGGCCGGAGCGGACTGAATCAGCGGACCCGGGGCCCCTGGATCGCTTTGCGGCACTCCTTGCCTGTGCCGCCGCCCGCACCTCAGCGCCGAGATAGAAACGGTTCAGCCTGGCTCCTGATCACCTCGTTGCATCAGAGCCTTCCTGCGCAGCACTGTTTGAACTTCCTTCCACTGCCGCAGGGGCAGGGGTCGTTGCGGCCAGCTTTGCGGAGCGCTGCCTGTGTCTCCTGTTCGGCCACCCGACTCATCACCCCAGCCGGGGCGCGACCCATCGCCAGTTCGCTGGCCATGAATCGCATGTACGGGTCCACATGGCGGAAGAACATTTTGTAGCCGGCGCAGAGATAGTTCAACCCCGGCTCGCCGTCAGGGGTGACGAGGAAGCGATGTTTGGGGCACTCACCATTGCAGGCGAAGCGCACGTCGCACTCGCGGCAGTAGCGGGGAAGGGTTGATTCCTTTGCTTCGCCAAAGCTGTGCTGCTGGGGCGAATCGACTAACGTTTCGAGCGGCGACTCCATGATGTTTCCCAGCCGATTTTGCGGATACACAAAGTGGTCGCAGGAGTAGAGATCGCCGCAGTGTTCGATGGCCAGAGCAGAGCCGCACTGGCGCCGGAAGACGCAGAGGCTGGACTCCAGGCCGGTCCACATCTCAAGGCTCAGGTCGAACAGCTGCACAAAGTAGCGGCCCACATCCTTCCGCACCCATTCATCGAAGATGGCACACAGGAACCGCCCGAACTGCCGGGGCTCCACCGACCAGGGAGCCACCCGAGCCGATCCGTCGAAATCCGGTGAAATCAGGTGTAGTCCGTCGCTGGTCGCCTGATAGGCAATACGCTCCACGATGGGAATGAACTGCATATGCCCGCTGCCGTTGTCTTTCAGGAAACGATAGACCTCAAGCGGGAAATCGGCGTTGTCACGGTGTACGGTGGTGAGCGTGTTAAACGCAACATCGTTGCGCCTGAGGGTCTCGATGCCGCGCATCACGCGATCGAAGGTTGGCTGGCCGCCCTTGTCCACCCGGTTCGCATCATGCAGCTCGCGCGGTCCGTCGATGGAGATCCCGATCAGGAAATCGTTGGCCCTGAACAGCGCGGCCCAGTCGTCGTTGAGAAGTACGCCGTTTGTCTGGAACGCGTTCTGGATGCGCTTTCCATTGGCATATTTCTTTTGGATTTCGACGAGATGGCGGAAATATTCGACGCCGAGCAGGGTCGGCTCGCCTCCCTGCCACGCGAAGCTCACGACCGGCGTATCGTGGGCCTCGATGTATTGCCGGATATAGGTATCCAGCACTTCCTCCGGCATGGCCCACTTCGAGGCCTGCGGATAGATCGCCTCTTTTTCGAGATAGAAGCAGTACCTGCAGTCAAGATTACAAATAGGCCCGATGGGTTTGGCGAGGACGTGGAAGTTGTTCACCGTCGTTGTCATTGGGGAACGTTGGCCTGAGGCTTGATGAAGGCCCTTTGGCGCGCAGCGTGTGGTCGAATTGTACAACCTTCGCAATGGACGTTTGAGCGTCCTGGTGCCGTCCTTTCTTTTTTCCGACGCCGATGCCTTTAGCGGCCGTGCCCGTCACGGCTTGCTCAGCCTTTCCTTTCCGGAATTCAGAACCGCATGAAAGTAGAAGTGGAAGAACATGTCCGCATCGGAGTGGAGGCAGACATTCGCGTTAACCGCACCTGGGGTTTCTCGAGTGAAGCCTTCGTCATCCACCTGAATGTGCATAGGAGTCGTGGGGCAGAGCGATGGATCGAGAACGTAGGCAACCGCCATGGCGTCAAAGAGGGTTGGCGTTGGGTTCGACGTTGCATTGGTCCACTGCTGGTAAAGCAGCGCCAGGTTGTCGGTCACGCGGGTGCCCTGACTGAAGAGCTGATCGCGCATCACCTCATCCAGCTTTAGCTGGGTCGAGTCGAGCGGCATCATGTAAATCGGCACGCCGGAGGAAAAGAGGCTCTTCGCCGCCGGAATATCCTGGGCGATGTTCCATTCGGCGCTGGGCCCGCGATCAGGCAGATAACCCAGGTCGTCATAGCCCCGGTGGATCGATCCGCCCATCATCACCACGCGCTTCAGTTTGCGAAAGGTAGCCGGGTCGCGCTCCATCAGGGCGCCGACATTACTCAGCGGGGCAATGCAGATCAGAGTGATCTTTCCTGGAGCCTCGCGGATCTGATCCTCGATGAAACTGACCGCGTCCGGCCAGTTTCGTGATGGGAATTGTTCCGCATACCGGCGCTGGGAGAAAATGTTCGTCGCTTTGGTTGCGGGGCCTGCGTAGACCGGAATCGAGCCGTGGCCGGTTTCCATCAGGAACCGTTCAGCCAGGCGCGCGCGAAGCGCCGTATCTCCAAAAGCAGTGGTAATGCCCAGCACCTGAACCCGCTGGCTCGACAACGCAAGAGCAATGGCGAAGGCATCGTCGATGTCGTCCCCGATGTCGGTATCGATGATCACCTTCTCAGAGGCGGCTGCGACGTCGGCTGACTGAGCAGCAGCGATATGAGCGGGAAAAGATAAACCGACAAGTGCCAGGGTCATGCAGAGAAGAACGCGCGGAACCAATTTCACTACAAGCTCTCCTTCGATATCAGCAACAATAAGAGGGGGTTCTCGAACCGTGGTTTCATTTTCTCGCGGCGAAACGACGCGACACCTCTGGAACGCTCCCTTTGCAGACACGAGTACGGCTGCCAGCCTCGCCGGTTCGGCGTCAAACCCGCCGGTCCCGGGTGGCCGTTCCTTCCTTTCGGAGCCGGCAAACGCTTTTCACACACAGATTAATCTCAAATCAGAGCGGACTGAGCCTTTGGTTGAGAGGACGTGTTTCTCCAGATCGCCATAGCTCGTTGCGCAGGGATTCCGTTTATCCCGAAATTGCCAATGGTCATCCCTGAAATCGGGCAGTTTGCCCCAGCCTTCTTTGGACATCGGATTGCTCGCCAGTGAACAGAGAAGGTGAAGCGTGCGTCCACGGGCGCTTCCAGCCTCATGAGTGCCCTTTACACTGCATGATGGCGTTGCCGAGCCGGAGAATCATATGCGAAAGGTCGTCACCGGGGTTATTTTCGCCCTTGTCATCCTGTTTGTCCTGCCGGGACCCGTTCGCCGGGCGCGAGCTCAGTCCGATCCATATCCGTCCATGGCTCCTTTACGCGAGTATTTGATGCCGAGGGAAGCGGAAATCGCACTGGCTCGCAGCGCAGCTCCTGGTTCCGTGTCGGATCGGGCCACCGTGATGGTGATGGGACCCCATGGATACACCACAGCCGTGCCGGGCACCAACGGCTTTCTCTGCTATGTGGAGCGTTCCTGGGCCAAAGCCACCGACGATCCCGAATTCTGGAATCCTAAGCTGCGTGCTCCCAACTGCTTCAACAAAGCGGCCGCCCAGAGCATCGCCGATATCTATCTCATGAAGAGCCGATTGGTGCTGGCCGGTCAGTCCAGGACCCAGATCGCCCAGGCGATCGCTGCGGCCCTCGAGGAGAAGAAGCTGCCCGCGCTGCTTCCGGGAGCGATGTGCTACATGATGTCGAAGCAGCAATACCTCAACGACCAAAGCAGGAACTGGTATCCGCATCTGATGTTCTACGTTGCGGGCGATTCGGCGCCGACCTGGGGTGCGAATCTGCCAGGCTCACCGCTCATTGCCGCAAAGGACCGGGAGGCTCGTGTAACCGTTATGATGGTCGTGGTGCGCCATTGGTCAGACGGCACACCCGGCCCCAACTGAGCCGGCATAAATGACAATGCGCAGCGGATCCCTAACCGTCGCCCATATCGGTCAAACCGTAGGACTGCAATAACAGCTCGCGCCTCAAGGTCGTTCGCGCAGTCTTGCTGATCGGCAAAGCCTTGCCGTTGCGCAGGCGAACAAAGGCGTTACCGCAGCGCGGAAGATCAAATTCAGTGACATAGTCCAGGTTGACGATCGCGTTTCTGTGTACGCGAACGAACCGCCCCGGATCCAGGTGGGTATACGCGTTCTTAATCGTCGTCCTGTGTTCGTAGCTGGCAGTCTCTAAATGCAGCCGAACCAGGTTTCCATGGCTCTGGATCCACAACACATCATTCATCGAGACCAGGACGATTTTATCTCCTGCCCTCACCGCCATCCGTTTCAGGTACTTTTCAGGGGCCGCACCACGAACTTGACTCGATCCAGCAATCGATTCGTTGTCCCAGGACGGCCCCTTTTCTTTAGCTCGCGGAGGGGAAACGTCGGGAAGCGTCTGCCGCGAATCTCCCGGAGCGCCCTGACCCGGATTCTGTAAGGACTTCCACCCAGCAAGGCTCATATCTCAACTCCGCTCGAGTGATGGGTCAGAAAAATCGGCGCGCTCGCCTCTTCGGCAGCCTCGCCGCTCCCCGCTCGTTCATCGTTCCGGTCAAATAGCAACTCGATGTAGCGCCGCAGATGGTCGACCATCTCCCTGGCCACCTCGGGTCCGCCGCGCGCCTTGGCCAGGATGAACGCGCCCTGCAGCACCGCCTGGGTGTAGAGCGCGAGGCTCTGCGGAGTCCAGTTCCCGTGCACGTTATGCTTCTTCATCGCGGCTGCGATATCCGGCTCGATATCCCCCGCGTGTCCGGTGATTCCGCGTTCGCATGCCTCTCGCAGATGGGGATGGGTCAAGTAGACCTCCTGGACCATTGTCCCGACCAGGCAGGTGAACTGCTGCAGTTCGCCCCGTAACAAGCCATTGCGAAAGTCGATATATCCCAGAAGCCGATCCAGCGGATCTTCAAGCGTCTGGTAGGGTGCCGACGCAAACAGAGTTTCGGTCTCGACCTTGAAGGAATCGAGCAGCGCCAGAGCCAGATCTTCTTTGCTCCTGAAATGATGAAAAAAGCTGCCCTTGGTCAGCCCGGCCGCCGTACAAACGTCTTCAACCCGCGTCGCCTGATACCCCTTCTCCCGGATCACCCGGAGAGCAGCGTCGAGCAATCTTCTTTTCGATTCGTGCTGATTTTGCGAGGCTTGCATGGCGTACCAACCACTCGGTACGCATGTTAGCGAGTCGATATTTGCGTGTCAACCGACTGACGATTCTGCGGTGAGTTCCGTTCCGGCTGCATCGAGGAAACACGCCGTGCGAGCGTCGGTGGAATTCGCAGGGACTCGGCACGACCCGGCGCGATTGAGCAGGTTGTCGCTTGCCCGGCAACCCTTCCGGCTGACGTCTTAGTCGACGCTGGACAGTAAGTTATTCACGTACCGATCAGTTTTGTTATTACTCCGTGCGTCATCACTCTGTAACACGGAACGGCTACCGTGGTTTCGCGAATCCCCTGTGCCGGCAAGCTGGTTGTCCCCTGAACATCAACAGGAGTCCATCTATGAGGCGAAATTCTGGCAGCCGAGTCTGCGGAGCCGCATGCGTTGTCTTGATCGCGGCGGCGGCGCTGGCGGCAGCTCAATCGACACCCATGACGATTTCTGAAGCGGGATCGACCCTGCTCTACCCGCTTTTCCAAACCTGGGTAACCGCGTACGGCCAGGTCGATCCCGGCCTTCACATTACTGACGCGGCCACCGGGTCGGGTGCCGGTATTTCCCAGGCCATCGCCGGGAAGGTTCAGATCGGAACCTCCGACGCTTATATGTCGGACAACCGGAAGATGGCGAATCCGGAGGTCCTGAATATTCCGCTGGCCATCTCCGCTCAGACCGTGGATGCAAACCTTCCTGAGCTCCGCGGCAGGACGCTGAAACTGAGCGGACCGGTGCTTGCCGATATTTACAGCGGCACAATCCGTACCTGGGATGCTTCGGCCATCGCGGAGCTGAACCGCGGAGTCCAACTGCCCCACGCGACAATCGTGCCGGTGCGGCGCGCCGAGGGGTCGGGCGATACGTTCATCTTCACCCAGTTCCTTTCGTTCTCTACTCCGGATGCGGAAGAGATGGCCGACCAGGGATGGGAGAACAAGATCGGCTACGGAACCACCGTGAACTGGCCCTCAGTGCCTGGGGAACTGACCGCGACCGGCAACAGCGGGATGCTCGCGACCCTCGCGCAGACACCCTATGCGGTGGGCTATGTGGGCGCAAGCTACGAGTCCGAAGCCGCGAAGGACAACCTGCTGGTGGCCTTGCTCGAGAACCAGGCGGGGAATTTTCTGCTGCCGAATGAGGCGACTATCACTGCCGCGGCCGCGGCGCTTACGCCACGCACGCCGCCGGACGAGCGCCTGACCCTGGTCTTCGCGCCGGGGGCCAATTCGTATCCACTGATTAATTACGAATACGCGATCGTCTCCGACCGGCAGCCCAGCCAGCAGGACGCAACGGCGATCAGCAACTTCCTGCTGTGGTGCATCTCCCCGGAGGGAGGAAGCATGGCGCGCTACCTTGATCCGGTTCATTTCATCGCTCTGCCGACGCCGATCCGCGCCCGCAGCGAGATTCAGATCGCGAAAATCCAGTAGCATCCCTCCGCCACGAGGGGAAACGAAAGGAAATCGTCATGCCCAACGCTGCGAATCCCGCCTCTCTCCCGGGCCGGACGGTCCAGGATTATATCGACGAAGGGCCGATGTGGCCCGACGGCACCCGTCTTCCGTCCGTCCCAATGACCAAGATGCAGCGTCGCATCTGGACACTCGCCGCTGCGGGGAAATTCTTCGAGGGCTTCGTCGTCTTCATGACAGGCGTGGCCGTACCGCTCATTGCGCGTCAGTTTGAGATCACTCCCGCGCAGAAGGGCCTGGTCGCCGCTGCCAGCCTGTGCGGCATCCTTATCGGCGCGCTCGGACTGGGCAGCCTGTCGGACTACTTTGGGCGCAAATCGATGTTCGTGGTGGAGATGATCATCTTCACAGCGTTCCTGGGCGCCGCAGTCTTCTGCACCAGCTTCACTTCGCTGATCTTCTGCCTGTTCGGACTGGGGCTCGCCCTCGGCTGCGACTATCCGACCGCGCACATGATCATCTCGGAAAATATTCCGAGCACCAGCCGCGGAAAATTGGTATTGGCGGCCTTTGCCTTCCAGTCGGTTGGCGCTGTCGGTGGCGCCGCCGTCGGCTATGTGGTGCTCTCGACGGTACCCAATCTCGACGCCTGGCGCTGGATGTATGCCACCGCCGTGATCCCGGCCGTTGTCGTGACCATCGGTCGCTTCTACATCACCGAGAGCGCCAACTGGCTGCACACCCGCGGAGCGGTCGATCGTGCGACCACCGCTGCACAAAAACTGCTGGGCCGGACGCCGCAGTATCCGCGGGATATCGTGCTGGCCCCCAGGGCCGCCGCTGCCGACGGAAGCAGCCACGGTAATGGATCCTTTCTCTCCCTGTTCAGCGGTCGTTATCGGCGCGCCACAATCCTGGCCTCCGTGCCATGGTTCCTGCAGGATCTGGGCACCTATGGCATCGGCATTTTCACGCCGACGATCCTGGCCACCGCGATCGGCCACAAAGCTGACCACGTACGCAGTATGAGCGATCTGATTGCGAACGCGCGTCTGGCAGCGCGCGGCGATGCAATGATCACCATGCTGCTGATCGTAGGTATCGCCTTTGCTGTCGTTCTCGCAGACAGGGTCGGCCGCATCCGGCTGCAGATTGTTGGATTCATCGGATGCGCTGTTGGCCTGTTCATCGCTTCTCTCTCCGTCGACGCCGCCGGCAGTCTGAAGATCGGACTCATCTTTGCGGGTTTCATGCTTTTCGACTTCATGACCAACCTCGGACCCAATGCCCAGACCTACCTGTTGGCGGGCGAGGTGTTTCCCACCGCGATTCGGGGCAAGGGGGCCGGCTTTGCCGCCGCGTTTGCCAAAATCGGCGCGGTGATGACTGCATTCCTGTTTCCGATTCTGCTCGTGACTGTCGGCACCAGGCTGTTGCTTTACGGTCTGGTGGTGGCCTTCGTGCTCGGAGCCATCGTGACGTGGTTCTTCCGCATCGAGACCACCGGCGTGAATCTCGACCACATTGGCGAACCGACCGCCGAGGATGAACGCCGCACGGCAGCGGCCTGAAAGCGGCGCCATCCTCACAGGGTTCAAATAGCCCAGGCCGCAGGAATCCTCCCAAGTTGGGTTCTCGCTGTGGTTCAGCTGAACGTTCGGAGCCGTCGGAGCTCTCAATCGGCTTCGGAAAGGCCGCCCTGCGTTCCGGACGCCCTGCGGTCATGGCGGGGGGCGAACCCGCGCTTCCCTGGGGCAGGGCTTCACCGGTTGAGATGGGCCTGCCACAGCACCGTCCTGATTACTGAGAATAAAAGGCGAATATAAGATGTCTTTGACTCAGCCTTATGTGGCTGTATTCGTTTCCTATAGCACTTGTCTTTCTGAAGGCGTCTCCCGGCGCCTAAGCCCTTCAATAAATCGCTTGACAATTGATGAAATCGATTGTTAGTCTCTCGCTCCAGTCCCCCGGGTAGTGCAAAAAAATAACCGGAGTTGCGCCGGAACGCCGGCGGAATAGCCGGAAAACTCGAGACGGGAAAGCAATGCGTGCTTCCGAAAATCGGAGCACTTTTCTTCAAGGAGGCAATTCGTGAGACAGGTACTTGCAAAACCGCAGACCTACGTGTGGCTGCTTGTGATGCTGTGCCTCGGGATCTCCGGAGTGGCGGCGCATGCGCAGCAGAATTCCGAGATTACCGGCATCGTAACCGACCAAACCGGCGCGGCGATTCCTGGCGCGCATCTCACCCTGACTGACATCGCCCGCGGAACAATCAGCGAAACTGATTCGAACGACACCGGGCTTTACACCTTTCCGGCTCTGAACGTCGGCACCTATAACCTCAAGGCTGCGGCGAAGGGCTTCCAGAGCTACGTCTCCAACGGCCTCGTCCTGAACGTCTCGCAGGTATTGCGCGCGGACGTGAAGATGCAGGTCGGCGCGGCCAGTACCACCGTCACCGTGCAGGCGAACGCGCTGCAGGTGCAGACCGATGAGAACGTGGTCAGCACCACGATTTCGTCGCAGCAGGTGGAAAAGATCGCGACGGAAAACCGGAACTTCGCAGCCCTCGCGGCTCTGGGTCTCGGCGTCAGCTCGGCTCTGCCCGACAGCAACACGCCGACTTCAGTGGCTTCGAACTTCACCATCAGCGTCAACGGCCTTCGCCAAAGCCACAACATCTGGCTGATCGACGGCGGCGAGGCGGATGATCGCGGCGGCGCCGGCGGCATGGACATCATGCCCTCCCAGGATGCCATCGCCCAGTTCGAAATGCTGACCAGCAACTATCCGCCGGACTACGGCATTTCTTCCGGCGCAACGATTTCGCTGGCCCTCAAGAGCGGCACGGAACACTATCACGGTGAAGCGTGGGAGTTTAACCGCAACACCGACTACGACGCCAACAGCTTCTTCAACAAGTACAACGGTGCTACGCAGCCTCGCCTGCCGCTGCACTACAACATCTTCGGCGCCAACCTCGGCGGCCCTCTGCTTCCGTTCCAGCATCCGCGCAAAACCTTCTTCTTCTGGAACGAAGAGTGGCGGCGCATCGTCCAGTCGGGCGGCGTCTCCAACAACCCAACCCTGGACGCAGCGGACTTTCCGACAGCCGGACAGGATCTGACCTACGTGGCGCCTGCCTTCTCCAAGTCAACCGCTCTGGTTGTCCCCAAGGTCGGTGATCCGGCGTTCAACGCGAAGCTGACTGCGGATGGTCTTACCCCTGGCCAGCCGTTCCCCGGCAATGTCATTCCGGCGAACCTGTTCGATGCGAACGCGGTTGCCTACCTGAACTCGGGCATCCTGCCGCATCCGAACACCTCCAACGACTACTACGAGAAGGGCGTTTCGCTGCCCATCAATGTGCGTGACGACATCGTCCGCGTCGACCACTCCATCAACGACAAGTGGAAGATCCTCGGCCACTACATGCACGACTCCGTGACCCAGGGCTATGGCGCGCCGGAACTCGGCTGGCTGTGGTACAGCTATCCCACCGTCACCAGCACCCTCTCCAACCCGTCGAACAGCGCCGCCCTCAAGCTGAGCGGCAGCATCTCGCCCAGCCTGCTGGTTGAAGCGAGCATGAACTACGACGGCAACATCATCAACATCACGGATCAGAACGCCAACCTGGTTTCCGGCTTTAGCCCGAACCGCTTCTTCAATACGAGCAACCCATACATGCCCGGCATCACCGGCTTCGGCAGCCCCTACAACACGGCTGAAGATACCGGTTCGGCGCCGTGGCACAACGCCGCCGAAGACTACGAGCCGCGCGTCGACGTCTCGTACACCATGGGCAAGCACGCCATGAAGTTCGGCTTCAGCTACAACCGCTACACCAAGAACCAGCAGCTGTTCGGCGACGCGCAGGGAACCTATGGCTTCGGCTCCCTGTCCGGCGACGGCATCATGGATATGCTGATGGGCCTGGCCGGCAGCTTCTCGCAGTTCCAGTCCACGCCAATCCGCCACTACGTCAACCAGACGCCCTCGGCTTATGTCGAAGACAACTGGCACGCCACCTCGCGCCTGTCTCTGCAGCTGGGCTTCCGTTTCGACGCTCTGCCGCATGCCTGGGAACGCGGCAACAACGTCGCCAACTTCAATCCGGCTGCCTACCTGCCCAGTCAGGAGCCAATCTGGAACACGGACGGATCGATGGACAACGCTGGCCCCGGTTTCTACACCCCGGTCGGACAAACCGTTCCGTTCTATCTGAATGGCATGGAACTGGCCGGCCAGGACGGCTTCCCCAGGGGTCTGGTGAGCAACTACTACAACACCTGGCAGCCCCGTATCGGCTTCTCTGAAGATCTCTTCGGAAACGGCAAGACCGTCCTGCGCGGCGGTTTCGGCACGTTCTTCGAGAGAATGCAGGGGAACGACATCTACAACGCCGCCACCAACCCGCCCTTTGCCTTCAATCCGGGTTCCACCAACGTCTACTTCAGCGACCCGCATACCAGCTGGGTGACTGGAGCATCGGCGTCAACACCGGTCTTCCCGTCCGGCTTGACGAATTTGGCCTCGGATTATCCGGCTCCCGGCGTTGCGCAGTACAGCCTCGGCATTCAGCACCAGCTGAATCCTCAGATGATCTGGGTGGTGCAGTATGTTGGCAACCTGGCATGGCATCAGAACATCGAGCGGGACATCAATAACTTCCCGCTGAGTACCCCGATGAGCGTCCGCGCCAACGAGGGCGACTCGAGCAACCACACGGGTACCAACCCGGGTGGAAGCAGCCTGGCCAACGCCAACATCTACCGCGCCTATCAGGGCTATGGCGGCATCACGCAGGAAGAGAACACCACGAATGGAACCTACAACGGCTTCCAGACGGGTCTCCGAATGCAGGGCTACCATGGTCTGAGCGGCGAGATCGATTACACCTATTCGCACGAAATCGATATCACCAGCTACGATCTGGATCCGGTCAGCAACCCCTGGAACCTGAAGTACGACAAGGGTTCCGGCGCCCTCGATCGCCGTCACATGGTCAGTGCCAACTACGTCTACAACCTGCCCTTCTTCGCAAAGAGCCAGGGTCTGGTGAAGTCGATGCTCGGCGGATGGGAAATCGCCGGTACCATCATCGACGAATCCGGCTTGAACTCGTCGGGCAACAACCAGGGTCCTGGCCTGTCGATCAGCTACGACTCTGTCGGTTTGAACGGCAACGGCTCTGGCTACACCAACCGTCCCAATATCAGCGGTAAGGTGCACTATCCGAAGACACAGAAGGCTTGGTTTGACACGTCTGTGTTCTCGGCGCCGATTCCAGCCTGGCTGGGCGGCCCGAACCAGGGCTTCGGCAACACGGGTAAGGATGCAATCGTTGGTCCTGGCCGTGTGAACTTCACGACGTCGCTCTACAAGTCGTTCGCTCTCACCGAGCGTGCGCACTTCGAGCTGCGCTTCGAGTCGTTCAACACCTTCAACCACTCTGAGTTCAACGCGTTCGACAACAAACTCGGAGACAGCCAGTTCGGGCAGGTCACCACTGCGTGGGATCCGCGCAACCCCGAACTGGGCGGCAAGTTCGTCTTCTAGTTTGACCCTTAACTGGGGCGCGGCGGGTAACTCCCGTCGCGCCCTTTTTCTTTGTGGGCGATTGCTGCCTACTTATGCCTCGAGCGAAAATCGAAGGGATGGTTGCTCTTGTCAGCCGTCTAAACGCTAAGATCGATGCAGTCGAGACAAATGAATTCCTTGACGCTGAACTCCTTGAAGCGCAAATGCGCGCGATGGGCCCTCTGCAGTTCCACAAGCGCAGCTCTCATTGTGGTTGCTGGTGTGTCTGTCGCCGAGCCTA